>NZ_RXHU01000043.1 GCF_003955665.1 Paenibacillus whitsoniae
AGATGTGTATAAGAGACAGCGTGAAGCGTATGAAGCAAAGCTGGCGGCTGAGCTGGCAGCGGCGCAGGCGGAGCAAGAAGCGGCACTAGCAGAAGCGCAGGAGGCATACGAGATGAAGCTTGCTGCCCTGTCCGAACAGCACAATGCTGAACTTGAAGCTGCCGCGGCCCGTCTCGATGAGGAAGTAACGGTGTTGAATGACATGATGCAGGAGGAAACAGCGAGCAATTTCCGCCGTTTTGAAGATGAGAAAGCAAACATTATCCTCCAATACCAACAGCAGCAATCGAATATTATTCAGCAATTGGAAGCGCAGAGACGCACGGTCATTGAGCAGTACCAGGCTCAGCTTGACGGGTTAATCGCTCAAATTAATGCCGAGCGCAGC
This sequence comes from Paenibacillus whitsoniae, assembly GCF_003955665.1. Classification (GTDB taxonomy): domain Bacteria; phylum Bacillota; class Bacilli; order Paenibacillales; family NBRC-103111; genus Paenibacillus_E; species Paenibacillus_E whitsoniae. The sequence continues at coordinate 389 of NZ_RXHU01000043.1, forward strand.
GCGCGCGAAGCGCAATTCAAGGAAGAAAAGCAGCAGTTGCTCGATCAGGTCCGCAAGGAGATGGAGACATTGGTGCAGCAGACCGGCGCCGGCGACGAGCATCAGCAGGAACTGTTGGCGGTCAAGGAAGAATACCGGAAGCTGCAAGAGGAGTACCGGAAGCTCCAATCGGAGTACAATGAATGGATTGAGCTTGTAGAAGCCGACAGTCCGATCCGGTAACCGCCTGTGAGCTTGCATACGCTGGACTACGCGCTGCTTGCAATCCTTGTAATCGGACTCTTGCTAGGCTATTTTCGCGGATTCGTTGCTCAAATCGTGTCCATTGCCGGCTTTGTACTCGCCTACTTGGTGGCGTTCTACTTTTACAAAGATACGGCGCCAATCCTGCGAAACGCGATCGCAACGCCGACCTATCAAAACTACGAGCAATACGAGTTCATCGTCAAAGGATTGAACCTGGACACGTACTTCTTTAACGCGTTAGCCTTTGCCGTTCTCTTCTTCGGTGTCAAGATCGCCCTGGTCGTCATCGGTCGGGCGCTGAATATGCTGGCGAAAACGCCGGGCATTAATATGTTGAACCGCTGGAGCGGTGCGCTCCTCGGCCTCGCTGAGGCGTTGCTGATCGTCATTATCGCCGTTAACGTCATGACGATCCTCCCCTCGGACGGCGTGCAGCAATTGATGGCGGAGTCGTCCATCGCGCCTTATCTCATCAACGAGCTGCCGCAGGTGGCCGGTAAGCTCCACGAACTGTGGAAGCAGAAAATCGTCTAACCGCAAAAAGACGCTCCATCCGCCGCAGCAAGGTGGGAGGGAGCGTCTTTTTCGTACTCGAAGCGGCTTCCAGCGCGATGCTCTGTAATAAATAAGATAATAGAGATTACTTATTTGTTTTGTACCTCGCATTTTGAGAAGAATAAGTAATCGAAAATAACTTATTTACCTGAAATCAGCTTGGTAAAGGCCCATATCGATGAAATAAGATATTTCTGTTGTCTTATTCCGCTGCCAATCACCGATTTTTCAGAAATAAGAGATCTTTGATTACTTATTCACGAACGGGTACGCTCGCCCCCCTGCCTTGCCACTAATGGCTACTTTGCCCACGCTTGATTAGTTGCTTTACGTCTGGTTACGAACTTTTCCCATCGTTAGATATCCCAGCCGCGCGCCCCATACTTCCCTGTCAAAGCATACGACCGTATGCGCCTCGAACCGGAAGCGGGCTGCAGCAATCCTAGCTCAACTAGCGAGCGAAGAAGTTTGCCTGCATGGATTCTGCTAGCCCCAAGTCGCTCGGCGACGGCTACAGGCAGCAGCGGCTCGCTAGATTGGGAAGCAATCCGTAGAATCTCCTTTTGCTCCAGAGAAAGCTTCATCCCCCCTTGCCCCTCTCCAAACCAACTGCCCATCATCTGCAGGATGAGCTGCTGACACCGCCGCGGCTTCTCCCGTATGTCGTCATAGGCAAAACGCAGCACTTTCCACCCATCCAGAACCAGATGGTTCTGCCTTGTCAATTGATCTGCGAACTGCCATCGATTCAGTTCTCTATGTTGGGCGCCATATCCGTCAATTTCAATACAGACACGATAATTCCCACGAACATATGCAAAATCCAAATATCGGACGCCGTCCTTAAAATCCGAAACTTCATACTCGGCCTGCAGATCATCAAATCGGCCCATAGCGGGCCACCATACCTGCTCCAGAAATAATTTTTCAGCGTGGCCGTGTCCTTCCAACAGCCGCCGCAGCGCTTCTCCCGACCTCGTTCTCGCCTGCATCTCCATAAATACTTCGTACGCCAAGTCAAATGACATGAGCATCCCTCCATCTCAAACTTAATAAAAAAACCGCCCATCTCCAAAGGAGAGAGCGGTCTGTGTTCTTCACGACCCTATACAACTTATTCAACAACTAGAACAGTTTTCATATCCGCATGCCCTGTACCGCACATGATCGAGCATGTGATCGGGAACGAGCCGGTTTTGTCCGGCGTGAATGTTGCGGTTTTGTTACCATTATTCAAGTTAACATTGAATTCTTTAAGTGCGGCACCATGAACGCCCTGCGAGTTTTCGAGGGTAATCGTCACAGGCTCGCCTTTTTTGACACGATACTCGGTTTGGTCAAACTTGAAATTCGTCGCTTTCAGCACAACCTGCTGACCGGACGCTTGCGCCCCCGCCGTTGGTGTTGCCGCAGACTTGTCCTCTTTATTTCCACATGCTGCAAGGGCGATAGCCAGTGCAATGCCCATGAGTAGAACCAATGCTTTTTTCATAAGGGAACCCCTCCACAATTTGGATTTCCCTTTTATTCTACACGACCTGTTTGCAAAAAGCAGTGACAAACTCGTGAAACAAACGTGGCAAAAAGAAAAGATCGACCCGGCGATGTAGACTCGCAGCAGGCCGACCTTTTTATACGGCAAAGCAGGTTTCCGTATTAACGACGATCTTCTCTTCCTGTCAGCCCTTGTTCGAAAGGGGTTTTGACCGGAATGAACAAGTCGATGATACCAATGACTAACGCAGCTAGTATGGCACCGATAATGCTCGTCGATACATTCGTAACGACAAATTGTGCGGCCCAGATAACCAGCGCGCTAACCAAAAATCCGACGATGCCTCTGCCAAACGGGGTGATTTGCTTACCGAAGATGCCTTCGATAATCCAGGCCGCAATGGCGATCACCAGTGCGAGGAAGAAGGCGCTCCAGAACCCGCCGACGCTAAACCCAGGAACCAACCAACTGACAAACATAAGAACCAAAGCCGAAACGATAAATCTGACCAGATGTCCAAGAAGATGCATGTGTGAACCTCCTTTTCATTTTGGCACTTGATGTAGATTCACAGCTTAGTGTACCCAAGCGGCCGCCGTTTATCGCGGGAGATTCTTCCATATAATCAATGTCTCCGTAGCTAAGCGGCTTCAATTTGGTTTATACTATGGGGTGAAGCGAAGAAAAGAGGTAAACAACGTGAACAAAAAAATTATCAAAACGCTGGAATACGAAAAGATTTTACATAAATTAGCCTATCACGCCGCGACATCCCTGGGAAAAGAAGCGGTCGAAGCGCTCGAGCCGAGCGGCGACTTTGAGCTGGTGAAGCTGCGCCTGCAAGCGACGGACGAAGCGGTCAACGTGGAGCGGTTAAAGGGCAACGCCCCGTTCGGCGGCATTCGCGACATCCGGGCCTCGCTGCACCGGGCCAGAATCGGCGGCATGCTCAATCCGACGGAGCTGCTCGACATCTCGACAACGATGTTTGGTGCGCGCCGCCTGAAACGATTTATCCTCGCCGTCCATGAAGAGTATTCACTGCCTATGCTAAAAGAGAAGGTCGAACTGCTCACGGAGAACAAACCGCTCGAGGATAAAATCAACGCCTGCATCGACGAGAACGCCGTCGTTGTGGACAGCGCGAGCCCCGAGCTCGGCCGCATCCGCAGCGAGCTGCGTACCGGCGAGAGCCGTGTACGCGAGCGCCTGGAGCAGATGATCCGCAACTCGTCCGTGCAGAAAATGCTGCAGGACGTCCTCATCACAATCCGGAACGACCGGTTCGTGATACCGGTCAAAGCGGAGTACCGCTCCAGCTTTGGCGGTATGATTCACGACCAGTCTGCTTCCGGCGCTACGTTATATATTGAGCCCGATGCGATCGTCCAGCTCAATAATAAAATCCGTGAGCTGAAATTCAAGGAAGAAGCCGAGATCGAGAAGGTGCTGCGCGCCCTCACGGCGTTGGTTGCCGAGCAAGTGGATATCCTCGTCTATGACGTGGAGCAATTGGCGGAGCTTGACTTCATCTTCGCCAAGGCAGGACTCGCCCGCGAGCTCAAAGCTTCGCTGCCGCGGCTCAACGACCGCGGCTTTATCAAGATCAAGCGCGGACGTCATCCGCTCATTCCGGCCGACGTCGTCGTGCCGCTCGATCTTGAGATCGGCAACGACTACTCGACGATTATCGTCACAGGCCCGAATACCGGCGGTAAAACGGTATCGCTCAAAACCGTCGGCCTGCTAAGTCTCATGGCGATGTCCGGTCTGTTCGTACCCGCTGAGGAAGGCACGCAGCTTTGCGTCTTCGATGCGATCTACGCCGATATCGGCGACGAGCAGAGCATCGAGCAGAGCTTGAGTACATTTTCCAGCCATATGACGAATATTATCTCTATATTAAGAGATATGACGCCGAAAAGCCTCGTCCTGCTCGACGAGCTTGGCGCGGGTACCGATCCGGCCGAAGGTTCGGCGCTGGCCATTTCCATCCTGGATTACATTCATCAATTCGGCTGCCGCATGATTGCAACGACGCATTACTCCGAGCTGAAGGCTTACGCCTACCAAAAACAGGGCACAATCAATGCCTCGATGGAGTTCGACATCCAGACGCTGAGCCCGACGTACCGCCTCCTGGTCGGCGTCCCGGGCCGAAGCAACGCCTTCGCCATCGCCGAGCGGCTCGGCTTGTCGAAGCGGATCATCGACCATGCGCGCACGCAGGTCGGCGAAGAAGACCAGCGGGTCGAATCGATGATCGCCTCGCTGGAAGAGAATCGGCTCCTCGCGGAGGCCGATCGCCGCAAAGCCGAACAGCTGCGCACAGAGGCCGAAGCGATGCGTAAATCGCTTGAGGCGCAGCAGCTGAAATTCGACGAGCAGCGCGACAAGCTGCTCGAGAAAGCGGAGCGCGACGCGCGTGACGCCGTCGCGAAGGCGCGCCGAGAGGCCGACGAGGTCATCGCGGACCTGCGCCGCATGGCGCTCGAGGAGCGCGGTGCCGTCAAGGACCACCGGCTCGTGGAGGTAAAGCGGCGCCTCGATCAGGCGACGCCGGAGCTGCGCGCGAAGCAGGTGCGGACCGCGAAGAAGAAGCAGGAGACGATCGAGGCGGGCGATGAGGTTCGGGTGGTGAACCTCGGCCAGAAGGGGCACGTCGTCGAGATTGTGAGTGCGACGGAAGCGAGCGTGCAGCTTGGCATTATGAAGATGAAGGTGCCGATTGCGAACTTGGAGAAGCTCGGCAGCGCGCCGAAAGCTGCCACGCAGCAGCCCAAAGCATCATCCTCCGTCAAACGGACGCGCGACGACAACGCCAAGATGGAGCTCGATATGCGCGGCATGAACATGGAAGAGGCGATGATTGAGGCCGATCGCTTCCTCGACGAATCGTTCCTTGCCAATTTCGGGCAAGTATATCTCATCCACGGCAAGGGCACGGGCGTGCTGCGAACAGGTATGCAGGAATATTTGCGCCGCCACAAGCACGTCAAGAGCTACCGCATGGGCAACTACAACGAAGGCGGATCGGGCGTTACCGTGGTCGAGCTGAAATAGACCACAAAATCTTTTTTCTTTTTGAAACCCCGAACGCGAAGTTACGTATGAAAGAGATATAAAAACAGCAATTAATTTTAGGAGGAATACACACATGGGTATTTTCAAAAGACTTCGCGATATGACAATGGCTTCGATCAACGACTTGCTGGATAAAGCGGAAGATCCGGTTAAAATGCTGAACCAATTTCTTCGCGACATGGAAGAGGACATTATGGAAGCGGAAGCTGCGGTAGCGAAACAAATCGCGATCGAGAAGAAATTCAAGCTTCAAGTGGAAGAGTCCGAAGAGATGGTGACAAAGCGGACGGAGCAAGCAATGAAAGCTCTGGAAGCCGGCAACGAAGATTTGGCCCGCCGCGCACTCGAAGACAAGAAAGAGCACCAAACCCGTTATGACGAGCTTAAGAAACAATATGATCTGGCCAAAACGAATGCTGACCAGCTTCGCGCGCAACTGAGCGAAATGAAAGACGAATTTACAAAAATGAAAAACAAAAAAGATTTGCTGATCGCCCGTGCGGAAACAGCGAAAGCGCAAAAGCAAATCAACCAAGCGATGTCCGGCTTCGGTACGGATAACGCGGCGAAAGGCTTCGACCGCATGAGCGAAAAAGTGCTGCAAATGGAAGCTGAAGCACAAGCGAGCGGCGAGATCCGCGCGAAGAACCGCAGTCTTGACGATGAGTTGGACGGCCTGGGCGCAGGCAAAGGCGCGATTGACGATGAGCTTGCTGCAATGAAAGCGAAATTGGCTGAAAAGAAACAATCTTAATGCTATACTAGAACGACCTGCGAGAGACTGAGGAAACTCAGTCTCTACTATCATGTATGGGGATTTTTATACAGGAAGGCAGGAGACGATAATGAACGAAGAGGTGGATGTCTTGCTTAGCAACCCGTATTTGGCGACGCTTGCATTTTTCGCAGTGGCTGTCGTCGCGTTGGTCATTTTCTTGACGGTATTTGAGATGGTAACAAAGTACGACGATTGGGCTGAGATTAAAAAAGGGAACTTGGCCGTTGCCATGGCGACCGGCGGTAAAATTTTCGGAATCTGCAACCTGTTCCGATTTGCCATTTTAAACAATGATACGATGATTCACTCGCTCATTTGGGCGGGATACGGGTTCTTGCTGCTGCTCGTGGCGTATTTCATCTTCGAGTTCTTGACCCCGTTCTTCAAAATCGATGAAGAGATTAAGAACGGCAACCGTGCGGTCGGCTTTCTCTCCTTGATCATCTCCGTCTCGCTGTCGTACGTGGTAGGTGCATGCGTAACCTAGGACAGACAACTTCTTGGAGGCTTGAACGATGAAATACCTGTGGGGGACCCTATTTGCCTTGGCGATTGTTTTTATGGCGATAGGGGTTTATTATGTAATAAAGTATGCATGATGGGAAGTTGTGGAGGATAGAGAAATGAGTGCTCATGAGGAAATCGTTTGTCCTTGGTGTCAGACCGAAATCGTATGGGATCCGGAGATCGGCCCTGAGGATGAATGCCCGCACTGCTTTAACGAATTAAACGATTACCGTACGATTGACTTGAAAGTGAAGCAAACCGGCCAGAAGCTGCGTTTCAATGAGCAGGAGTATGCGGATTCGGAAGAGGACCTGGCGCTGGCGTGGGACGATTCGGACGAACCGCTGGATAAATACGGCGAGAAGGTTCAGCTCATCTCCGACGAACAGGAGGAGGCGCCGGAATGCCCGAGCTGTCATGAGTTCATGCTGCATGCGGGCACAGAGGTGACCAGCGAAACGACGTTTACACCGGTGATTTCGAGAACGCTGGGAAGCGCCTTTTTGACGGGGCCGTATACGTCCGACGTGTACGTGTGTCCTTCCTGTTTTCGTGTGGAGAAAATATTGTCGGATACGGACCGCCTGCTGATGGTGGAGCGCATTAAGGCTGACTAAGCGTTATAGAACAAAAGCCGATTCCTGGCGGAGTCGGTTTTTTTGTGCGCGCATCCTCATATTTTCCCTCGAATGGGGAAGCTTAACTAAAGCTTTTTACCCCGCAAAGAGGAGGAGGCGCATGGAGCAATTGAAGGCAAGCGGCGGCAAGCTGGATTCGCAAGCGATTCTGCTGCTGATCGTGCACACGTTGTTCGGCAGCGCGAATGCTTTGTCCGGTACATTCGTCGGCGTGTATATGTGGAAGGCAAAAAATGATTTTACGATCGTCGGCTGGTTTACGCTTATGACGCATTTGACGATGATGGTGACGTTCTGGCTCGCCGGCAAATGGGTGAAGGAGCATAACAAAATGAACGTTCTGCGCGCGGGCGTTTTTGTATCGGCCTGTTTTTATATGCTGGTGTTATGGCTTGGAAAAGGAAGTGTCAACCACTTTGTATGGCTTGGCATGGTGCAGGGCGTGTCGGTTGGATTTTTTTGGCTCTCTTTCAATGTGGTCTATTTTGAGGTGACGGATCCGGACAATCGCGACAAATTTAACGGCACCGTCGGGCTGCTGGCTGCTGGCGCTGGCATTGTGGCGCCATGGATTTCGGGGATGCTGATTGTCAGCCTGGGGGATCTGGCCGGGTATCGGTTGATTTTTTCCATTTCCCTGGGCATCTTTGTGGCGGGAGTGGTTCTTTCCTTTTTCCTGAAGAAACGGAAAGTGAGCGGCACCTATGAATGGCTGCTGCCGCTGCGAATCTTTCGCTTGGCGGAGACGCCGTGGAAACGGGTGGCAACTGCACTGATGTTTCAAGGCGTACGCGAAGGCGTCTTTGGGTTTATGATCGGCCTCCTCGTCTACATTTCAACGTCGAGCGAGGCGAGTCTCGGGAATTTCGCGCTAATTACGTCGGCCGTTTCTCTTGTGAGCTTCTGGTTGACGGGGCGGTTTATTAAACCCCGCTATCGCAAAATAAGCATGCTGATCGGTTCGGTGATGGTCGTAGCGGCGATTCTTCCGTTTTTTTGGCGTATGTCCTACGGGACGTTGCTGATTTTCGGCATTGGGTCTGCACTGTTCTTTCCTTTGTATTCTGTGCCGATGGTGTCTTCGGTTTTCGATCTGATCGGGGCGGATGAAGAGAGCGCGAAGCAAAGGGAAGAGTACATCGTCTTCCGTGAGCTGTCGCTGAATGTGGGACGTGTGCTGGGCGTGCTGGTGTTCAATCTCGTCATCTCTTGGAGCAAAGCGCCGCTGGTCATCAATGTGCTGCTGCTGGGGATTGGGAGTTCGACGTTTTTTTCATGGCTTTTCATGCGGTGGCGCTTGTCGACTGCGAAATCTTGACATCGGCGCTGTTTACCTGTGACAATGGAAGCAGCTTGCAAGTGGAAAGAGGAGGGGACACCCTTGAAGAACCAAAAAATGTTCAACAGCGTCGCGGAGCTGATCGGGGAGACGCCTGCCGTACGAATCAACCGTCTGGTTGGGCCGGACGATGCCGAGTTATATGTGAAGCTGGAGTATTTTAATCCAAGCGGCAGCGTGAAGGATCGGGCTGCTTATAATTTGATTCACCAAGCGGAGTTGAACGGACAGCTGCAGCCTGGCGCGACAATCATCGAGCCGACGAGCGGCAACACTGGCATCGGTCTTGCCATGAATGCCGCAGCGAAGGGCTATAAAGCCATTCTGGTCATGCCGGACAACATGAGCAAGGAGCGCATTAACCTGCTCAAGGCGTACGGCGCCGAGGTGGTGCTGACGCCGGCCGCCGAGCGCATGCCGGGGGCGATCAAGAAGGCGTTGGAGCTGCAGGCCGGTATCCCGGGCAGCTACATTCCTCAGCAGTTCGAGAATCCGGCGAATCCGAACATTCACCGGACGACGACGGCGCTCGAAGTGCTGGAGCAGATGGAGGGCCGCCTGGACGCTTTCGTCGCCACCTCTGGTACCGGTGGGACGATCACCGGCACAGGCGAGGTTTTGAAGGAGCGCCTGCCGGGGCTGCGCATCTACGTAGTCGAGCCAAAGGGGTCGCCGGTGTTGTCCGGCGGCAGCCCGGGCCCGCACAAGCTTGTGGGAACGAGCCCGGGCTTCGTCCCGGCGATTCTCAACACGAGCGTCTACGACGAGATCGTCCAGGTCGCCGACGAGGACGCGATCCGCACGATGCGCGAGCTCGCGAGCCGCGAGGGTATCCTCGTCGGGCCGTCCGCCGGCGCGTCGGTGTGGACGGGCTTGCAGGTTGCACGAGAGCTGGGGCGTGGCAAGCGCGTGCTGTGCATCGCGCCGGACACGGGCGAACGGTATTTGAGCATGGATATTTGGGAATAGCGGCTGGAGGCCGCCAGGGTGATGAACTCTGGCGGCTTTTGCGCGTTTTGTACACTCTGATGATAAAGAATTTTCAAATATAAGCAAATAATCAGGAAAAGATCAGCAAGCAGGAATTGAATTGGGACGGCAATTCATTGTAAGATGAATGGATGAACGAAAACATTTTGGAGAGGTAGGTTTGACTATGGATGCTTTGAAGCTTAAAATTCTCGAATTACTGAAAGAAGATGCCCGCAGAGGTGCGGATCTGATCGCCACCATGTTGGGTACGACGGAGGCCGAAGTGGCGCGAGCGATAAGCGAGATGGAAGCGGATAAGGTCATCGTCAAATACGCCACGGTTGTCAATTGGAGCAAAGTGGATGATGAGAAAGTTACCGCCCTTATAGAGGTGCAAATTACACCGGAACGCGGACGCGGATTCGATGCGATTGCGGAACGGATTTATTTATATCCTGAAGTAAAATCGGTCTACCTGATGTCGGGCGCGTATGATCTCCTTGTTGAGGTTGAAGGGCACTCACTCAAGCAAGTAGCGGCTTTCGTTTCAAACAAGCTGTCGCCGATCGACCGCGTGCTTTCTACGAAAACGAACTTTATTCTAAAAAAATATAAACAAGACGGCATTATTTTCGAGGATCAGGAAGATGATCACCGGATGCTTGTCTCGCCGTAAGGGAGAGGGATGGCCATGATAAAAGATGAGACACAAGTAACTTCAAGCCCCAAATCCATGAAGGATTACCTTGCACCTGCGGTACGCGATATGAAGCCGTCCGGGATTCGGAAATTTTTTGATTTGGTCAGCAACAGCAAGGAAGATATTATCTCGCTCGGCGTGGGCGAACCTGACTTTTCGACGCCATGGCATGTGCGGGAAGCGGCAGTGCACTCCCTGGAACGAGGCAAAACGAAGTATACGCCGAACTCCGGGCTTCCCGAGCTGCGCGAAGCGATTGCGAACTATTTATATACTTCATTCAAAGTGAAGTATGAGCCAACGAACGAAGTGTTGGTGACGGTCGGTGGCAGCGAAGCGATTGATTTGGCCCTGCGTGCGCTAGTAACGCCTGGGGATGAAATTCTGATTCCGGAGCCGTGCTACATTTCATACTCCCCAATTACGAGCATCAGCGGCGGTGTTCCGGTCGGGATCGAAACGTTCGCGAAGGATCAGTTCAAATTGACGGAGCAGGCTTTGCGCGCGGCCATTACGCCGCGTTCGAAGATTCTCATTCTCTGCTATCCGAGCAATCCAACCGGCGGTATTATGAGCTACGAGGATTGGCTTCCGATTGCCAAGGTTGTCGAAGAGCATGATCTCATCGTCATCTCCGATGAAATTTACGCTGAATTAACTTACGGCCAAAAGCATGCAAGCTTCTCGGCGGTGCCTGGCATGAAGGATCGGACGATTCTCGTCAGCGGCTTTTCCAAAGCGTTTGCGATGACCGGCTGGCGGATGGGCTACGCCTGCGGCCACCGAGAATTGATCTCGGCCATGCTTAAAATTCACCAATACACCGTGATGTGCGCACCGGTCATGGGTCAGGTCGCAGCGCATGAAGCGCTGACGAACGGGCTGGAAGAGAAGGATCGCATGATGGAGTCCTACAACCAGCGCAGACGTTTGATTGTGCGGGGCTTTCGGGAAATCGGCTTCGATTGCCATGAGCCGCAAGGCGCATTTTATGCGTTCCCAAGCATTGCGAAGACGGGCATGACGTCCGAGGAGTTCGCGCAGCGCTTGCTGCATGAAGCCAAGGTGGCGGCTGTGCCGGGCGACGTGTTCGGGCTTGGCGGCGAAGGCCATCTGCGCTGCTCCTATGCGTACAGCGTCTCGCAATTGAATGAAGCGTTGGAGCGAATTGGGAACTTTCTGAGAAAGCTGTAACGGCAAAGATAACCGGCTCCGGCGTCCTTTTATGGACTGGAGTGTGTATGGGCTGATGGCATAGATCTCTTCGAGGATCATGCTTAAAAGGGTGTTCAAATATCCGGAAAACTGGTATGCTAAAGCGAGGAGGGATGAGCATGGCTTTTCTGGAATATCAACTAACAAGCTATCAACGACAGCCGCAAATTTGTGAACAAGACTTCGGTCAACGTTGGTTGAACAGAAGCGCCAAGAAGCACAGTGCCCTCAGCGTACTAGAGGAAGAAATTCATGCGTTGCGGCGGAAAATGGAGCAATTAGTCATGGACGGCCGGGAAATGACATCGGAAGAGGTCGTCTTGCTTAGCACGCAATTAGATCTTAAAATAAATGAATATATGGCCAGCGGAAAGAAAAGTCGGTGAAAACCGGCTTTTCTGCCGAAATAAAGGCCAAAACGGATATGAGGAAGGAATGAACCAAGAATGAAAGCGAAATGGGTACTGGCAGTCATGCTGGGCATGATGCTTGTCCTCTCTGCCTGCGGCGGGCCAAAGGTGGATGTGTCTGTATTTGTCATGGGGCCAAACGGCTTCCCGGCGGAGGCGGCGGAGAAGATGGAAGCGTCGCTGAAATCCAAAATCGGCGAAGTACCTTCGGTGAAGCTGAATACCTCTCCGATTTTCTCCATGGAAAAAATGATCGTCGAGCTGGCGGCCGGCGGGAACGGCATTTTTATTTTGCCGGAAGAGCAGTTTAAGGGGTTAAGCTCGCAAGCGGGCTTCGTATCGTTGGATGAGGTGATTAATCCTGCGGATTACCCAAGCGGCGTCATCGAAGTCCAGGAAGAGGGCAAGCCGGCCGAGAAGCATTTGTACGGCATTCCGCTTGAGGGCAACAAATGGATGAAGGATCAAGGGTACGAAGGCAAAGGGCTCGTCGCGTTTATCCCGGCGAATGCGCCGAAAATGGACGAGGCCAAACAAGTGCTAAAAGTGATTGCGCAAAAATAAAAAAACGTCTATAATCGACCATTAGATTGATAGGTTCATATGTCAGCGATAGGTGCTCAGCCGCACGGTGTTTGTGCGACGAGCTTAAAAGGGAAGCCGGTCAGAGTCCGGCACGGTCCCGCCACTGTAATTCAGCCATGCCCGAGCCGTAAGCTCTTGCATTCGCTGAACAGTCAGATACCTGCCTATTTGTGGTGCGTACGACAATCCTTCGAGGAAAGGATCGCGTTAAATCAGGAAGCGGCTTCTTTTTTCTAGCTGCCTATAACCGCGATTTACGTCTCCTTGATCCGTTTGGGTCAAGGAGTTTTTTTGTCGGATCAATCGAAATCATAGGAGCAGAGAGGAAGAAAAGCAGGATGAAGAAGTGGAACGGGGTTCAAAAGGGGCTTATCGTCTCATTGGCGATGGCGACGATACTAGGCTTGGCCGCGTGCGGCAAAAGCGAGACGAGTATTTCCGATCCGGCGAAGCTGGGCGGCGAGGGGACGAAAGCACCGACAGCGAGCGCATCGCCGGCAGCGGCGTCTAAGAAAACGGTCTACCCGCTGACGGTAAAGGATGCGACGGGCAAGGAATTTACGTTTACGAAGGCGCCGGAGAAGATTGCATCCGTATCGCCGGCTGAAACGGAAGCGTTGTTCGCCATTGGGCTTGAGAATAATATCGTGGGGGTTTCCGATTTTGACGATTACCCGGAAGCGGCTAAATCGAAGCCGAAACTCGGCAGCATTACGAAACCGAACACGGAAGCCGTCATCGCTTCCAATGCGGACATCGTATTCACCGGCGTGTCGATGAAGGCCGATACGGTCGAGAAGCTGCGCGAGATGAAAGTGAACATTTTTAAAGTAGAGCCGAAAACGCTGGATGATGTGATCAAAAACATTCAAATCTACGGCCAGATTACCGATCATCAGGAGCAAGCGGACAAAGTTGTCGCAAAAATGAAAGCGGACATCGAGAAAGTGACGAGTGCAGTTAAAGACGTGAAGCAGGAGAACAAGAAGAAAGTCTATATCGAGTTTGCACCGGGCTGGACGGTCGGCAGCGGCGAGTTCATGGATGAGCTGATCAAGCTGTCCGGCGGTGTTAACGTGGCGACTGCGAAATCGGGCTACTATCAAATTAGCGAGGAAAATATTATTCAACAGGATCCGGGCGTTATTTTGTTTGCGAGCGGTGTCGTAGATTCCAAGACGAAGAAGCCGCTGGAAGACATTATCCGCACGCGCAGCGGGTGGGATGCGATTGCTGCCGTGAAGAACAAGCAAGTAGTGGGGCTTGACCAGAACACGCTAAGCCGCCCAGGCCCTCGTCTGACCGACGGTCTGCTCGCGATGGCAAAAGCGATTTACCCTGAATTGGTGAAATAATGAAAAGAAAATTGTTGCTGGCAGGAGGGGGAGGAGTAATTCTCCTTCTTCTTTCTATTGTGGTAAGCTTATCTATTGGGTCGGCACATCTTCCGATTCCCCAGATTGTCGCAATACTCGGCAAGCATGTGCCTTGGATCGGCAGTCATATCGAAGTGACGTGGCCGAAGTCCTCCGAGCAAATTATGAACCAGGTAAGGTTGCCCCGGGTTTTGCTGGGCGTGCTGGTCGGTGCAGGGCTTTCGCTTGCCGGTGCAGCGTTCCAGGGTGTACTGCGCAATCCGCTGGCGGATCCGTATTCATTGGGCGTATCGTCCGGGGCGTCGGTAGGGGCGGCCTTTATCATTTATTTTGGCCTGCAGGCCGCTTGGCTCGGTCAGTGGTCCATTCCGGTTGCGGCGTTCGGGACGGGGCTTATCACGTTGTTTCTTGTTGTTCGGCTCGCGCAAATGGACGGCAAGCTGAAGATGGAAACGCTGATCTTGTCCGGCGTCGTGATGCAAGCTTTTCTGGGCGCGATTGTGTCCTTCCTGATCTCGATGTCCAAACAGGTGATTAACGAAATCGTATTTTGGCTGATGGGGAGTCTGGCGATGCATGGCTGGGCGTATGTCGGCATTATTTTGCCTTATGTGATTGTTGGACTGATCATTTTACTTAGTTATGCGAGATCGTTGAACCTGTTGGCATTGGGCGAGCGACAGGCGGCGCATCTTGGTGTTCATGTGGAACGGACGAAAGTCATTGTGCTCGTTACCGCTACACTCATAACGGCGGCAGCCGTGTCGGTGGCCGGCGTGATCGGTTTTGTCGGGCTCATCGTGCCGCATCTGGTACGGTTGGTCGTCGGGCCGGATTATCGGCTCATTGTGCCGTTATCCGCGCTGGGCGGCGGCATCTACGTACTGTGGGCGGACACGGTGGCCCGTACGCTGCTCAGCCCTACGGAAATCCCGCTGGGTGTGGTGACGGCGTTTCTGGGGGCGCCATTTTTTGCCTACTTGCTGTATAAGGAAAAAAGGAAGGTCAGAGGCGCATGAGCATGATCGACGTAAAGCAGCTTTCTTATAAAATTAAAGATCAGGCTATCCTGAAGGAGATTAGTTTTCAGGTTGCGGAGGGCGAATTTTTCGGCATTATCGGGCCGAATGGCTCGGGCAAGTCGACGCTGCTTCGCCAATTGTCCGGCGTAGATCCGGTGCGCAGCGGCGAGGTGCGGCTTGGCGGCAAACCTGTCGGCAGCTATTCGCGCAAAGAGCTGGCGAAGTGGCTGGCGGTGCTCCAACAGGACGCGCTCCCGCCTGTCGGATTCACTGTGCGCGAGGTCGTGGAGATGGGCCGTTTTCCTTTTCAAAACTGGCTCGGGGAAGAAAAGGAAGACGCCGACGCGCTCATCACGGCGATTCTGCAGAAGCTGGAGCTGACGGCTCTGGCGGAACGCGCGATTGAACGTCTTAGCGGAGGCGAGCGGCAGCGTGCGGCATTGGCCAAAGTGATGGCCCAGCAGCCGGGCCTGCTGCTTTTGGATGAGCCTACAACGTTCCTTGATATTGGCTACCAAATTCAAATGATGGATTACATTGCGAACTGGCAAAAAGAAACCGGGCTGACGACCGTAGCTGTGCTCCACGATTTGAATTTGGCAGCGCAGTACTGCTCGCGCCTGCTCGTCATTCACGATGGACGCGCCGTTGCAGTGGGGACACCCGAGCAAATTTTGACCAGCGAATTGATTGCTCAAGTATATGGGACGACCCCAATTATTCTGAAGCATCCGGTTAGCGAAGTGCCGCAAGTGCTTCTGCAGCCGGGCCAATAGACGAATGGAGGATGAAGTGATGACTGCAACAAACCAGCTTCAAGCCGTGATTGATCGTATTCAGCCTTTACAGGATGAGGTTGTTCGGCAAGCCGACGACCATTTGAACCAACTAACGAAACCTCCGGGCAGCTTGGGAAAGCTTGAGGATATTGCCAGACAGTTGGCGGGCATTACCGGCGAGGTTATGCCGGTTTTTGAGAAGAAGGCCGTTATTGTTATGGCCGGCGATCACGGGGTGTGCGAGGAAGGCATTTCGGCTTTCCCGGCGGAAGTGACGCCGCAGATGGTGCTGAACTTTCTGGCAGGCGGCGCCGCCGTCAATGTACTGGCACGGCATGCCGGGGCAGACGTTGTTTGCATCGATATGGGCGTGAACGCTGATCTTGAGCATCCGGCACTCCTGTCCCGTAAGGTGCGGAAGGGAACGCGCAATATGGCAAAAGAGGCTGCGCTGACACCAGAGGAAACGCTACAAGCGGTGCTGGCCGGTGTTGAGGTGGTGGACGATCTTGTCGCACAAGGCTATCGGCTGTTTGCCACGGGCGAGATGGGAATCGGCAATACGACGTCCAGCGCAGCAATTCTATGCGCGTTGACGGGGCTGGATGCCGGGGTAGCGGTTGGTCGAGGCACCGGCATCGACGACGCCAAATGGCTGCATAAGATGAACGTGGTGAATCGCGTGCTTGATCTGCACGGCCTGCGTGGGGCGAGTGGTGAGAAAAGCGGTATGGGGAGTGAGGTAAGTGATGAGACGGGCGGCAAGCTAGGTGGCGGGGCAAGAGATGAGAAGAGCGGCGAGATGAGTGGCGGGATGAGTGATGAGACGGGCGAGAAGCTAGGAGATGAGGTAAATGTTGAGAAGAGTGGCGAGATGAGTGGACGTGCGTTGGAGGTGCTGGAAAAAGCGGGCGGCCTTGAAATCGCCGGACTTGTCGGCGTCATTCTCGGCGCTGCGCAGCATCGCTGTCCGGTCGTGATCGACGGCTTCATCTCATCGGCAGCTGCATTGGTTGCCAGCCGACTGGCTCCACTCAGCGCGTCGTACATGCTGGCCTCGCACCTGTCGCAGGAGCAGGGGCATGCGAAGCTGCTGGAAGCAATCGGCCTCAGCGCGATGCTGCATATGGACATGCGGCTAGGCGAAGGCTCTGGTGCGGTTCTGGCGTTTCCGATGATTGAAGCGGCCGGTAAAATCATGAAGGAAATGGCAACGTTTGAAAGTGCGGGCGTGTCTAGGGAGTAACAGCCTGGAGTGAGGTGCGATCGTATGCCTCAGCTGCTCTCCATTCCACAAATCGGATGGGGTGCAGTCAGCGGCGTGAGTACGTTACGGAGGAGGCGTCGCTGCTGCTAACGGGCGCAATAGCGCTTATTTGGTGAAAAAGGCTCTCTTGCGGACGCTAACGGTTGTCACAGAGGCTATTTCCATGAAATCGATTCGATTTGCCTTGATTTCTTTGAAATATGCGTGGTGGCAACCGTTAGATTATAATCAGCTTGCTTTTCGGGACAATAAGCGCGCTGGTATCCGTTACGGCTTTTCTCCACGGCTTCTCGCTATGTTGTTTGGTCAAGCTGCGATCCCCAAAAGTTGTCAGTATAGAAGATTAGCGGAACGTCAGTTCACTATTTGAGCCTAATCATGCTATTCTTAAGTAATAGAGGAACGTAGATACCTTATTCCACCTCAAAACCGATAAATCCCCTTGGATTAGCATAAATAAGGGCTTTCCGTTCCGCTTGGATGCCCCACGCACACTTTTTATCAAATTAGCGTCCTCTCGTTCCGCATCTGTTGAACAACACTAACGTTCGACTGCGGATTTGATCTCATTGCGGCCAGCTACCTAACCTGGCATCCTTGTTCCCCCTATGTTTTGCACATTAGCGGTAACTACTCATACATGCTGGTGGGGTTCTGGAGATTGCGGGATCGGAAGGTGGGAAGGTTGAGCGAGATAAAGGTACTCACAATGCAGCCACCATGCAGTTGTGAGGCATCACAAGGAATGGAAATTTGTGCAGGCGGAACCGAGCTATTGTCACGGTAGTAACAAAAGAGGAGGTTTTTCGTGGCTGTTCTAATAACGGGAGGCGCGCGAAGCGGGAAAAGCGGCTTCGCTGAGCGGCTCGCGATGCATCGCGGTTCGCATGGGATCTATATCGCGACTTCGCAAATATATGATGAGGAAATGCGCGAGCGGGTTAGCCGTCATCGGCGGCAGCGGGAGACGGCAGGCTTCCCGTGGGTGACGCAGGAGGAACCGCTGGGGCTGCTAGAGCTACTGACGTCGAGCGGGCTTGACGGCGGCAACCTGCAGACCGTCGTATTGGTAGACTGCCTGACGCTGTGGCTGACGAACTGGCTGCTCAAGGTGGAGAGTGAGCCGAATTGCGAGGAGCTGGTCATGCAGCAAATCAAGGAGCTGGCGGATGCGGTGTCCTCCTACAGTGGACACTTACTGCTGGTGACGAATGAAGTCGGGGACGGCATCGTGCCGGAGTACCCGCTGGGACGGCAGTTCCGCGACTTGGCTGGCTGGATGAATCAGCGGCTGGCAGAGGTGTGCGAGGAGGTTTTTCTTGTAACGGCAGGCATACCGGTTGAATTGAAAAGCATTGCTTACAGGATCGGGGATGGGGCAGCGACGGGGCAGGCGGACTCACGGTTGCCTTCGCAAGCGCCAGGCTCGCAAGCGCCCGACACGCAAGCGTCTGACTCGCAAGCACCAGGTCCGCAATCGCCAGGCTCGCAAGAGGCTGACACGCAAGCGTCTACTCCGTATACGATTGCACCACGGATGCTTTCTCCGGATCAAAGGCGGTGATCGCCATGTGGATGTATTCTTGGCAGGAACTCTTTGGCATGACGGGAGCCGCCATCCTCATTGACTGGCTGGTCGGCGATCCGAAATGGCCGACGCATCCGGTTATTTTGATCGGCCGCTGGATTCGGTGGGTGGAAGGGAAGCTGTACGGCAAGCCGGCCGATGCCGGCAGCAGCCCGGCCTACTCAGACAAGCAGCTTCGCGCCAGAGGAATTGTGCTGATGCTGTCCACGATCCTGTTGAGCTTTCTTGTCATGGCTGCGCTTGTGTGGATCGCGGACGCCATTCATCCATGGCTCGGCTATGCCGTGTCCACGTGGTTCATCTCCACGACTGTGGCGATCAAAGGCCTGAAGGACGCGGCGTACCTCGTCGCCGTCCCGCTGCAGGCGGGCAACCTCGCGGACGCCCGCAAGTACACCGGCTACATCGTCGGCCGTGACACGGCGGCGCTCGATGAGCCGGAGCTGACGCGCGCCGTCGTGGAGACGGTCGCGGAGAACATCGTGGACGCGGTCGTCGCGCCACTCTGCTACGCCCTGCTTGGCGGCGCGCCGCTCGCCATGCTGTACCGGGCATCGAATACGCTGGATTCGATGGTGGGCTACCGAAATGACCGCTACGGTCATTTCGGCTGGGCGTCGGCCCGCTGGGACGACGCCATGAACTGGATCCCGGCGCGTCTCACCGGGATGCTGCTCGTGCTCGTGGCCCTGGCCAAGCCGGGCCTCTCGGCAAGGCGTGCGGCGGCGGCCGTGCGCCGCTTCGCGCACTTGCATCCCAGCCCGAACAGCGGCATACCCGAGTCGGCGGTCGCCGGCGCACTCGGGATAGAGCTCGGCGGGCTGAACGTGTACGGCGGCGTCGCCAGCGAGCGCGCGCGCCTCGGGTGGCCGCTGCGTCCGCGGACGCAGCGGGATATTAGGTACGCCGTAGAGATGCTCTACGGCGTCAGTTATGTCATGATGGGAGGATTGCTGTGCGCCTTACTCGTCTTTGCATGGATTGGCTGAAGGCGTGCGTCGCCGCCTTTCAGTTCTTGACGCGCCTGCCGATTCCGCTGCAGATCGATTACACCGAAGCGGTGTTTCGGCGCAGCGTTGTTTTTTATCCGCTCGCCGGGGCCGTCATCGGGGGACTGTTGTATGGCGCAGGGGCCTTGCTGGTGCATCTGCTGCCGCCGCTGCCCGCCGCTGCGCTGCTGCTCGCCTTCTGGATCGCCCTGACCGGCGGCCTTCATCTCGACGGGCTGATGGATACCGCCGACGGTGTGCTCAGCCATCGCTCGCGCGAGCGAATGCTGGAAATCATGAAAGACAGCCGCGTCGGCGCGATGGGTGTGATCGTTTGTGTGATGCATGTGCTTGTGAAGCTGTCATTAGTATATACGTGGCTTGAAATGTTGAAGTCAAACGATGGAGGCAGTTGGCGGCTGGGGCTCATCCTTGCGCCGATGTGGAGCCGCTGGTTTATGGTGGCGGCGATTCAAGGCTGGCCGTATGCCCGCAAAGAGGCAGGGCTAGGCAGCCTGTTTCAAAGCGTCACCCCGCGCTTCACTTCAGCTTCGTTGGGCGTAGCCCTGCTCACCACTACGCTTGTGGCGTGCATTGCCGGCCAAGGTGTAAGCGGGATGGCCCAGCTGCTGCTTGGCGCAGCGCTCCTCACCGTGTTTGCAGGCGTCGCGTTCGGCGCTTATTTCGCCCGCAAGCTGGGCGGGCAGACCGGGGATACGTACGGGGCGATCAACGAGCTGCTGGAAAGTGTGATTTTACTAGGATCTATAATCGCTATGCTTCATATTTAGCGTGTGAAAAGGAGACATTGGCATGCTGGAACGATATGGGCACGGCGGCGACCTGTTGACAGCGCAGGAGACGTTCGGCCTACCAAAAGAGCACTTTACGGACTTCAGTTCGAACATGAATCCGCTCGGCCCCCCGGCTTGTGTGCGGGAAATTGTGGCGGAGGGATGGAAGGACATTCACAAATATCCCGATCCTGCGGTTCGGGCCTTACGGGGCAAGCTGGCGCATAAATACGGGGTCGACCCGGAGAGCATCCTGGTCGGCAATGGGGCCGCAGAACTGATCGATCTGATCGTCCGCGTGCTGAAGCCGGAAAGAACGGGACTGGCCAGACCTTCGTTCAGTGAATACGAGGAAGCGGTGCATAAGACGGATGGGAAGCTGCTCAATATTCCGTTGTTAGCCGGGAACGGGTTCGCGCTCGCGGAGTCTGAACTGGATCGCGTCATGTCGCATACGGACCTGCTCTTTCTTGGACATCCGAACAACCCGACCGGCAGGCTAATTGCGGGTGACGTTCTGGACATGCTGCTGCGCAGTAAGCGCAGGCTTGTGCTGGACGAAGCGTTCATGGATTTTATTGAGGATGAGCAGTCACACTCGATGCTTCCGCTTGCCTCGCAAAGCCGCGATCTGATCGTCATTCGCTCCATGACGAAGTTTTATTCGATCCCCGGCATTCGACTCGGTTTCATGGTCGCGCATCCGGAGCTGATTCGCGAGGCCCGCCGGCTGCAAGTGCAGTGGAGCGTGAACGACCTGGCCCAGCGCATCGGCTGTGCGGTGCTCGAGGACACGCCGTTTGAGGAGGCTAGCCGGAGGTGGCTGCGTGAGGAGAAGCCATGGCTCAGCGCACAGCTCGGTTCATTGGGACTCGAAGTCGTGCCGAGCGATGTGAACTTTCTGCTGTTCTCGTTTCCTAAGGCAACGGGGATGACGGCAGCCAATGCGCAGCAGCTTCTGGGACAGCAGGGCATTCTGCTCCGGGACGCTTCCCACTTTGAAGGGCTGGACGAACGGTATTGCCGGGTAGCCGTGAGGCTGAGAGCGGATAACGAAAAGCTGGTTGCTGCGCTCACGATGATATTGGATGCATTCCCCGTCTCTGGGGGAAGGGGAGGTGTTCACCATGAGGCATGAGGAAGGAAATGACGACGTGATGCAAGCGAAACCTACTCAAGCGCAGGCGGCCACACTGATGGTGCAGGGAACTGCTTCCGATGTCGGCAAAAGCATTCTGACTGCGGCGTTGTGCCGCATCTTTGTACAGGATGGCTGGCGGACGGCGCCTTTTAAATCCCAAAATATGTCCCTCAATTCCTATATCACGTATGACGGCAAGGAGATCGGCCGGGCGCAGGGCGTGCAGGCGGATGCGTGCCGTATTCTCGCGACGACGGACCATAATCCCATTCTGCTCAAGCCGAAGCAGGATATGGTCGCGCAGGTTGTTGTGCACGGCAAGCCGTATGCGGACCTGGATGCCCGCACGTACCGGGAGCAATACTTGGCGGTAGCGGAAGGTATCGTCAAGGAGTCGCTGGCTCGCCTTCGCGCAGGGCATGATTTGATCGTACTGGAAGGTGCGGGTAGTCCGGCGGAGGTCAATCTCAAAGATCGCGATATCGTCAACATGCGCCTTGCAGGCTGGGCGGATGCGCCGGTGCTGCTGGTGGCGGACATTGATCGGGGCGGTGTTTTCGCATCGATCGTCGGCACATTGGAAATCTTGACGCCGGAGGAACGGGACAGAGTCAAAGGGTTTATCATTAATAAATTTCGCGGTGATGTCTCCCTGCTGAAGCCAGGACTCGATTGGTTGGAAGCCAAAACCGGAAAGCCGGTGCTCGGTGTGATTCCTTATTTGCCGCAGCTAGGCATCGAGGATGAAGATTCGGCTTCACTTGACAGCAAGCGAAGCATGAAGCAGCGCGAGGTGCGCGAAAAGAGGCAGGATCAGCTGGACATTGCGGTGATTCGACTGCCGAGGCTCTCCAATTTTACGGATTTCGATCCGTTAGAAGAGGAGCCGGACGTTCATTTTCGTTATATTTCCCACTTGTCCGAGTGGGGAACGCCGGATGCAATTTTGCTGCCGGGCAGTAAGAACACGATGGACGATCTTTACCACTTGAAGGAAAGCGGGCTTGCCGCCCGTATTCAGGCATTTGCGCAGGAGGAGCAGGGCCATGTCGCCGGCATTTGCGCAGGATACCAGATGCTAGGGGGGATTTTACACGATCCGGATGGTTTCGAATCCGACCATGTGCGGCTGCGAGGATTGGGCTTACTGCCGACGGAAACCTTTTTCACGCCGGAAAAAAGAACGGTCCGAGTGGCCGGGGTCTCTTCTCTTTTTGCGGAAGACGGAATAGGCTATGAGATTGAAGGGTATGAAATTCATATGGGCCGTACGCGCTATTCTCGCGAGGTCGAGGCGCCGTTTCTGATCACCGAAACCTCGTCAACCCACGGGGAGCGGCATCCTGACGGGGCCGCATCGCTCGATCAGCGGGTGTGGGGAACGTACGTGCACGGCATTTTGCATAATGACGATTTCCGGAGGGCTTGGTTAAACCACATCCGTGCGGGTAAAGGGCTGCCGCCGGCAACGGTGGGCGTTCGTTTCAAAGCGAAGCGGGAGGCGGCCTTCGACCGGTTGGCGGACCATGTGCGGGAGCATTTGGATCTTGCCGCTATCTATGAGATGATAGAACTGCCCTTATCCATACACAAGGAGGAGAAGTGCTAGGATGAAAATTTATACGCGTACGGGAGATGCCGGACAGACGGGGGTTATCGGCGGACGGGTCGATAAGGACGATGACCGCGTTGAAGCTTACGGCACGACGGATGAGCTGAACTGTTTCGTGGGTCAGGCGATGAGTTTTATGGACCCACAGCTGTACCCGGACTTGCTGCCGGATCTGCTGCAGGTGCAGCACGAACTGTTTGACTGCGGCTCCGATCTTGCGCTGCTGAAGCCGGAGCTGCGTCCCTATAAAGTAACGGCGGCGATGGTAGACGCGCTGGAAGCGTGGATTGATAAATACGATCAAGAGACGCCGGATATTACGCGCTTTATTTTGCCTGGCGGAGGAAAAGTCTCCTCTACCTTGCATGTGTGCCGCACCGTGTGCAGGCGGGCTGAGCGCCTTGTCGTTACGCTGGCGCGCACGCAGGAGATCAATCCAGAGGTTCGCCGCTATTTGAACCGGCTGTCCGATTTCTTTTTTACCGTGGCTAGAACCGCGAATTTTCGCGAGGGTGTGCCGGATGTGGAGTATGTGCGAAGCGCAGAGGTGTTCAGACGCAAATCATGAGCTATTACGAGCCTTTAGTGTATATTGTACCGGAGGAAGAAGAGGGTTTCCTTCTCAAAACGGTGCTGCAAAAACGGTTGATGGTGTCCCGCAAGCTGCTCTCCCGCATTAAATTGACCGAGCAGGGCATTATGGTGAATGGAGAGCGGAAGTACATTAACGTCAAGGTCAACGCCGGCGACCGGGTTGAAATTCGCATGGAGGCCGAAGTGTCGGAGGATATTCTGCCTCAGGACATGCCGCTGCACATTTTGCATGAGGATGAGCAGCTGCTCATTCTGGCGAAGGACGCCGGCATCATTGTGCATCCGACGCACGGCCATTACATGAATACGATTGCCAACGGCGTTGTGTATCATTGGCAGCAGATGGGCGTTTCCTGCCGATTCCGGCCGGTTCACCGGCTTGATCAGGAGACGTCCGGCGTGCTTTGCATTGCCAAGAATCCGTATGTGCATCAACAGATTTCCGAGCAGATGATTCGCCACGAAGTGAAGAAAGAATATCTCGCTTTCGTATGGGGCACCGTGGCCGAACCTAAGGGGACGATCACGGGGCCGATCGACCGCGATCCTGAGCAGCCCCATGTGCGCATCGTGACGCCGGACGGCTATTCGGCTGTGACGCACTATGAGGTCGTGGAACAATTTGCGTCCGCAGCACTTGTACGCATTTGGCTGGAGACGGGGCGTACACACCAGATTCGCGTGCATATGCGCCATATCGGTCATCCGCTGCTGGGGGACAAGATGTACACCTTGCCGCAGTTTGAGGCGGAAGCCGAAGGGTTGGAGGCAAGCGGGTGCTTGTCGCGTCAAGCGTTGCATGCGCATAGGCTGGGCTTCCAGCATCCGGGAACGCGCGAATGGACCGAGTATCGGGCGCCGCTTCCAGGGGATTTGTCCGAGCTTCATCGCTGGCTGCAAGAAAAATCGTAAAAATGTAAGAACCATCCCAAATATTGGATGGTTTTTCTTTGCAATTGCTTGACTTTCCTTGTCAATTAGCCCAAAATTTTAAGTAGTTCTGTATTTTTCATCATACCGCATAAAGGAGTACGGCAACATGGCAGTCAAAGTGTATGGTTACGATAAATGTGGAACTTGCCGGAGTACGATAAAGTGGCTGAACGCGCACCAAGTTGAAATTTCCGAGAAGGTTCCTTTATTCGAAACGCCGCCCTCCGCACAGGAATTGGCGGAGCTTCTGGCATTAAGCGGACTTGGGATCAAGAAGTTTTTTAACACGTCGGGTGAAGTCTACAAAGAAATGAATTTGAAAGACAAGCTGCCGGGTATGACGCAGGAGCAGATGTTGGAGCTGCTCGCTTCCAACGGCAGACTGATCAAACGTCCGATCGTCACGGACGGCAAGAAAGTGACAATTGGTTTTAAAGAAGATGAGTTTGAGGGTGTATGGGCGAAAGGGTGAGGCACGTTGGATGAGAAGCGGAACACTTCCCGCAAAAAATCGCCGCTCGCCATTGGCGGTTTCCTCGCTGTTGTCCTTTCGCAAGGCAAGCTGCTGCTTACTGCCCTAAAGTTTGGCAAAGTCGGTGGTGCGATCATTTCGATGTTTGTCACGATCTGGGCCTACGCTTTGCTTGCTCCTCTTCCTTTTGTCATCGGAATTGTGCTGTTAATTCTGATTCATGAACTAGGCCATGTCCTAGCGGCCAGAATGAAGGGTCTTCCCGTGTCGGCTCCCGTATTTATTCCTTTCGTAGGCGCACTTATCGCAATGAAAAAGCACCCGACCAATGCGGCGACCGAAGCGTTTATTGGAATTGCGGGGCCAATTGCGGGCACGCTTGGGGGTGTGGCAGTTTTCGGACTGGGGATGTATTTCGATTCCGGTGTTCTCCTCTCCGTGGCATATGCCTCCTTTTATCTGAATCTGATTAACTTGCTGCCGATTCATCCGCTTGACGGCGGACGCATTGCGACGGCTGTCACCCGCTGGCTGTGGCTGCTTGGGCTGATCGGCGGTCTTGTATTCATCTGGTACCTCGACCAACCGCTTAATAAACTGCTTTTCTTTGTGGTCTGGGCGATGTTCGCATGGGATCTATACAAAAAATTTGTGCGGTTCCGCCACAAGGAGGAAAGAGTTACCGTTTCGACGCGATTTGAGCACCCGGCGAATCATTTGCTTGGGCAGAGCTATGTGATACCTGGCGAAAATCACATGCGAGAACTGGATTTTGCCACCTATTCGGACATCCAGGGAGCTGCGGACGGGCGCCAAACGATTATTATGTATTGGCAAGGGATCGGCTTCGAAGGCCATGCATACATGCCGACGCAATCGCTGATTCGCAAGGTTCAGGTAGTGAAAGTCGACCGCTTGGAGAAAGAAAACGGCTTCTTCCTGGGTCTGCAAGTGCAAGTCGAATATTCACCGCTCGCTGCTGTTAACGACAGCTATTACGAGGTGCCGACCCGTACGCGATGGCTGTTCGGTACCGCTTATTTGGCTCTGGCACTGTTCTTGCTGTACATGATCAGGGTGGTTCATCAGATCGGCATCGCATAACTACACGACATAATGGAGAATGGACAGATGACAATTACAGGTTCACGCCGGCTTAACCAGCTTGGCTCCGCCATCTTTTCGGAAGTGGCGCAATGGAAGAGCGAGGTTATGAAGCAAGGGGTTGACGTCATAGATTTAGGTATAGGCAGCCCGGACCTGCCGCCATCGCAGCGCATCGTAAGCGCCATGGTGGAAGCTGTCCAAAATCCTGCCTATTATGGCTATCCGACTTCGGAAGGAAGCCCCGCATTTCGCGAAGCGGTTGCCAAATGGTACGCTCATCGGTTCGGTGTTGAGCTCAACCCGGCCTCCGAAATTTTAACATTAATGGGCTCGCAGGATGGGCTTGCTCACTTGGCGCTTTCTCTCTGCGATCTGGGCGACATGGCGATCGTTCCGGATCCGGGTTATCCGATATATGCGGCAAGTCTTACGCTGGCAGGAGTAGAACCTTATCTGATCCCGCTGCGTGCTGACAATGCGTACTTGCCTAAACTTGAAGACATTCCGGCTGAAGTGGCTGCCAGAGCGAAATTCATCCTGCTCAACTATCCGAGCAATCCGCTTTCCGCCGTTGCAGATCGCGCTTTCTTTGAAAAGCTTGTCGCTTATGCCAAAGAGCACGACCTGCTTGTCGTACATGATCTTGCCTATTCCGAAATGGCGTTTGACGGCTATAAGCCGATAAGCATTTTGGAAATAGAAGGCGCTAAGGAGGTTGCCGTCGAATTCCATTCTTTATCCAAAAGCTTCAACATGGCAGGCTGCCGAATCGCTTTCCTGACGGGGAACAGCGCCGCTGTCGGCGCATTGAGAACGCTGAAATCGAATATCGACTACGGGGTATTCGGCGCGATTCAAGCTGCCGGTATCGCAGCTTTGGAAGAGGATATGGAACATGATCATTCCGTTTCGGGCATCTATGAGCGTAGACGCAATCTGTTTATTTCGGCCTTGCAGGCTGCCGGTTGGGTGATTCCCCCGCCGAAGGCGACGATGTTTATTTGGGCGCCGATCCCTGCCGGGTGGACCTCTCGACAAATTTCCCGGGAAATGTTGTATCAAGCCGGGGTTGTCGTGATTCCGGGAGATGCGTTTGGAGCGGAAGGCGAAGGGTATGTTCGGATCGCCCTTGTGCAAGAGGAAGACAGATTGCTTGAAGCGGCAAGACGCATCGGGGAATGGCTTCGAGCCACGAAAGAATGAAATATAGCAAGTTTGGTAAAAATAGGAGAATGAGAGAAATCAATTAGAGGTAGTTCAAAAAAATCATTTCACATATTGAAAGGGGTACGCCTATGGATGCGATTTCTTCCCTATCCGAGCTGCTCGCCGATCAGAAACCTTCCTCGTACGTAGAAATTCCGGGGAATTTGGGACAGACGTTCGGGCAAGCGACGATTGCCGCAACATTGCCGATTAGCAAATTATTCTCGATTTATGAGGTAGATTTGGAAGTGCAGCGCGCAATCATTCCGCGCAACTTATCCAAACTCATCGATTACATTAACTTATACCTGGAAGAGCGTCAGCCGATCTATTTTCCAGGCATCATCTTCTCCGCGCGCGGCGCTGGCTATTACGATGAAGACCATCAGGCGCTGCGTTTGCAGCCGATTGAAAAGCTCTATGTCGTAGACGGACAGCATCGTTTGGCCGCTTTCCAACGCATTATGGAAACGCTGCAAAGTCAAATGGCGCGTGCCAAAGACCGCAGGGAGTATGACAAAATGGAAGAGATTACGGAAAAGCTCCGCCGTCTCTATGCATTCCCGATTTCCACGATGACGTATCTGGACATCAACGCCCGTCAGGAGCGCCAATTGTTCTCCGACATCAATAAGCTGCCTCGCAAGCTGGGCGGCAACCTGGCTGTGCTGCGCGACCAACGCAGATTTTATCATGTGGCGGCGACGGAATTGGCGGCCAAGGCGCCTGCGATGCAGAAGCTGACGGTCGACATGTTCTCGGAACGCGGCAAATCGCCGGAGTACTTGTTCTCGTATCACTTGCTGATTGAAATTCTTGTGGCCTTGTTCGAAGGCCGAATGAAATCGGCTGCGCGCAACAACAACTACACCTATGAAGAGAAGGATTTACAGGAGCTGGTGACGTTGGCCGGGCAATATTTTAACGGCTTGCTGAACTACTTGCCTGCACCGTCCAAAGGTGAAATCGTCTGGTCGGAAAATATCCAGATCGCGCTGGCGCTCTTCATGCACGGAGAAGCGACGCTGACCGGCAGCTTCAATCGCTATGCGATGGAGCATATTTTGAAAATTTTACCGCATGTCAATTGGAATGCGATTTACGCTGGCGAAGAGAAGGACCGTTTGCCTCGCCGGACGCGGATCGTGAAAGCTTTTAACCATATCAAATCCTTCTATCAGGATCAGAATGCGTTCCTGATCGGAGACAGCGACAGCTATAAAGAGAAGGAGGACGTGGGCTAATGGAAGGATTGCGCCTAAAAATGACGATTTATCCTTTTTGCGAAAAGTTCGGTCTTGCCACCGTGGCTTTGCGCGTTCAGGATTTGCTTAACTACACGATGATCGATCCGATGGTGCAGCGGAAGCTGAGCAATATGCAGCGCCGTAAAATCTCCACGTACCTGCAGGAGCGCGAGCTTGATCACGTCTTCTTCGGTCCGGTTACGCTGTCGCTGCGCGAAGTGAACCAGCTGTCCAAAGGCGCGAATGAGTTTCTGCTCAGACACGGCTCGAAGCTTTCCATTTTGGATGGCCAGCACCGGATCTTGGCGCTTGGCTATGTGAACGACCAGATGCAAAAAGAAGTGCGCCGTTACGAGAAGAAGCTGGCGATGCTCAAAATCAAACAACGTAAACTCCCGGACGATGCGGACGTGAAGCAGGAAGTGGAAGAAACCGAGGGGACGATCTCTCAGCTCGAAGGACGCCGTCTTGACTTGATGGAAACGCAGCTCGCCGTGCAAATCTATATCGGTCTCACCGAGGACGAGGAGCAGCAACTGTTCGGAGACATCAACTCGAAGGTGCAGCTCGTAAGCAAAGAGCTCGGGCACTCTTTCGACTCGATCGATCCGCTTAACCTTGTCATTCAGCAAGTCGTTGACCATAACGTCTATCTGAAAGCGGCCGGCGTTGAGCGCAGAAGCAATTTGACCTCGTTCAACAAAAACTTTACGTGCTTCAGCTGGCTGTACGCGACGGCGACGATGCTCTTCTCGGGTAGAATGCAGCCGTCCTACGAGCTGCAGCGCAAAATCCGTCACGATCCATCGACGTATGTGGAGATTTTGCATCAGTTCTTCAATACGATCCTGCCGATGATGCCGGAACAGCCGGGCCTTGCGCAGTATACGTCCGCGAACCGTGTGATTCAGGAAAGCATCGCGCTCTATGCAAGCCGCTTCCTGTTCCCGGACGGCGAGTACAACGAGGAGTGGACGAAGTGCCTGCAAATTCTGGACGGCTTCGACTGGTCGCATGACAACGAGGAGCTGATTTACATTTTCGGATCGCTCGATAACGGCAAGATTAACCTGATTCATGAGAAGTCGCTCAAAAAGCATGTCAAGCTCGTCCAGTTTTTCCTGGAAGGCACGGATAACGCGGAGAGCGGCGAGGAAGTCACTTCCGCGTAACGTCACGAGAAAAAACCTTCAGCAACTGCTTAGGCAGGAGCTTGGAGGTTTTTTGCCGTTCTCTAGCAGAATGGCTGCGAGGAGGGGGTACCGCCCATTGAATCTCAAAATATACCATTTCTACTCTCCATTCGTCTATAGCAAATCTAGCGAACTAGAATAGTATATTCTATAAATGTTGAAGGGAGGAATGATAGATGAATTGCTCCGTTTATGCGACTTTGGCTCGAATCGGACTTGGTACAGTGATCACAGTTCATGCAGGCACGACGCCTAACCACACGGGTAAATTTTTGGGCATTGAAAATGGCAACGTTGTTCTGGCTAGCAGCAACACAATCTTCTTTATCAACATCGAAAAAATTGCTGTCGTCCACATTCCTTAATCCTACCAACGGTCAAAGAAGGCAATGAGCGAGTGCGCTCTTGCCTTCTTTTTTTGCCGCCGGGGAGCGGGCAGGTTTCATTCCCGTTTCCTTTGTCCATACTGCTAGTAGTTGAACGAATTGACTGGCGGGGGGCAGACGAGGCATGTTGGCCATTCATCAGCGCATGGCAGAATTGTGGACATTGCGCAGAGGGCGCGAGCTGACGCAAGCGGAGCATGACGAGTTGATGCTCTGCATGGAAGCGAACGCGACTTATGTGTGGAATCGATTGAAGCTGGAAAATTTATCGTTGTGCGCCTCCATGACGGCGGATTATGAGTGGCTGCACGATATCTGCGAGCGGATGGAGAAGCTCGGTCCCAAGCACTGACCTGACGGTCGGTGCTTTTTTCTTTACTTTTCTGGAAGAGTGTGGGCGAGTATAATAGAGGGAGTTATATGAAGCTAAGGAGTTGTCACATGGCAAGCTTGTATAAGCAACAGGAACAACAGGGCTCTGCCTCTTCCGGTATCATGCTGTTC
Organism: Paenibacillus whitsoniae; assembly: GCF_003955665.1. GTDB lineage: Bacteria > Bacillota > Bacilli > Paenibacillales > NBRC-103111 > Paenibacillus_E > Paenibacillus_E whitsoniae. Next base: position 31,123 of record NZ_RXHU01000043.1, read on the forward strand.
GGCGTCATGCTGGCGGCGGCGCTCTTGCTTCGTTTGTTCGTGGCTCCGATCTGGATCGGCTATGATACCGACGTCCGAACTTTTCTGGCATGGGCTGATCGCGCTTACACCGTAGGCTTAAACGGACTGTATACGAATGCAAAAGATTATTTTCTCGATTACCCTCCGGGGTATATGTACGTGCTTTATATCGTCGGCATGCTCCATCATAAGCTCGCCATTCCTTGGGAAAGCGCAGGCTCGCTGCTCGTACTGAAGCTGCCTGCCATGCTGGCGGACATTGCAACAGCGGTGATGCTCGTTCGCGTGGCGCTCAGCAAGCAGGGCGGTATGCGGAGTTGGGCGCAGGCGCTGGGTCTTGCTGCGCTCTATCTGTTTAACCCTGCCATTTGGTCGAATTCTGCCGTCTGGGGACAGGTGGATTCGTTCTTCATGCTGTTTATTTCGGCTACGCTCCTCTATCAGCAGCGGGGCAAACTGCAGCATGCGTCTTTCTTTATCGCGTTGGCGCTGCTCCTCAAACCGCAGGCGCTGCTCTTCGGCGTATTTCTGCTCATCGACGTCGCCCGTAAGCGCAATTGGATGACGTGGCTGCTGTGCGTGCTGACAGGGCTTGCGACGATGGCTGTCATTTCGCTTCCTTTTGCCATTGGAAGAGGCTATGGCTGGTTAGTCGGCTTGTACTCCGGAACGCTGGCGTCCTATCCTTACGGCTCGCTGAACGCGTTTAACGTGCTGGCGCTGCTTGGGGGCAATTTTATCGATTTGAATCAAACCTTCTTACATATCCCTTACCAGTGGATCGGTCTAGTCCTGATGGTTCTCGCCATGATCTACGTTTGCCTGATTTATTTGCTGGGGTATCAGCGGCGCGGCGCCGTGCTGTACCTATCGTTCCTGTTTATTACGGCGGTCTTCATGTGCATGACGAAAATGCACGAGCGCTACCTGCATTACGGTCTTGTGCTAGCCTTGCTAAGCTTTATTTATATCCGGGATAAGCGGATTCTGTGGCTGTTCATCGGTTTCAGTGCGACGCATTTTATCAATATTGCAGATGTACTGCTGCGCAGCTTTCATCAAGACTATCACATACCGAGATATGACCCGCTTATGCTCACTGTGTCGGCCGCAAATGTGGTACTGTTTATCTATGCATGTCAGTTGGGATGGAGGCTTTTTGTGAAATCAGATCAAGATCGACAGGAGGAACAGCTTGCGACCGCATCGGCGGAGCAGGCGGCTTCGTTAGAGGATATTTCGCAGGAGGGGCAGCGCTCATCGAACGAAACTGAGCCAGGTCCTGTTTCTTTTCGGGAAACGAAGCTGTGGAAATCAATTTTTCAAGGTGAGGAGGGGAGCATAGAAAACGGTGAACGCGGTCGCGGACGGTGGTTCACTCGCAAAGATTGGCTTTATCTAGGCGCACTGGTCGTTGTCTACACGATCATCGCACTGTTCCACCTTGGCGGGCATACGGATCCCAAGACGTTCTGGAAGCCTGCAACGAGCGGAGAAGCCGTAGTTGTGGACCTGGGCAGCTCGCATCAAATTACGCGTATCAATAGCTTTGCAGGTGTGGGGGAAGGGGCTTACTCCTACTGGTTCTCGCAGGACGGCGAGAATTGGCAGGATCAGATCGCTGTGAAGTCCGACCATACGCAGGTGCTCACTTGGCACGCGGAGGAGCCGAAGAAAGAGGCCCGCTATATCAAAGTGGTGATCGACACGCAGGAATCGGCGGCGCTGCATCTGCATGAGATCGGCATTTTCGGGGATGGGCAGACGACACCGCTGCACATTCAGCAGGTGCAAGCATTGAATGTCAACCCGGCTGACGAAGGGGCGCCTGCGAGTCTGTTCGACGAGCCGAAGGATGTGCCTTACAGTCCGACCTATATGAACGGCACGTATTTCGATGAAATTTATCATGCGCGAACAGCCTGGGAGCATTTGCATAAAATCGAGCCTTATGAGAGCACGCATCCGCCTTTGGGCAAAATTTTAATCTCCGTCGGCATCTATCTCTTCGGGCTCAACCCGTTCGGCTGGCGCATTGTCGGCACGCTGTTCGGCGTCGGCATGATTCCGATTATGTATGTATTCGCCAAACGGCTGTTTGGCCGTTCGGAATACGCACTCATTGCCGCATTTTTATTTACGTTCGATTTCATGCATTTCGCTCAGACGCGGATTGCAACGATCGATGTGTATGGCGTCTTCTTCATCATGCTCATGTTTTTCTTCATGTATCGCTATACGACGCGAAGTTTTTATCGTCACAGGCTATGGGCGACGTTAATTCCGCTGGGGCTATCCGGGCTGTTCTTCGGCATCGGCGCGGCTTCCAAGTGGATCGTCATCTATGGCGGCGCCGGACTGGCCGTTTTGCTCGCGATCTCGTTATGGGAGAGATACAGAGAGTATCGATTTGCGAAAAAGCTGCTGCTGAGGCAGGCGAGTACGGAAGAGGAAATCCCCGCTTTGGAGGCGGTGATGGAGGCTGAGCTTTCTCCGGAAGAAAGCGCGCAGTTGCAGCATGTGAAGCGGCGTTTTGTGCCTGGGACGATTTGGACCTTGCTCTGGTGCGTGCTGACCTTTGTGCTTATCCCCGTGACCATCTACACCTTGTCGTACATCCCGTTCATGATGGTGCCGGGCCCCGGCCACGGACTGAAGGATGTCGTGACATACCAGGTGCATATGTATAAGTATCACAAGGATCTCGTCGCTACGCATCCGTTCTCCTCGCCTTGGTGGGAATGGCCGATGATGCTGCGGCCGATCTGGTATTATCAAGCGAAGTTCATGCCTGAAGGCATGCTGTCGAGCATCGTGTCGTTCGGCAATCCGCTCGTGTGGTGGCCTGGTTTTATCGCTGTCCTGTTCTCGCTGTATATGGTGTTCATTAACAAGGATAAGCGTCTGCGTCTGCTGCTGATCGCCTACGGCTCACAATATTTGCCGTGGATCCTAGTGCCGAGACTTACGTTTATTTACCACTATTTTGCGATGGTTCCATTCCTGGTTCTCATCCTTACGTTCTACATTAAGCAGTTTCTGGAAGAAGGCCCCCCGAAGCGGCGCCAATGGGTGCTCGGTTATCTGGGCGGCGTGCTGCTGCTGTTCTTCCTGTTCTACCCGATTCTGTCCGGCATGATGATTCCAGCGAAATATTCATTCTTCCTGCGCTGGCTGCCGGGTTGGAATTTCTTCTAACTATGAAAATGGAGTGTGAACGTTGATGGCTAAAATCGTTATTATTTCCGGCAGTCCGACCCCGACTTCAAGAATTCACGGTGTGATTGAGATTGCCCGCAGCGCCTTCGTACAGGCCGGTTTGGAAGTCGATTGGATCAAAGTACGGGACATCCCTGCCGAAGATCTGATGTACGCTAACTTTGCCAGCGAAGCGATTGTGAACGCGAACAACATCGTAGCAAGCGCGGATGCGGTGCTTGTGGCAACGCCTGTGTATAAAGCTTCTTACACCGGTGTGCTCAAAGCGTTCCTGGACCTGCTCCCGCAAAAAGGGCTCGAACGCAAAGTCGTCCTTCCGATCGCGGTCGGCGGCACACAGTCTCATCTGCTCGCCATTGATTATGCGCTAAAGCCGGTGCTGTCCGCGCTGGGGGCGCAAAATATTTTACAAGGCGTCTTCGTGCTCGATAAGCAGGTCACGTGGGGCGAAGGCGGGCAAGCGATTCTCGATAAGGAAATTACGGAGCGATTGGATAAGGCAGTGCAGGATTTTATTCAGGAAGTGAAGTGGCATACGAGCCGCTCGTAGTTGATTACGACCGCTTCCGGCACATGGTGCTGGCGGCGGTTTCTTTTTTGGCCAGGCGTCAGGTTGGCGGGATTTGTTAATGCCGGGGTTGCATGCGGCATGGTATACTGAGATCATGTGTACATGAAATGAACCGTTAAACGAGGGGAGCAATTCGTTTGTCTGATAAATCTGATACTAAATCTGAATCCTTGCTGCTTGTAGACGGAATGGCGCTGCTGTTCCGCGGTTTTTATGCCACTTCTTCAGGCGGATACATAATGAGAACAAGTGCCGGTGTGCCGGTGAACGGCGTCTATGGCTTTCTTCGGTACATGCTGGATGCTATTCAGACCTTCAAGCCTACGCATGTGGCGTGCTGTTGGGATATGGGGAGCCGCACATTTCGGACGGAGAAGTTCGAGTCTTACAAAGCGAACCGGGGGCCTGCGCCGGAGGAACTGATTCCTCAGTTCGACTTGGTCAAGGAAGTGACGGCCAGTTTTAACATTCCTAACGTTGGCGTCAGCGGCTACGAGGCGGACGATTGCATCGGGACGCTCGCGACACTTTACAGCGCGTCGATGAAGGTGCAGATTTTGACCGGCGATCACGACATGCTGCAACTGGTTAATGAGAACACGGAAGTCATTATTATGAAAAAAGGCCACTCCAACTACATGGTGTATAACCTCGACTCCCTCATGGAGGAAAAGAGCTTGACGCCGCCGCAGATCATCGATCTGAAGGGACTTACGGGCGATACGGCGGACAATTACCCAGGCGTGAAGGGAATCGGTGAAAAGACGGCCGTTAAGCTGCTGAACGAGTATCAGACAATCGACGGCATTCTGGAAAACCTGGCGCAATTGCCAAAAGGCGTGCGCGCCAAAATTGAAGCAGAGCTGGAGATGCTGCACCTCTCCCGCGATCTCGCCACGATTCGTCTCGATGCGCCGATCGCTTGCGCACTGGAAGACTGCAACTGGGCCATGGAGCGCGAGAAAGTCATTAGTAAATTTGAAGAACTGGAATTTAAAGGACTTATGAAATTAATCGGCTAAATGAACAAGCAAGATCCTGGAAGGGGTCTTGTTTTTCTTATTCATCAAATGACGATCGAAATTCTAAAGATTTTATCCATTTACCTAGGGTAATTAGCTGTCTGGTCAGGGTAAAACAGCTAGAATAGGGGCATCGGGCGGCCTAAGCCAACGCTCTAATCACCTACAGGAACCGCTGATAAAGCGGTCGCCAAAGTTTCGTTCGGACACCGTGCAAGTTGGCTCAGGGAGGCTATTCTGCCGCATGAAGCATCGATCGATTATCAATTATATTAATCAGCATTTTAAGGTCAAGCTTATCCTAAGTTTGTCCGTCATCATTATCCTTTGTTCCCTTGTAACCGGTTACGTTTCATACCGGATTAATCTTAATCTATTCGAAAGCGAAATCAGTCGGCAATACGTTCAGACGAGCGAGCAGACGATGGAGCAGATCGGGTTTAAAATTCAAGATATATACCGAATGACCGACTTTGTTTTCTTTCATCCGATGGTCGAGGAAATTGTAAAGGGAATGAATGCGGTTCCCAAAGATGGAGAGAGCGAGGCTTACCGCAACTTCATGTTGGAGCGCGACTTGGCCAACATTCTGCTTCCCCTCAAAAATGAAACGCCGCAAATCCGTGCCCTGTACATCGTCGATCAGCAGGGGAACAATGTCTATTTTAGTCAGGCGGCCGCATCCATTCAGATTAAATTTCCCGACTTCTATGCGCAGATTAAAGGCGGTATGAATCCATCATCCGCGGAAATCGTCTGGCAGCGAACGCTCATTCCCGATACATCGGAACCGTCGGGATTCAAAAGCACGATTGTCGCGGCGCGCGTGCTGAAATCGACGAAGCAACAGACGGAGTATGGCATGATCATACTGATCTTGGATGAATCCTTCTTCAGCAACTCCTTGGAACCGCTTTTGGCGGGAAGAACGACGGGGGCCTACTTGTATGACCAGCATGGGAAACTGCTGTACAGCAAGGAGGCGGCCAATGCGCAAGGCTACGAGCCCCAATTGCTGAAAGCTGGCATGGACGGGCGATTGATTCGGCATATTGGCAATACCGATTACTTGTTTGTCAAAAGCGTGTACGAGCCCCGCTCCTTCACGCTGACCAGCGGCATCTCGCTGGCAGATCTAAAAGCCAAGGGCCGCAGTGTATATCAACTGGCGCTTATCTCCGGGCTTGTCAGCGTTGCCCTAATGGCTATTAGCGTATCGTTCTTTAGCGGCAAAATGCTCCGGCCGCTGCACCAGTTAGTACGTGCGATGCAGCGGGTGAGAGAAGGGAATTTCCGCGAATCCATCCCCAAAACATCGAAGGACGAATTCGCATTTCTGGCGGACAGCTTCAACAAGATGGTTGCAGATATTCAAGCGCTCATCCAAGAAGTCTATGTCAGCAAACTAAGCGAGAAGGAAGCGGAACTAAAAGCGCTGCAGGCGCAGCTCAATCCTCATTTTTTGCATAATGCCTTAAATACCATATATTGGAAAATCATGTTGTTATATGAAGATGCCGAGACGGCCTCGTTAGTCTCCAGTTTGTCAGATTTGTTGAAATACTCCCTTGGCACGATCTCCGCCCCCAGTACGCTAAGGGAAGAACTTAAGCAGATCCGAAACTATATGACGATTCAAGAAGCGCGCTACGGAGAGGAATTAACCGTCTGCCTCGAGGTCGAGGAGGCGATACTGGAGGGAAGCATGCAGCGGCTGCTGCTGCAGCCTTTGGTGGAGAACGTGTTTGTACATGCTTTTGCGGATCAGTCAGAAGACAAGCGTTTGTCAATCCGGGCTAGCCGCGTAGACAGCGAACTTCGCATTGAAATCGAGGATAACGGCTGCGGCATGCCGGACAGAGTAATCGCACAGCTTCACGATGATCGCAGTATACAGGACGACCGGAAAGAGCGGGAAAGCATCGGCATTCGCAATGTGATGAGACGTATTCACCTTGTTCATGGGAAGCCGTACGGTATGGACATTCGACAGTTGGAACAGGGAACACGGATTGTACTTAGACTGCCGTTCGAGCTCGAACTGCGCAAGGAAGGAGAGACACAGCATGCGCATCATGTTGGTTGAGGATGAGCCTTTATTCCGGAAAGGGCTTGCCAAAATGATAGCAGGATCAGGGACAAGATGGACCGTCTGCGGAGAAGCGGAGAACGGTCAGGTTGCGGAGCAGATGATTCCGGAACTGCAGCCGGATCTGGTGATGACGGATATTCGCATGCCTGCGATGGACGGACTCCAGCTCCTTAAACAAACGAAGGCCCGTTTTCCTTCCATCGAGTTTATTGTGATTACGGGGTATCAGGATTTTTATTATGCCCAGACTGCGCTGCGCAGCGGTGCACTGGATCTGCTCGTTAAGCCCTGCAGCATGCAAGATATTTTTGATGTTCTGCACAAAGTGGAAGTGCTGCTTGCGGAGCGAGAGGCTGTCGCCCGTCAAGCGGCGAGTGACAAGCAATTGCTCTTGGAAAATACGCTTCGAGCGGTTATGCTGCGCTTTCCCTACGCATTGGGCATGCTGGAAGAGCTGAAGGGCATGCCCGATTCGTATCGGTTGCTGATGATCCAGATCATGGATTTTTTCCCGGTTCATCGCGCCTACCGAAAGCAGGATGTTTCTTTGCTGCAATTCTCAGCACTGAACATTATAGGGGAAATGATGGACATTTTCGGCATCACGGGAACCTTGCTGGGCATAGAGTCAGGGCGGTTCGCTCTCTTGTTCGATGCGTCTGCAGACGAGGAGCCATTCGTAGAGGCTGCTTGCCGAACTGTGCAGCAATTACTCGGATTGCCGATGAGCGCGGCATGTTCCGACCTTGTTGGAGAGTGGACACAGCTGCCGGATGTCTACGAGTCATTACTGGAGAAGATGAAAGCGTCAATTTCCGTAGATAAGGCGAATGGACAAGAAGCGGCTTTGGCAATTAATCGGGCCAGACAGCAACTGATTAGTGCTCAACTGGCTGCATTCTTTTCTTCCGGGCAAATTGACGCCATGAAATCGTATTTGGAACAGCATGCGTTAGAAATTAGCAGCATCAATGAGGAAGCTTGGCGGATCGAAGCCTTATCGCTTAGCTTTGCGCTGCAGGATACGATGCGCAAGCAATTTGGACAGGAGTCGGACTCGCTTTCCTTGACGGATCGGATCAGCAAGCTGCACGATTGCCATGGGAAGGATGAAGCCGGGGCATGGATGAAGGAAGAACTGGAGCGGTTTTGGACCGCTTTTCAAGCGTGGCAGAACAGACATAGTGCCGGCGCCATTTCACGAGCAGTTCGCTATATGCAGGAGCGATATACCGAATCGCTGTCGCTGCAGCAGGTAGCCGCTCAGGTACATTTGAACGCAACCTATTTTAGCCATGTGTTCAAGAAAGAGACCGGCTTCAGCTTTGTTCAGTATCTTCTTGAGATGCGCATGGAGAAGGCGAAGCAATTGCTCGCAAACACCGATATGAACATTACAGAAATTTCAGGTGCAATTGGGTATGACCTGCCCAATTACTTTGCTAAATTGTTCAGACAGTGTACAGGGCTCTCCCCAAAGGAGTTCCGGAAACAAAATCAGATATGACTGAGGCGAACAAGTCTTCAGGAAAAGAGGCGTCTGGATGATCAAAGGATGCAGATCCGCAGCGTTACTTGTATTGCTTGCTGTGGCAAGTGCTGGATGTGGGGCGGGCGACGGCCGGTTGCCAGTGCCTTCACAGGGTGCGGCCAAGCGGGGGAGCATTACCGTAAGCATTTATGACCGAGGTATTACCCCAGCCAGTGAGGGGACCGTCGATAACAACATCATGACGAGATGGATCAACGAGGCTGGCCCTGTCGATGTCAAATTTATTCCGGTGTCACGCACCCAATCGGAACAGGGGCTCAATACCTTATTTGCTGCTGAGAAAGCGCCGGATTTGATTTTGGAATATGCACCGCAAGTCAAAAACACACTGATTGACCGAAAGCTGATTCAGCCGATAGAGGGCATGATTAAAGCTTATAGTACCGAATACAAAGAGCTGCTGCGTAAATATCCGATTTTGAAAAGAGTAGGAACCGGCGCCGACGGTCAGTTGTACCAGTTTGGCCGTATTAACGAGACGATTCCGCAGCGCGGCGTCTTTATCCGGAAGGACTGGCTTCAAAAACTCGGGTTGAATATACCGAAGACGACGGATGAGCTCTATCTCGTAGCTAAAGCGTTCGCTGAACGGGACCCGGACGGGAACGGCAAGAAAGATACATACGGCATCGCGATGTCCTACAATTCCGGAGCCATCCTGGATGAGATGTTTGGTGTGACTTACCCTGATTATGTCGTCAAGAATGGTGAGCTTGTTCACGGCTGGGATCATATTGAGGCGGTCACGGCGTTTAAGAAAAGGCTGTACGAGGAAGGAATTGTGGACAGAAGCTATTTTACGGACAAGACGGGGTCAAGGGCGAAGTATGATTTCCTAAATGGCAAGACAGGTATCTTCATGGAACAGTTTAACGTTCCCGTCACTTTCTTAACCGATTTTTACATGCCCTTGTTAAAAAATGTGCCGGAAGCGGATCTAGCCATCATGCCGTATCCGGAGACGCCGGTCGGACGATTCAACCCCATTTTTGTGAATCCGGTTCAAATGACGGGGGTTGTGAATGCCAAGGCCAAAGATCCGGAGGCCGTCATGAAGTATGTCGACTTCGCTTCCTCGGAACGATTTATGAAAACGATGTACTACGGCTTTGAAGGCATTCATAGCAAATCGGAAGCCGGCGTCTGCCCGCAAGTAACGGATCTGATGAAATGGAGAACAGAATTCAACTATGCCTCTGGCGACTTTGCGATGCTAGCTTCGCCAATCCTTGCAGGCAACTGTTATTATGGCACGAGGAAATTAAGCAATGACGATCCGCTGCAAAAGCGCGTCAAGGAGATGTTCGAACGAAACTCTCTGAATGTAGATTTCAATTTGCAGACAGCCGGTCCGACGCATTCGGAGCAGATGCCCCAACCGCCGAAGGAGCTTCAGCAGATCCTAACGGATATGACGAGGCACGTTGGCTCGATGGAAGGGGACATCTGGATAAAGGCTGTCCTAACGCCGGGATACTCACCGATGCAGGCTAGGCAGGATGCAGTTGCTGCATGGGAGTCGGCCGGAGGTGAAAAAGTGGATGAGTGGTACCGGAAGTTCTACGCCACTGACAAGTCGAAAATCATCCTGACAGAGGATATTTACCGTATCTTCCAGGAACAGCGTGCTGCACAGAACGCGAATTAATTCAGAAGGAGAAAGCCCCCAAGTTCGGGGCTTTTTTTTATCGAAGAATGTCCGACTTCCAAAAATCGTATCCATTTCTCCAAAGTTCTTAGATGTTCGTTCTGATAGAAAAACGTAAACTAAGATCAAGCAACAAGAACAAGAGGTGAATGCGATGGGAGCAAGGCAGTCAAGCTGGAAGCAGGGGCTTCGTTATGTGAATCGGAACAAATATTTATACATACTGTTAGCCCCCTGCGTCCTCTATTTTTTAATTTTCAACTATGTTCCAATGTACGGCATCCTGATGGCTTTTAAGGACTTTAACTTCTCTAAAGGCATTCTGGGCAGCCCCTGGGTTGGATGGGACAACTTCAGGTACATGTTCGGACTCAGCGATTTTTACAAAGTGTTCTGGAATTCGCTCTATTTAAGCTTCTTGCGGCTTGTCTTCGGATTCCCGTTTCCGATCCTGCTGGCGCTGTTTCTGAATGAGATTCGAAGCCTCGCTTATCAAAGAGCGGCCCAGACACTGATCTATCTGCCTCATTTCATCTCATGGGTCGTTATAGGGGGCATTCTTGTCAATTTCCTTTCACCGACATGGGGAATCGTCAATATTGTCTTGGCGAAGCTGGGGATGGAGCCTATCTTCTTCCTGGCAGATGAAAATTATTTCAGACCCATTGTTGTGCTAAGCAACATTTGGAAAGAGTCCGGCTGGGGAAGCATTATTTATCTGGCCACGATTGCAGGCATTAACTCGGAACTGTACGAGGCCGCCAGTATCGATGGAGCGAATCGCAGACAGAAGCTGTGGTCGATTACATTGCCGGGCATTAAATCGACGATCATCGTGCTGTTCATCCTGCGGCTCGGTCAAATGATGGGCAACGGATTTGAACAAATTTTTGTCTTGCAAAATCCGATGAATCTGGGCGTTTCCGAAGTGTTTGAAACTTATGCGTATCGCGTCGGTATTCTAGGCGGCAGGTTTTCTTTCGGCACCACAGTTGGACTATTTACATCTGTCATCGGTCTGATTTTCCTGCTAATCGGCAACAAAATCGCCAAGCTGATGAAAGAAGACGGTATTTGGTAAAAGAGGCTGATGCCGTCTGCAGGCATGTTGGTAGTCTGCAGGAATCCGCCAGAAAGGGGTAATTGCATTGAAAATCAGATCGATCGGAGACAAGCTGTTTGACGGGGTCAACTATACATTTATTACCTTGTTTTCTCTAGCTTGCTTGTTTCCTTTTTTTTACGTCGCTTCCTTGTCGGTCATGCCGTATTCGGAGTACCTCGACAATCCGCTGAAATTGATTCCGAGCCATCTGGAATTCGGCGCATATAAGCAAATTCTCCAAATGCCGCTCATGTGGTCAGGGTACAGAAATACCCTCCTCATCACTGTCATTGGCGTAGCATTGAATATTGTTTTGCTGCTCATATCGGCGTACCCGTTGTCCAAGAAAGATCTGAAGGGCCGCAATACCGTGTTAATGTTTATCACCTTCACGATGTTTTTTAACGGTGGACTTATTCCAAACTTCTTCCTTGTCAAGACGTTGCATCTATACAACACGCTATGGAGTATGATTTTACCGGGTGTACTAGGTGCCTATAACCTGATTTTGATGAAAAACTTTATCGCTGAAATTCCCACGAGCCTGGAGGAATCAGCCAAGATCGATGGAGCCAATGAAATTACGATTCTAGCTAGAATTATCGTGCCGCTCTCCAAGCCGGCGATCGCCACATTCGTTATTTTTCATGCCGTAACCCAATGGAACACGTTCTTCTCCGCGATCATCTATACATCCAAAAGGGACTTATGGCCGCTCATGCTCATATTGCGTGACATGGTGGTCGATGATGGCGGCATCGCGAAGGACATCATGGATACAGGATCCGGTGTCACCGTATTTACCATTAAGATGGCGATCATCATCTTCGCCACGCTGCCGATTATTACCGTCTATCCGTTTCTGCAGCGGTTTTTCATGAAGGGCTTATTAGTCGGTTCGATTAAAGGCTGACTACGATTCACTCGTTTACGTCTGCCTAATCGGGCAGTTGTAATACAACCAATTCTAAGGGGAGTGCAAATATGAAGAAAAAGATGGCTCGACGTGCGGCAATGACAGCAGTAACGCTCACATTGATCGTCCCTCTTGCAACAGCTTGTGGAGACGGGAATTCGGGGAATGCATCAGGTTCTTCTTCGCCAAATGCGAGTTCCGGGACTGGCACAGGGGCAACGTCAAAACCGGCGGCGCCTGTTACGATTAAAATGTTTAACCGTGTTAATGCAGGCATCGTTCTGGAGAACAATCCGATTGTGACTGAAGCGGAGAAGCTCGCGAATGTCAAACTTTCCATCGAAGCGCCTCCGATCAACAACTATGTGGATAAGCTGCAGGTTTTAATGGCTTCCGGCGATCTGCCCGATCTAGTCTATAACTGGGGCGGCGCCGACACCAATATGGAAACGTGGGCGAAGAATGGCCTGCTCACGCCGCTTGACGACCAAATCGCCAAATATCCGAATCTGATGAAAAACATTACGAAGGAAATGTGGGACGGCGTCAAGTCGGTGAACGATGGCAAGACGTATATTATTCCGCGACCGAATGTTGTCAATCACTGGGGCTACCTGATTAACCAGCAATGGCTCGATAAGCTTCAATTAAAAGCCCCGACGACACTGGAAGAATTCACGAACGTCTGCAAGGCGTTTGCTAAGAATGACCCTGACGGCAACGGCAAAGCCGATACGTATTGTGTCAGCTTCTCGAACCCGACGCTTGGCAACAATTCCATATGGAACGCATCGAACTTCCTTGCATCCGCATTCAGTCTTCCAATTGTAAACGGGGCCAAGGATAAGGATGGCACATATAAAATTCGCGAGAAAATGTCCGGATACATTCCTTATCTGACGTATCTGAAACAATTGAACGACGAAAAACTGATCGATCCCGAGTTTCTGATCAACAAAATCTATGTTGACCAAGAGAAGCAGAATCAGGGCAAAGTCGGGATTATTTACGGGCACCAGTATGCGGTTATGGCCAATCTGTCCAAAGATAAGGAGTCGGATAAAAAGTTAACGTACCATGCTGTTCTTAAGGATAGCCAAGGTGTAGCGTCCGACTGGGTCGTACCTGCAACGTGGGGAGGCTGGATGATTCCCAAGTCCACCAAAAATGTAGACGCGGTTCTGAAGTTCCTGGATTGGGGCAACACAACAGAAGCGAATACCTTGTTTCAAATCGGCGTAAAAGGTCAGACATACGACAGTTATGATGCGGCGACGAAGAAAATCGTCCGTACGGCGGATCAGTCGGCTAAGCTGGCAACACTTACGAGCACATACATGACGATCGCCAACGCGATTGACGGCAGTGCGGCTACCATTGAAGGAGCGGATACGGAAGAGCGGCTCGCCAAGTACAAGACGCAATCCGATGATGCGCTCAAACAAATGAAAGTGATCAATATTCCAGCAGTGCGGTCACCGAAAATTTTGAACCTGAACAACGCGATTCCGGATCTCGTGAAGAAGAAGGACGATCAGGAGATGAAATACATCACAGGTGCGATTTCGCTGCAGCAGTTCCAAGACTTCCTTGATAAAGAATGGTATCCGGCAACGGCTGATGCTGAGAAGGAGTACGTTGACTACATGAACAAAGTAGGTAAATAATGATATCCTCCCTTCCCGATTCGTTCGGGGAGGGAGTGCATGTTATTTTCTACAAGCGGATTTGTAAGCGCTTTATTACAAAGAGAAAGGTCGTGTACATGATGAAAATAAGAAAGATAAGCTTGCTGTTGAGCGTTTTGATCTTTATATCGCTAGTGTCCAGCTGGATGCCAGTCGCTAGGCAGCTAGGCGTCCAGACGGCAGAAGCAGCCGCATCGCTGGCAACCAAATCGGGAAATACGTGGACGCTTGAAAACGATGTGCTGCGGGCCGTAATCTCTTTTTCAAACGGCAGTATCCAGATGACCAGCTTCTACAACAAAGAAGCGGGCAAAGAATATTTGACGGGGAGCGGGGAAAATTATTTATTTTATTATAACTATGGAGGCAGCGATCTCTATGCCAATGACGGCGGATGGACGTTAGGTACCAGTACGATTACGGACATCTCCAAGTTTGGGACAACGTGGGGCAAGCTAGTGCAGATTCCGATCACCCGAAGTACGCCGCAGAACCTCACGGTAACGCTGAAATTTGAAATCTACAACGACCGTGCCGGACTTAAATATAGCAATTTTATTAAAAACAACGCATCTTCCGAAAAAACCATTACAAATTCGGATATCATTGCGCTCAACTTTCCGAATGATCCTCATACCATCCACTATGCTCCTAATATGACGTGGTATAGTACGACAGGCTCACTTGCGCCGAATGAAGGCCGTAATGCCGTCGTCAATTATAATACGGGGGACGGCTGGGTCATACAACCGGAGATGAACTGGAAAACCGAAGGAGCCCCCAACCGTCTTCCTTTTGCGAATGTGAATGTGTGGAGCGGCATTTCCAACGTTAAAGTATCCACGAATGCCGAAGCTGTGCAGTTGGTTCTGTTTCCGGGCGAAGAATTTGAGTACATTTCTGTGGATATGACCGTTTTCAAAGGGGACGTTCTGGACGGAAAGATGGCGATGGAAGAGCACTTCCGTAAAAGATACAAATATCATGATGTCACGTCCGTGGCTACGACGAATGATTGGGATTGGCTTGGCAAACGAACGGATGCCTATTACCGGAATACCGTAATTCCGAAAGCGGTGCAGTCGGGCATGGATATGATCATGCTGGATGATTTATGGAATACGACTAGAGATACGACAACGCCGGTCAGCAGTTTTACAACGAATCTCCCCTCCTTGACGGATTATATTGTATCGCAAGGGATGCGATTCGGACTATGGTTCAGCATGACAGGCGACAACCACAACCTGGGTAGGGATTTGGCTGATCCGGCCAATATCGAATTCAAAAGGAGCCAAGTCGAAGATTTCATGATTCCGCAGTACCATTTGTCTCATCAGATGATTGATTTAACGGAATTTTGGCCCAATCCCTCTGCGACCTCAACATCGCATCCAAGCGACAGCGTGTACCGGAAGAACGTGCTCGTCCGAAATTACTTGAATGATCTCGTCTCACGCCATCCAGATTTTCTCGGCAAATTAACGAGTGAAGTGGATCTGTACCCGACTCAAGGGGATCGGAACATTGGCTTGCTTCATATCGCTGACAACGGCTTTGTCTCATCCAAAGGCGACGTCGATGATAAAATGAAAATCGCCATGTACAGCTTCGGTTACTTGCCTATGAATTCCGTGTACTATGGCGGTTCTCCGACAGGTAAGATGGAGGATTACTACTCCCTGATGCTGGCAAGGGTGATTAAGTTCAATACCGATCCCGGAACTTGGAGCGCGTCGGGCATGGATTTGCTCAAGAAGTTCAATGATTGGCGAAAAAATCCGCGGATTAAAGCACTGACTGATCAAACGACGAGGCCGATTTATGCAGGTCCGAACTTCGATACATCCGGTCCTTTTGCTTGGATGTATATGCCCGACGATAAAAGCAAGGCGCTCGTGATTGCGACAGCAGCGGGAGAAACGGGAGTCGCTAACGATGTGACCCTAAATATGCGATGGTTGGACAGCAATAAAACCTATCTTGTTGAAGATATTACAATGGATGACAATGGCACCTCCACGTACAAATACAAAGGAAGATTTACAGGGGCCCAGCTGAAGTCACCGGGGTTTAGCGTTAATTTGGCTGAGAACACCTCGAGGGGCAAGGCTTTGTGGATCCAAGAAGACAACGGAGCCGGTATGCAAGTCCTGTATGCGGACGAGAAAATTACGTCATACACGCAAAATCCTGGTTCGTCCAACCTGACAGTGAATGTCACTGGCACTGCAAATACAACAGGCAATATCATTGTTTATGATAGGACGGCACACAAAACGGTGACTGGCAGCGTAACGATCGGCGCAAATGGAACAGGCAGCATAACGATGGAATCTGGTACCAAATATGAGGCGGAAACGTTGACTACCGCAGTTTCAAGTGGAGACAGCTACGCACTGGGGAACGATTCAGCCGCCAGCGGAGGTTCGCTAAGTTACGGCGGATTCGATTCAGTGGGCGACTGGTTGAAGTATACACTCAATGTTCCGTCAGCGGGCACCTACAATGTGAAGATTCAGGTTAAAAAGCATCCAAGCCGTGGCATCGCTCAGCTTTACATCGACGGGATCGCTCAGAGTACTCCAATCGACGAGTACGCTGCAAACCAAGGGTACGTGGAGTTGGATTTGGGAGCGGTCACGTTTAACTCCGCAGGGAATAAGGTATTCCAATTCCAGATCACGGGTAAAAATACCGCAAGTTCCGGTTACGGACTTGCGACCGACTACATTCGGCTGACGTACCAATCGCCCGATGTCATTTTACCGCCTGCGGTTCCAGAGCCCGTTAAATTCGAGGCGGAGAGTCTGGCCACAACCGTTTCCGCAGGTGGTTCTTTAACAATAGGCTCCGATTCTGCAGCAAGCAATAAGGCCCTGGCTTACTCTGGCGCGTCCGCTGTTGGCGACTGGGTGCAGTTCGCGGTCAATGTACCGGCATCTGGAACCTATAACGTCAAAGTGCAGGTTAAAAAGCACCCCAGCCGAGGAACGGCTCAATTATACATCGATGGAGCTCCACAAGGTGTGCCGATTGATGAATATCAGAGCACGCAAGGTTATGCTGTCGTCGATTTGGGCAATGTCACGTTCAGTTCACCGGGGAACAAGCCGTTTAAATTCCAAGTGACGGGTAAGAATGCGAGCAGCAATGCCTACACGCTGGCGACAGACTATATCTCATTGACCAAGCAGCCGCTTCAATACGAGGTTGAAAGTCTTAGTACGTCAGTTTCAGCCGGAGATTCGTTTACGCTGGCCAACGATGCGTCTGCCAGCGGAGGTGCACTCAGCTTCGCAGGTTTTAATGGCGTGGGTGATTGGGTTCAATATGCAGTTCCAGTTCCGGACGCAGGGACGTACTCCATAAGCGCAAGGGTCAAAAAGCATCCTGATAGAGGAACAGCCCAGCTTTATATCGACGGGCTTGTTCAAGGCAATCCGCTAGATCTTGCCCAAAGCGTGCAAGGCTACGAAGTAGTTGGATTGGGAGAGGTGACGTTCAGTTCATCGGGCACCAAGCAGTTCAAGTTTCAGATTACAGGAAAAGATCCAAGCAGCAGCGCTTATACGTTGGCATTCGACACGTTGGTATTGACAAGAATGAATTGATTAAAGCTGATTAATGCTGCAAACGTTCAGCCTGTTGCCGATACCGCAGAGGCGTCATCCCCGTCAACTGCCGGAAGACGCGGCCGAATTGCACCAGGGAGCCGAATCCTGCGAGTTCGGAGACTTCGATGACCTTGAGCTTCGTAGTGACTAGTAGACGCTGCGCTTCTTGGACACGGACGATGTTCAAGTATTCGACGAAAGAGAAGCCGGTAATTTCCTTGAACATTCGGCTTAAATAGGCGGGGGAGATGTCAAAATGCTCGGCAAGCTCTTCCAGTCGCAGCGGGCTGTCAAAGTACGTGTTGATATGCCGAACGATGGTTGAAATTTTGCGGTGCAGCGGGGAGACATGCTCGGGCGAAGCGACGGGCTGCGTCTGCACGAAGCGGGCGGTAAACAGAAGCAGCTCGGTCAAATAATGGCGAATGGCGAAATCCTGTCCGAGCATCTCATCCTTCGCTTCGTGCAGCAGCTTGTCCAAGATACCTTCCACGGCGCGACGAGCAGGGAGATCCAGTCGCAAAACCGGTGAAGCGTGGGTGAAGGCTTGCAGTAGAAAAGGCGCTTCGTTCACAGTAGGCGCGATTAAACTTTCCGCGAAGTTGATGACAACGCGCGCGTGCCCCAATTTTTCCGAGTCGGAGGTGGCGTGGAGGTCGCGCTGATTTATCAGGACGAGATCGCCGGGCAAAATAAGATAAGAGCGGTCGCGGATAAAATACATCCGCTCCCCTTCGTATAAATAGTACAGCTCGAACATATCGTGCATATGCTGGGTCCGCTCGAACGAACCGGTGCGGTGAATATGCTGTATGTAAAAAGGCCCCTCATTTTCGTTGCCGTACGTAATTGTGCCGGACATGGCAGGAACGCTCCTTCACAATTGATTGATCTTCTCATCCTAGCATATGTGAGTGCAAAATATGAATAGTTTTGTGCAAATATAGGAGGATATGATGAGAAAACTTTCTTCGCTTGCGATATGATAAGCCTATACACGTATTGAGTAAACGCTTATGACCTTTGAGGAGGAAAATAAAACATGCTGCAACTTATCGAAGCTGTTCGTTCTGGAAATGTCGCGGATTTCAAAGCCGATGGCATTAAAGTTTACCCGGCCTCGCTGACAACTGTAGGGGGCACTACCCTTGCAATCGCACGCACACCGGAAGGGAAAAAGTTGATCCTGGTTGGCGAAGGCGAGTTATTCGATCAACTGCAAGGCGAAGAAACGGCGGCTGGCTCGAAAGTGGCTCCGCTGTCCCACGCGAATCGTTTGACGCTGAACCGCTTCCTGCCATACACAGCGCCGCAAGCTTTTGGCACAAAAGTTGCGACAATGGGTCTTGGCGACCGTCTGGGCATTGCCAGCCCCGGCCACATCCAGACGCTTCGCGGCAAGGACATCCGTCCGGTGCTTGCGCAGCAAAGTATCCGCGAGCTGGCCCTGACAGGCCGCACGTATGAAGATGTGCTGGATGCAGCGGCTTACGCCGTGCTGCAGGAAGGCTACAAAGATGGGTACGGCGCCGACGGCGACCACTTGAAAAAAGAAGCAGACATCGAGTACGCGCTGCGCCTCGGCTTTACAATGCTGACGCTCGATTGCTCGGAGTACATCGATAATACGATTGATCCACTTAGCGAAGCGGAAGTGGATGCCAAATACGCAGCGCTGCCTGCGGAATTGCGCAGCCGTTACGAAGAGCGCTACCTGGCGACCGCGCCGAACGTGCCTGGCGCATCGCTGAACTACACCGCGCTCGCGCTGAAGAAAGACGTGCTGATCTATGACGCGGCGATCAACTTTATGGAAGCGATCTACCGCCGCTATATCGAGAGCTTGGATCGCGAAGTCGACTTCGAGATCTCGATCGACGAAACGGCAACGCCGACTTCGCCTGAGGCCCACTACTTGGTGGCGAACGAGCTGCAAGCGCGCGGCGTCCGCATTTTCTCGATGGCGCCACGATTCTGCGGCGAATTCCAAAAAGGTATCGACTACATCGGCGACATCGCGCAGTTTGAGCGCGAGCTGGCGAGCCATGCGGCGATTGCGGTTCATTTTGGCTACAAACTCAGCATTCACTCCGGCAGCGACAAGTTCAGCGTGTTCCCGCTGATCGGTCAATATACGAACGGTCTGTTCCACATCAAAACAGCCGGCACGAACTGGCTTGAAGCCGTGCGCGTTGTGGCGCAAGTGAACCCGGACCTGTACCGCCGCATGCATCAGTACGCGCTGGATCATTTTGAAGAAGCGACGGCTTACTACCACGTCACGACCGATCTGAGCGCGATTGCTCCGCTGAGCGAAGTGTCGGACGCACAGCTTCCGGAATACATGAACGAGAACAATGCGCGTCAACTTCTGCACATCACGTACGGCTTGCTGCTGCAAGCGAAAAACGCAGACGGCAGCTTCACATTCGCAGATGAGTTCTTCCAAACGTTGGCGGAGCAAGAGGACGTGTTCGCCGCAGGCTTGCGTGCGCACATCGGCCGCCACTTGGAGCTGCTTGGCAAGTAATTCAGCTTTCAAAGACAAAGACGCTTCCAATCCGATAGGGGTTGGGAGCGTCTTTGTCTTGAACGGCTGTATCGCTACAGGTCCTCTTCGGACTGCAGCGTATCGTCTTCGCCCGGGTACCCGCGCGGAATATCTTTGTGCAGCTCTTGATTTTCGTAAGAGTAAGCTCTTGTCCAATGCTGCTCTTCCCGCCACGGCGTGCTTTTGCCCAGTGTTTCATAGGCAATGCTCGTCCCATAGGGGCCTTCCGGAAACTCTTCCGGAATCAAGTTGTTGCGCTGCGATTCGACCGATTTGAAATCGGTGTAAGGTAAGCGGTCTTCCGAAATATAGCCTGGGAGATCGGGGAGATGAGCGCGTTTCTCTTTGCGCATAGCTAAGCCTCCTTCGTGGTTAGGGTCTTAGTCCAGTTTCCCCCGCGGCAGCCTTAAATATCCGTAAAGTGAATGGAGCCGATGACTTCGGATAAAAATTCAGTCAACTCCTGCGCTTGCTCTTCGTTGAGTTTGAAGGCGTATTCGAGGTACCCCTCTTCCGCCAAATCGTCCGGTCCGATCACCGCGCTGCGGCCGGACTGCAGGTCGATGACCATCTTTTTGCCGTAGTAGCGGGTTGTCGTCATAATGGCCAAGTCGAAGCGGTGCAGGGCTTTTCCGATAAAGCAGACGAATCGGGTCGTCGTTTCTTCCTTGTGATCATATAAAAAGTCAAATTCACTCATTGATAAGTCCTCCATGCTTCCTAGTATGTAAACCATTATACCCGATGTCGGCCCGTCTACAAAACAACTATTGCGCCCATCTTACAGACATGGTATGATTTGGTTATTGGAAAAAGGGAAGCACCTTTTCTGCCGAGAGGCGGGAGAGGTGCTTTTTCGTTTTTCTACGCTAAATTCATTGTTTGGGAGGTCGTCGTATGAATATTGTATTTTTGAACACGTTGGAGCGGGGGACTGGCAACCAGGAGGCTTGTAAGGCGCAAGTTTCGATTGGAGAGGAGCAGGGCGTATGGAGTGTGCATTGGCAAGATACAGATGCCGGGACGGAGGAAGAGCCTGTTCTCTGGTACCAGGGGATCAGCTGGGATGAGATGCTGCACGTATTCCGTCAGGGCCTGCGGGAAAAAATGAAGGACGGCTATCGACCGCTTGTTCAGACGGAAGTGGAGCTGTCGCAGGGCATGTCAAACAAGGCGCGAGCGTCTCAGATGCTCAGTTATTACTGCGAGGAGCATCCGAATGAGGAGGTTTTTGAAGCGCTGCGCACATGGCGGCGGGAGCAGGCCGCAAAGGAGAAGAAGGCGCCGTATATTTTGGCGACGAATCGCGTGCTGCGCATGCTTTCCGTCTTTTTGCCGCAGACGAAGGAAGAATTGCTGCAAATTCCCGGATTTGGCGAGCAGAAAGCGGCAATCTATGCCCACGATATTTTGCAAATTACGATGCCCGCAGTTCGCATGCATGAATTCCCTTTGGACTGGGTGATGAACGTTGTGGATTTGGTGAAATTCGAGGGCTGGCTGCTCGCGCAAAAAGAGCAAAAGCTGCGCATGGAGCTGGACCGCGAGGTCAGCAAGCGCAAGGTGCTGGAGGTCGTCTCCGGCGGCGGGACGCTAGCCGATTTGCAGGTAAGTCTCGATATGCCGCGGCGAGAGCTTCTGCTGTGGGTCGAGGAGCTGGATAAAGAGGGCTACGATATGGAGCCTCTGGTTGAAGCGGAGCTGGTCTCGATCCCGGAAGAGGAGCAAATCAAAGCGTGGCAGGCGTTCGAAACGGGCGGCGACCGCTATCTGAAGCCGGTGCTGCAGCGGCTGACAGGGGAGGCGGAACTAAAAGGCAAGGAGCTCGATCGCGCATATGAATGGCTGCGGCTGCTGCGCATCCGTTTCCGCCGCGAGAAGATGTCTGCGCAGGCGGCGAGTTAAGTTTGAGGTTTGCGCGTACCGCTGACGGGCGGCAAAAAGGCTCCCTGCGCAGCCCATCGAGCTGCGGCAAGAAGCCTCTGTAAAGGAACGAGGGCGTCATAGCCACTCTTTTTTGCGGAATAAAATGTACATGGCGATACCGAGGAAGCCCATGAAGGCGAGAACGAATTCATCGCCGTGCGCGACATGCAGGCCGAGAATGTTATCGAAGTTCATACCGAATACGCCTGTGATAAAGGTCAGCGGCATGAAAATCGTCGTTAGCGCGGTGAACACACGCATGATTTCGTTCGCGCGGTTGGCAACGCTGGACTGATAAGCTTCTCGTAAGTTCCCCATGAGATCGCGCAAGGTATCGAACGTGTCGACGATTTTGACGGCATTTTCATAAACGTCGCCGAAATATTTTTGGAGCTGATGATCGATGAGCCGCAGCTCTTTTCGATTCAGCGTGCCGATCACGTCGCGCTGCGGAACGAGCACTTTCTTGAGCCACAAAATTTCGGAGCGAAGCCCGATAATTTCACTCAGGTGCGTTTTCTTGGTGGCGACAAGAATGTCTTCCTCCAGCTTCTCGATTTTCGCTTCGATTCGGTCGCCGACTGCTACATAGTTGTCGACGACAAGGTCGACAAGGTGATATAAGAAGCGATCTGCGCTGTTGACTTCCTCTTCCCAGAGGAAAGGTTTCAGAGCGCGGAGTTCATTGATTTTTTGCCGAGTAACGGTAATGATGAGATGTTTGCTTAAGAAAATATTAAGGCCGCGCAGAAAAATTTCTTCGTCGTCGAAACGAATGCTGTTAATGACAATAAAATAATGGGAATCGTAAAATTCAATTTTCGGACGCTGCTCTTCCTCGCTCAGACAATCTTCCACCGCCAAATCATGCAAATGGAACAAGGGCTGCAGCAGCTCCAAATCCTCAATGCCTGCGTCAATCCAATAAAACCCGTGCTCCGGCGGAGATATGGCCGTAGTCACGTCTTCCACCAGCGTAAAAATACCGTTTTGAACCAACCGTGTTTTCATCTGTCCACCCCTTTGAAGCATGGAAGCAGCAGCCGGTTATGTTCATACCGGGTCGTCAAAAGGCTCAGGATGAAGGAATAACCGACTGCGTTCCTACGCTATGAAATTGTTGAAAAGCGCTATAGGTGCAACTCCTCGGGTCTCCGTCCAACCGTAATGCCCTCCTTTTGTTTCACATATCAGATCGTGTATCCTCGAAGTGGCTTTATGCCATCAGTAAACGCTCCGTTCGAAAGACGAAGAAGCCGATTATCTTTGCGTGTCGAATACTTGTCTAGTATACCCGTTCATATATTGCGTTTCAAGCCAAAAAGCGTGCGGGGACTGGGCGAACTTCTTGATGTGTTAACGTATGGGAAAATACATCAAAATGTGAATAAAAACGTTGCCGAATCAGCGGGGCTCTGCCAAAGAAATGGAATCATTTCTTTGACAGAGTTTTTTTAATTGTGCCTTTCATTGGCCTGGTGGAGCACAATTTAGAAAAATAAAACATAAATATTGCATTAGGGAAAAACTTTTGTATATAATTTAAAATGTAGTGTAAGGGAAAATAGTTTGTACACAGCGAAATATTTGTCCTTTTAAAAACATTTTGAGGAGTGGTTCGAAATGAAGTTGGTTGGGACATTACGCAATGCGATGACGAGACTTGTATTGACGGTCGGTACGGTAGTCTTTGCGTTAGCGCTTACTGCCTGTGCATCTCAAGAAACTGCCGGCAAGCAAGGGGGAGAACAATCGGGCAAAGTTCAGGCTGCGGCAACTATTGGGATGATAACGGATATAGTGAAGCATGTTGGAGGAGAGCATGTTGAGGTGACTGGAATTATGAAGGCGGGTGTTGACCCGCACCTGTACAAAGCCTCCGAGGGGGACATAGGCAAGTTTGACAAAGCGGACATCATTTTTTATAACGGATTGCATTTGGAAGGTAAAATGGGAGAAATTCTTGAGAAGATGGCGAAAAACAAACCGACTGTTGCCGTATCGCAACATATACCCGCCTCCAAGCTGCGTGCTGGCGATCCCGAGCAAGGAACAGAGCATGACCCTCACATCTGGTTTAATGTCCAGCATTGGATGACGGCCGCCGAGACGGTCAGAGATGAACTGACCAAGTTTGATAGTGCTCATGCGGAAGCCTATAAGAAGAATGCGGAGGCATACTTGAAGGAATTGAAGGAATTGGACGCCTATGCCAGAGAACAGATTGCAACGATCCCTGAAGGACAGAGGGTGCTTGTAACGGCACATGATGCGTTTGGATATTTTGGCGATGCCTATTCAATTAAAGTAATGGGGCTACAGGGCATTAGCACGGCCTCGGAGGCGGGCTCAAAAGATGTGACAGAGCTTCGCGACTACTTGGTGGCTAACAAGATCAAAGCTGTCTTTATCGAATCCAGCGTCCCCCGGAAGTCGATCGATGCCGTCATTCAAGGCGCCAAGGAGAAGGGACATACCATTGCGGTTGGCGGTGAGCTATTTTCTGATGCGATGGGAGATGACGGGACGAAGGCAGGCACGTATGTCGGTATGGTACGTCATAATGTCGATACCATCGTTCAGGCATTGAAATAAGAGTAGAGGGGTAATCTCACATGATGTCTTCACCGTTATCTGTTCAAGGTCTCTCCGTTGCCTATCATAAAAAACCTGTCATTCGGGACGTTTCCTTTGAGACACCC
Organism: Paenibacillus whitsoniae; assembly: GCF_003955665.1. GTDB lineage: Bacteria > Bacillota > Bacilli > Paenibacillales > NBRC-103111 > Paenibacillus_E > Paenibacillus_E whitsoniae. Next base: position 55,753 of record NZ_RXHU01000043.1, read on the forward strand.
GCAGGGAAGCTGATCGGTATTATCGGACCGAACGGCGCCGGTAAATCCACACTAATTAAGGCGGCGCTTGGGCTCATCCCAAAACTTGCCGGGGAGGTTAGCATTTTCGGGAAGCCATACCGGGAACAGCGCAAGCTTGTCGGTTATGTCCCGCAGCGCGAGTCTGTTGACTGGGATTTTCCGACCAATGCGCTGGATGTTGTTATGATGGGCCGTTACGGCCATCTTGGCTGGTTTCGTCGTCCAGGTGCGGAGGAAAAAAGGATCGCATTGGAATGTCTAGCAAAAGTAGGGATGGCCGATTATGCTGATCGTCAGATCAGCCAGTTGTCCGGGGGACAACAGCAAAGGATTTTCCTAGCCAGAGCTTTGGCGCAAGATGCGAACTTGTATTTTATGGATGAACCTTTCGTTGGGGTTGACGCCGCTACGGAGAAGGCGATCATCACGCTCCTCAATGAACTGAAAGGACAAGGAAAGACGGTTCTGGTGGTTCATCATGATCTTGCCACAGTCAAGGAATATTTCGATTGGGTGATGCTGCTCAATGTGAACCTGATGGAGTTCGGTCCCACTAGCGATGTATTTACATCACAGAACTTGCAGCGAACGTACGGCGGCAGGCTGGTTATTTTGGAGCGTACGGATAACGATAACGCTATGCTGGAGCAGACGAGGTGAGTTAATTCTATGCATTCCATTTTGGAAGTACTGTCCGATCCTAACCTGCGTTGGATTCTGATGGGCTGTATGTTATTGGGACTTAGCAGCGGAGTAATCGGTTGCTTCGCCTATTTGCGCAAGCAATCGCTTATGGGGGATGCACTTGCGCATGCTGCACTGCCTGGCGTATGTATCGCTTTCATGGTGACTGGCTCAAAAGCGATCTTCGGTTTCCTTGTCGGTGCGGTAGTGGCGGGGGCTGCCGCGACGCTTGCAATCGGCTTCATCACCCGCTATACACGTATCAAGCAGGACGCTGCCATTGCGGCGACATTATCCGTGTTCTTCGGATTTGGCATTATGCTGTTAACGGAAATTCAACATAGCGGAAAAGGGAATCAGAGCGGCTTGGATAAATTCCTTTTCGGTCAAGCGGCGACAATGGTGGCCACCGATATATACACCATGGCTATTATTTCTATCCTTCTTATAAGTGTTTGCGCTCTTCTGTTTAAAGAGTTTAAGCTGATCAGCTTTGATCCCGGATTTGCAAAGGGGCTCGGGTATCCGGTTCCACTGTTGGAACAAGGCATTATGCTTCTGATTGTAATCGCTGTCGTTGTCGGCATCCAAGCGGTCGGCGTCGTATTAATGGCGGCTCTGCTCATAACACCTGCGGTATCGGCACGTTATTGGACAGAAAATTTGGGGATTATGGTCATTCTCGCTGGGGGGGGCGGAGCGCTTTCCGGTGCAGCGGGAACGCTGCTTAGCACAATGGGGAATAATTTGCCTACAGGCCCGATCTGCGTTCTAAGCGCTACAGCGCTATTCATGGTTTCCATTGTATTCGCCCCCCGCAGAGGGTTGCTTTCCAAGCTATTGACTCGACTTGCTGTAAGAAGACAGGTTGTGCTGGAAAGCAGTACGGGGACAGGGACCAGAAAGGAAGAAACGGCATGAATTCATTTCTCGTCATTTTAACAGGGATACTGGCAGCCTGTGCGTGCAGTGTAGTCGGTTGTTTTCTCGTATTGCGGCGCATGGCGATGATCGGCGATGCGATAAGCCACTCCGTGCTACCGGGGATTGTCATTGCCTTTCTAGTTAGTGGAAGTCGAGACTCCGTAGTCATGATGCTGGGGGCGGCAGTGCTTGGCCTGGTCACTGTATTGTTGATACAGTTGTTTCATCAGAGCGGCGTACAAGCGGATGCTTCAATCGGTGTTGTGTTTACAGCAATGTTTGCCGTCGGCATTGTGCTCATAAGTCTCTTCACCCGAAATATCGATCTTGATTTGGATTGTGTGCTGTACGGAGAAATCGCCTATGTGCCTTGGAACACGATTGAACTGTTAGGTATTCCTATCGGCCCCAAAGCTTTGTGGATGATCGGTTTAGCGCTAGCGCTGAATATTCTGTTTATCGGCGTGTTCTTTAAGCAATTCAAAGTATGTTCCTTCGATCCGGGGCTGGCAGCGGCTGTTGGAGTCCCGGTTGCTTTGTTTCACTATTTGCTGATGGGACTCGTTTCCGTCACAACCGTTGCATCGTTTGAAAGTGTAGGAGCCATCCTTGTCGTGGGTATGCTTGTCGTACCACCGCTGACAGCTTACCTGCTCACGGAGAAGCTTGGCCTTATGATCGTGTATAGTATGCTTTCCGGTTCTTTGAGTGCCGTTGTCGGTTATTTCCTCGCCAAGTTGTTGGACGCTTCCATTGCTGCAAGCATGATCACGGTAGCCGGTGCACTGCTGCTCCTTGTGGTGTTGGTGTCACCGAGCCATGGGGTGCTGCTTCGCAAGCTCAGGCAGCGCCGCGGTCTGCAAGAGGCTGCGTAGCTGGCCTAACAACCGATAACGCGCATGCACGTTTGAGGAGCGCGCGCATACAAAAGCCGCCATGTTAAATGGCGGCGGCAATTATTTTTTGCTTGATTTCGTTGTAGGTCTGGATGATCTCTTCATTCCCTCGACGCAGCAAATCTTCTTCGCTGTCCGCACCGAAGATCCGGTACAACTGCTCGGCAGCCTTCTCGGCTTGTGCCGGCGTCGGCTTTTCCGTCTCAATTAAAGTGAAGTAACGATGCAGGGAAGCAAAAGCAGAGAATTGATCAGTTGTTTGAGCAGGCATGTCATGACCTCGTTTCTTTACAAAAATTTTGTAAGAAGGGATTTTATCCTGTTCTCCTTTATGTCCCCCAAAACGGGACGATTGAAACCTAAAATTTGATACGATATGTATCAATTATACCGCAGATGATCCCAATTTAGCAATTTTAGCGGGAAATTTTGGTCAAGCAAGACGGTCTTGACAATGATCTAATTTATAGTATGATAAGTCTAACCGAATACGTTTCATTTTCTTATCAAGAGTAGGTGGAGGGACTAGCCCTATGACACCCGGCAACCGACAATCCTTTATCAGAAGGACTGCACGGTGCTAATTCTTGCGGATATGCTGCTGCAGCACATCTGGGAGATAAGAGAAGGACATTGATATTGACTTTTCATGGCCTTTCTCTGATTCCAGAGAAGGTCATTTTTGCATTTCATACGAATTTGAAACGGCTCAATCAGAATGAATGAGAAGGAGTGAACAGGATGCCGATTAAGATTCCTGACAACTTGCCTGCCAAAGAAGTACTCCACCAAGAGAACATTTTCACCATGGACGAATCTGTCGCGTACCACCAAGATATTCGCCCGCTTCGCATCGCATTGTTGAATCTGATGCCGACCAAAGAAACGACGGAAACGCAGCTGCTTCGCCTGATCGGGAACACGCCCTTACAGGTGGAATTCGTTCTGTTGCATCCGAAAACCCATACATCGAAGAACACGTCTGCCGAGCATCTTGAAATGTTTTACAAAACGTTTGACGATATTAAGGAAGAGAAGCTTGACGGCATGATCATTACCGGTGCGCCGGTAGAGCAGATGGACTTTGAAGACGTAAACTACTGGCAGGAACTTACGCAGATTCTTGACTGGAGCAAGGAGAATGTGACCTCCACACTGCATATTTGCTGGGCGGCGCAAGCGGGGCTCTACCATCATTTCGGCGTGAGAAAATATGGGCTTGAGGAGAAAATGTTCGGGGTATTCCCGCACACGGTCTCCGTACCGAATACGAAGCTGCTACGCGGCTTTGACGAAGTGTTCAACGTGCCGCAATCCCGCCATACCGACGTCCGCCGCGAAGATATTGTGCGATGTACGGAGCTCGAGATTTTATCCGAATCGGAAGAATCCGGTGTGTACATTGTTGCGACGAAGGATGGCAAGCAAATTTTTGTCACAGGCCACTCCGAATACGACGCTTGCTCTCTCAAATGGGAATATGACCGGGACGTCTCGAAAGGCTTGCCGATTGCGATTCCGAGAAACTATTATCCGAATAACGATCCGAGCAGAATGCCTTATAATACATGGCGAGCACATGCGAACTTGCTGTTCTCCAATTGGCTGAACTACTATGTGTATCAGGAAACACCTTATGAATTAACTGCGAGTATGAATGAAAGTTTGGCAAGCGCGCAGCTGTAAAGAGGAACTCATCGAACATAAACTTTAGGAGGAATTCCCGTTGAAAATCGAAAGTCGTCTCGCCCAAATTGGCTCTATCCAAGAACCTGTGACAGGAGCGGTCAGCTTCCCCGTCTATCAAGCGACAGCGTTCCGTCACCCGAAGCTTGGTCAAAGCACTGGATTTGACTATGCCCGCACGAAAAGCCCGACGCGTAAAGTGCTTGAAGACGCCATTGCGCAGCTGGAGTCCGGCGATGCCGGCTTTGCCTGCTCGTCAGGCATGGCTGCGCTGCAAACGATTTTCGCTTATTTCAGTCAGGGGGATCACCTCATCGTTTCCTTGGATCTCTACGGCGGTACGTACCGCTTGCTGGAACGCATCATGGCCCGCTTTGGCGTGACGGCGACATATGTCGATACGAACGATCTGGACGCTTTGGAGGGCGCTTATCAGCCTAATACCAAGGGGCTTGTGATTGAAACGCCGACGAACCCGCTGATGATGATTACGGATCTGGAGCTTGTCTGTACATGGGCCCGTAAAAAAGGCATCGTCTCCATCGTCGACAATACGCTGCTGACACCGTATCTCCAGCGTCCGATTGAGCTTGGCGCAGACATTGTTATCCACAGCGCGACGAAATATCTCGGCGGTCATAATGACGTGCTGGCCGGGCTGATCGTGACCAAGGGCAAAGAGCTTTCCGAGCAAATGGCGATTCTGCACAACTCCATCGGTGCCGTACTCGGGCCGCAGGACAGCTGGCTGCTCATGAGAGGGATGAAAACGCTCGCGCTGCGCATGGAGCGCCACGAATACAATGCTACTGCGATTGCGAAGTTCCTGCTGACGCATCCGCTGATCGACGAAGTGTTCTACCCGGCGCTCGAAACACACCCGGGCTACGAAGTTCAAAACAAACAATCCAGCGGCAACACGGGGATTTTCTCCTTCAAAGTGAAGGATGCTCGATTGGTCGAACCCATTCTTCGCCACATTCAATTGATCGCTTTCGCTGAGAGCTTGGGTGGTGTGGAGTCGTTAATGACCTATCCGGCTGTGCAGACGCATGCGGACATTCCGCTTGAAATTCGCGAAAAGGTCGGCGTTGACGACCGCCTTCTTCGTTTCTCCGTCGGTATCGAGCATGCGGACGATCTCATTGCCGATCTGTCCCGCGCCTTGGAAGCCGCACAAGCTGAACTGGAAGGAGCTTCACAAGCATGAGCCATCACGGAGAAGATACAAAATTCGCGACGAAATTAATCCATTTCGGCGCTGAAATCGATAAAGCGACCGGCGCGTCTTCTGTGCCGATCTACCAGGCGTCGACGTTTCACCAAGAGGACGTCGATGCGCACCAGCCTTACGACTACACGCGTTCCGGCAATCCGACGCGTCAGGCGCTGGAGGATTACATCGCACTGCTCGAAGGCGGCACGCGAGGCTTCGCGTTCGCATCCGGCATGGCTGCGATTTCGTCGGCGCTGATGCTGCTGTCGCAGGGCGACCATGTCGTCTGCACGGAGGACGTATACGGCGGCACATACCGTTTGCTGACGACAATCATGAACCGGATGGGCGTGGAGTCCACGTTCGTCGACATGACGGATCTGGCGCAAGTGCGCGCTGCGCTGCGTCCGAACACGAAGGCGATTTTCCTGGAAACGCCGTCGAACCCGACCTTGAAAATCACGGACATCGCCGCGATTGTGGCGATTGCCCAAGAGCATGACGTGCTGACGATGCTCGACAATACGTTCATGACGCCGTATCACCAGCGTCCCATTGAGCTTGGCGTCGACATTGTATTGCACAGCGCGACGAAGTTCCTTGGCGGCCACAGCGACGTGTTGGCCGGTCTGGCTGTTGTGGCGAGCGATAGTCTCGGCCGTCGCATGAAACAGATCCAGAATGGCATGGGCAACGTCCTGGGCATTCAGGATTCCTGGCTGCTGATGCGCGGCATGAAGACACTGAAAGCGCGGATGGAGGGCTCGGAGACGAGTGCCCGCCGTCTGGCCGGGTGGCTGTCCGAGCAGGCGGACGTCGAAGCTGTGTTTTACCCGGGCCTTCCGAACCACCCGGGTCGCGAGATTCACGAGAAGCAGTCCACCGGCTACGGCGCGGTCGTCTCCTTTGACGTTGGCTCCGGCGAGCGCGCGAAGCAGCTCATGAGCCGCGTGCGCATTCCGCTTGTCGCGGTGAGCCTTGGCGCGGTCGAGAGCATTTTGTCCTATCCGGCAATGATGTCGCACGCGTCGATGCCGCGGGAAGTAAGGCTGCAGCGCGGCATTACTGACGGTTTGGTGCGGTACTCGGTCGGACTCGAGGACATCGAGGATATTATTGAGGATCTGGAGCAGGCTTTGCGCGGATAGGTTGGCCGTTCATGGAGAAAAGCAGCGATGAGCTGCTTTTTTACGTTTGGGAAGCATTTCTATCGCCGGCGTGATCGCCGATAAGGTGGTCAACCTCCCCGGCGACCCACAGATCAGCCAAGCCGTTTAACCTTGAGCGTTTCTATGGTACAATGAATAGATATGAGCGAAATAGAGAAAGCGAAGGAGTTGAGCTGCTGTGAAACCGATTGATCGTATTTTAACGAAGGCACAAGCAGGCGGACGTATTGATGTGGAAGAATGTATTACCCTCTTTGAGTCCGATCAAATAGAGAAAATTGGCGACACCGCCAACCAGATTATGAAAAAGTGGCACCCCGATCCGATCACGACCTTTGTTATCGGGCGGAATATCAACTACACGAACATTTGTGACGTGTACTGCCGGTTCTGCGCGTTTTACCGTGCGCCGGGTTCCGAAGAAGGATACGTGCTGCCGGATGAAACGATTTTCCAGAAAATTCAAGAAACGTTGGATGTAGACGGCACCGAGATTCTGATGCAAGGCGGTACGAATCCGAACCTGCCTTTCAGCTATTATACGAACATTCTGCGTGAGATTAAGAAGCGTTTTAACATTACGATGCACTCCTTCTCTCCTGCAGAGATCATGAAAATGAAAGACGTCTCCGACGGACTTTCTCTCGAAGAAGTTGTTCGCCAACTGCATGAAGCGGGCCTTGACTCGCTGCCTGGCGGCGGCGCAGAAATTCTTGACGATCGGACACGCCGCAAGATCAGCCGTCTCAAAGGCTCGTGGCGCGACTGGATGAACGTCATGCAAACCGCGCACAAGCTCGGCATGCATACGACAGGCACGATGGTTATCGGCTTCGGCGAGTCGCTCGAAGAGCGCGCGCTCCACATGCTGCGCATCCGCGACGCGCAGGACGATGTACTGCTGCAGAAGCTAAACACGCCGGGCTTCCTGGCGTTCATCCCGTGGACGTTCCAGCCGGACAATACCAACATGAAGGCCGAGAAAGTGAAGCCGGAAGAGTACCTCAAGACGCTGGCCATCTCGCGCATCATGCTCGACAACGTGCCGAACTTCCAGTCCTCCTGGGTGACGATGGGCCCTGAGATCGGCAAGCTGACACTCAGCTACGGCTGCAACGACTTCGGCTCGACGATGATCGAAGAGAACGTTGTCTCCGCGGCGGGCACCACGCACAAGGTCAACATCGGCTCGACACTGGACATCATCCGCCAAGCGGGCAAAATCCCGGCGCAGCGGAATACGAAGTATGAGATTCTGCGCGTGTTTGATGACGAGAATGTGAAGGTTGATAAGGATTTTGTGATGCAGAATTAGGGGCATGGCAGTAAAAACTTCATAACGTGTGTAGGCTACAACGCTTATCTACTATTAAATCCGCTGAATGGATTTGTATGGATAAGCGTTTTTTGTCGTCTGGCAAGGATAGTCGAGAAGAACGATCGGATGGGATTCGATAAACTCATTAAAATTCTACTAGAAATAACAATATTATCATCTATATTGAACGATTTTCTCACTTTATAATTATCTTCCAAGGAGGAAAAAACGGAACATTCTTGCTTCGTTGCTAATCGTAAGATTTTATCCGTTTATCCTTGGATTTTTGCTGTTTGGCTCGCGTCAGGCGGTGCTACAATACATATATCGGCAAGTCCCTATGTGGCGGAAGCGCTTGAGTAGCTTCTCGCCTTCTTGTGATTCGGAGGTATTCCAGATGACGAAATGGCGTTCCCTTATTCGATATATCCGCCAAAAATTCAAGGTAAAGCTCATCATCAGCTTATCCGTTATTATTACGGTCTGCTCCGTTGTAATCGGGTATATCTCTTACCGGATCAATCTTCAATTATTTGAAGACGAGATCAGCAACCAATACCTGAAGACCAGCGAGCAGACGATGGAGCAGATTGGGTACAAAATTCAGGACATCTATCGGATAACGGATTTCATATTTTTTCACCCTTATGTGGAGCAACTTGTTCTTGACATGCAGGCAGAAGCCGGGGAGCATGAAAGCGCGGCATACCGCAATTATCAATTGGAACGGGAGTTGGCCAAGGTGCTCTTGCCCATTAAAAGCGAGACTCCCTATATCCGAGCTGTGTACATCACAGATGTGCGCGGCAACAATTTGTTCTATAGCCACTCGAATATGCTGGTTCCGCCTCAGTTCCCGGAATTCTACAATCAGGTGGAAAAAGGAATACCGGGTTCCTCCGCAGAGATTGTCTGGCAGAGGCTGAAGCTCCCGGATGAGCTGGAACCATCGGGAGAAAAGAGCTATCTGGTTGCAGCCCGGAAATTGATGTCTACCAAACAGTACAGGCAGTACGGTACGATTATTTTGATTATCGATGAAACGCTATTCGAGGAATCCCTCAATCCGCTAATGACGGCTCGGGCTACGGGATTGCATCTGTATGACCAATACAACCGTCTGTTGTACAGCCTGGAGCCTAGGCAACCCACCGGCCTTATGCCCGAGCTGGAGGAAGGAACGGGAACCTTCATTCAAAGCAACAGCACAGCGGATTACTTGACTGTTACCAGCGTGTATGAACCCCGGGGTTTCAAGCTGTTAAGCAGCGTCTCTTTGTCCGGGATCAAGGAGAAGGGACGTAATGTGTACAAGCTGGCACTGGTCTCAGGTTTCATCAGCATCCTATTGATGACAGCGAGTATTTCCTTTTTAAGCGGAAAAATGCTCAAGCCTTTGCTGGTTTTGGTGAAGGCTATGCACCGGGTTCGGGATGGCAACTTTCGGGTGGCCATTCCCAAGGCGTCCGCTGACGAGTTCGGCTTTCTGACGGACAGCTTCAATCGCATGATGTCTCATATCGATACATTGATACAGGAGGCGTATGTCAGCAAGCTCAGCGAGAAGGAAGCGGAGTTGAAAGCGCTGCAGGCGCAGCTCAATCCCCACTTTTTACATAATACGTTGAATACTATTTATTGGAAAATCATGCTGCTGTACGATGATGAGGAAACGGCCTCTCTTGTCACCAGCTTGTCGAATTTGCTGAAGTATTCGTTGGAGCCTGTTTCCACCCCCAGCACTTTGCAGGAGGAACTGGCCCAGATCCGCAATTACATTAATATCCAGGAGGCCCGCTACGGAAGCAATCTCCATGTCAGTATCACCATGGAGGAGGGGCTGGAGCAGGGGAGGATGCAGCGGCTTTTGCTGCAGCCGTTGGTGGAGAATGTGTTCGTTCACGCGTTCCGGGACATGTCCGGGGAAAAGCGGCTTTCCATCCGCGCCTTCAGGCAAGGAGAGGATAGGCTGCGGATAGATATTGAAGATAACGGCTGCGGCATGCCGACGGAGAATCTGCATGTGCTGCTGAGAAAGCGGCTTACTGCGGCGGGCAGGAGACCTGAGGAACGAGAGAGTATCGGCATAAACAATGTGATCAGACGAATTGATCTGGTCTATGGAGACGCTTATGGTCTTGAGATTCATCCTCTTCGGGAGGGAACGCGGGTAAGCCTTAAGCTGCCATTTATCGTGGAGGAGGAGAAAACAGATGAACCGGAGGATGCGGATTTTACTGGTGGAGGATGAGCCTATGTTCCGCAAGGGTCTGGCAAAGATGATCGCTGGTTTGAATACGGTCTGGGAAGTATGCGGGGAGGCGGAGAACGGCGAGGAAGCGGAGCAGCTCGTGGAACAATTGTGTCCGGATCTGGTCATTACGGATATTCGGATGCCCTTGATGGACGGTCTGGAGCTGCTGCAACGGGTGAAGGCTGCCCATCCCGACATCGAGGTCATTGTGATTACCGGCTACCAGGATTTCCAGTATGCCCAATCTGCTTTGCGTTGCGGTGCACTGGATATTCTGGTGAAGCCCTGCAGCAAACAGGACATTTGCCTTGTGCTGGATAAAGCGGAAGCGGCGGCAGCCGTCAAGCGGCAGCAGCGGGGCATGGAGCAGTGGGAAGAAGCCCAGCGGTTGGACAATGCGCTGCGGGAGCAGTTTCTGCGGCTGCCCTGCCGCCCGGACATTGCGGCAGTCCTGCAGCGCCGGATATACGGCACGAAATTGATCCTGCTCTATATCGCCGACTATTCTCCTGCCCACAAGCAATATGTGAAGAAGGATATTCCGCTCTTGCAATTTGCTGTGCTGAATATTGTCGGCGAGATGACGAGGGAGGTTCAAGGAGATGCGGGCTGCTTGCTGATCGTGGAGACAGGTTGTTTTGCCCTGTTTGTCAAGGATTTGGCAGCGGAGCAAGAGCGGCAACTGCAGAGCGCCATTGCGGGGAGCCTGTGGAGCTTCCTTGGCCTGCGAACGGAGCTGCAGGAGGCGGTTGCCGTGACCGCTCTCGAACAGCTTCCGGATCTGTACGAGGAACGGCTTGGCGTTTGGCGGAGCGGAGCAGCGTTCGGCGGGATTCCCGCATCGTCGTTTTCCCGGGAGGAGGTCGAGCAATCCCTTCCTGACGGAGGCTCGAGCAGGATGAAGCAGCAGATGATCGCTGAACAGTTGGCCGAACTGATTCGGGAAGGGAACCTGAAGGGATTGAAGGAATGCCTGGAGCAGTTAACCGAAGCCGTGTGCGCCTCTAGCCCAGTGGTACGGAAGCTGGAGGCGCTGTCACTGGTTTTTGCCTTGCAGCAAACGGCCCGAAAACATTTGGAGTCAGAATCTGACGCCGGGCTGTTGACAGCCCGGATAGAGCGGCTTCACAAATGCGGCAGCTTGAAAGAGCTGCGGGCGTGGCTGGCGGAGGCGATAGAACATTTACTGGAGGAACTGGCAGAGTGGCAGAACAAATACGGCGGGAGTTCTGTGGCTGCCGCTATCCGTTACATGGAGGAGCACTATGCGAGCAAGCAACTAGCGCTGGCGGATGTGGCTGGCCAGGCCCATCTGAGCCCTGCTTATTTTAGTCATTTGTTAAAGAAGGAAACAGGTCGAAGCTTTGTTACCCTTCTGATCGAAATGCGGATGGAAAAGGCGAAGCAGCTTCTGGCCGGTACGAGCTTGAACGTGACAGAGGTGGCGAGCATTGTAGGGTATGATCTGCCTAATTATTTTGCCAAACTGTTCAAGCAACACTGCGGATTGACCCCCAAGGAATACCGAAAGCAGCATCAGTCATAGACAGGCGGCATCCATGGAATAAGCTGGGAGGGGAACAAATTGAACAGACAGAAGGAGAAGCGGCGTCGTTGCAGGCTGCTGCTGTTACCCGGGCTTATGCTGCTGGCGTTAGGAACGACTGCCTGCGCAACAAGCGGCGGCGATTCATCAACTGCAAAGCCAAAGCCGCGGATCAAGGTTTCCGTCTACGACCGGGTGAATGTGCCGTCCAGCGAAGGCTCTATTGTTAACAACAAGATCACTCGCTGGATCAATGAAGCTGGCCCTGTAGATGTAGAGTTCGTTCCCGTGCTGCGGACACAATCCGAGCAGAAGCTGAATGGATTGTTCGCTGCAGGAGAAGCTCCTGATCTGATAATGGAATATGCGCCGCAAATCAAGAATACGCTCATCGACCAAGGGCTGTTGCGGCCAGTTGACGATATGATCGAACAGTACAGCACTACTTATAAGGAAAGATTGCAGCGTTATCCGATTCTGCGCAAAGCGGGCACGGGTGAGGATGGACGGCTGTACCAGTTTGGGCGGATCAACGAGACGGTGCCTATGCGGGCAGCGTTCATTCGTACGGACTGGCTGGAGCGGCTGCAATTGGATATTCCGCAGACAACGGAGGAGCTGTTCCAAGTTGCCAAAGCATTCACTGAACAGGATCCGGACGGCAACGGCAAGCGGGACACGTATGGCATCGCCTTGGCAGGTACTCCCGGCGTTGTGATCGACGAGATGTTCGGATTAATTTATCCGGATTACGTGGTTCGCGACGGGGAATTGGTGCATGGCTGGGACAATATTGAAGCGGTTACCGCTTTCAAGAAGCGGGTATATGATGAAGGGCTGGCGGATCGGGAATTCTGGAACGACAAGAATGGATATCGTGCCAGACAAGACTTTTTGCGTGGGCGGATCGGAATCTATTTGGATCAATTCAATGTTCCGACCGCCTTCTATAACGACTTCTATGTGCGCCTAAAAAGGAATGTCCCCGATGCCCGGCTGACGGTTATTCCTTATCCGGTTACGCCGGTAGGGCAGTTCAATCCCGTATTCGTTAACCCTGTGCAGATGACCGGCGTCGTCAATGCCGCGACCCGCAATCCGAAGGCAGTGATGCAGTACGTCGATTTCGCCGTTTCGGAGCAATTTATGAAGACGATGTATTTCGGTTTTGCCGGTATTCATCACACGGTGGCGCCTAACGGCTGCCCTAAACTGATAGGCATGGAGAAGTGGCGCACGGAGTTTAATTACGGAGTCGGGGATTTTGGCATGCTGACCTCTCCCACCCTTGCCGGCCGCTGTTATTTCGGTACAGAAAAACTGGACGAGAAGGAACCTCTGCAGCGGGAGGTTCAGAAGATGTTCGAGCTGAATTCCTCCTATGTGAACTTCGCTCTGGAGACAGCGGGCCCTACCCATGCGGAGCAAATGCCCAGACTGCCCCAGGACTTGCAGGGGATTGTAAACCAACTAACAGGCGTTGTCGGCACAGACGGGGACCTCTGGCTTAAGGCGATTCTGACTCCGAACTATTCTCCCGAGGAAGCCCGCAAGGAGGCGGAAGCGCTGTGGGAGCAGGCCGGCGGGAAGAAAGTGGATGAATGGTACCGAAATTTCTATGCCCATGACAGGGATCAGGCGATTATGACGAAGGATATCTACCAGCTATTCAGGGAGCAGCGCGCCACCCGGGGAAAATGAAACGATAATCGAAGAATCGTATCTGTTTTCCGATGATTTCTGAATGTTTGTCCATTCCTCTGACGGTATACTGAAAATCAGAGGGGGGAGCAAAGTGATTGTGAAATCGGCAAGGACCAAAAATGCTTTGCGTTATCTGGATAGGAAGAAATACCTTTATATCCTTCTTATTCCATGTATTGTGTACTTTTTTATCTTTAATTATATTCCCATGTATGGAATTATTATTGCGTTCAAGGACTTCAACTTTGCCAAAGGGATTATCCACAGTCCTTGGGTTGGTTTGGAGCACTTCAGGTACATGTTCGGATTGAGTGATTTCTACCAGGTGTTCTGGAACTCGTTCTATCTGGGGCTGCTGCGGCTTGTATTCACCTTTCCTTTTCCGATCTTGCTGGCGCTTTTTCTCAACGAAATTCGCCAGGTGATGTATCAGCGTCTGACCCAAACCATCATCTATTTACCTCACTTTATTTCCTGGGTAGTCATTGGCGGCATTCTGGTGAACTTCCTGTCCCCGAGTTGGGGGATTGTAAATATTTTCCTAAAGCAATTGGGCATCGAACCGGTCTTCTTCTTGGCTAATCCGGATTATTTCCGCCCTATTGTGGTGTTGAGCAGTATCTGGAAGGAAGCCGGTTGGGGCAGCATCATTTTCCTTGCCGCTATTACCGGCATTAACGCTGAATTGTACGAAGCCGCTAGTATAGACGGCGCCAGCCGGCTGCAACGTATCTGGTATGTGACGCTTCCCGGCATCAAATCCACCATTATGGTGCTGTTCATTCTCCGCTTGGGACATATCATGGGCAACGGCTTCGAGCAAATATTCGTCTTGCAAAATCCGATGAATTTGAGCGTATCCGAAGTGTTCGAGACGTATTCGTACCGGGTCGGGTTGCTAGGCAGCCGCTTCTCCTTCGGAACGACAGTGGGGCTGTTCACTTCTGTTATTGGCATGATCTTCCTGATCTTGGGCGACCGCCTGGCCAAACTGATGAAGGAGGATGGCATATGGTAAACAATGGTATAGGTGATCGCGTGTTCAGTGTGATTAATTATACATTTGTGACGCTGTTTTCCTTGGCCTGCCTGTTTCCCTTCCTCTATGTGGTTGCCTTATCGGTAACGCCTTATTCCGAATACCTTGAGCATCCTTTGCGGCTGATCCCGAGCCACTTGGAGTTTGGCGCTTACAAGCAAATTCTGCAGATGCCGCTGATGTGGAGCGGTTATAAGGTCACAGTGTTCATTACACTTGCCGGTGTGGCGCTGAACATCTTCTTGTTGGTTATTTCCGCGTACCCGTTGTCCAAGCCGGACTTGAAGGGTCGGAATGTCATTCTGGCATTCATCGTGTTCACCATGTTCTTTAACGGCGGCCTCATCCCTAACTTCTATCTGATAAAAACGCTGGGCTTATACAATACACTCTGGAGCTTGATTTTGCCTGGGGCATTGGGGGCGTATAACTTAATTCTGATGAAAAATTTCATCAGTTCCATTCCTGCCAGCCTAGAGGAATCCGCCTATATCGACGGCGCCAACGAGATTAAGGTGCTGTTCCGGATCATTATCCCGCTGTCCAAACCGGCCATTGCCACATTCGTTATTTTCCATGCAGTCGGTCAGTGGAACACGTTCTTCTCCGCAATTATCTATACCTCCAAACGCAGCTTATGGCCGTTGATGCTCATTCTGCGGGACTTGGTGGTCGAGGACGGAGGGTTAGCCCGGGATATGATGGATAGCGGCAGTGTAACCGAATTTACTCTTAAGATGGCGATAATTGTATTTGCTACACTGCCTATTATTTTGGTTTACCCGTTCTTGCAAAGGTTCTTCATGAAAGGTTTGCTGGGTGGATCCATCAAAGGATGAGTGGCTCAGCGTTGACTTGGTTATAACTGCGCAGGCAGCGGTTGTAATAGATAATCAGGATAAAGGGGAGATTTACGTTGACTAGATCAAACAAGCTTTCAGCAAGTGTACTGGCGTCCGCCTTGGTTTTGACTGTTATTACGTCCGGATGTGGAAGCGATGACAAAAAAAGTGAAGGTGCAACCAATCCGGCTGCTTCCGCTGGATCAAGTCCGGCAGCCAAAGCTCCGGTCACCATCAAGATGTTCAACCGGGTGAACGCCGGGATTATCCTGGAGAATAACCCGGTAGTCGCCCAAGCGGAGAAGCTGGCCAATGTGAAGCTGTCCATCGAAGCGCCTCCGATTAACAATTACACGGATAAGCTGAAGGTCATGATGGCATCGGGTGAGCTGCCGGACCTGATCTACAACTGGGGCGGCGCCGACGCCAGCATGGAAACCTGGGCGCAGAACGGCTTGCTGCTTCCTTTAGATGACAAGATTTCCAAGTATCCCAATTTGATGAAGAATATTACGAAGGAAATGTGGGATAGCGTCAAGTCTGTGAATGACGGCAAGATCTATATGATTCCCAAAACCAATATTGTCAACCACTGGGGCTATATGGTCAATCAGGTGTGGTTGGATAAGCTGGGGCTGAAGGCTCCGGAAACCCTGGATGAGTTGACCAACGTGCTGCGGGCGTTCACTAAGAACGATCCGGATGGCAATGGCAAGGCGGATACGTACGGGATAAGCCAGGTCGGTGTGTGGGCGCCCTCTAACTTCATTGCCAACGCCTTCGATCTACCCCTGACAAATGGTGTGAAGGATACGGATGGAAACTACAAGATCAAGGAGAAGATGTCCGGGTATATCCCTTATCTGACCTACTTGAAGCAGTTGTATAGTGAGAAGATTATGGATCCTGAATTTATTATTAATAAGTCTTATGTGGATTTGGAGAAGTTAAATCAGAGCAAGGTGGGAATCATCCCCTCTCATCAATATGGGGTCATGGCCGATCTAGGCCGAGACAAGGATGCGGATAAGAAGTTTACGTTCCAGGCTCCGCTGAAAAACAGCAAGGGGGAAGCGAGGAGCTTAGTGACCGTTGCCACCTGGGGGGGCTGGATGATTAGCAAGAATAGCAAGTATGCGGATGAAGTGCTGCGTTTCCTGGACTGGGGAAATACGCCGGAAGCCAATGCGTTGTTTCAAATCGGCTTGAAGGATCTGACTTACGACAGCTATGATCCCGCAAGCAAAGCTCTTGTCCGCAGTACGGAGCAAACCACCAAGGTGAATTCACTAACCAGCACATACATGACATTGGCCAACGCGATCAACGGGGAGGGGGCAATTATCGAGAATGCCGATTCGCCCGAGAAGCTGGCCAAGTTCAAGGAGCAGTGGGCTACTGCTCAAAAGAAGATGACGACAGTGAATGTACCCGCTGTCCGTTCGCCCAAGTTGTTGAACCTCGGCAACACAATTCCCGATCTGATCAAGGAGAAGGATGAGCAAGAGCAGAAGTACATCACAGGTGAAATTACCGTGGAGCAATTGAAAAGCTTCCTGGATAAGAAATGGTACCCTGCCACAGCAGATGCGGAGAAGGAATATATCGAGTTTATGAACAAGTTGGGGAAATAGCAAACGATATAGGGGTCTGACCGACGAACAAGAGGAATAATATTCAGATGAATGTGAGGTGGGTACGGTTGACCTTGAAACAGCGCAGAGCGAATTTTGAAGTTCAAAAACGTATCTACGAAAGTGTTATACTGCGATTTCATGGTGCAGATGGCTTTGATGTGTACAATGTATCCATTCCGTTTACTAGAAACGGGAAACGCTATTTGTTCGGGCGGTTGGAACGCCGGGAGGAGTGGGCTCGCTCTTGGGTTCGGCTGTTCGAGGAGACGGGACAGGATGAATGGACAGTCGTGGAAAATAGTATGATTTATACGCTGGAGGATCCTTATATCACGGAGATTGGCGATGAGTTGGTGCTGGGTGGGACACATGTGCAATACGATCGCGGATCATACAGCACGTTTTTCGGCTACTTTTTCCGAGGAACAGACCTCCATGATTTGTACTATTTCACGACTGGGCCGGACAAAATGAAGGATATTCGTCTTGTTCCCCTGGCGGATGGCAAGATTGGCGTTTTTTCTCGTCCACGCAGCAGCGATTTGAGAGTCAAGTATGGCAGCGACTCCATGATCGGCTTCACCACCATCGACAGTTTGGATGAGCTGACCGCCGATGTGATTGCCATTGCCCCCTATATTTACGGTATTTTCGGGGAAGGCGAATGGGGAGGCGTCAATCAGGCGTATTTGCTGGATAGCGGCAAGATCGGTATTATTGGCCATATCTGTTATCTGGATCAGGATGAATGCGGAGGAACTCAAAGGGTATACCTGAACATGGCTTTTGTGTTCGATCCGGTCACTCGCGAGTCCGCGAATCTTCATCTCATCGGCAGCCGTTCCTGCTACCCGCCTGGGCCGGCCAAAAAGCCTTACTTGACAGATTGTGTCTTTGCCTCGGGCATTGTCATGCGTCCGGATGGAAAAGCCGATCTGTACAGCGGCATAGGCGACTGTCAGACAGGGCGCATAACCATTGATTATCCCTTTGCAGGCCACGGGTCATTATTGGCAAGAGCCTAATACTCCATGCTTTCATGTACACATGAGTTACATGCATAACCCACAACGCTTATCTACATTATCCTTCACGAGGGATGATACGTAGATAAGCGTTTTTTTGTACGCGCAACGGGAACCTTAACAAATTCATAGATCATCTTAAAATCTTTTCTCTTATCAGTCGTGTAAGCGCTGTAATAAAATAAAGATGACATTTTACCTTTTTATCCAGAATCCCGTACGAATCGAGTGGATTGAAATCTGTTAAAAGAAGGCTGACATCGATGCCTATCGACGTCAGCCTGATCTATGCGCTTACTCTTTAACAGCGCCGAGCACGATGCCTTTGACAAAGTAACGCTGCAAGAGCGGGTACACGGCGAGAATGGGGAGCATGGCAATGAAGATTTGAGCCGCCTTCACCCCGCGGTTGGATAGCAGTTCCAGGTCCTCGAAATCAATGCCGGTCTTGCTCAAATCCTGTGCAACGATAATTGTCTGCAGCAGTGTAGCGAGCGGCCATTGTTCCGGAGATCGCATGTACAGGATCCCATCGAACCAATTGTTCCACTGGCCGACGAGTGAAAATAAGGATAGCGTTGCGATCGCCGGCATGGAAATCGGAAGATAGACGGAGGTTAAGATTTTGAAAGCTGAAGCTCCGTCCATAATAGCGGCCTCGTCGAGTTCCTTCGGCAGCGCTCGGAAAAAATTCATCATGAGAATGATATTCCATACATTCAGCAGATGCGGCAAAATGTAGACCCAGAAAGAGCCGACCAATCCGATTTTCTGAATCAGCAAATAGTGAGGAATGAGTCCTGCGTCGAAAATCATAATGATGAGGAAAAACCAGACGTAGAATGTGCGCGGTTTGAAGTCGATGCTGCTTCGAGACAAAGGGAAGGCGGCCAGCACGGTTACAATCATAGCGAGCACGGTGCCGACAACACTTCGCAATACGGAAATCCGCAGCGCATTGATAAAATTATCGTTCGCAAACGTCTTCACATAGCTTTCCAGATTAAAATCGATCGGGAAGAAGGTGACGAGATTCCCCTCGGCCGCCGATTTCCCGCTGAGGGAAACGGCGAAAATATGCACCATCGGCAAAATACAGAGGATGGAAATGAGAAGAAGAACGGTCACGTTTATTGCGTAAAAGACCTTATAGGACGGATTTTTGTAATACATCAGGGTTACCTCCGCGAATACTCAATTTAAAAAACACGGTAATTCGTCCACTTGTAGGCGCCGTAATAGCCGCATCCGATCAGAATGAAACCGACGGCCGATTTGAACAGACCTACCGCCGCCGCCAGACTGTATTGTCCCGCCTGAAAATTGCGGAAGACGAATGTGTCGATAATATCCCCCTGCTGCAGGACGAGCGGATTAATCAAGTTGTAGATTTGATCGAAGTTCGCACTGAGCATGCTGCCAAGCGACAAGGTGAATACAACAGACATCATAGGCAGCAGCGAAGGCAGCGTGATATGGAGCGTTTGCTGCCAGCGGCCGGCGCCGTCGATTTCCGCAGCTTCATACAGATCCGGGTTAATGCCCGACAGCGCGGCCAGGAAGACGATGGCGGAGAAGCCAAACTCTTTCCACAAATCACTCACGATGACCGTAACCCGGAACCAACTGCCGTCGCCCAGAAACATTATAGGCTCTATATGCAAGAAGGTTAGCAGCCGATTGACAATGCCATCCAGCGAGAGCACATCGAGCAAAATGCCGGACAAGATCACCCAGGACATGAAATGGGGCAAGTATACAAACGTTTGTACCGTTCGTTTCAATGCCATGTTTCGGAATTCATTGAGAAGCAAAGCGAAGGCAACCGGCACAAGCAGACCGAATACAATTTTCAGCACAGAAATGAGCAAGGTATTTAAAATCACTTGCACCGACCCGTGCATCGTAAAGATCATTCGGAAATTATCCAAGCCTACCCAATCAGACCCGGTAATGCCGAGCCAAGGCTTAAAATTCTCGAAAGCCATGATGATGCCTGGCATGGGAGCGTACTTAAAAACGAGCGCGGCCAGGACAGCGGGCAGCAGCATCAAGTGAAGCCGCCATGTTTTGTGAAAAGGACGAAATTTTTTGGTGCTTGTTTTCGTTGCCGGGCTTGTCGTAGATGGTCGTATTGCGATATTCTTCATTCAGATTCCTCCTGCTCTTTTGGGGCCCCACGTTGACGTCTAATGTACTTCATTGTAAGATGGAAGCGTTTTTTTTTGTAGAATACATATTCAAGGTGACTATCAATATTTTAAGGCTCAGAGGGGGCAAGCCCATGCAAGGGAACAGGCCGATTTTTGTGAAGATAACGGGGGTTATCCTTATTCTTTTGCTTCCCATTGTGCTTCTGTACACGTATTTTAGCCAAACGAGCTTTCACGTGATTGATAAGCAAATATCGAATTACAACGAAAGCCAGCTGCTGTTTCTAAAAAGTCAGATCGAACTTGGCGCCGAACGTCTTGCCATGTCTTCCAGTGTGCTGACGCGGGACTCATCCGTATTAAACCTGCAGGTCAGCATGCTGACTAAGGATTATTACAGGATGATCGATCTGCAAATGCAGCTGAAAGAGAAGCTGTATTTACAAAGCTTTTCCAGCAACTGGACGAATACGATATCCGTTTATTTGCCGGATCTGCAGACCCGCATATCGACGAATCTGAGTGAGGGCTATAATGGAGGCGATCTCGACAAAGCCGCCAATGGCAAGTGGCAATTTCAGCCGGGAAGCGGCAATGAAGCTCCTTTTTATCAACTGCTGATTTGGGATCCGTATTTCTCGAAAGCGAATTCAACGCCGGTCAACGCGGTTTACGAGGTGAGGTTCGGTCTGGATAACATCCGTAAAATGCTGCAGCACTACAAGTTGGAAAGTCCGGGCGGCTGTTTCCTACTGACGCGATCGGGTCATGTGTTCTCGAACTCCGAGACAGCGGATTCAGCTGTTGCCGGTCTTGGCGCGACGCTGCTGCAAAGCGAATTAAGCGACATTGGGCACCGTTCCTTGGCGTTTAAAGGCGAGCAGACCTATTTGAGCTATGCTTACCTTCCGGCGCTGGACGCCTGGTTAATCGACTATGTTCCACTGAGTGTGTTCCACGCACCCATAGTCCAAAGCAGAAACTTATTCTATGCGAGCATGTTGGTACTTGTCGTTCTTGGTTTCGTGGCGTCCTATTTGTTATATTTGCATGTCCAAAAGCCGATTTCGCTTATCATGAAGGGCTTGAAGCATTTTGAGATGGGAGACTATGCGTTCCGGATCAACAAGCGGTTTCATAATGAATTTGATTATATGATGCAGCGGTTTAACGATATGGGACGGGAGATCCAGCATTTGATCCAAAACGTCTACGAGGAACAGAACCGCTCTCGCCTGGCGACCCTAAAACAGCTGCAGTCGCAGATCAATCCGCATTTCCTGTATAACTGCTTATCCTTCATTGCCGGCTGCGCGAAAGCAGGCTTAACGGATACGATCAAAGAGATGGCTTACCATCTTGGCGGTTATTACCGGTACACGACTCGGGTGGAGAATCAGATGCCGCTGCTGCAAGAGGAAATCGATCTGGTAAGGCATTATTTGCAAATTTACGCGCTGCGGCTCGAGAGGCTCGATTACCAGATTGATGTGCCCCCGGACATGCTGAATGCTCCGGTCATGAGACTGATTGTGCAGCCCGTCGTGGAAAACGCGGTGATGCACGGGATTGAGCCTAAGCCGGGGCGTGGAAGCGTGCGGATATCCGGATGGCGCGAATCATTGGGGTGGCATATCCTGCAGATTGAAGATAGCGGCATGGGCATGACGGAAGAAAGCATTATGGCCTATATGCGCCGACTTGAGCAGCCCATGGATGAACGCACAGGCTGTGGATTGTGGAACGTTCATCAACGGCTTAAACAACGATTCGGGCCTGGGGCCGGTATTTACATAGAGCCTTCAAAGCAGTTATCAGGCTTGTGTGTGCGGCTCAGTTGGAAAGATGAGGAAGATGGCGTTGGAGGGGAGAGGCCGTTATGACACAACTTTTGTTGGTAGATGACGAACCGGTTATTCTGAAAAGTATGATTGCCAATGATTGGTCTGGCATTGGGGTGGAACAGGTATTTCAGGCTGCGTCCGGACTGGAGGCAGCGGAACTGTTGAAACACACGCCCATTGATATTGTTGTGACAGATATCCGGATGCCTGGGATGGATGGGCTGCAGCTATGCAAACACATTCAAGAGCACTATCCGCATACAAAATGCATCCTTTTGTCAGGCTACGGGGAATTCGAATATGCCCAGCAGGCGATTCGGTACGGGACAGTGAACTATTTGCTCAAACCGATTAAAGACGAAGAATTGCTAGCGGAGGTCGCCAGGGTTAGAACAGTTATCCGACAGGAGTGGGAGGAAATCGGTTCGTTAGAACAGGCCAGGCAAACCTTGCACGTCAATCTGCCGCTGTTAAAATCGAATTTATTGAACGACCTCCTCACTGGAGTCAATACGCCGGCTAACGGGTTGAATGAGAAGATATACGAGTACGGACTGCCATTTATGACGGGTTCCAATTGTGCTGTGATGATGATCCGCTTAGAAGAAGGGTTCGGGCGGACACCCCATGATGCTTTGCTATATGAATTCGCCGTCCACAATATAGCCTGTGAAATATTACATGCGGATTATGACACCTGGGCTTGTAAGGACGCCTTCGGCTATATGATTTTCCTGCTTAAAGGCAAGTGGAAAGAGAATGAAACAACTGTGGAAAAAGAGAAAATACTCGATAAAACGGCACTCGACCTCCAATTGAAAGTGAAGGGCTACCTCAAAGGGGGACTATCGGTTTTGATCAGCGAGTATGGGGAATTCCCCGAGGGAGTCGTGGAGCTCTACCATAAAGCATTGAACGAGTTCCGGAAAGTGCCTCGAAGTGAGCAGGGTGTGATTATCAAAGCCTTGGAGCCGCGCGCTCAGTCCAAATCGTTGTCTGCGCTGTACAGTCCGCCAGGCTTTATTCAGTTGCTTGAGGCTGGACGCTTCCAGGATGCGAAGTCGAAGCTGAACCATGTGCTGGAAGAGATGCAAGCGAAGCAGTTGGATACGGAAGAGCATACGATGGAGGTGGCCTATACCTTGATGAATGCGTTCTTGTATACGGCGCACCTTCAAAATAAGACGTTGCTGGAGCTGTCCGGCTGGGAAGCGGACATGACGGCTGATTTACGTACATTCAGCCGTTCGGATCGGATGTCTCAGTGGGCGGCCAAGCTGCTGGATAGCATCGAAGCTGGGAGTACGCGAGAGTTCAGGGATGGCAAGAACCAGCTGATTGCCAAAATTCACCGATTCATCGAAGATCACCTTGCGCATGATGTTTCGCTGCAAACGATCGCAGACCATATCGGGCTGCATCCGGTTTATTTATCCGCGCTGTACAAACAGGAAATGAATGAAAACATCAGCGATTATATTATGCGCTATCGGATGGACAAAGCGCGGGTCCTTCTTGGCACGACGGATATCAAGATCTATGAGCTTGCGAGTGAACTGGGTTTTCAAAATCCGCCGTATTTCAGCAAATTGTTCAAGCAGTATTATGGTGTGACACCGCAGGAATACAGGGCCCGCTTGACCCCATGAACCTTAACATTTTTCTAGGCCATCTTAAAACTTTATCTCTTATCGGTCTGTAAGCGCTGTAATAAGATAAAGGAGCAGATCAGCACAATTTAAGGGGAGGTTGTTGAAAAAGATGGGGAAAAAAATTTCGATGATCGCGCTTGCGGCAGTCACCGTGCTTTCGCTGGGGCTATCCGCTTGTTCCGAAAGCACCGATGCCGGAAAGAAGACAGCAGCGAATTCGCCTGCGCCTAACGGTCAACAGGAAGCCGCAGCCCAAGCGATACAGCAGGGGACTTACAAATTTGATCCGCCGGTGACGATTACAACCGTCAAAGCAACGGATTCCACCATGAAATTCAAAAACGGGGAGACCATGGAAAACAATGTCCATACCAAATGGGCGCACGATCAACTGGGGATCGACCTCAAATTTTTGTGGCAGGTGCCGGGCGATCAATTTAATACGAAATTGCGGCTGATGCTGACGGCTAATGAATCGCTGCCTGACGTGCTCATGACCATGGATGGGGCGTTGATGGAAGAGTTGATGCAATCGGGCAAATACGAAGATATCTCGGCTGACTTTGAGAAATATGCTTCTCCAAAAGTGAAGCAAATCTATAACTCGAGCCCGCTGAACTGGCAACAAGTTACCATCGGCGGGAAGAAGATGGCGCTTCCGAACTTTAGAACCGCAGGGAACGATAATGCGGTCATGTGGATCAGACAGGATTGGCTTGATAAACTTGGGATGAAAGCTCCTACAACCTTTGCAGAACTGGAAACCTTGATGCAAGCTTTTCTGGACAAGAAGCCGGGCGGCAGCGATAACGTGATTCCGCTCGGTGTCAGCTTCGGTTCCGGCGGCTCTTCACCGAATCCGTTCGCGAGTTGGCTGGGCGAGACGACGTGGGTGTTCGGCCCTTATGGCACGGTGCCGTATCAATGGTTGGAAAAGGACGGCAAACTCGTGCACGGCTCGACGCTTCCGGCGATGAAGGACGGCTTAGCCAAGCTGAAAGACTGGTATAACAAAGGTTACATCTCCAAAGAAGCAGGTCTTCAAGACGAGAATAAATTGGGTGAATTGATCGCGCAAGGGCGTGTGGGCATCGTGGTGGCGCCTTCCTGGATGTCAGGTTGGCCGCAAACCGATATGCAGAAAAATATTCCGGGCTCCATCATGAAGCCTTATCCGATCCCAGCCCTTAATGGGAAAGCTGTAGCTAAAGACACCACTTACTTAAATGGCGGTTTGCTTATCAAGAAGGACTTCCAGCATGCGGATGCTTTGTTCCTATACTTGAACCGGCTATTTGCCGGTGTTAATCCGGATGAGAACAGCGAATTCGTAAACGGATGGTTCAAGGACTACGATTACACAATTAAATCGGACGGAACCTTGTCATCCGTAGACAAAGATATCCCGGGTGGAAAAGTGGACCCTTCCAAGTACTTCTTAATGGCACCGACAGATCCCTTCTTGGGGATGAAGATTAGAGCCAAAATAGCCCGAGGAGAAACGCCTGTAACGCCATCCGAGAAAAAGGTGGCCGGTGGCGTCCAAGACGGACTTATTGCTGCTCGCATTGTTGATGACGGCTGGAAATCGGGCATCTACGTTCCGCAAGCTTACATGGGAGCGAGCACACCGACGATGCAATCCAAACAAGGCATTCTGGTGAAGCTGGAAGGCGACACATTTTTGAGCATCATCTATGGTAAAAAGCCAATCGACGAGTTTGACAATTTTGTAAAGGAATGGATGAGTCTGGGCGGCGAGAATATCACCAAAGAAGTCAACGAAGCGTATCAAAAAACAAAAAAATAAACGGGAGGGTCCGCTGGTGGTCAGCGGGCCTTTTTCGTATGGAAACGGGCGTGAGAATTGTCTTTTTGAAACATTATCGGATCTTAACATTTTCTCATATGATCTTAAAACTTTATCTCTTATCCAAATGTAAGCGCTGTAATATGATGAAATCGGGGTGATGAGGTTGAAGCGTAAAATGAAGATCTCTGCAATTCTAGCCGTGATTTCAATTTCTAGCTTGGCCATCTATTTGGCGTTGGCGGGCCGGTTATCCGATAGGGCTTTCGTTGCCGAGGTGAACGGAAGCCCGGTCACCGTGAAGGAGTTCAGGAGCGAGCTGGAGCGGCAAAGAGCTTCCGTCATCGATAGCTTTCACCGCTTGTATGGTGCGGAGTACGGAAATCATTTTTGGCAAACCAGCTACAACGGGGAGACGCCTGAGGCTGCAGTTAAACAGAGAGCCTTAGACGAAATCGTCAAGTTTAAGGTCGAACTGGAGCTCGCTGAACAGCACGGTCTGGTCCAGGGAACCTCTTACGAGGATCTGCAGCGTGAGATGGCAAAGGAGAACGGGCAAAGAGAAGCAGCGTTGAAGGCGAAGCAGCCTATCTACGGGCCTGTTCAGCTGGATGAAAGTGCATTCAGGAATGTTTACATAAGTAAGCTTCGAATCCATCTGAAGGAGATGCTGTCCGAGAGTGAACTGAAAGCGAGCGATGAGGAATTAAAGCGATATGATGAGCAGCTGAAGGGCAGCCAGTTTATTGACGAGGATAAGATCCGGTTTCAGAAGATTTCGGTCTCATACAGAGATGCTCAATCAGGCGGCAGCGGAGATCAACAAAAGCAGGCGGCAAAGAAACTGCTGGATGCCATCAGGCAGCGTGCGGATCAAGGCACACCGATGAATGAAGCGGTTAAGAAGCAGCAAACCGATAACGCTGGTTCTTCGATCCGGTATACCGAAGAGGAATTGAACGCGAATACAGCCGGAAGCTATTTCAAAACGCAACCGATGCTGTTCTCCATACTGGCCGGCGGCCTTCAGGAAGGCGAGATTAGCGGTGTCTTTGAGGAAGCCGTACGGGGCGAATACGTCTTGATTCAGATAACAGGGCGGGAAGCATCCGGGTCTACAAGCTTTGACAAAGTCGAGAACGATGTTCGTAAAAGCTATGTAGATCAAGCATATGCAGCCTACTTAACGAAGCTCGCCGACGAAGCGAGGGTTGAAATTAACTCTAAATACTACGCTAGGATTTCGATGCCGTAATCGATTGTTCTTGAAAGCGGTTTCTCTAATGGAATGAAGGAGCTGCTTTTTAGATAACTAAACCATGTGAGGAGGAAATGAAGTGAAATGGAAGAATGGCAGGCTTTTCAGCATGATCCTGGTTTTGGCTATGGCGGTGGCTTGCTTCATGCCGCTATCGGGTCCGTCTGTTGTTTATGCAGCGGGTACCACGTATTATGTGGATGCTGTTAGCGGGAACGATGCGAATGCCGGTACATCCACGGGGGCGGCTTGGCAGACACTTGCCAAAGTAAACAGCGTCACCTTCCAGCAGGGCGATTCGATTTTGTTCAAGGCCGGTGGCGTATGGACCGGCACACTGTCGCCGCAGGGTTCCGGCACGGCAGGCAGTCCGATCAAGATCGACAAGTACGGCACAGGCAGCAAGCCGTTGATTGCCGGTGCCGGCGCGGCGTCGACCCTCTATTTTTACAATCAGGAGCAATGGGAAATCCGAAATCTGGAGATCACCAACGATGCAGCGACCAAAGGGGTGCGGAGAGGGATCCATTTGGACGGCAGCAGCGGCACCTGGACGAATCCGAAGGTTTACCAGCATTTTGTATTGGAGAACCTGGATATTCACAACGTGAAGGGCGATGTCAGCACAGACTATGCGCACAACGGCGGCATTATCGTCTGGGGAACGACTTGGGATTATCATGTTGCGGACGTGACGATCAATAACTGTAAAATCTATACGGTGGATAGTGTGGGCATTTATCTGAACGGTGCCCAAACCTCGTATTCCTCCAATCTGAAAGTGACGAACAACTTGATCTATGACGTAGCCGCCGACGGAGCTTTCGTATTGAATACGACGAACGGTCTGATCGAGAACAACATTGTCCATGACACGCATGTAAGAGCAAGCGGTTACCATGTGCCGCTCTGGGTATTTGCCGCCAAGAACAATGTGATTCAATTCAACGAGGTTTATAATACGGCACCAGGCGGCGATGCCATGGCCTATGACGCTGACTACAATAGCGACGGCACGATCATTCAGTATAACTACAGCCACAACAATGCCGGCGGCGGCTTCCTGATCGTGAACGACGGTACAGTTGCGAGCAACCGTAACACAAATACCGTCATTCGCTACAATATCAGTCAGAACGACGGCGGTGCCGTATTCAACTTCAACGGAACACCGGATACGACGACGGTGTACAATAATACCGTTTATTTGCCAAAAGCATCGCAAGCCAAGGTCATCAATCATTCCAATTGGGGCGGGTACGCCAAGAATACGTATTTCTACAATAACATCATCTACAATTTAGGAACGGGCGGTTACACGTTTGCCACCAGCACGAACAATGTCTTCGAGCATAACGTTTTTTACGGCAACCATCCGGCGACAGAGCCGGCGGATCCGTATAAAATCACAGCAGATCCGCAGCTTGCTTCCCCTGGCTCCGGCGGGCTCGGCAGAGATTCTTTGATCGGCTATAACCTGCTGAATACGTCTCCGGCGATTGGTATGGGGAAAGTGGTGGCGAACAACGGCGGCAGGGACTATTACGGCAATGCAGTCTCCGCTGCGTCTGCTCCGAATATCGGTG
>NZ_RXHU01000044.1 GCF_003955665.1 Paenibacillus whitsoniae
TCGGAGATGTGTATAAGAGACAGTGCCCGAACAACGCCGCCTGCTGATCCCCCGCCGCACCCGCAATCGGAATCGACGCGCCGTAGAACAGATTTTCCTCCGTATGCCCGTAGACCTCGGACGAGGAACGCACCTCGGGCAGCATCGCCGCCGGAATGCCCAAATGCTCCATCAGCTCATCATCCCAACGCAGTTCATGAATGTTGTAGATCAGCGTCCGCGATGCGTTGGAATAATCGGTGACATGCGCTTTGCCGCCGGTCAGCTTCCAGATGAGCCACGTATCCATCGTGCCGAAGAGCAGCTCCCCGCGTTCCGCCCGCTGGCGCGCGCCTTCGACGTGATCGAGGATCCATTTGATTTTGGTCGCCGAGAAGTAGGCATCAATCAAGAGTCCTGTCCGCTCGCGGAAAAGATCATTCAGCCCCTGCGCTTTCAGCTCCTCGCAAATGTCCGCCGTCTGCCGCGACTGCCACACGATCGCATGGTACACCGGCATACCCGTATGCCGATCCCAGACGACCGCCGTCTCCCGCTGATTCGTAATGCCGATGCCTGCAATCTCTACAGGCTGCACGTCGGACTCCGCCAGCAATTTGGCGATCACGCCCTGAATGGACAGCCATATTTCATTGGCGTCATGCTCCACCCAACCCGGCTGCGGAAAATACTGCGTAAACTCCTGCTGCGCGATATGCACGATACTGCCCTGATGATCGAATAAAATCGCTCGGGAGCTCGTCGTCCCCTGATCCAGAGATAAGATATACGAGGGCTTGGAACCCGTTGTCATGATTAGTAGGGCCTCCTTTTTGTACTATGGGGTGGACTTCGGTACATATCCCGTACCTTTACCCTTTGCCTGCCCCTTCGTAATGCTGCCACAGCTCTTTATTCGACGTCGTCACCGCCGTCGCGCCTGCGCTCAGAGCCTGCTCCACATCGTCCACCGAACGGATCAAGCCGCCCGCAAAAATCGGAATGCCCGACCGCTCCTTCACCTCGCGAATAATGTGCGGAATAACGCCCGGCATGACCTCAATATAGTCCGGCTGGGTGCGTTCAAGCAGGGTGTAGCTCTTCTCGAGCGCCGAGCTGTCCAACAGAAAAAGCCGCTGAATCGCAAGCAGGCCGTTCTGCCTCGTCTTGGTGATGACGCTGCCCCGCGTGGAAATGATCCCCGCCGGCCGGATGCTCTGGCAGAGAAACTCCGCCGCGTACTCGTCGTTTTTCAGCCCTTCGATGAGATCGGCGTGAAGCAGCAGCTTTTTGCCATGGGCGCGGCTGAGATCGACGATGCTTTTGAGCTGCCCAATGTGACTGTCCAGGAGCACGATGTAGGTGTATGGGGATCTCATCAGTTTTTCTAAATCTTTCATTTTCCGAATGGCCGGCAAAATGCGCTGATCCTGCAGCTCCATGCTTCTCCCCCCTCACCCGCAGACAAAAAGACTCACTCAAGATATGCCGTCTCTTTAAAAAGGCAATCCAAAGTGAGTCTCCCGATCTCCGTCACAGTTATTAACTTACTTGTATTGTACAGAACGCAGGGACGATATGTCAATGACTTCGCTTTCATTGGTTTCCGGGCTTGGATGCTTTACAATGAAAATAAACGGCTCCGTCATCCGTAACGCTAGATCAGGAGGAATTGCCATGCCCTTAGCCCAGCCTTCTTCTATCTATCTTCACGCCCAGCATCCCGCCATTCTCGCGCTGTCGCAAGCAGATCCGAAGCTGGGACGGCTGATCCAGCTGCTCGGCGACATTACGCTCACGCCCAGCTTCCGCCCGTATGAATCGCTCGTGCTGTCGATTATTTCCCAGCAGCTCTCGGCGAAAGCCGCCCTGACAATCAAAAACCGCGTCAACGCGCTCATCCCGGAAATCGCGCCCGAGCACGTGCTGGCCACCGACGAGGAAGCCATCCGCCAGTGCGGCGTCTCTTACCCCAAAATCCGCTACATCCGCGACCTCAGCGCCAAAGTGCTGAGCGGAGACGTCGCGCTGGATCAGCTGGAAGCGCTGGACTCCGCCGAGCTGTTGAAGCAGCTGACGGCTGTCAAAGGCATCGGCGTCTGGACGGCGGAGATGTTCCTCATCTTCACGCTGGGCCGCCCCGATGTCCTGTCCATCGGCGACGCCGGGCTGCAGCGCGCCGCCCGTTGGCTCCACGCGCTGCCGGAACGCGCGGACCGCAACTACCTCGCCGTCGCCGCAGAGGCGGGCGCGGGCTGGGCGCCTTACCGCAGCTACGCCTCGCTGTACCTGTGGCGGGCGATCGACACCGGGTTGGTCGATACCGGCCTGCCGGTAGAGGCTTGCGAGCCGCCGGTGCGTGAGGCGTAGGCGAAGAGCGAGGAGCGGGGAGTACTCTCCACTGCTCACCTGGAAAATCTCCCGTTCATTTGGCGCCAATGCGCCCTGAACGTCCACTGAGCTGGAAAACCTCCCGTTCATTTGGCACTAATGTACCCTGGACGTCCACTGAGCTGGAAAACCTCCAGCCCATTCCGCTCACTGCGCCGAAAATACCCGAAAGTGCGCTAACAAACTGGAGAAATTCCAGTTTATGCACTCGCTTCTGCCTTTTCCCCTGAAATGAACTGGAACATTTCCAGGTCAGGGTGCAGCATCAGTTGCTCAACTGATGCATTCTTTATACTCAGACGTCCGGCCTGTTCATTCGCACCTTACTTTGCTGCGTCAAGCCTGGCCTAGCCCCTTCTAACTTGCAGAAATTGGCCATTTTCGCTCAGCTAAGAGGGTCCAGACACTCTTAATGGCAGCAATACAGCCCGGTTTCCGCAAAATAGCTAGAACTAAGAGGGCCTGGCCCCTTCTAACTTGCGAAATTTGGCCATTTCCGCTCAGCTAAGAGGGGCCAGACACCCTTAATGGCAGCAATACAAGCCGGTTTCCGCAAAATAACTAGAACTAAAAGGGCCTAGCCCCTTCTAACTTGCGGAAATTGGCCATTTTCGCTCAGCTAAGAGGGGCCAGACACTCTTAACTATCTCAAAGGACCTTCTTAGGTGCGTCTTACTAAGGTCCTCTTGGGATACTAGCGGCTCCTCCAACCTCTTCACCTGACACCGTTGGATCATGCCTCCTTAACCCGACAACTTGCTGTCCCCTCGGACATCCATTAAGGAAGCCTGTCTTCTCCTAGCCGGCAACTCACTTCCTGCCGCTCCCCGCCCGCAATCCCAGCAAATACGTCTGCAAAAGCCGACGCAAGCTCTCATCCCGGTCAAGCCCCATACGGAAGCCGTTCTGTCCTTCCAGCGAAGCGAAGCCATGCACAAGGCTGCGGAACCCCCGCACCACGTGCAGCGCGTCCTCTTCGCTCAGGCCATACGGCGCGAGCAGCTTCAGCAGGAAGCTGACGACTTGCGCACCCGCCTCCTGCAGCTCCGGATCTTCGTAATCCGTCAGAGGCGCCGTGACGGCCTCGTACAGCCCCGGCTGCTTCCGTGCGAAGCCGACGTAGGCCAGCCCCGCCGCCAGCAACGCAGCATCCTCCGACTTGCCGATGACGGCCTCGACCATCGCATCCTTCACGAGGATGAGGCCTCGGCGGGACAGCTGCCTTTTCAAATCGGGCAGGCCTTTAATGTGATTGTAGAGAGAGGGCGTCTTCACATGCAATGCGGCGGCCAGCGAAGCCAGCGAGAGCTGCTCCAGCCCCTCACGGTCCGCTAAAGCGATCGCCGCCTGTAATACCGCTTCCGGATCTAGTCCCGGTCTTGCTGCCATTTGTCATCGAACTCCTTTTTCTATACCGTAGCTGAAGCTCCGCCGATTTTGATCATGGCTTCTTCAATGGCCGCATCCATCCCCGCAGCCGGATTCTCCATCATACGCCCGTGCCCGACAGCCAGCAAACTCGGCTCCAGTGCTCTTAGTTTGCGCGCGCTTTCCAGCGCAACTTCCTTGCTCCACGTCCCAAAGGCCGGGAATGGGAACCATGGCTTCACGACGCCGGCAACCGCCATACCGCCCCGCACCTGGAAGGCATCTCCGGCGATCAGCGCTCGGCTGCGCACATCCAGAAACGCCATCGAGCCCGGCGTATGTCCCGGCGTCGCCCAGGCTTGCAAAGAGCCGATACGGTCACCTTCGGACAACAGCACGTCGGCGCGCGTCTTTAAACTTTTCGGCACATCGCCTTTGATCGGCAGCTGCGGCTCTCCCGCCTCCAGCTCCTTATTGCCGGCCAGCAGCTTCGCGTCCCTGCGCGAGATATACACCTTTGCATCCGGCAAAGCCTGCTTCAGGCCGTCCAATGCCCCTACATGATCCCCATGCGCATGGGTCAGGACAATCCGCGTAATCGGCTTTCCAATGTGCGCCGCCGCCTGCAGGATGCCCTTCACGCTGAAAGGCAGGGCCGCATCCACCAAGGTCAACTCCGCTTCTTCCTCAAGGAGGTAACAATTCACCGGAAAAAATCTCGGCATAAACGCCACTTGATACAAATATCCATGTTTGGTCACTTTCATAACTGAACGCCTCCCATTTCGCTTTTTA
Source organism: Paenibacillus whitsoniae (assembly GCF_003955665.1). Taxonomy (GTDB): domain Bacteria; phylum Bacillota; class Bacilli; order Paenibacillales; family NBRC-103111; genus Paenibacillus_E; species Paenibacillus_E whitsoniae. Next base: position 4,534 of record NZ_RXHU01000044.1, read on the forward strand.
TATTAGTATAATAACTAATGTTATTAGTTTTGTAAATAGGCATTTTCCTTACCGAGTGTTCCGAAGCCCAATGTGGTAAAATAATTCTCGTCTTTTCTATTCCATGTAAGCGAGGTTTTTCTATGAATGCGGAAACGTTAGCGCTTTTTAAAACATTGACCGAAATGCAGGCGGCGCCCGGCTTTGAGCGGGAAATCCGCGCTTTTGTCCGCGGCGAGTTAGCCAAATATACCGACGAGTTCGTCCAGGACGGCCTCGGCAGCTTGTTCGGCGTCGTCCGAGGCGACGAGAGCGGACCGCGCATTATGGTGGCCGGCCACTTCGACGAAGTCGGCTTCCTCGTCACCGGCATCACCGAGCACGGCACGGTGAAATTCCAGCCGCTCGGCGGCTGGTTCAGCCAAGTGCTGCCCGCGCAGCGCGTGCAGATCATGACGGAGCAGGGACCGATCATCGGGGTGATCGGCTCCGTGCCCGTGCACTTGCTGGACGAGGCTGCGCGCAGCAAGCCGGCCGACATCAAGACGATGTACATCGACATCGGCGCGGAAGACAAAGCCGAAGCGCTCCGCTTCGGCGTCAAGCTCGGGCAGCAGATCGTGCCGATCTGCCCGTTTACCCCGCTGGCCAATCCGAAACGGATTATGGCCAAGGCTTGGGACAATCGCTACGGCGTCGGTCTCGCGATTGAACTGCTCAAGGAGCTTCACGGCGGGCCGAAGCTCCCGAACGTCCTGTACGCCGGTGCGACCGTACAGGAGGAAGTCGGCGTGCGCGGCGGCAGGACGGCTGCGACGATGATTCAGCCGGACCTGTTCTACGCGCTCGATTGCAGCGCCGCCGGGGATATGACCGGCGACCGCAGCGCTTTCGGGCAGCTGGGCCGCGGCGCCCTGCTGCGCATCTTCGACCCGACGATGATTACGCATCGCGGGATGGTCGAGTTCATTCAGGATATGGCGGAGACGCACAAAATCCCTTATCAGTTCTTCATTTCCGGCGGCGGCACGGACGCCGGGCAGGTGCACATGATGGGGCGCGGCATCCCATCCGCGGTCATCGGCGTATGCGCGCGGTATATCCATACGTCGACGTCGATTTTGCACGTCGACGACTACGCCGCCGCGAAAGAGCTGCTCGTGAAGCTTGTGCAGGCCAGTGACCGTACGACGCTGAACACCATTCTCGAGCGGGCATGAATCGGAGAGCCAATCCGGAGGCCGGGCTGCTGCAGCGCGGCTTCCGGTCTATTGGCATGCACTATTAATAAATTCCTTTTTTAGATAAATATAGAACTTATGTTCCAATATATGGTATAATTAAATAGAGCCTCAACAATTCCAACACGTCCGTTAGGTTACCCGAGAACTATGATCAGGCTGACTCCGATCGAAGAAAGGATCATTATGACGCACACCATTCGCGAAGCAACTTCCCAAGACACGCAGTTAATTACTGAATTCATCATCAACCTAACCGGCAAAACCATCTCTCCCATTCACGTAGCAAGCCGACTGCTCAACATGCTGGACCTCCCTGATGAGAGGCTCTACGTGTATGTAGAGCACGGTCGCCTGCAAGGCACATTGGGCTTTCGCATCCGTCGCAGCGAAGGGACGGCGGTCACGTTCGGCGAAGCATCCCTGTTGGCCGAAGCGACGCCGCGGCAGCAACTGGCCGACTTTGCGGAACAATTGGCGAGTGATCACGGATGCTCCGGCATATGGTGGCTTTCCTGTCTGCCGTCCGAACCGGGCGCTTTAACTGCAGATCCTCGTCATGCCGACAATGCGCTGATCGGTTCCCAAGAGAACGGCTATCGCTTTGTGAAACAGTTTTTGTAATTCGTCGATTTCCACCCCAATCTTAGCAAAGGAGTGACTTCTATGTTGTTAGATAGCTTCCGTGATGACAGTTTGCCGAGCGGTACCCACAGTGTTCTGTTTTTAAGCATTTTTATGGTCGTGCTGCTCGTTGCGGCAGGTGTCTTTCTATTCACCGTCATCAAGTCGCTCCTGGCTTGGACCTCCCATCCATACCCTGAGCCCGGCATCCATCACTGCTCCTGCAGGCTCGTCGGCAAACGCGTGCAGGTCGGCACGCCGAACGATCCGCGAATCGGGACGACGTACTATGCGACGTTTCAATTCATTGACGGCAGCCGGCAGGAATTCTGGATCGATAAATCTCTGTTTCTCCGACTGCGAGAAGGCGACCAGGGCACACTCCTTTTTAAAGGCTCCCTTTGCAAACAATTTCTCATTCGCCGAACGTTTATTGCGTAACATAACTTTTCTTTTCCACACGCCAACCTGGTTTGCGGAACGATACGCCGTTATCTTCGTGAATTTCAAGGCCCCTCAATCCCTCTGACACCGCAAATAAGCCAAATCCGTGCAATTAGCGTCTATCCGCTTCCTCTTCCGTTACTTCGCCGTCCATACTGCCTGTCGAATACTTGCCAAAAACAAAGAAAACGGTCGCATGCGCCCAAAAACATGCAAAATGCGATCGTTTTTCGCCTTTATCCGAATAATCTGAATATTTACAAAACTTTAATATTGGGCTATTCTAAATATGAGCTCAGCGATGGACAAGCTGTACGGAACGCGAAGCTGCTCCTCATGAGCCCGGAATATCTCTAACCGCTGAAAGGGGATAGTCCAATGGACCACGTTAGCGAAGCATGCCCGCCTTCCTTCAATCGACAGGAGGAATCGGCGCTGAACCGCGGGTCGCGTTCAATCGGCATGTGGGAATCCAAAACCATCATATCCACCCACTTCTGAGGAAAGGAAACGTCACTGGTTCATGTCGAAGTTGTTAGCAACAGCTGATGGGAGCGTGTGCAGGGTCAATTGAATATGTATAGCGAAATGTAGAGGCCACCGGTTATCTTGGATAAGCGGTGGCCTCTGTCGTGTATTTTAGACTTTCAGTCCTTGCTCCACATGCGGCAGTCTAACGATAAAGCACGTTTCCTTCTGCCCATCGCTCTCGGCGCTCACGGAGCCTTGATGCATATCGATAATTTTTTTCACAATCGATAACCCTAACCCGTTGCCGCCTTGGGTGCGGTTGCGCGACTTATCCCCTTTATAGAACCGTTCAAAAATATGCGGTAAATCCTCCTCCGCGATCGGCTCGCCATTATTCGAAATACGAATAATCGTTTCGTTCTCCCCGCTGCTCAGCTTCACGCCAACGACGCCTCCCTGCGGCGCAAACTTGATCGCATTATGGATCAGATTCGTCCACACCTGACTCAAAAGGTCTTCATCCGCCGTGATCATTACCTCATCCAGCTCTACATCCATCTCGATATCTTTCTCTACCCACTGCGGCTCGCAGGCCAAAATGTGATTGCGCAGCTGTTTGTCCAGCCGATAAGACCGCAGCTCGAACGGGTGATGCTTCGACTCCAGGGACGACAGCTTCAGCAGGTTGTCGCTCAGCTTCGAAAGCCGCATCGATTCCGTCTCGATGATCGTCAAATAGTGCTGGCGCTCGTCTGGCGAAAGCTGCTCGTTCTGCAATGCGCGAGAAAACCCGCTGATCGACGTGAGCGGCGATTGAATCTCATGCGAAACGTTGGAGATGAACTCCTGTCTCATTTGCTCGAGCTGCCCGAGCTCCGTCGCCATATAATTGATCGAGTGCACAATTTCGTTAAATGCCCCGTTCGGCGGACTCACTTCCACATTTACATTGAAATCTCCTCGCGCCATCCGCCGCATCGCTTCAATCAAGGTTTTATAGAACTCCATCTGCTTATTACGGAAAAACCGACCCAAAATCGACATCGTCACGCCCCAGAGAAGCATCCCGCCGACGGAATTGATCAGTTGCGCGACGACCTCAGCAGGCCGCTTCTGCCAGTACGCATACAGCCAGTCTGTCAGATAGAAAACACAAATCCAGTAAAATGTAATCAATAGAAAAATGGCCATCGTAAAGGCGATTGATCCCAAAATCTGTTTCGCCGTCAGTTTCTTGTGGCCGCCGCGAGATCCATCGCCATGCCTGCCATCACTGCGCCGCCTGGCCAGTTTAAGCTCCTCTTTCCGAGCAAGCCGCTGTTCCCGCTTCCGCTCGCGCTCCGCACGAAGCCGCTGCGGCGCCTCCACATCCCGTCCGCTCATGGCTTCGCGACCTCCATCCGGTAGCCCAGCCCACGAATCGTTGCGATGCGGAACGTGTGCCGATCCTCTGGGAACCGCTCGCGGAGCCGATTAATGTGCACGTCGACCGTGCGCTCGTTGCCCTCGTAATCGAACCCCCAGATCTGCTCGATGAGCTGATCGCGGGAGAAGGTTTTACCCGGATAACTCGCCAGCTTGTAGAGCAGCTCAAATTCCTTCAGCGGCAGCGTAATGCGCTCGTCGCCGACCGTCAGCTCGTACGTTTTGCGATTCATGGTCAGATCGCCAACCTGAATCGTTTGGGAGGATGCGATTTTGTAGCGCTTCAGCAGCGCCTTGACCCGCATCGCCAGCTCCATCGGCTCGAACGGCTTCACCAGATAATCGTCGGTGCCGAGCTCGAAGCCTTTGACCTTTTGCGACATTTCCCCTTTAGCCGTCAGCATCAGCAGTGGGATATCGTAATGCTCGCGCAGCTCCTTGCAGAGCGCCCAGCCATCCATATTGGGCATCATAATATCCATAATAATCAGATCGACCTGGACGGTCTGCAGCTTCTCCAGCGCCTGAACGCCGTCCTCCGCTTCGACCACCTCGAAGCCCTCTTTCATCATAAAAACGCGGATCAACTCGCGAATATACGGATCGTCATCCACAATCATAATGGGTGCCATATTCCTCAGCCTCGCTTTACCTTTTCGATAGCCTTAGCTTACACGAAAATTATGAACTCAATTTAAACCACGCACATTTCTTAGGTAGCGTGTATATAGGTGCTTTCTTCGGGAAAAATTTTATGATACATTTTGGAAAAGAAGCCGTATGGAGGGGTGCCGAGCATGCGCAACAGCCTAGTAACGGATTTCACGCAGTTGACCACCGCGGAAGCGGAAGAGGCCTTCAAACAGGAAGTTACAGCCGAAGGGTACGCCGGATTCAGGAGACTGCTGGACAGCCTGACCGAAGCTATCAAACAGGCGAAAGATGAGGACATCGAGAATCTGGAACAATCCATCGCCAAAGCGAAAAGACTTTTTCCCGAGCCCGTCGCCTTCAGCCCCTCGTGGGAGCGCATTTGGGCGGAGCTCGAAGCCACCGTCGCCGCTAAAAAGCACGTCTATGCCGTCATCGCGCCCTCCGACCGCACCGGCGAGTGGCAAGTGATCATGGATAACCCGCACGCCGTGCAGGAAGTCGTCTGCTATCCCGGACTGGCATTCCACGATGCCGCCTATTTGTACGCGTATTTCCGCCCACAAATCGCCAAGAGCGAATACATTCGGCTGCAGAAAATCCAGAACGTCATCCAGGAAAACGGCGGTTAGGATTCATATGCTGCAAAAATACCCTCTGAGCACCCTAACAGGTCTGCCAGAGGGTATTTGCTGATCATGTGTCTAGGCTTACATCCGGTAAAAATCCCTGAGCAGCTCATCCATCACGCGATTCGTCCGCGCGCCGCTAACGCCTGTGCTCGGGCATAAGCCGACGCCGCGCAGCTCGTCCACCACCGTCTGAATGAGCGGCTGCTGCACATGAGGCGGATTCGGAATGTTTAAGCTGTGCACATTGCCTTCCGCGTCTTCTACCTGAAGATCTCCGCTGAACGTAGAAAAGGTAATCGCGCCGCGATCACCGACAATCGTGTTGCGGTCCTCATGCTTATGGGCGCTGAAGCTCCACACGCCCGTGCCCATGACGCCGGACTCAAACGCGTAGCTTGTCGTCACGATGTCCTCGACCTGGCCTCTTCCGGCCTGATTGCGGGCAAAGCCCTTCACCTCGCCGATCGGCCCCAACAGGTAATCGAGCACATCCAGCGTGTGACTCGCCAGATCCACAAACAAGCCGCCGCCGGACAGCTCCGGCTGCACGCGCCACGGTTCGACTTCGTAGCTGCGCTGCTGCTGCAGGTAGCTGCTGTGCACGAACCGCACATCGCCGATCACACCGCTGTCCAACAGGCGCTTGATTTCATTGAACTTCTCAAGCCCCCTGCGGTAATAGGCGACGAATAACGGAACGCCCGCCGCCTCACACGCGGCGATCATCTCGAGGCATTCCCGATGGTTCCGCGCCATCGGCTTCTCTACATAAACGGGCTTTCCGGCCTTTGCCGCAAGCAGCGTATACGCGTGGTGGAACCCCGGCGGGGTCGCCACGTAAACCGCATTGACCTCGGGATCGCTGATAAGCTCCTCCGCGTCATCGTACCACTTCGGCACGCCATGCCGCCGTGCGTAATCCTCCGCCAATGCGCCATTTCGGCGCATGACAGCGACAAGCTCCGAACCCTCCGCCTTTTGCAGGGCCGGCCCGCTTTTTACCTCGGTCACGTCGCCGCACCCGATAATTCCCCAACGTACCTTGTCCATCTCCGCATCTCCTTTGATCATATCGTTATCTTCCTATTCGACGCGGCGGGGCGCGCTCCTTCGTTAGTCAGGAAAATTAAGGGGAGTTTGCTTTCTCGTCAACCAGCTCCCTCATATGCCAGGTTGGAGTGATCCCGAAGGAGTGGATGCATGAAGGCGCGGGTCGGATCGGGCTGAGAAAGCTGCAAAAAAGCAGGAATTCCCCTCAATCCTCCCCTGATTTGATCAAATTCCTGCGAATCCGCAGGAATTTTTGACGGGCCCCCCTTCTCAGTGCGGACTCCGCGAAAAAAACTGCCTTTCCGCAGGTATTGGGCTAAAAACAGCTTATTCAAGAGAAGGTTCCTGCCTTTTCGCAGGAATTTTATCTCTCCACCGCTCTATGCCTCGATAAATACCTGAGGAAACACGTTGCTTTAGCTTTTTTCGCTTGACCCTCTCACTAATGTAAGTGTTTATAATGAGTTCATCCCCTGGAAAGGAAGCGAATACGCGATGGACATCACGCCACAGGAAGAAAGCATGATTAAGGCGCTTCGCAGTGCTGAACTGCCCCCTTTATTTGCCCTCATTCAAGTTCGAAATGCGATTCTGCACGACACGGTGAACGTCGATGAGAGACGAAGAGACGACGTCATGAAGTCGTTGGACACCTACATCGGCCCTTTGTGGGACGATGCTCGCCAGGCAAGGAAGACGACGCAAGCTTAGCAAGCAGGCAAAAGCCCCAAGGGTCTCCTACCCTTGGGGCTTCTTCCTTTATGAAAGCAGTGCAGAAGGCGAATGCTCCGCGATAAGCTGCTCTTGAATCTGCAGCTGCTGGGTGGCGAACTCGCGATACATCTCGTGCGACTCCAGCAGCTCTTGGTGGGTGCCGATGCCGGTCACGACACCTTTGTCCAGGAAGACGATCTGGTCGGCGTCCACGACCGTGGACAAACGATGCGCAATGACGAGCGTCGTGCGCCCTTGCATGAGGTTCTGCAGCGCCTGCTGCACGACAACCTCGGACTTGCTGTCCAGACTGGACGTCGCTTCGTCCAGCATCAAAATTTTCGGATCGCGCAGCAGGGCCCGCGCAATCGCAATCCGCTGCCGCTGCCCGCCGGACAGCTTGATACCGCGCTCGCCGACTTCAGTGTCATACTTCTCCGGCAGCTCATTGATAAAAATGTCCGCATACGCCATCTCCGCGGCCCGCTCGAGCTGCTCCTGCGTCACTTCCCGCTGGAGGCCGTAGCAGATATTGTCGCGGATCGTCCCCACAATGAGGGGGCTCTCCTGCGACACGTATCCGATCTGGCTGCGCCAGGAGACGAGCGAGAAGTCGTCGATGCGGTTAGCGCCCAGCCGAATTGTACCCTCATGGCTAGTGTAAAACCGCTCCAACAGGGAAAACATCGTTGTTTTGCCGCTGCCGCTCGGCCCGACAATCGCGGTCACCTTGCCCGCATCCATCGTGAAGTTGACGTCCTTGAGCACGGCTTCTTCATCCTTATACCCATACGTCACATGTTCAAAATGCAGCGGCTGTGCCGCATTCATCACCGGCAAACCGGCATGCGGATCCTCTTCTTCGTGATCCAGCACCTTGAGAATCGTCTCGGTGGCGCCCATCGCTTTTTGCATTTGCGTAAAAAATTGCGTAAGCTGCGTAATCGGCATCACGATCTGGAACAAATACAGCATGAAGGCGACCAGCTGACCCGCCGAGATCGCGCCGGATGCGACACGAGCACCCCCATAGCCGAACAGCACAACGAACAACATGAGCATAACGAACGTGATCAGCGGCGACATAAGGGCCTGGATGCGGCCTTCTTTTAAGCCGAATTTAAACAGCTTCTGAATGCCCTCGCTGCCCTCGCGATATTCAACGGGCTCAGCGCCGGCCGCTTTCACCAAGCGGATCTCCGACAGCACACGGCTCAGAATGGAGGTGAAGCCGGCCGTCTCGGCCTGAAGGCCTTTGGACACTTTATACATTTGCATACCCAGCGGAAACAAGATCAGAAACGCAATCGGGAAAATGCTGAACATGATCAGCGTCATTTTCCAATCCATATAAAGCAGTACGACAATCGACCCGATAATCGAAATCAAGCCTGTGACGAACCCGGCCATATGCTCGGCGATCAGCCCTTTGATGATGCCGGTGTCGTTCGTCATCCGGGAGATTGTATCCCCGGTCTGGTTATTATCGTAGTAGCGCACCGGAAGGACGAGCAGCTTCTTCCAGAGGCGGTCGCGGATACCGGCGACGACTTTTTGCCCGGCGTAGTTCAGCAAATACGTAGACACGCCCGCGGCAACCGCCGACCCGACAAAAGCAAGCGCCATACCGGCGATTTGCATCCAGTTCAGCGAGGACAGTGAGAAGCTGTCGACGACGTTTTTGGTGAACATCGGGATGACCAGCCCCACCAGTGTTGAAATCACACTAAGCGACAGCGCAATCGCCAACAGCAGCTTTGGCGGCTTCGCCCCCATCAACAAGCGAAAGAATCCGCGCCAATCGTTCTTTGGTTTTTCTTTTTTTCCTGTGTTTCTCTCCATGTATCTCCACTCCTTCGTCTTCGACACTATGCAGCCCCCTCTCGGGTGACTGGCGATAAGAGCATCTTACTCCCCTATTTTAAACGGAATATAAACAGCTTCAAATCGGTCTACAGGCGTAAGAGGAGGGAGCTCGGGACGGAGAGTCGGGGATAAAGGAGACCGGTTCCTTCATCTTTTTTGAACGCTTCTACGTTTACAAATTCATGTGAGAAAAACTTCTATCGAAGTCCTTCGAGGATGTGCGACCGCGTTTTAAAGGTAGTTTTTATCGCCAATAAGAATTTGTTCTTCCGGGTATAGGAAACTTATAAATTCTTATGTGGTAAAAAAGAACCGCCACTCCCTGACGGTCCCCTCTTCTATTCGCGCTCTGTGGCGATCTGCCAAGTGACGCCATAGGCATCCTTCATCCGGCCCAACATCGTGCCCCAGCGCATCCGCTCAAACGGCATGATCACCTCGCCGCCCTCCGACAGATTCTCGAAAATCCGTGCCGCCTCGGCCTCATCCTGAAATACAAGCGCTAGGTCCATGCCGGACCCACGTTCCGCAGGAGTGACCCCGGCGTCAGCCATAAAAACCTTCAACCCCAACGCCTGCAGCTCCAGATGCAGAATGCGGTCTTTCATAGCGTCCGGGGTTCCCGGCATCTCGCCATACGTCTGCACGCGGGCAATTTCGCCGCCTAGCGCAGCAGCATAAAATGCCGCCTGTTCTCTGGCGTTGTGGCTGTATAGGTAGGGAGCTAGTTTGGCCATCCATTTCCATCCTCTCGCGCTCGAAAGGCGCCATTTTGTTTTTTGCTGCACACTTCTATACAATAATAAATAAGGTCGCTTACTTTCAACAGCCGCCTACCATGTTCAAGGAGGGTTCCCATGCACGCATTTACATTCCACAATCCGACTACCTTGCATTTTGGTCAAAATCAATTGCAGAAGCTGTCTGTCGAGGTGCCGAAATACGGCAAGCATGTTTTGCTCGTATACGGCGGCGGCAGCATTAAGGCAAACGGCCTATACACCCAGGTGACTGAGCTGTTAAAAGGGCTCGGCGCCACGATCACCGAACTGGCCGGTGTCGAACCGAACCCGCGGCTGACGACCGTACACCGCGGAGTGGAGCTGTGCCGCAGCAACAGCATCGACCTCATTCTCGCGGTCGGCGGCGGCAGCGTCATCGACTGCGCCAAAGCGATTGCCGTCGGCGCCAAATATGACGGCGACTTCTGGGACATCGTGCGCCGCAAAGCAGTTGCGACCGATGCCCTGCCGCTCGGCACGGTGCTGACGATCGCGGCGACCGGCTCGGAGATGAACTCCGGTTCTGTCATCACGAACTGGGAAACAAAAGAGAAGCTCGGCTGGGGCAGCCCGCATGCGTTCCCGAAATTCTCGATTCTCGATCCGGCGTTCACCGTCTCCCTGCCGGCTAACCAAACCGTGTACGGTATCGTAGATATCATGTCACACGTGTTTGAGCAATATTTCCACCACGATGCGAGCTCTCCGGTGCAAGACGGTTTCTGCGAAACGATTCTTCGCACCGTCATAGACACAGCGCCTCACCTGCTGGAAGATCTGACGAACCTCGAGCACCGCGGCACCATCCTGTACTGCGGTACCATGGCGCTGAACGGCGTGCTCAGCATGGGCGTGCGCGGCGACTGGGCGACGCATAACCTGGAGCACGCGGTATCCGCGGTGCATGATATTCCGCACGGCGGCGGCCTCGCCATCCTGTTCCCGAACTGGATGACGCACAACCTGGACGCGAATGTCGCGCGGTTCAAACAGTTCGCACAGCGTGTGTTTGATATCGACGCCGCGGGCAAAACGGATAAGCAGGTGGCGGAGGAAGGCATTGCTGCACTGCGGGCGTTCTTCACCCGCATCGGCGCACCGGCGCGTTTGGCGGATTACGACATCGACAACACGACGTTTGAATCCATGGCTGATAAAGCCATGATCTACGGCGATTTCGGCAACTTCCGCAAGTTAACGCGGGACGATGTGTTGAAGATTTACGAGATGTCGCTATAGGGCCGCTGTAAGCGGGCGGCAGTGACTGTGAAGGCAGATTTAAGAGGGGTACACCCCTCTTATTTTGCGTTCAGCGGCGGATTGGAGCGAAATAAGGGGGGCAAACCATGGCTAACCGGCGCTTGGCAGGCCAATTTCCATGCGATCCGAGTAAATAAGAGGGGTTTGCCCCCTTTAATGGGCAGCTAAACCCGCTATAGTCAAGAATAAGAGGGTTTGCATGCGCTTACATCCTCTGCGGCGGGTCGCAGCCTGAGGAACTGCTGCGTCCTTCAAACTAGCTAATCTACATGGTGCTACCCTTGCGTGTAACCAGCTGTCTTCCTCTTTGCTACTCTGGCGCAAAACTAGCTACCTCCTCTATAGTGCCACTCTTATCTTTAACTAGTTACTCCTACCTTCATGCTACCCTCACATTAGACTTGCTACTCCTTCCTGCTGCCTCCCACTCGATCGCCAACTAGCTACTTCTTCTCACCTTCCACTATCACCTTAAACTAGCTACTCCAACCTGACCGCTCCCCTCACACCAGACTTGCTACTCTACCTACCTCCCACTCTACGCCTTACTAGCTACCTCCCCTAGCCTGCCACTCGATCGCCGAACTAGCTTCTTTATAGCAGGACGAGAGGATCAGCGCACGAATAGCAAAAAACCGGAAGCTTGCGCCCCCGGTCCTCATTCCATCTGCTACCCCCGCGCGGGCAGCAGCTCGTAATCGCGCCACTCTTCCGGCAGCAGCGAACGATACCTTGGCTGCACATACCGGTCGTCGATCAGCAGCAGCACGCCGTGATCCGTTTCGGAGCGGATGAGCCGCCCGCCGGCTTGCAGCACTTTGTTCATGCCGGGGTAGACGTAGGCGTAGTCGAAGCCGTTTTTGCCCTCGGTGTCCATATAGTCCTTGATCAAGTTCCGCTCCGGCCCGAGCTGCGGCATGCCAACACCGACAATGACGACACCGGTCAGCCGATCGCCGACAAGGTCGATGCCTTCCGAGAAAATGCCGCCCATGACCGCAAAGCCTACTGTCGTCTTCGCCGAATCCGCCTGAAAAGCGGCAAGGAATTGCTCCCGCTCTTCCTCGGACATTTTGGCCTGCTGCACCCAGACGTCGAGCTCCGGCTGTCCGTCCGGCTTGCCAGCCTCCACCTGCGCGTTCTGCCACGCCATCAGCTCATCCGTAAACGCCTCATACACCACGCTCATGTAAGCGTAGGAAGGGAGAAAAACAAGATAATTGCCGGCCCGCTCCGTCACCAGCTTCACGATCGTCTGCGCAATCTTCCCGCTACTGCGCTCGCGATCCTGATAGCGGGTCGACACCGGCTGGACCTTCACGTCCAGCTGTTCCCGGCTAAACGGCGACGGCACGGTAATCGAGTAGCCGTTCTCGCCTGCCCCCAGCATGTCCATGTAATAGGACAGCGGCGAAAGCGTCGCAGAGAAGAGAATCTGCGACCGGTACCCCTTCCCCATCACGCCCAGCAGATGGGAGGGGTCCAAACAGAGCAGCTTCACGCTCACCTCGCTGCGGTCCACCGATGACAGCGTCATGTAACGCTCGTCGTACAACCCTGCGATGCGCACGAAGTTATGCGCAGCAAAAAACGCCTCCCGCAGCGCCGCCGCTGTCTCCGCTTCCGCCTCATCCCCAGCGCCTCCCGCGGCTGCGCCGAGCGCCATTTCTTGTTCCGCTGCCGCCAGGAACACCTCCAGCAGCGCAATCAGGTCCGTCGGCAGCTCCACGTCGACCCGGCTTTCCTCCCCGCACCGCTTGCGCAGGGCGATGAAATAATTGTTCAGCCCTTTCGCCGCGTCCGCCAGCTCCGGCCGCACGCCCTTATATGCCCGCTGCAACGCCAGAAACGGCGACTTCGTCAACTCCGCCGAATACATCTCCCGCGCGCGGTCGATCAGATTGTGCGCCTCGTCGATCAGCAGCACCGTCCCCTTTTTATGCTCGTCGAAAAGCCTCTTCAAATTCACCCGCGGGTCGAAAATATAGTTATAGTCACAAATCACCGCGTCTGCGGCATACGCCACATCCAGTGAGAACTCAAACGGGCATACACGATGCTTGCGCGCATACGCCGTAATGACCTCCCGGGTCATCAGCGTCTCATGCCCGAGCATATCGAGCACCGCTTCGTTTACCCGGTCGTAGTAGCCGTCCGCAAATTCGCAATACTCCGGCGTGCAGCGCACCTCGTCTTTCAGGCACATCTTCTCTTTCGCCGTGAGCGTCACCGCGCGAAGCTTCAGCCCCCGCGTCTCCAAGAGCGCCAACGCTTCCTCCGCCGCTGTGCGGGTAATTGTCTTGGCCGTTAGATAAAAAATCCGCTGCACCCCGCCCGCGCCGAACGATTTCACCGCCGGAAACAGCGTCGACATCGTTTTGCCGATGCCCGTCGGCGCCTTGGCGAACAGCTTGTGCCCCTCCTTGATCGTCTGGTACACCGCGCCCGCCAGCTTCCGCTGCCCTTCCCGGTAATTTGGAAACGGAAAAGCGAGCTCCCCCGCGCTTCCGTCCCGCTGCTCCCGATTCGCCGTCTGCAAACGAGCATACGGATAGTAGCCGGCGACGCAATCGTGTACGAACTGCTCCAGCTCCCCGACGTTCGCGTAAACCGTCATGCGCCGAACCTCTTCCGACTCAACCTGAAAATAGGTGAGTCGAATCGCCATCCGTGACAATCCGCGCTCCTTCGCAATCATGTAAGCATAGCATTTCGCCTGTGCCCAGTGAACGAGGTATCCATCTTCCGGAATGGTGTCGAGGCCGAGCGACGTCGACTTGATTTCATCCACGATCAGCGTCTCGCCATCTTCATCCAGCAGCAGACCGTCACATCGGCCATCAACGGTGAAAACCAGCCCCTCATGCGCAATGTCCGCCGACACATAGACCTCATGCTCATCGCCCGGCCCGTATTCTTTTTGCAGCTTCTGGTGCGCCTTGGTCCCGTCCGTCAGCGCTTTGGCGCTACGAAAGCCCGTGTCAATGCTCCCGCTGCTGAACACATATTCCACGAGCGAACGCACCGAAATTTGAATCGCCACCGTCATGCTACTTCCCAACCTTCATCCACCGGAACGGCGTTGTATTAAAGAACAAATCCGGATTCACCTGCACATTATGCGCCCAAAACGTAAAATGCAAATGCGGCCCCGTCGAAAAGCCCGTCGTCCCGACCAACCCGATAATATCCCCCTGCTTCACGTGATCACCGGCTTTCACGCGGAGCTCCGACAGGTGCGCATATTGCGAAAAAAGCCCCATCCCATGATCAATATAAATGGAATTGCCGGTCAAATACAGCAGGTCCGCAAGCACGACAATGCCATCATTCGTCGCCTTGATCGGCGTCCCCTGCTTCGCGGCCAAGTCCAGCGCCATATGGGAGCTGTCGAATTTGCCGTTTACATAGCGGGTGTACCCGTACGGCGTCGTCAGAATCCCCTCAATGGGCTTCACAAACGGCCCCTGGAAAAGAAATGTCGGCTCCGACTTGCTCCGCGCCGCATCGATCAACTTCTGATCGGCATTGATCCGCGCCGTATCCTGCTTCATGCTTTCCATTTCCTGCGTAACCTGCAAATACTGCGTCTCAAACTTCTTGGCGACGACCGTCAGCGTCTGGTCGCCGATCGGATACGTGCCCGGCTTCGCGCTCATGCCGATCGGCAAATACGTGAAGTAGCCGGCGCCGTACGGCTGCAGCGTATACGTCTTGCCCTGCCACGTCACCGTGCCGGGCTCTTTGTGCCGCACCAGCACCGCGTCGCCCGGTGCAGCCTTGTCCGGGATGAGCTTCCAGCCCGCGCTCATCACCGCCTTGGCGTCCGCCTCGGACGCATAGACGCCCGCCTCCGCTTGCAGCTGGAGCAGGTGCGTCTTGGCGCCGAGGATCGCCGCCTTGACGTCCTCCGTCATGGCATCGCTCCATGACGCCCCCCCATCGACCGTCACGAGCAGCGGACGGCCCTCAGGCTTCACGCTCGGCGGCATCGCCCAGCCGATCTGCGGCGTCAGGAACTGCGCCTGTTTCACCGGCAGTTCTGTCCCGCGCAGCAGCACCGTTGTCGGCTGCGGCAGCGATAGCGAGGCCGGCTCCGCGCCGGTCTCGAGGCTCAGCAGCGCCGGGATCGCAGCCGGCGCAACCTCAGCCCCCTGCGCTCCTGCCGCAGGGGACACCGCAGGGCCGCCCGCTTCCACGAGCGCGGCCTCCGCGGCCGGCACCTCGGTCCACGTGGCGCCGCCATCCTTGGTTTGCACCATGCCGTCGGCGTATTTCACCCAGCCGCGATCCCAGTCCTGCATGTGAAACGCCACCGCCTCGCGCGGCGGCGGGGTTGGCGCCGGCGTCGCCACAACGGGCGACGGCACCGATGTCGCCTTGTCCCACGGCGATAAGCCTATGACCACGACAGTGGCGGCAGCAAGCACGCCGATGCCGGCGAGCGCGAGTTTGGAGGCCTTTTTATTTTTCACGGATGTCCCTCTCCCGTCATCAAGATTCGATCATATGTTCCTTAGATTGTACCAGAAAACGGGGTGCGGTGTCTTGCGGACTGCACAAATGACGGTTGACATTCCCTCGCCACTGGCGTATAAATAAATATAATTTAATACCCTTTAAGAGGAAGTTTAAACAGTCGGTTTTTGATCACGAAGCAAGTCAGGAAGCGAATTCGACATCGAATCTTGCGTTCACCTTCGAAGTGCGGTGCTCATGTAGGTT
>NZ_RXHU01000045.1:0-393 GCF_003955665.1 Paenibacillus whitsoniae
TGGATAGAAAGGATCGAGAAAATAAGAGGATACATTGCTTTATTGTGGGCAAAAGTTTAATTAAGCTGGTTTAATTAACCTGGTTAATTAAGTCCTCTAATAAGTGCGTCTTAATCCCCAGGTACGCATGGTGATTTGGGGATTAGACTATCGTTGTTTGTAGAGTCTGGTTAGGTAGGGGTGGCCGGACACACTCTTCGTCCAGTTGCATTTACTCCGTCGTCGTACGTCCCCGCTTATGCAATTGCTGTGCGTTACCCGTTGTACACTCCCGTTTTCGAGTGCCAACTGTCATACCCAGCGGGTTCTAACAGAGGCTCTCACTGTAAAAATGACAGTTAATTCGCTCGAAAAAGGCTAGATTTCATGAACAACTGTATTTCATACAGTAAA
>NZ_RXHU01000045.1:430-84699 GCF_003955665.1 Paenibacillus whitsoniae
GTTGGCTGTGGGAGTTGGCGTTGTACGTTGGAGTTGGACTTTGGGGGTTGGCTGCGGGAGCATTCTTTTGTGAAGGCTTTGTGGGGAGACTTTTCTGAGTATTTATGGGGTATTTCTGGGTATTGCCGAGTATTATCTGGTATTATCTGAATTTACTTATATTTATCGGGGCAACCCGGAATTACCTGCAGTTACTGCCGTTTACTATGATTTATTTGATTGTTGCCCGTGCTTCTCTCAAAGAAAACCTCAATGGTGAACAAAGAAGCCTTCTGACGCAAGAATGATCAACATACTTGGCGTTAGAAGGCTCCTTTAATATGAGTAAGCACCGGCTCTTCTTTGTCGGCGAAAAACTCAACCGTCACGACGTCGAACCGAATGGGGCATTCGTATTGACGTTTGTAGTGGAGATACATTTGCGCAGTTTCGCGTACCTTTGTCTGTTTGCGAAAATCGACGGATTCAGCGGCGCTGCCAAATCTGCCGGTCGCGCGCCGCGTCCGCACTTCGACGAAGAGGAGTGTTTGCTGCTCAAGCGCAATGAGATCGATCTCACCCGAACGGCATCGCCAGTTCGCAGCAACGATTTGACAGCCATGCTCTTGCAAATAAACGGCAGCCATCGCTTCTCCAAGATTCCCTAACGTCCTGCGGTCATTCTTGGTATTCGTTATGGCTCCCCCCTCCCGGCGATCGACCGCATACGCCCATCCGACCGATAGATGAAACTGAGTACCTCCGCTACAAGCTGATACAGCTCTGGCGGAATTTCCTGATCCAGCTCAAGCTTTGACAATACTTCGACCAAGGAAGAGTCCTCTTGTACCGGAATGCCGTTTTCCTTCGCTTTCTGCAAAATCGATTCCGCCACTTGTCCCTTGCCTTTCGCAACGAGGATCGGCGCTTTCGATTTTTCCGGCGCGTATTTCAAGGCTACAGCTTTTTTGATCGGCGTCGCGGGCTGCGACTGCGGCTTATCCGAGTTGGACTTCATGCGCGCACATCGACTCCTTTATACGTCAGCGGTTGATAGAGGGACCTCAAATCCGCACGCCCTGTCAAGTCACCGTCCCCTGGAGCCGCTTCCGCTGCCACAGGCTTCGGATAAGGTGAGCATTTCAGCGAAATAAACTGATAACCGACGCGGTTTAGCGCCTCTGATATTTCCTTCTTCGATGTCTCCATAAGCGCTCCGATAGCCGGATGATCATTATGAATCGTCAGCGAGACAATTTTATTGACGACCGCCACGTCCACAAGCGTATTGCCCATCGCTTTCATCTGCAAGTCGAACAAAAGACGGCAGTTATTGGCATCCACTTGACCGCGGCTGCCCTTCCGCGACTGAATGTGAATCGCAGCCGACTGCTCCCCGCTTCCGTTAACGAACGGGATGAACAACGTCATCTGTGTGAACATGGCCGTTTTATCGTTGGTCAGCATCAGTTGCTGCCCCGTAATCTGTCCCAATGCATGCTGTGCGGCTTCCTTGAGCGGCGCCGGCGTGTCATCCGATGCCGTTAGCTGCAGCAGCAGACTCTTGAGCGTCTCCGCTGCGGCCGGTTTCACGGCTTCATTCGGTTGATCGGACGCAGGGTTGATAAGCGCGTTAGCGTTCAGATCAACCCCATTCTTGTCTGGCAGGCGGGACGTGAGCCTGTCATCGAGCTTCGCGGCGAGATGACTCTCGTGCTCCACGCCTACGGCTTTGAGCAGCCTGCTGATCCAATTCCCTTCGGGCGGATCAGCGGGCTGCGTGTGAGGCGCTTGCCCGCGCGCCTCAGCCGGGGCCGCCGCCTCCCGCTTCGCAGGAGGCGAGGCCGCTTCCGGCGAACCCGCTTCGCGGGGTTCGCCCTGCGCCTGCGGCTCCGCGCTGCGCGACGGAGCCGGCTCGGGCGCAGCCGCCCGCTGCGCGAGGGCGGCCTGCGGTTCCGCCGCCGGCTTCGCCGAGGCGGCAGGTGCCCCCTCCTGCGGCGGCGTGGGAGCCGCAGGCACAGCCTCGCCCGCCGGCGAAGCCGCGGGCGGAACACCCGCAGCGCCGCCCGCAGGGGCGCTGCTGCCATGCGGCGCCTGTGGCACAGGCGCCGCTTCAACCGAGCCCCGCGTGCGCAGCAGCGGGGCTCCACCATCCGCCTCCTGCGCAGCAGGAGGCGGAGCAGCACCAACGTCTGCACCCTCGCTCAACGCACGTGCAGACTGCCGCTCCACCGCTGCGGAAGCCGTCCGCAGCTCCTTCAACACGACGACCACCTGCTTCGCGATCTCCGCGTCAGGATGGTCCGGCTGTGCCTCGATCAGCGCCGAAGCCTGCTGTTCAAGCTGGTCCAGCACCTGCCCCGCCGGCGGCCCGCTGATGACCTGCTTAAGCGCGGCAACCGTCGCCGGCGTGACCGGCAAATTTTTCTTCGCGGCCAGCACAGCCGCTTCCAGCCAAGCATCTTTGGACTCGCCTTCCGGAACGGCCTGCATGACCTGCTCAAAAGCCCGGACATTCTCCTTCGTCACGGGCACCGATTCCTTTTGCATCGTCTGCACCATGTTCCGCGTCGACAGATTGTCTTTCACTTCAAAATCCTGCAGCAAATCCCCGAGCGAATCCTCGGAAATTTGCACATTAGAGTTCATAAGCGGCTTCAATAAAATTTGACCACCGTTTGATTCAGGCTGAACTTGCAGCAGCGTGACATCGCCTTGTTTCAAAGGCGTCTCGAGCTTCGCCCGCACCTGGACGCCGCCGATATTCAGCATTGCCTCCTGATCGCTCAACAGCTGCAGGACAACCCCTTTGACAATTTGTCCGACTTTGAGCTCCAAAGTTTTGGAATCCGCGGCCGTTAAATCGCCGACCAAGCTTCGGATCAATCCGCTGATATTCATACTGCTCACCTCGACTTGTCCACTTATGTATGTTATCGGCAAGCGCCTCGCATTTCGTTATAACACTTCAAATATATCGAGTTCGAGCTGTTCCCCGGCCTTCTCCGCTTCTTTCTCCGCTTCCGCCATAATATTGCGGATAAACAGGTTGCGGTGCAGCGGCGTCGGTCCGTAGCGCAGCAGCATCTCCCTATGGTGTTTCGTACCGTATCCTTTATGTATAGCGATGCCATATTCGGGGTACATCTCGTCCCACGAAGCACACATGCGATCCCTCGTCACCTTCGCGATAATGGAAGCGGCGGCAATCGATTGGCTTAACGCATCCCCGTGTGTAATCGCCGTCTGCGGCAGCTCCAGATCGACCTTCTCCGCGTCAACCAATAAATAGTCCGGCTTCAGCCCCAACTGTTCCACCGCCTGTTTCATTGCAAGGCGCGCCGCCTGCTTTATATTTAAGATCTCGATTCCTTCCACATCGACAACGCCGACACCGACCGCGAGCGCCTCCTGCATAATCTGCGCATACAAAGCTTCTCGCTTTTTCTCGGACAGCTTCTTGGAGTCATTCACGCCCTCCAGCACGTGCCCCTTCGGCAAAATCACAGCCGCCGCCACAACATCTCCGAACAAGCAACCACGGCCAACCTCATCTATGCCCGCGATCAGGTCGAATCCTTGCAACCACACATCTTTCTCATACTCCAGCACCGGTCTCTCCCCTTTCCGTTTCCCCATTATATAGGATGAGTACCAAAGCAAGCCATACCATTTTTAGGAGGAAGTTCAATAAGTCGTCTCGGGTGCCGTCTTTAATAAGACGGCAAGGCCGTTTATCCTGGGATTTCGCAATCTTCTCGGTGCTAAAAACCCGACTTTTGAACACAATCTTTATGTATAAAAAACAAAGAACCCAAAGTCTCCGCCTTGGGTTCTTCCCCTACATCTAACTATGGCTTTTCGAGCGAAATCCGCCCCAACTTCCCAGCTCGCAAATCCCGAATAATGATCAGCGAAGCTTTGTCGAGATCAACCCGGCCACCGGAGACAATCGCGCCGCGCTTGCGTCCGATCGCTTCCATCACTTTGACCATCTCTTGCACATCTTCCATGTCCTCCGGTAGCTCAATGCCTCCAAAGCGTTCTTGCAAGCCTGCACCGTATTGCTCCACCATATACGTGATCACGAAAAGCGCAATTTCATCCAAATGCAGCAGCTCTTCCTTGATCGCGCCAGTCGCCGCAAGACGTTTGCCTACCATTTGATCCTCAAACTTCGGCCACAAAATCCCTGGCGTATCGAGCAGGTCCATCTCCGTACCAACTTTAATCCACTGCTGGCCCTTTGTTACACCCGGCTTGTCTCCAGTTGCGGCGATTTTCTTACCTGCGAGCTGATTGATAAGCGTGGATTTGCCGACGTTCGGAATCCCGACGATCAACGCGCGAACCGCGCGGGGATTGATGCCTTTGCGAAGCTGGCTCTCAATTTTGTGCGCCCACAGCTGCTTGACCCGCGGCAAAATCTCTTTCACGTTCGTCCCCGAAGCCGCATCGATCGGCAGCGCCGGATGGCCTTGATCTGCAAAGTAGTTCACCCACTCAGCCGTTACCTTCGGGTCGGCCAAGTCCGATTTATTCAGCAGTACAAGCCTTGGCTTGCCATGCAGAATCTCATCCACCATCGGGTTCCGGCTGGACAGCGGGATGCGGGCGTCCAAGAGCTCGATCACAACATCGATCAGCTTGAGCTTTTCCTCGATTTGCCTGCGAGCCTTGGTCATATGCCCCGGAAACCATTGAATGGTCATACGTTATTCACCTCAGAAATGTATCCAACTGATTTTGTTCAGCGGCCAGAAAATGACTTCAGCCCGGCCGACAATTTTTTTAAACGGTACAAATCCCACACTGCTTGTTCGGCTGTCTTTCGAGTTCGGACGGTTGTCCCCCATCGCGAAAAGCTCGCCTTCCGGCACCTTCGTTTCCGGGAAATCTTTCAGCGTGTTGTAGGGGTGACCCTCCTTCACCGCTTGATCGATGGCGGATTGAATGTAGGGTTCCGATAGCTCCTCGCCGTTAATGTACACCTTATCTCCCGCTACTTTCACCGTCTCGCCAGGGAGCGCAATGACGCGTTTGATATAATCTTTGCCTTCCGGCGCATGAAATACAATCACTTCGCCGCGCTTCGGATCGCGCACATCATACAAAATTTTGTTGACGATCAGTCGTTCGCCGGTAAAGAAGTTCGGATGCATGGAATCCCCGTCCACAATAAATGGCGAAAACAACAACCAACGAATAATAATAACCAGCACACCTGCAATGATTAACGCTTTAATCCATTCCCACGTCTCGTTCTTGGCTGCCGCCGGTTTCGCTTCGACCGCGGATGCCGGCTGGTTCGTTTGCTGCAAATGCTCGTTTTGTTCCATCACGGACTGCCTCGCTTCCAGATAAGGTGATAGTTGCGTTCACATTACTGCTAGTATGTACAACAAGGACGCCGGGCTTCCCTGTCAAAGACCCAAAAAATGAAAAGGAGACTTGCGAACAAGCCCCCCATTTTTCTTATCGAATTTCTTTAATTCTAGCTGCTTTACCGCGCAGACCGCGCAGGTAATAAAGTTTCGCACGACGAACTTTACCACGGCGAGCCACTTCGATTTTCTCAAGTCTTGGAGAATGCAGTGGGAAAGTTCTTTCCACACCAACACCGTAAGAAATTTTACGAACAGTAAACGTTTCGCTGATCCCGCCGCCGTGACGTTTGATAACAACACCTTCGAACAGCTGGATACGCTCACGCGAACCCTCGATAACTTTTACGTGTACTTTCAGAGTGTCGCCTGGACGGAAACTTGGAATATCCGAACGAAGCTGCTCTTTAGTAATCTCTTGAATAAGATTCATAGTTGACTCCCTCCTTCCACACAGGTGTTCATTCCGCCAATTCATCATGTATACTCCTAGTTGCGATGCGTAGAGGACCACCGGACTCAAACATTGCGGAAAAATCCACAACAAAATATATATTAGCATAGGCGAATCATAATAGCAATAGAGAAATCTATTAACAGATTTATTCCGCTTGCTTAGCCTTTGCAGCTTTCTCTTTTTCCCATTCTGCAAGCCACGCCTTCTCTTGCTTGGAGAACTCCCGGCCCTCGAGCAAGTCCGGCCTGCGCTCCAACGTACGGATCAGCGACTCCCGAGCCCGCCACTTTCGCACGTTCTCATGATGGCCGGACAGCAGCATGTCAGGCACCTCCCAGTCCCTGAACTTCGCTGGACGCGTATAATGCGGATATTCCAGCAGTCCGGTCGAAAAGGAATCCGTCACTGCCGACATTTCGTTGCCAAGCACGCCCGGCAGCAGCCGGACGACGCTGTCGATCACCACCATTGCGGGCAGTTCCCCGCCAGTAAGCACATAATCCCCAACGGATAGCTCATCCGTCACCAAATACTGCCTGATGCGTTCATCATACCCCTCGTAGTGCCCGCAAATAAATACCAGGTGCTGCTCTGTCGACAGCTCTTCCGCCTTTTTCTGCGTAAACGTTTCACCTTGCGGACACAAGAGAATAACCCGCGGCTTGACAGGCACTCCTTCGGCATCTGCTACAAACGGCAAATCTTCGACCGCACCGAAAATCGGTTCCGGCTTTAGCACCATGCCGCCCCCGCCACCGTATGGGTAGTCATCAACCGTATTGTGCTTATTGTTCGCATAATTGCGAAAGTTCACCGTGTTCAGTTCAACAATGCCTTTGTCGCGCGCTTTGCCCAAAATGCTGGACGAGAATACCCCCTCAAACATTTCGGGAAACAGCGTCAATACATCGATTTTCATTCCATTAATCCTTCCATCAGATGAATCCGAATTGTCTTATTCGGCACATCCACGTCAAGCACGACCTCATCGATGACCGGAAGCAGCAGCTCCTTGCCTTTCCCTAAGGAGACTACCCACACATCGTTCGCGCCGGGCGTCAAGATCTCTGATACTTCCCCAAGCTCACGCCCCTCTTCGGTCACGACTTTGCAGCCGATAATTTCGTGGTAATAATATTCGCCTTCTTCAAGCGGCTGCTGATGCTTGCCCTCGATTTTGAGCAGGGCGCCTTTGAACTTCTCCACATCGTTGATGTTGGAGAACTGTTCAAACTGCACGATAAACACATTTTTATGTAAGCGGGACGTTTTCACCGTCACCGGCGTTTGCACATTTTTCGCATCGACAATAATCAGTTCGCTGCCTTTATCAAATCGCTCCGGAAAATCAGTCTCCGGCACGACCTTCAGTTCGCCGCGGATACCGTGGCTGTTTACGATTTTGCCTACTGTTTTAAGTGATTCCGTCATGACCCCTGCCCAACCTCCACTATAATTTCCTACTTGGCTATATAAGAAAAAGGCTAGGAGCGAGATCCTAACCTTACTTCTTATGACACAATCTCAACGGAAACCCGTTTCGTTTCTTTCACTGCTGCTGACGTAACCACAGTGCGGAGCGATTTCGCAATCTTCCCTTGCTTGCCGATCACTTTCCCGACATCGTCAGGATGAACCGAAAGCCGGTATTCGATCTTGTCGTCTTTCTCCACCGCTGTAACACGCACTTCTTCCGGATGATCAACAAGAGCCTTAGCAATTACGGTGATAAGATCCTTCATGAAAACCACCCTCCGAAAGATAACAAATTACTTCTGTAATTTCAGCTCGTGAAATTTAGTCATCAAACCTGCTTTAGAGAACAGGCTGCGAACTGTATCGGACGGTTGAGCGCCAGTTTGAAGCCATTTCAGCGCTTTCTCCTCATCAAGAACTACAGCTGCTGGTTGAGCAATTGGGTTATAAGTTCCGATTTCTTCGATAAAACGACCGTCACGCGGGGAACGGGAATCCGAAACCACCACACGGTAGAAAGGCGCTTTGTGAGCACCAACACGTTTAAGACGAATACGTACTGCCATTGTAAAATTCACCTCCTACATAGGATTAAGTTTGTATTAAAAAGGAAATTTAAAACCTTTTCCTTTACCAAGCTTCTTCAGGTTTTTGGCACCTTTCGGCCCCATCATGCCGGAGAACTGCTTCATCATTTTGCGCATATCTTCGAACTGCTTGATGAACCGGTTCACTTCCTGCACGGAGTTGCCGCTGCCGAGCGCGATCCGCTTGCGGCGGGAAGGATTGAGCAGTTCAGGCTTACGCTTCTCTTCCGTCGTCATTGATTTCACAATCGCTTCGACGCGCGCCATTTGCTTATCGTCAACCTTCATGTCCTTCATGCCTTTGATCTTGTTGGCACCAGGAAGCATCTCCAGAATTTGATCCAGCGGCCCCATCTTCTTCACTTGCTCCATCTGGTCAAGGAAGTCTTCGAAGGTAAATTCGGCGGTCCGCATTTTGCGTTCCATCTCTTTCGCCTTCTCCATGTCGATGCCGGCTTGCGCCTTCTCAATCAGTGTCAGCATGTCGCCCATGCCGAGAATCCGGGATGCCATCCGATCCGGGAAAAACGGCTCCAGCGCATCCATCTTCTCACCGCTTGCCACGAACTTAATCGGGCAGCCCGTAACCGCTTTGACGGACAGTGCGGCACCGCCGCGCGTATCGCCGTCGAGCTTAGTCAGCACTACACCTGTCAGCTCAAGCTGTTGGTGAAAACTTTCCGCGACATTGACCGCGTCTTGACCGGTCATCGCGTCAACGACGAGCAGAATCTCATCCGGATTCGTCGCAGATCGTACGTTTTTGAGCTCGTCCATCAAGTTCTCATCGATGTGCAGACGTCCCGCGGTATCGATAATCACGTAATCGTGCCCGTTGTCTTTCGCATGCTCAAGACCCGCTTTCGCAATATCGACCGGATTCACCTGATCGCCCATCGCGAATACCGGCACTTTCAGCTGCTCGCCGAGCACCTGAAGCTGCTTAATCGCAGCCGGGCGGTAAATATCACATGCCACCATCAGCGGACGGTGATTTTGCTTTTGCAGCATTTTCGCGAGCTTGCCCGACGTTGTCGTCTTACCCGCCCCTTGCAGACCCGCCATCATAATGACGGTCGGCGGACGATTGGAGCGCGCCAGCTTGCTCTGGGAGCCGCCCATCAGCGCGGTAAGCTCCTTGTTCACGATATCGATGACGACCATGCCCGGTGTGAAAGACTTCATCACCTCTTGGCCGATCGCCTGTTCTTTCACTCTCGCAATAAAGTCTTTCACTACTTTAAAGTTAACGTCCGCTTCAAGCAGTGCCAGCCTTACTTCGCGAAGCGCTTCGCCTACATCCTCTTCCGTCAGCTTCCCTTTGCTTCGCAGTTTGCCGAAAACATTCTGCAACCGGTTCGCCAATCCTTCAAATGCCATGCGCTTCACCTCCTGACTGTGAGTACGGATTTAACCAATACCAACGATTGTATCAAAAAGCTCCGCCGCTTTCCTTTGCAGCCCGGGCTCACAGTCACCGAGCACTTCCGACAGCGTCTCACGAAGCTTCATTCGCTGTTCATGCTTATGTAGCAACTGCAGCTTCTGCTCATAATCAAGCAGCGTCGTCTCAGCGCGTTTAATATGCTCGTAAACCGCCTGGCGGGAGATCGCAAAATTCTCTGCAATTTCGCCGAGCGAATAATCATCATGGAAATACAATTGTAGAAACGTGCGCTGCTTCTCGGTCAAAAGCGGTTCATAAAAATCAAACAGCAGGTTGACGCGATTCGTTTTCTCAAGCATTTGATCGATCGTCATGATCCACCTCCGTAAAGGTTGCACACTTGACACCAGCACAACAGAACCTATCATACTGAATTCCAGAATGAATGTCAAGCATTATACCTTGTCAGCGGAATCTCCCATCCATTTGCCAAATAACGCATGCACAAATTGCTCTGAATCGAACGGCTGGAGATCATCCATTTTCTCGCCGAGACCGACGAATTTGACCGGCAGACTCAGTTCCTGGCGAATCGCAACGACGATGCCGCCTTTGGCTGTACCGTCCAGCTTGGATAGCACAAGGCCCGTTAAACCAGCTTTTTCTCCAAAAAGCTTCGCTTGGCTCAGCGCGTTCTGACCGGTCGTCGCGTCCAGCACTAGGATAACCTCATGCGGCGCATCCGGAATTTCGCGTTGAATGACGCGGTAAATTTTGTTCAGCTCTTCCATAAGGTTAACCTTGTTCTGCAAGCGTCCTGCGGTATCGCACAGCAAAATATCGACGCCACGCGTCTTCGACGCCTGCACCGCATCATACATGACCGCCGCCGGATCTGCACCGGACTGCTGTTTGATGACGTCGACACCTACGCGTGTGCCCCATGTCTCAAGCTGCTCGATCGCACCGGCACGGAACGTATCGCCCGCGGCCATGAGTACCTTTTTGCCTTGAGACTTGAACATGTGCGCCATTTTGCCAATTGTCGTCGTCTTACCGACGCCGTTGACGCCGACGAACAGGATGACGGTGAGGCCATTCGGGTTCAGATTCAACCCTGCATCCTGATCCCCTTTGAGCAATTCAATCAGCTTCTCGGATAAAATCGGCTGCAGCTCGGACGGGTCCTCGATCTTGCGCTTTTTGACTTCTGCACGCAGCTGGTCGATCAGCGCAAGCACCGTATTCACACCAACATCGGCACCGATCAAAATTTCTTCCAGTTCCTCATAGAAATCCTCGTCGATCTTTTTGCGGCGGGAGAACAGATCGTCTACCCGATCCACAAACGCATCCCGCGTCTTCGCCAAACCTTCCTTAAACTTATTGGTAACGGCTTCTGCCTTCCCGGCGATGCTTTCCTTTAATCTTTTAAAAAAACTCATAGCTCCTCCTGCTTCCGTCCCCGTAATAATCTCCTATGATGCAGTCATTTCCGCTTCCTCATCTTCCAGACGCACCGATACGAGCTTGGATACGCCGCCTTCTTGCATCGTGACGCCGTACAGCACATCCGCTTCTTCCATCGTCCCTTTCCGGTGGGTAACGACGATAAACTGCGTCATTTCCGAGAACTCTCGCAAATATTCCGCAAAGCGGGATACATTCGCTTCATCCAGCGCCGCCTCGACCTCGTCCAGCACGCAGAACGGCACCGGCTTCACGCGAATGATCGAGAACAGCAGCGCAATCGCGGTCAAAGCGCGTTCCCCCCCGGAGAGCAGCTGCAAGTTTTGCAGCTTCTTGCCTGGCGGCTGCGCCACGATTTCGATGCCGGTGTCAAGCAAGTTGTCCGGTTCCGATAGAATCAGGTCCGCCCGGCCGCCGCCGAACAGTTTGGCGAATACGACGCCGAAATGGGAGCGAATCGCATCGAACGTCGCTTTGAACCGTTTGGACATTTCCTGATCGATCTCGTGTATGACTTGATACAGTGTCGTCTTCGCTTCAATAAGATCGTCCTTCTGCGCAGCGAGGAACTCATAACGTTCGGACACCCGTGCGAACTCGTCGATCGCACCAAGGTTTACCTCGCCGAGCGACGCGATTTCGCGCTTCAGCTCGCGCACTTTATTTTGCGTACCGATAATGTCTTCCGGCACCGGATAGCGCTGCTTCGCCAGCTCGAAGCTGAGCTCGTACTCCTCGCCAAGCTTCTTGAGCAGATTCTCAAGCTCCACATCAAGGCGCGTGACGCGCACTTCCGTTTGGCGAAGATTCTCCTCAACTTGTTTGAGCTGCGTGCGCTGCGTGCGGGTCTCATTCTCGCCCTGCTCCAACTTGAGCAGCCAGTCAGCGCGTTCCGCCCGCTTGAAATCGATGCTTTCCGAGCATTGCTGCTTCCGCAGCTTCAAGTCGTTCAAAAGCTCGATCTGCGCGACGGTTTCCAGCTCCAGCGCCGCCATATCTGCTTCCAACTGCTGCATGAGGCCGCGGTTCACGTCGATTTCCCGTTCCGCTTCCGACAAGTCCGTCTGCAAGCGGCGCTGCTGATCCTGCAAGGAATGCTTCTCCTGCGTGATCGACGCCACTTTTACTTTCAAATCCGTGAGCTGGCCTTGCAGCTCCTCCTTGGCGGATTCGCTTGCTTTCCGCGAGCTTTCGGCATCCCGAATCGCCTGCTGAAGCGAAGCTTCTTCCTGCTGGAGTTCCGCCAGCGCCGCTTCCGCTTCCTCCTTCTTTCGGGCAAAATCCTTTTGCTCCTCGATCAGTGCATTCCGGTCCTGGCTATCGAGTGACAGCTGCTCGTCCACGGTACGGCTCTCGGATTCGAGCGGATTCAACTCGGCGCGGATTTGCTGCTCGGTAATACGCTGCTGCTCGCCTTGCTGGCGAAGCTGCTCCACTTTCATCATCTCTTCGGTGATTTCGCGCTTAAGCTGTGTCGTCTGAGCGCGCAAGCCGCCGAGCTGCGTTTCGGAGCTCTTAATCTCCGTGTCCAACTCTTCGACTTGGCGCTGACGTCCCAGGAGATTCGCCGTTTTTTTCTGCAAGCTTCCCCCTGTCATCGAGCCGCCGGGATTCACAACGTCACCCTCGAGCGTCACGACACGGTAGCGGTACTGCGCTTTCGCTGCAATATGGTTCGCATCCTCCAACGTCTGCGCCACCACGACATTCCCGAGCAAACTGGAGAAAATATTGTGATACTTGCTATCAAACTCAACCAGATTGACGGCAATGCCGACGAAGCCACGGCCCGCTTTGAGCGTGCCAATCTCATGCTCCGAAATGGAGCGGCCGCGAATGACATTCATCGGCAGGAACGTCGCCCGTCCCATTTGCCGGCGCTTCAGGAATGCAATCGCTTCCCGCCCGTCCTCTTCCGTCTCGACGACGATATTCTGGAGCGCTGCGCCCAACGCCGTCTCAATCGCGATTTCCACGTGCTGAGGCACCTTCACGAGTTCGGCCACCGCCCCGCGAATGCCTCGCAGATCGCCGCGAGTTTTGGCCTTGAGCACTTCTTTGACCCCTTGCATAAAGCCGTCATAGTCGTTCGCCATTTCCTTCATCGTGTCGCGGCGGGAGATCAAGCTGTCCAGCTTCTGCTCCCACTTGCGCACCATGCCGAGCGCATCGTCCAAGAGGCCCTGCTTCGTTTTTAGCGCTTGCGTAATGGCGACGTACTGCAGGCGCGCTTCTTCGATCTCGCGGACAGTCGCTTCGAGCTTATCTGTCAGCTCCTGTCTGCGAAGCACGATCTGCTCCCGCTGACCGGCCCACTTCTGCCGCTCGTCGTCCAGCCGCTCCAGCCGCCGGGAGATCGATTCCATCTGCTGCTCCGCATAGCGAATCTCGTTGCGGGACTGCGCCATTTTGTTCAGCGTCTCCAGCAGTTCGCCCTTCAGCTGCTCTTCCGGCGACGCGTTGATCCCGCCGCTGACGCCTTGCAACCGCTGCTCTTCCGCCGTCAGCTTAGCCTGGAACTCAAACAGCTGCGCACCGATCTGGATAATTTTCTCCCGATGCTCGTTCAGTTCGGCTTCTTTATCCTGCTTCCGCTGCTCCTGCTGCGCAATCGTGCTGTTCAACTGTTGATGGTTCGCAGCATAGTTCTTCTTCCGTTCCTTGAGAACCTCACCATGCCCCTCGCACTTCTCGAACTCTTCACTCAGCGTGAGCAAGCTTTCCTGGAGCGTCTCCAGCTCTTCCTCCAGCCTGCGGGATTCCAAACGGTGCTTCTCCAGCTGGGCATCGTGCTGGCTGACAATCGTCGACAACTCGAGCTGCTCCTGCGTCAGCTTGTCCAAAAGCGCTTTCGCTTCGTTCCACGAGGCGTAAATCTGCTCGATTTGGTGAACATACATCGAAATTTCATTGCTCTTCAGCGTTTCACGAAGCGCTTTATAGCGCGTCGCCTTCTCCGCCTGCTCCCGCAAAGGCTCAAGCTGGTCCTCCAGCTCCGAAACCAAATCGTGAATTCGCAGCAGATTCTGCTCCGTTTCGTTCAATTTCTTTTCCGCTTCGCGCTTGCGCGATTTATACTTGACAATACCGGAAGCTTCCTCGAAAATACCCCGGCGATCTTCAGACTTCGTACTCAAAATCTCTTCAATCCGGCCTTGTCCGATAATGGAATACGCCTCTTTGCCGATCCCCGTATCCATGAAAAGCTCGGTAATATCTTTCAGACGGCAAGGCTGCTTGTTAATCAAATACTCACTTTCCCCGCTTCGATGCACCCGCCGGGTGACCGTCACTTCCGAAAAGTCCAGCGGCAATGATTGCGAGGCATTGTCAAGCGTCAACGACACTTCCCCGTAGTTCACAGCACGCCGCGCATCGCTACCGGCAAAGATGACGTCCTCCATCTTGCCACCGCGCAGCGACTTCGCGCTTTGCTCGCCGAGCACCCAACGGATCCCGTCCGAGATATTGCTTTTTCCACTCCCGTTAGGACCTACAACAGCGGTAATCCCGCGAACAAATTCCAGTTCCGTTCGGTCTGCGAAAGATTTAAACCCGGATAACTCGATCCGTTTCAAAAACATGGTCTCACCTCAACCGTATTGTACCATAACCCTTAGCAAAAGCAGAGAGCCGCAGGCGCGAAAAAATAAAAGAAGCGGCCGCAGCCGCCCCTTTCTCTAACTCACGCGCTATCTCTGTACCGTCACGTTCAGCTTCGACAGAGCGCCAGCCGCTGCCTGCTGTTCCGCTTCTTTCTTGGAGCGACCCGCTCCCGTACCGAGCAGTTCACTGTCCATATGCACCTCGGCGACGAATTCGCGCTCGTGCGCAGGCCCGCGCTCGTTGACGATGCGATATTCCAGTGTCCCCATGCTGTGATGCTGCACGTACTCTTGCAATTGCGTTTTATAATCGATGACGAGCAGCTTGCCTTCCGTGGACAGTTTACTGAATACATGCGTTTTCAGAAACGATTTAACCACATCCAGCCCTTGATCGAGGTACAGCGCGCCGACGAACGATTCGAATACGTCCGCAAGCAGCGCCGGTCTCGAGCGGCCGCCTGTCAGTTCTTCTCCTTTGCCCAACAGCACATAAGCGCCGAAATCCAAATCTTCCGCAAACGTCACGAGCGAAGGCTCGCACACGATAGAAGCCCTTAGCTTCGTTAACTCGCCTTCTGTACGCCCCGGGTATGAATCATATAAAAATTCCGAAACCGTCAACTCCAGCACGGCGTCTCCCAGAAACTCCAATCGCTCGTTGTCTTTATGTCCCGCGATGCGATGCTCGTTGACGTAAGATGAATGGGTAAATGCCTGCCTTAGCAGATCCGACCTCCGAAAAGTTATGCGAATCGCTTTCTGCAGCTCTCTAATATCACGGTTCATTGCTTTGAATCACCACCCCGAGAGACTGATATTGGGTTATCTTTCTTCGCAGGAAGGTAAACTATGCTTCAAACTTTTTGAGCACGATCGTTGCGTTGTGACCGCCGAAGCCAAAGGAGTTGGACATCGCGATTTTTACATTCGCTTCACGCGCAACGTTCGGCACGTAATCCAGATCGCATTCCGGATCTTGATTGTCGATATTGATGGTCGGCGCGATGGTGTTGTTGGCAATCGTCAGCCCGCAGATGACCGCTTCTACGCCGCCGGCAGCACCGAGCAGATGGCCAGTCATCGATTTCGTCGAGGACACCGCTACTTTGGAAGCGTACTCGCCCAGTGTCTTCTTGATCGCCGTCGTTTCGGATTTGTCACCGACCGGCGTCGAGGTACCGTGCGCGTTGATGTAGGTCACGTCTTCCGGCGAGATGCCTGCGTCCTTGATCGCCCGCTTCATGCAGCGCGCTGCGCCGTCCGGATCCGGATCCGTCATATGGTAAGCGTCACCACTCATGCCGTAGCCGATCACTTCCGCATAGATGCGCGCGCCGCGTTTTTGCGCGTGTTCCAGTGTTTCCAGCACGAGGATGCCTGCACCCTCGCCCATCACGAAACCGTCACGGTCGACGTCAAACGGCCGGCTTGCCTTGGTCGGCTCTTCGTTGCGCGTTGACATCGCTCTCAAAGCGCAGAAGCCTGCAACCCCGATTGGCGTAATCGTCGCTTCCGCGCCGCCGCAGATCATCACATCGGCATCGCCGCGCTGCAAAATTTTGAACGAATCGCCGATGGAATGCGTGCCGGTGGCGCACGCCGTAACCGCTGTCGAGTTCGGTCCTTTCGCTCCTGTGATCATCGACACTTGGCCGGATGCCATGTTCGCGATCATCATTGGAATAAAGAACGGAGAAACGCGTTTCGGTCCTTTTTCCAGCAAAATGCGGTGCTGCTCTTCCCATGTGCCCAAACCGCCGATTCCGGAACCTACGGACACGCCTACGCGTTCCGGATCCGTATCTTCTGCAACGTTCAACTTCGCATCTTTTAAGGCGTTCAGTGCGCCTGCAACAGCAAACTGTACGAAACGGTCCATACGGCGCGCTTCTTTACGGTCTACGTAATTTTCGATATTAAAATCTTTAATTTCCGCCGCAATCTGCGTCGGGTATTCGCTGACATCAAAATTCTCAATGCGGCTTACGCCGGATTTGCCGGAAGTCAAATTACCCCAGAATGTATCCAAATCTTGACCGAGGGCCGTCACAACGCCCATACCTGTAATGACAACTCTGTTCATTTGTACCATCCTTCTATGTAGTGAGACATTATTATTATTCATGCTGAGAATGGAGAGAAGTCCCGTCTTGATTAGGAACGGGACTCGGCAGACTATTACGTATGAGATTTTATGTAATTCGTAACTTCTCCTACTGTCGTAATCTTCTCAGCGTCTTCATCGGAAATTTCTAAATCGAATTCATCTTCTAATTCCATTACCAATTCCACTACATCGAGAGAATCAGCACCTAGATCTTCTTTGAAAGATGCTTCGAGGGTGACTTCAGATTCATCAACCCCTAGACGATCGACTACAATTCGTTTAACACGATCCAATACGTCGGACATCCGGTTCACCTCCTCTTTGGTATTATACGAGAATCTTTGACAGATTGCCAGTAGGCAAATTTGCAGATTCTCATTTCGCTTTTTTACATGTACATGCCGCCATCCACATGCAGCGTTTGCCCTGTCATGTAGGAAGCGTCATCGGAAGCCAAGAAGCGGACAACCTTCGCAATCTCCTCCGGCTGCCCAAGGCGCTCCAGCGGAATGCCTTTCAGCATTTGTTCCTTGAGTTCGGAAGACAGCTTGTCGGTCATGTCCGTTTCAATAAAGCCCGGAGCCACCGCATTCACGGTAATGCCACGGGAAGCAAGTTCCTTCGCCGTCGCCTTCGTGAGCCCGATGACGCCTGCTTTGGCTGCTACATAGTTGGCCTGACCCGGGTTGCCGAGCACGCCGACTACAGAAGATATATTGATAATTCGACCGGAGCGCTGCTTCATCATCGGACGTGTAACCGCCTTAACGCAGTTAAATACGCCTTTCAGATTTGTCGCGATCACTTGATCGAACTCTTCTTCCTTCATACGCATGATTAGATTGTCTCTCGTTATGCCCGCATTATTCACAAGAATATCGATTTTGCCAAATGTTTCTATCGTTTGCTTGACCAAATCTTCGGATTCCTGATAGGAGCTGACATCGGCGCGCAGCTTGATCGCCTTGCGGCCCATCGCTTCAATCGCGGCCACAACCTCGCTAGCCGCTCCTTCGCTGCCTGCGTAGTTCACAACGACGTCCGCCCCATGCTCTACCAAATGCAGCGCAATCGCACGGCCGATGCCGCGGGATGCGCCAGTGACTAACGCTACTTTACCCGTTAACATGCTGCTCCACCTCCAAATACTTGTTCAGCGCTTCCAGACTGCCGATCGAGACCGTTTTGACGGATTTGTCGACCTTCTTGATCAGTCCGGCAAGCACCGTACCCGAGCCCAGCTCGATAAAGGTATCGACGCCTTCGCGGATCAAGTACGCAATGGTGTCTTCCCATAATACAGGGGAATACACTTGCTCCACAAGCAGCCCCCGGATTTCCTCCGGCTGCGTGACCTCGCGCGCCGTTACGTTCGCGACGACCGGCACCGCTGCAGGCTGCATGTCCACCGCAGCCAGCACGCTAGCCAGCCGCTCGGAGGCCGGCTTCATGAGCGACGAATGAAACGGCCCGCTCACTTCGAGAGGTATCGCGCGCTTCGCGCCCGCTTCTTTGCAGCGCTCGACGACCGCTGCCACGCCTTCTTTGCTGCCCGAGACGACGATCTGTCCCGGGCAGTTCACATTGGCGAGCTCCACGACGGAGCCGCCTTCGGTAATCGCCGTGCACAGGGCTGCCAGCGCTTCGCGCTCGGCCCCCAGCACGGCGGCCATGGCGCCCAGGCCGCCGGGGACGGCCTGCTCCATGAACTCGCCGCGGGCCCGCACGGTGCGGACCGCGTCTTCGAACCCGAGCGCGCCCGCCGCGACGAGCGCGCTGTATTCGCCGAGACTATGTCCCGCGACATAGTCGGGCGAGATGCCCGCAGCCTTGAACGCCTCCAAACAAGCGATGCTTGTTGTAAGGAGGGCCGGCTGCGTATTATAGGTGATTTTCAGCTGGTCGTCAGGCCCCTGAAAAATCACCTCGGACAATGCGAACCCCAGCGCTTCGTCCGCGCGGTTAAAATAAGCCTTCGCCGCAGGCTGGGCATCGTACAAATCTTTCCCCATGCCCACGGACTGCGAACCTTGTCCAGGAAATACAAATGCAATTTTACCCATACGAGAAAAGGATCCCCTTCCACGATTGTCGTTAATGTAATCCGTACGCTACCACACAATGGCTGATGCGCCCCACGTCAATCCGCCGCCAAAGCCAACCAGCACGACGCGGTCGCCTTCTTGAAGCCTGCCCTGTTCGACAGCCTCGGCCAGCGCCACCGGGATGGAGGCCGCCGACATGTTGCCATATTTGTCAATGTTGATCATACATTTATCTTCCGATAATTCCAAGCGGTTCAGGGAAGATTGAATAATTCGCGTATTCGCTTGATGCGGCACAAGCAAGTCGATGTCCGACTTGTCCCACCCGGCTTTGCGAAGCGCTTCGTCCGCTGCGTTCCCCATAATCCGGACCGCGAATTTGAATACCTCGGCGCCGGCCATGTAGATGTAATGCAGACGCTGATCTACCGAAGTATGCGAAGCCGGGTTGCGTGAGCCGCCCCCTTCGATTTTAAGCAGCGGACCGCCCGTCCCATCAGCGCCCAGTTCAAACGACTGGAAGCCGCGGCCTTCCGGAACTTGTCCGATCACAACGGCGCCTGCGCCGTCGCCGAACAAAATGCACGTATTGCGGTCGGTATAATCCGTAATTTTGGAGAGACTATCTGCACCGATAACCAGCGCATATTTGTACATGCCGGTCGAAATGAAGTTTGTTGCGTTCGCGAGCCCGTAGACAAAGCCCGAGCACGCCGCAGACAAATCGAAAGCTGCCGCTTTCTTCGCCCCAAGCTTCTCTTGCAAAATGCAGGCCGTCGAGGGGAACGCCATGTCCGGCGTGATCGTCGCGACGATGATCAGATCGAGCTGATCGGCCGTAATGCCTGCGCTGTCCAGCGCTTTGAGCGCCGCTTCATAGCACAAGTCGGACGTCGCCTGGTTGTCGGCCGCGATCCGTCTCTCGCGGATGCCCGTACGCGTCACGATCCACTCGTCATTCGTCTCGACCATCGATTCCAGCTCTTTATTCGTCAAAATGCGGTCCGGCACATATTTGCCGGTACCGAGTACACCCACTGGTATTAGGCTCATGATTCCATATCTCGCTTCCCGCGGCTGATTTCGGCAGAAATAGTGCCGACCAAATCTTTTTGCAAAGCAATTCTCGCTTGACGCACAGCGTTATAGATGGCATTGGCGTCCGAAGAGCCATGGCTCTTCAGCACGAGTCCGTCCAAACCAAGGAACGGCGCTGCGCCATGCTCGGTGTAATCCATCTTTTTACGGAACTTGGTTAGTCCCGGTTTCAAAATCGCCGCAGCCAGTTTCGAGAACAGCGTCTTCGTAAACTCTTGCTTAAGCGCTGAAAAGATAGCCGAAGCCGCGCCCTCCAACGTTTTGAGCATAATGTTGCCGGCGAAGCCATCGCAGACAATCACATCGCATGACGCCTTCAGGACCTGCGACGATTCGATATTGCCCACGAATTCGATAGGGGCTTGTTCCATTAAAGGATATGCCGCTTTCGTCAATTCATTCCCTTTGGCAGCCTCGGTGCCTACGTTCAAAAGTCCTACGCGCGGCTTAGCGATGCCATGCACCTTTGCACGGTAAATGCTGCCCATAATCGCGTATTGCAGCAGCTGCTCCGGCGTCGCATCCATGTTCGCGCCCAAGTCGAGCGCCAGCACGCCGCTTCCATCCATCGTAGGCAGCATCGGGGCCAGCGCCGGCCGCTCAATGCCGGGAATCCGGCCTACGACGAGCAGTCCCGTCGTCATCAAGGCGCCCGTATTGCCCGCCGAAATCATCGCCTCGGCTTCTTTCTCGCGAACCAGTTTGCCCGCCACGACCATCGACGCGTCTTTTTTTCGCCGTACGGCTTTGACCGGCTCATCGTCAGCTTCAATCACTTCCTCGGCGTGCCGAATCGTGATGTTTGCCGGTTTTTCCGTCATATGCGATTCGATCGCCGCCTGATTGCCGACCAGGATAATATGTACGTCGTTCCACTCTTTGGCTGCCGCGATAGCACCCTCCACGACGACTTTAGGCGCATGATCGCCGCCCATTGCATCAATCGCAATCCGCATGCAGCTTGTCCTCCCTGTCTAGATGTTCTTTCTCTTTCTTGGAATGGAAGATCACAAAATTGCCTCGGAACACCATTTCGTCCCCCACATACGAGAACACCTCAACTCTAGCCTTCCCTTTGGAAACGGAACGTACATAAGCTTTCGCGATGCACTTTTCTCCCAGCTTGACGGAACGGATGAAGCGTATGTCTGCCGAAGCGGTTAGCGCAATAGGATCGTTGATCACGGCTACCGCAAGCGAATTGGCTTGTGAAAAAATGTGATGTCCTCTGGCGATCTTCGTTCTTGAGAAAATATGATCTTCCTTAATTTCAAAAATGGAAATCCCGCTTTGATCCAATTGCAAATCAATGACTTCGCCAATGACTTCATCAATCGGCAGCGAGCGCACATGGTCATACGTTTTGACGGCCATATGCTTCATGCGTTCCCGAAGTTCGGGAATGCCCAGTTCTAATCGATCCAAGCGAACGGTCTGGATACTTACCCCAAACGTCCGCATCAACTCCTCATCCGTCATAAACGGATTCGCTTCAATGGCCTGCAGCAACCGCTGCTGCCGCTGCCGTTTCGGAAGTCGTTCGATGGTGAGCACCACCTTCTCGTGAGATCTCGTCTTATTACCAGATACTAAACTGTAGTATATTAAATTTGAGTTCAAAAAGAAAGCAAAAAAAATAGCACCTCACACTAGGATGAAGTACTATGTCAAAACTTATGCTTTTACGATCTCTCTGCCTTTGTAAGATCCGCAAGACTTGCACACGCGGTGCGCCAGCTTCAGCTCTCCACATTGTTCACATTTCACCATGCCTGGAACTTCCAGTCTGAAGTGATTACGGCGCTTGTCGCGACGAGTTTTGGACGTTCTTCTTTGAGGTACTGCCATATTCAAAACACCTCCTTCATCGAATATCGGGTGTGCGTGTTACCTATTCTTTGTTAAAAAAGTCCGCGAGACCTGCAAGCCGAGGATCGATCTTCTCCACCTTGCAGCCGCAATCTTGTTGATTGCGGTTTCCCCCGCACACGGGACAGAGACCTTTGCACGCTTCGTCACAAAGTGGTATGTAAGGCAATCCGACCACTACATTCTCTATAACGTAAGGCTCTAGTTCCACTTTATCTCCCACCACCAGATGAATATCCTCGTCAAGATCGGGATCTTCCTCTTCCGGTTTCTGCATAAAGACTTCCTCGAACGGAAGTACGATTGTTTGGTTCGTGTGCGATAAGCATCGGGAACAGCTTAACTCTGCGTCTACCGTTAACGTGCCGTTAACTCTTACCTGCCCGTCTTCATACTCGGCATGAAGATCGGCCCGAATC
This sequence comes from Paenibacillus whitsoniae, assembly GCF_003955665.1. Taxonomy (GTDB): domain Bacteria; phylum Bacillota; class Bacilli; order Paenibacillales; family NBRC-103111; genus Paenibacillus_E; species Paenibacillus_E whitsoniae. The sequence goes on from NZ_RXHU01000045.1 coordinate 22,317, forward strand.
GGTCCATGGCTCAGAATGTCCTGGCGACCTTCAAAAGGCTCGTTCAAGTCCAATACTTCGCTCAATTGTTTTCGATTCGTTTTCAGCGCCAGCTCTTTAAAACGAAAATGCATATTTTTCACCCCAAACAAACAAAAATTATTATATCCATTCTACATAGGTTTTGTCAATTTAAAATATCGGCTACTTGGTAGTTTGTTCCGATTTGGGAGGCAAATCTGCTAGATACTTGATCGCTTCCTCCATCGTGCCGATCTCAACAACCTTCATTTTGGTCTTGATTTGCTTCGCTCTCTTGACGGCGTCATCATAGTTGTTGATTTTCGTGCCGTCGGGGTACGTCATGTTTTTGGGAGCGAAAAAGATATCCGCCTTCTCGCGGTCTGCCGCAATAATCTTGTGCTGAATACCGCCGATTGGCCCTACGGTGCCGTCTGCTTCAATCGTGCCTGTGCCCGCGATGCGATAGCCTTTTGTAATGTCTTCCGGAATAAGCTGGTTGTAGATCTCCAGTGAGAACATCAAGCCTGCGGAAGGACCGCCGATCTCACCGGCTTTAATCTCCACCTGCTGATCCGCAGACTCCGCCTTGACGGACTGCATATCGGCCGGAACGACACCGATGCCTGCCCGCGGCGTCCCGGTCTCACCGGCTTGCTGAGGGAGCGTACCCAGCGCCAGCGTCGCCTGCTGCTCCACTTTGTTACGTTTGAAGGAGATGGCCACCGTGTCGCCGGCTTTTTTGCCTTTTAAAGCGTCCAGGAGGTCCTGTGAGACTTTGATGTCTCTCGCGTCCGCCTTGAGCAGCACATCGCCCGGCTTGAGCGATTTCTCGCCTGACAGGCCGGCTACGGTCTGGAGCACCATCACACCTTCATGCTCAATGTGGTACGGCACTTTCGCCTCTTTATAGGCCGCTTGAATCGCACTGGCCTGTGAGGTCAGCATAACATATTCCTGCCGCTGGGAATACTCCTGCTCGGACTCCCCTTTTTGCAGCACACTTGTCTTGGGTTCTATCTCTTCATACGGGTGCACAAGTCCGACCAAATAGCTCATCAAATTGGCATCGGCCACACGAACCGTTGTGAGCATCAGTGTGCCTTGTTCTGTGCCCTGACTCTTCGGAATCGTGACCATCGGCTTAATTTCCTCTGCGGTGCCCGGCATGAAAATAAAATAAGGCAGCCGCACAAAAAACAGCGCATATAAGATCACGACGCCAACCAGCGCCGAAACTAGATACCGCCGCGTTGACGAACTTCTTGGATAACGATAGGATTCATTGGACCACGTGCGTACCGATTTCTCTTCTTCCTGCTCCATACAGGTTCCCCTTTCCTGCGCCTTCCCTGCTTGGTCTAATCTCCCCTGATCCCGCGTACAATGAAGCAAGTTCGAAGGACGGAGTGATGGATGCGATGCAGTCTTTCAATAGCAAAACCAAATCTCGAGCCACGACGGTCCTGTTGGGCGCGCTCGCCGGTCTTGTCGTGGTCTCGATCGTCTTATTTCCGGACAAGGCCTTCCAGTCTTCCCTGGAGGGACTGACCGTCTGGTGGAAGCTTGTTTTTCCCGCCTTGATGCCGTTCCTGATCATGACCGAAATGCTAATTGGCTTCGGCCTTATTCATGGAACAGGCGTTCTTCTGGAGCCACTCATGCGACTCGTTTTTCGGCTGCCGGGCGTCAGCGGTTGGGCGCTAGCCTCCGGCTTTGTTGTAGGATTTCCTGCCGGGGCCAAAATTACCGCTTCGCTGCATGAAAAAAATCTCCTGTCGCGCAAAGAAACGGAACGTTTGACCGCGCTTTCGCATTTGTGCAGCCCGATTTTCCTCGTCATGGTCGTCGGGATCGGCTTTCTCCATAGCGCCAAGCTAGGCATCGTGCTGGCCGTCATTCATTACGCGTCGGCGCTGCTGACCGGTTTCCTCATGCCCCGCGGCAAACGTGCAGAGGATGAGCGCCTTGTGTTCCAACCCGTAAGCGGCCCTCTCTTGAAGCGAGCGTTCCTCGTCATGCGCGAAGCGCACGAGGCCGACGGCCGCCCGTTCGGCAGGCTGCTCGGCGACGCTACGACGTCTGCCGTGCAGACGATGATGCTGATCGGCGGCTATATGATGATTTTTTCCGTGCTCATCAATGTGATGACAATAGCGCATCTAACGGATGCGCTGCGTCCCGTTACACACGTCGTGGTAAGCTCCTTACATGTGTATAGCGATACAGCCCCGGCCTGGATCAAGGGGTTCATGGAAATTCATCTTGGCGCGTATGCCTTTAGCCAAACGGAGCTTCCCTTGATTGGCCAATTAGCGCTGATCAGCGCATTTCTTGGCTGGGGCGGCCTCTCCGCCCATGCGCAAGTGGCCAGCATGCAGCACCGCTCCGGCGCACGCTACCTTTTTTTCATGCAATCCCGCATTTTGCACGCCGTGCTTGCCTTCGTCATGACCGCGCTGCTCTGGTCACCGCTGCAGCTGCTCTTGCGGGACACACAGCCCAGCTTTCTATGGCTGGATTCAGGCGTCTCCGCTTCCCCGCCGTTCCCTGTGAACGGTGAATCCGCGTGGAGCTTGTGGTGGCCGCTGCTGACACAATTCGTTCTGGTGCTGATCGTCATGCTGCTGATTTCGAGCACGATTCGGTTCCTCCGAAAGCAGCGCTAATTCCGCCAAGGGGCGTCTCAGGCTTTCGGATATTTTTCCTTCAACGCCTCTTCCACCTCAACCGGCACCAGATCTTCAACAGGCCCGTGAAATTTGGCCACTTCCTTGACAATCGAAGAACTCAAATAAGAGAACTTCGGTTTGGACGTCATAAAAAACGTCTCAATATCCGAGTTCAACTTATGGTTCGTCGACGCCATTTGCAGTTCATATTCAAAATCGGACACCGCCCGCAGCCCGCGGACGACAAGATGAACATTGCGTTCCTTCATATAATTCACCAGCAGGTCGCGAAAGCCGTCCACTTCCACATTCGGCAAATCCTTCGTGACCTTCCGAATCAGTTCCATACGCTCTTCCAGCGTGAACAACGGATTTTTGGACGTATTGTTCAGCACCGCCACAATGAGCTTGTCAAATACTTTTGCCGCTCTATGTATAATATCCAGATGGCCGTTTGTTACCGGGTCAAAACTGCCCGGGTACACCGCCACGGTTATGCCGTGTTCATCCCTTTTCAAGGTGTTCATCTCCTTCAGCTCGTCGGGTTATCCCGTTTGTAGATCGTCACGGCCGTATCGCCGTAGTCGGCTCTGCGCAGCAATCGGCACTGGCCGATCGTCTCGTCCAGCACGTCCTTCGCATCGTGTTCTACCACGATCGTCGCGTGCTCTTCCAGTAGCGCCTGCTCCTCCATCGCGAGCACCAACTCCGCAATAACCTTCATCTTATACGGCGGATCCAAAAAGACGAGCTCGAACTTCTGGGCTCTCTTGGCCAGCGCTTTGAGGGCCCTGGTCGCATCGGTCCGGTACACCTCCGCCTGCTCCTTCAGCCCGGTCGCCTGCAAATTGTGCTGCACCGTATCGACACTCTTCTTCTCAATATCGGTAAAAACCGCCTTCGCCATCCCCCGGCTCAATGCCTCAATGCCCAGCCCGCCGCTGCCCGCAAACAAGTCCAATACCTGTCCGCCGTCAAAATAAGGCCCGATCATGCTGAAAATCGCTTCTTTCACCTTATCCGTTGTCGGCCTCGTGCTCATGCCGGGCACAGCTTTCAAGGCTCTGCCCTTGGCCGTGCCAGAAATCACTCTCATCCTGCGCCTATCCCCTTATGCAAATTCTTTCATACGCTATATCGTACCACATGCAACTAGCCGACACAAAAATTTTTCCAACCCCGATGTATAAATCTTCCGCAAATCGGCCATCCTTACATTATCGACATCAGAGGATGTCGTAGACAACCGCGGAGAAGGCTTACGTTTCCCCATAAGCTCTTCGTCCGGTTTCTCCTCTCCCATGAGGCGGCTGCGCAAGCAGTCGCCGTTATTATTTTATAGAACAGTTTCAACGAATCCTTGTTTTATAAGGGTTTTTATAGGGAACCAGCAAATAAAAATACATATAGCACAGTCAATGTAATTGATGATAAAGGTACCAACAGGGTACCAAATGAAAGAATATTTAATCTAAATCTTCAGCAAACAAAATTAAGCCCATAAGTGATCACTCACTTTGGGCTTTTTAGCTTCGATTTTGATAAGTACTTCCTGTGACAACTGCGGGCCCCTATTCGTTTAGTAACGTTACCTTTCGCTTCATTGGTACGTTACCTTTTAATTCATCGTCCCGCTTGTCTTGGCTCATCTTTCAGCTGCGAACACTCCCATCATCCGTTAAAATGAAAAAGAGATCATGCGTTCTCTACAACGGCCACGGCAAACATGATCTCACCGGGAGTGTCCGGTGCCTTAAAAGGACGTTAGCGCGTCCTTCTTTCTTTTTGCCAACTCGTAATGTATGGACATCAAAAATACCGCCAAAAGGCGGTTTAAGGAAACCTTAATATAGCTCTACTACGCGAGCACAAGTAAGTAGCAGCATTCCTACTTCTGCTCTCACCAAATTTCCAAGCTCATCTTGATTTGCTTTCTTTTGCACCTGCATTTAGTAGCATTTCACTAATCTCTGTAAATCCAAGCTCTTTAGAAACTGTTAGAAGATATTTGTTGTCTACTCTAAGTTTATTCGGATCAGCTCCATGTTCCAATAACAAAGCTACTATTTCTTTAGAACCCAATTTTACTGCTTCCCATATTTCTGATTCCACTGTACTCCTGTCTGGATCAGCGCCCGAATCTAGCAGAAATTTCACCATTTCAATATCCTTATTTGTAATTGCAAGATATAATGCAGTTTTTCCAAATCGCATTACATTAACATTCACACCAGACTCCAGAATTTTTTCAGTAATCTTTTGGTTTTTATTAGTAACCGCCAACATCAACGCATTATTAGAGTCGTACTCATTACCATCAGATACTAACTCAATGACTTTGTTTAAATTGTTCTTTGAAACTGCTTCATTCAGTGCATCCAATTTTGGTTTTTTAACTGAAACTTCTGCCGGAGCCATCTTGAACGGTAGATCATTAGTAACAGCTGATGAGATAGCTTGTGTTCTCCTGTTCGCTTCACCTTGTTTTCCAGTTAAGTAGATAATTCCTAATGCTGTAATAGATAGAAAGCCGATAAATGTTAAAACTAGAGTTACAATTATAGTTTTTTTCATTGTTTTTCTGTTCTGAATCCCAGATCCAGTTAATGGTGTCCCGCATTGACTACAGAAGTTTTCAAGTTCTTGAAAACTTTTACCACAATTAACGCAATGCATGTTTAATCAAATTCCTTTCTTAAATGAATGAAAATTGTTGTTCACATATTACATTATCATCCAATAAGCGCTTTTACAATATCTCCTCCCGACACAACGTCCCCCCCCTTCCAGACGTATGCGTACCTTAGACCAAATTCGTCTTCCAAAACCCCCTGCATGACATTTGCGGTCTCGATTACACCCCTCATCTCATGCCATACAGTCTCAGCATTTTCTTTGCGCTTCTCAGGAGAAATATGTTTTGCCATATAAGCCTCTCCAATGCTTTCCCTGCTTCTGCAAGTTGTTTGAGTAGTACATCTTTAAGTGCTGCTGGATGTAGATCAAGATTAGGAACATCTTCTAGAATGTTGGATATGTATCCTCCCGATCTTTCGTCAGCGATCTCGAGAGCAAGTTTCCATGAAAGTCCGGACACCACCGTGTCATAAGCACTTGGTAATTGCCGCTCGCCATTCTCAATCCGGGCAAGTACGGAACGATGAATTGGAACTCGATTTGCAAGTTCTTCTTGAGTTAAATTCATTTCTCTTCGAAACGCTTGAATGGCTTTTCCAATTGCGATTGTTGTCACCACCTTTCCGTTTACTGTGACAAATTGCACTTAGCTGGTATAGAACTGTGACTCAGGAGCAAATTAAGATGGCTTATTTAACAAACAAAAACAACTGCTTATTATGTGGTACCTGACGCACTCACTTTTCCTAATATTTCGAAATAACTGGGAGATAGCCCGCGCCGCGGCACAGGCAGCTAAAGAGGCTTATAGAAAAGGTTTGAATACGAAAAAATAAACGACACCTCACCGGTGTCGTCTATTTTTTCTATAATTTCTGATACGTCTAAATATATTCTTTATCTCTCTTTTTTATATACTGTCTAACTTTTGATAAATAATCATATTCGGAATTCAACAAAATATCACTCTCAACATATATCTGACTTGTATCATTCATTAAATTCTTATACTGGTGTATCAAATATTTATAATTATGTTCCTTCACCTCTTCAAAACCTTGATTCACCCATTTCTCATAGTCGGCTGAATTCTTACTCTTTAAATAATCACTATAAAAATAAATCGCCTCTAGATAATAATATTTAATATGCTTTAAGTTTGATATTGCTTTAAGATATAAATTGTTAGCTTTTTCATCATTTTCTTCAATGAATGCCAGCATAAGATTTTTAAGACCATGTGTATATGCATTTGTTACAACTAATTGATTAATGTTCTTTTTATTATTTTTTTTCATCTTAGATAAAATGTAATTAGATTGAACTATATTTATGAATTCTTTTTTATAAATATTTTCAATATACTTTATCAGCTCTTTTGGATCTAATTGATCTAGATTATATTTAATTTCAAAGGTAAAAAAACTTTCTTGAGTTAAACTACTCATAGCTTCTATACAGGCCTGAAATTCGCCTAATTTAAATAAATCTGAAAGAATATTACGTTCATAGAGAAATTCCAAATTTTCAAGTACAAACTGAGTAGTTTGAATTTCAAAACCTTCCATTTCATAAGTATTGAGTACGTTTGATATGAGTGAACGATTTAATGTTTTTCTCAGATCATATTTATCCCAATCACTTATCGGGAATATCTTCTTAATCGTGCTAAAAGATTCATCAAAATGCCCAGAAAAATAATTAATATTACATATTAAAAGTTTTAAATAGGTACTTCCATTTTCTAAATCTTCAAAATACCCAATTAGATCATTTAATTTATTGGTAAATTTCGGTGACTGTTCAATTATTGAAAGATTAGAAGATAAATAACTTATATATAAAATTTTTTCAGACTTATCTCCTTCAAATTTATCAATATAGCTTAAACTTAATAAATAATTTTCAGCGGAACTGTCTAGAATCCCCAATGCTTTACTTCTATGGTATTTTTTCTTTACATTAGAGTACATTTCCAGATTAAAATCATTAAATTGATAGGCACGTTTGTAATATTTCGATAATTCCTCAGCAGTCCTATTAATTAACTGATGTGATGCAAACTTTCCAATAATCGATTGTAATTCAATTAAGCCACTATTTATTTCTATTAGTGATTTATTTTCTAGAGATGTTATTTCTTTATTTGTTATTTTATTTAATTCGTATTTGAATTCTTTACTTTCAAAAAACTGTTTAAACAACTCCATCGAAATACCATCTGGAAAAAGTGATAATAACTCAAAAGTTAACTTTTCTTTACTATTTAGTCTTTCATAGGAATAATTAATGGAATGATAAAGTGATTCTGATCTCTCAATTTTATCGTCTACATTATTATCATATATATCGAAATAACCTGAATTTGTAAAATAAAAAAAGTCATCACTTAATTCTTGATATAAAATTTTAACATCGATATTTTTCGGGAGATTTTTTGTAATTAACTTTATTGCTAGTGGGTTATTATTTAATAATTTGTCCAAAATTTCATTTTTCAAATACTTTTCATCTGAGCTATCAATTTTTGAATTGTAATTATTCTTGAATATTTTTAATGATTCTTCTGAAGTTAATGCGCGAAGTTCATGTTGCTCCTCGTATTCTAAACCTATCCACTCTCTTGATGTTATTGTTACTTTTACATAATCACAAATAAATGAGACTAGGTCTTTAATTTGTTCATAGTCACTTAGATAAACCAGCACTTCAAAGTTATCTAATATTAGTAACATATCAAGGCTAAAATCATTTAAAGAGATATGATCTCTAAAATTAACTACATTATCTAGATCAAAACAACTAGAAATCTTGCTTGCAAAAGATTCGTAGTCTTTGATTGGTTCACAATCTACAAATTTTATACCATTTGAGAAATAACTTCTTTTAAACAATTCATACGCTACTTTTTTCACAATAGTTGTTTTACCAATTCCACCAGAGCCTTTTATCGTCAGTATTTGATTATTTAACTCGATAATTTTTCTTGTGATATCAACAATATCAGTTGTTCGGCCAATGAAACTACTTAATCTTTTCGGATCGATCTGGGAAGCAAGTATTTTCTTTTCTTCATCTTCTCGAATAGTAATTATGGCATTACCTTTTTCGGCCTCTAATAGTATAATTTTTTCTTTATTAATAAACATACTACTCTTTAAAAGATTTAAATTATTTTTTTTTACTATTGAGAAGACAAAATTACTTATTTCTACTTCATTATAATTTAATATTGTCCAGGGATAATTTAATTCTTCATAAGATTGATCCGTAATATCCTTATCCAAAAATAAAAATATGCAATTGATAAATTCCTGGCCAAGATGTTGTTCTAAGGTTTCAAGCGAAATAAGTTTACTTTTATGCATTTGGTCTTCAATAACAATTTTTTTATTTATATAAAACGAAAAAATGAATAAATAATCATAATCCTCTAGAGAATGTAATGTTTCCTCAGTTAAATATAAACAATCTATTTTCACATCATACTTTGAAAAATATTTAGCTATATTACCAAAATCATAAGATATTTCTCTATCCAACGGTGAAGCGATTAATATTAAAATTTTCGTTAAATATTTTTTTGAACTTTGAACAACCTCTATATTGGGGTTCACTTCAATCAGAACTTCTCTTTGAGCTATAGATGTTTCTTGATAGGTACGTTTTACTTCAATTAAGGAGTCAAACCATTTGTTTAATTGGCTCCATTCAGTTAACTTTATTTGTTTTACGTTATATTTAGTTAAATTTGTTTCTTCTGTAGTAATAATAAAATGATTTCTTGCTAGGCCGTCAAACATTTTGTTGATTCGCTCAAATTGATCTCTAACATGTTCATCTGTAAGGCTAAATCCAATAAAAACAATTGTATAATCTGTAATTATTGAATTAAGCCTGTTTATTGCTGGGTTTTCAGGTACATATAATTCTTCATAGTCACTTTTAAACAAAACACATGTTTGAGGATTATCAATACAACCATGAATTTTAAATATATACTTTTCAATATCTTCTAAATTACCTATTCCAAATATATTATTATTATCTATTTTCTTGTAATCTGGTAATGCTAACTCAAAAAGCTTATCATAATTTGTTGTAATTATTTTTGTTGCAATCTCGCCTATCTTTTTATGTAATTGAATTTTTTCCTTGTGATGCTCTTTTAGTTGAAAAATCTTATCCATTATTTTATATAACCTAGCTCTATATGGATAGAGTTTCTCTAACACTTCGATTTCGCTAATATGTTTTAAAACTATTTTATATTCTTCTAACTCAGGTTCATCTACTGATAATTCATTAATAAATTCAATGATCATTTCTCTCCAATTAGGAAATCCAAGTGATCTAGAAAAGCCTGAGCCAATAAAAAATACTAGTCGATCTTTCTCCATTGCTTCTTTAATTCCTGAATGAATCATACTAACACACTCCGATTTTTCTACTAATAAATTTCCATCATAGAAAATTTTACCATACTAAATTCGACCTGAATAGACATTATTTGTATCTTCTGAACTAGGACTTGTGGTATATTAGATTAATAATCCAAATATATCCATTATAGGAGTAAGTACAAATGTCAGGAATCATTGAGATTTTATTGAAAGTAGCCCCATTAATAACTGTAGTCCTAGTATTAATCCGTTTCAACATTACAACCACAAATAAAACATTGATAGATTTATTGCTAACACCGAAAAATAATAGAGATTGGGATGATTTCTTAGAGATCATTTCTGTTTCATTAATCCTTATTTTGACTTTAAATGTTTCAAGCCTTATTGTTGATTACTCAAAATTATCCAGTACCTTTAAAATTTCGTTAATATCCATTGATGGAATATTATTTTTAATTTCTGCGTTCTTTCTTTTAGTATCCTGGTTACTACTATTATTCAGACCTCAAATTAACATAAAGCTTATTAATTTTGTTTTTTTCACAAATTTCACTTCGCTATTACTTTTTTCTTTTTTCAATACTGCACTTAACCAAAAATATTTAATTTCTTTCTATTCTGGTAAGCAATATTCTAAATTGCTCATCATTTTGGGCTTGTTCTATGTTTTTTATATACTCATATTCTACTTTTATAGGCTATTATACAAGGCATTCAATAAGCCGCGAGTACCTGCATATAAAATCGAAAAAATACCAGTTAACCAGGTTGAAGAGTTACTTAAAGAGTTATTTTTCATTTATTTGCTGGATAGCGAGCGACACATCTTATCGAAATTCCCAGTAGATCGAAAAAAAATTACATTGCCTGTCTATGTCTACTATCCAAAAGATAATTCATTAGTGGAATTCAAAAAGGATTAATTACGGAGGTCATTTCATGTTTAAAGCCGGGTTCATACTTGCTACAGATGCTCATATTGATGCTGCTATCTTTAACAGAGCACATGTCTCTGTTTACCAGCGATCATCCAAAGGGATAATGGAACCTTTATTTGAAGGTGGGATTTTTGAATCAGATTGTGAGATGTTAGTGAAGATGGCCGGCGGATATTTACTGAAGGCGAATTGTGAGTTTAGATTGTGTAATGAATGAATTAAAAAAAGCCGCATTTGAGCGGCTTTTTATTTATTTAGAACCAGTAAATTCTATGCCATTCTTTCGAATTGAAATATCTATAAAGGTCTTCTTCTTCTTAGTTGTTCCACTGTTACTAAGCATCATATTAACAGTGTAATCATCTTTTGCCCATTCTGCCCCTAAATGCATATCTCCATTAGTGATTCCGTTGTAAATTATTTTACTAGCTTCATCCTTACTCTTTCCTTTTAATTGTTCGCTAATTGATTTGCCTGCTTTTTCGCTTGTAAATGCATTTCCTTCAGACTTAGGATTGCCATAAGCTCGTCCTAATTCTTGTCTTAATTTTGTGAAATACTCATAAGACGAATCCTTATCAGTGATCCTATAGGCAATCTGCCACAGTTTCCCTTCTTTAAAGTGATAATAGACAGTTGCCGGCAAATCGAATAATGAATAATTCTCATAACCTACAACATAATCAAAGTCTACTAGCATTTCTAATTTACTATTATCGGATTTTATTTTATCAATAGAAGTACCCCAGGAATATTTTTTAAAGAAATCTGAAAATGTAACTACTTTGTCAGTAACAATATCTATTCTCTTTTTGTTCTCGTCCCAAGTCACTTCTCCATCACAGCTTTCTCCAATAAATCGAAGTGGAACAAAAGTATCTCCATTGATGATTCTAGCGGCCTTTTCTAACAAAGTGCTCTTTTCGTTAACTTCAGCATTGGTGTCACCAATTTTCAGAACGATTTGCTTTTCCTTTGCCGTGCCAGTAATTGTTTTTGTACCTTCATCCCATCCAACTTCAAGTCCAACTCCTTCAAATATTGGTCGTAGTTGGACCAATGTAGTTCCTTCCTCAATTACTGGCTCTTGAGTAAAAATTACTTGAATCCCATTGATGAAGACACTTATTGGTACATCTGATGCAAAAGACTTCGTAGGAGTTAGAATCAAAGTTACAAATATTAAGCTAAGAAAAAGTTTTAATAATCTTTTCATTTAAAATTCTTCCTTTAATTTATTTTTATTCACATGCCACGCCAGCATTATCTCGATCTAGCTTACTGTTATATCCAGGATCACCACGATGGAGTGGGGCTTTACCCGCAACTTTGACTGCTGCGCAGTTTGAATAGCTTCCCTGCCTGCTGTGCTTTGTACTGCAGGACTCGCCTTTTTTAACTCTTCAATTTTCAGCAGCTTGTTTTGAGATTAATTCATCTTTTTCTTTAGATCTGTGGAGTCTTGTACAGTGGTACCTGCTGTTAATGTCTTACTCTGTTCTGCCTTATCAATATACCCACTTACAATAATGATTCCCAGACTGCTACACCGCCAAGAATGAGTTTATTTCATGTTCTCTTCATGAGAAAGAAAATTCCAATGTATGGAGATTAAACATAATACAACTAAAACCCAAGATGTTTGATACCATTTGTGTCGTAACATGGGTGCACCTTCCTATTTTGTATTAGAAGTACATTCTATCATACAAAATTCAACCTTAATAGTAATATTTTGTATCTTTAGACCTATGGTGATGGTATAATGTGCTCAGTTTTATTTCTTGATTCTTTACTATTTATATCAATTTCTTTGACTTTAATAATATGACGGAGGGAAATCGCATGGGGTTTGGGTTTAGAAAGAGTATTAAAATAGCACCTGGAGTCCGTTTTAATGTAGGAAGTAAGAGCATGGGTTTAAGTTTTGGTGGCCGAGGGTTAAGATATAGTATCAATTCGAGGACAGGAGTTAGAGCAACAATTGGACTTCCTGGTAGTGGTTTATCATACTCCGTCAGTGGTAGAAATAAACGAAGTTATAAAACGCATGCATATCAAAGAAGAAATGACCTAGTGCGGTTACAGAAAGAAATGAAGAAATTAGAAGAACTTCAACAAGCTAAATATGAAGTTGAACTATTTGAAAATCAAATTGAAATGATTAAATCAATACATAAAGAGTGCGACGATTCCATTCAATGGGAAGAAATCAGTCAATCAGCTCCACCTTTTATTCTTGGGGAGAAAGGACCTAAGGAGAAGGCAGTGATATTCGAGTTAGAAAATTTCAAACCAAGTTTCTTTCAGAAACTACTAAAATCAGACGAGAAAAAACGTACACAGCTTAAAGAAAAAATTCTTCAAGCAACTAAGGAAGATCAGGATGATTATGCAAATTGGAAAGAACTCGTATTTCTAGCTAATAAAATTACTTCTGGAGATACTGATGAATTCTTAAACGTTATTGAAGAAATGTCTCCATTAGACGATCTGAGTGATTTCGGAAGTGGTTTTGAGTTCATTATTCACGATCCCACTATTTTAGAAGTTGAATTCGATGTGCAATCAGAGAATGTAATCCCTAAGGAATCAAAGAGTCTTACACAGACAGGGAAACTTTCTATTAAACAAATGACAAAAACCAGTTTTTATGACATATATCAAGATTATGTTTGTAGCTGTGTACTTCGTATTGCGCGGGATATGTTTGCAATCTTACCTTTTGAGCAAGTCTACATACATGCTATGGACACTCAATTGAATACTACCACTGGTCATGATGAACAAGTAACTATTCTTTCTGTAAAAATCGATCGTTATGCTCTAAATAAACTTAATTTTGAAACCATCGATTGTTCTGACTCAATGCAAAACTTTGAACATAACATGAAGTTTATGAAAACAGCAGGCTTTAAACCAGTTGAAAAAATCCAAATTAGTTAATAGGCTATTTCTAAACACCTTTTATTCTTAAAATACGATTTATTTGTGGTACCCCTGAATTTATTAGGCTGCAGATCATTTCAATCAGCAGCCTCTTCCTCATGTTTATTCGGCTATAGTTTTCCGTCCCCCTATAAGATTTCGAACATACGTTTCACTTTATTAAGGGAATAAAGTTTTTTGGAAAGTAGGAGAAAACATGGAAAATCACGCGAGGGCCATTTGGAGTAATCCTAATGCATTCTTGGATGTATTAAGGATCATCAATGAAAAATGCAAGTATGGCAAAGAAACCAATGTATTATCTAAATCCGTGAAGACACTTTATCTTACCTTGAGGGCGAAGTAAATAATGGTGATTTAGTCAATATTTGTTTAATAGCAGCGGCAAACACTCTTCTGAAACGGTTAGTACGTTGAAAGATATAGGCGCCGTTTATACAGCTTCTTTACTTGAGGAAGCAATTAGTATATATAAAAATGGACCAACAAATGACGGCAGGAACGAACCAGAGAAAGACGATTTAACTGAGGAGCAAGAAGAGAAGCTAAACGAATTGGATAAAAGATTTTTAAACTAAAGTGACAACTTACTTAACTTGCAGCTCAACTACATACAGCACCTAGAAGAGGTTTAACTCACACGGCACGATAGCTTATAAACAATGCCAGTCAGCGCTTTATTTTCTCTACCAAGGCTACTGTTATGCATTCGATTAGTACAGTTTTTGAAACATAAAGTTGGGGACGAATTGGGGACGAAATTCTTCAAACCGTCCCCAACTTTATCAAATTGATTACTACCCGAATTTTGAAAACCCTTATATATCAAGGCTTTTTCGGACTATAACAGGCCCTAATAAAAGGACTTCCGCTCTTCTCCCATGAGGCGGCTGCGCAAGCAGTCGCCGTTATTATTGTTTTTAAAAAATAAAGGCCCTAATTTAATTAGGACCTCTTTTTTATGGACGCATTTCAAGTGCCTCTATGGCTTCAAGGGGAGACTGCTGACCTTGTATGATACCCTGAATGGCAGGAATGTATCGTCCCATCGTCACGACGTTGGGATAAACCAATTGCTTCAGCAAGCCTGATGTTAAGGACGCTTCCTTGAGATCAATGCTGGTTTTAAAACGAATCTCACCGTCGTCCAGATCCAGCTCGAAATTGCCGATGATCAAGCCGAAGTTGGCACGAGTTAAAAATTCGGAAACAGCCGCCAGTCTTTCCTCAGGTACGTTGTCCGGATAAACCGAATAAAAAATAAACTGCCGCTGCTCCTCACGCGTTTGGGCAAAACAGTTCCACCGGGAGTTTGCTGCGGTCGAAACCAGTTTAATGACTGTTTGCCCCTCCAAACGGGAATAAGACCAATCTTCCGATTGAAAAAACTCCAATACGCTGCCTAACATTTCTTCCATTTTAGATTCTCCTTTGGGCGGGTCTCAATCGTTCACATTGGTTGTAAGGCTGCAGTCCTAGCTTCTACTGAAACTTTTCCCGGCATCCAAATCGTAATCGGTTCCTTCCCGCATTTTGGACAAATTCAGGTATTTTGAACCAAGAGCGCCACTCGAGAGCGCCGCTATAACTGTGGCATCGGGAATATCATATTTTTTCTGGAAAGCATTTTTCCAGCTTAACCACAGTGATCTAAAAGAAACTGCCTTCACTTTGTTAGGCTTTGTTGTGTCCCTGGTAAAGAAATAAGAATCGTTTTGCACATTGGCTGCGTGATTGCGGACGCACTGCCAGCGTGCTCCTTCCCCTGCAATCTTCGTATAGGCATCCAGATTTTTCTCCGCACCGCCTGCGGTAAGATCAATGATTTTGGCCTTATCTACTTTATCGTGCACATTGCTGAATTTCAGATTCCGGTAATGGCCTTTATCATCCATCTTCCCTGCAGCCTCGGCGTGCTCCGTACCACTGTCAAACATGGTGGGAACGCTGGCCGTGTCGGCATTTGTACTGTCGTAAATATTTTCGACATAACCCGTCCAGTTTTTAGCGTGCTGAAAGGAAAGCTCCAGTGTCTCCGTCTTGCCTGCGTGTTTGAACGGAATTTTAACGCCATAAAAGAAGGGATCGACTTTATTTAAGGTATCTTTATTCAGTTCCTCGCTGGGCTCCGTCCACTTGCTGTTAGAGTCTTTGCCCCATGTTTTCTCAGCGTGATCATCGACGCGTTTACCGACGACAGCATTCATCTCGCCGGATTTTTTCAACGCCTCCACTTTGCTTGCGGCCTCAGTTGGCGCTTCTGCTGTATAAAAATTTACCACGCGGCCATCCGTAACGAGCGCTCGGGTCCCGCTGTTTTCCATATTTGTGTTTAATCCCGCTTGTTCCAAATTTTTACGTTGTATGACAGCCGAGCTGCTTTGAGGCGTATTGCGGCTTTCTAAAGGTCCGTTAGGGGAAGTAGATCTGAATAGCTGCGTCACCGCGCGGTTGCCGTACATTCTCTGAAGTTGTAAAACGCCCGAGGGCGACAAGGAAGGAGCTGCTTCTGCCGATGGTATAGCAGGCTGCGTGTTTTTCTCCAGTGAACCTGGCTTATGGCGGCTTGGATCATGGGAACGATGCAACATTATTCCTCCTGTTTCAAAACAATTGTGACTTCATTTTACAGGAAAAATCAGGAATGTGGAAGTTCAAAAGAAACAGACCGCCCCTTTTCCCAAAGGCCGGCGGTCTATCCTCATTCAACCCTATTCAAGCCACCGCCCCTGCGACGGCCAGCTCCTACTCCCGCGTAATACTCACACTATGCGTATTCCCGTCAAACTCCACCTTGCCTCCCAACTGCTCGGCGATAAAGCGGAGCGGCACGAAGGTAGCGCCGTTCTTCAAAATCGCCGGGCTGTCCAACGGAACGTTAACGCCATTCACTTTGGCTGTATTCGCATTCAGCGTCAGCACGATCTTTTTCTCACTCAGCGCGTCATTAATCGTAATCTGACTAGCGTCTTCATCCCATGTCACTTCCGCGCCCAACTGCTCCGCTAGGTATCGCGCCGATACCATCGTTACGCCAGCGTCGTCAATGAAAGGATGACTTGAATCCCAAGGATGATAGACTTCTCCTTCTTGATTCAGTATCAACGTCATATCCTTCTTCGCGACTTTCAGATCGTTCCGAAGCAGCTTGTACAGCGTGGAATCCTTCTTGACCGAACTCAGCAGCGCAGCTGCTTTGCGACCGCCCGACAAGTCTTTCAATTCAATCGTCCCGCCAGAGACGTCAAGCGTTTCCGCTTTTACCGGCTTGTTGATATTCCAAATTTCCTTGGTATACGCCAGTTTCACGGCGCTGACACCGGAGCTCTCATCCACAATCGGCAGAGTGAGATCAGCATTTATTTTACGAATCTGTTTATCTTGATCCACATACAAATCTGCTTGCAGCACCGTCTGATCGCTCAGCAAAGCTTTCATTTGGGGCTCTGAGACCGCAGAGACTGAGTTCGCTATCGTCTCATCCCAATTGTCGAGCTGCGTCTTCACGAGTTGCTGAAGTGTTGTGTACAAGAATTCAACCGCCAGGGTTTTATTATTCATATAAGCCATCATGAGGTCATTGTATTGGGAAGGCGCCGCGCTGTCCTTCGATGCCGCTTGCATCGATTCCTTGATCACCGGCATCAGAATGTCGTAAAGTTGACCGAGCAAATCCTTCAACCCTTTTTCATCCGCTACCATATTGGTCAAAAAGGCTTTAACGAGCGGAAGAAGCTCGCTTCCCTTGATTTCGATATGCGCTTTCTTCAGCGAAAGCGTTTCGTTATTTATCGTGTCTGTCACAGAAGAGACGGAAATATGCTCAGGGTTCGGAAGGTTGCCAATAACGAATTTCAATACAACCGGCACAAGGTCATTCATTTTGCCCATAAGTTCTTTTTGCAAAGCGGTTGTCTCGGAAGAAGGAAACGCAGCAGCGCCTCCAATACCATTCATAAGATCCATCGAGAACGGCTTCTTAGCTCCTTCCACTTGCAGCGTCAAGTTTGTACCGCTCATCGCCACTTGAAAAGGGATCGTGCCGCGGCCGTACACTAAAGCGCCATCAACGAACATGTGCTGCTTATCCTGCACGTTTACGCTGCGGAATTCCAGCTTGGCATGATTCAGCATATCGAAGGCTTGCTTATCTTCTGGGGATAAGGTACTCGTACTGCCAGGTACAAGCTCCAGTTCAAGGGAACCCTTGGACGATGCGGATTGCAGTGTCGCATTGTTTATTAGCGCCTGTCCGATGTCGAGGCCCTGAATCGTTTGGCAGCCCGTGAGCACCATCAGCATGGCCGCCATCATGGCGGAGAGCCACCACGTCATTTTCTTTCTTGCCATCTACGAATCTACTCCTCTAATTATAGATTGGCTAGTATATATTACTAGACATGATAGATATACGCGCAGATGAAGCAAAAGATGCGGAAATTGCATGAAAAGTTGAAAATACTGGAATTGAAGCTCGAGTGCCAGTTGAGAGAACCTTTGTCGGATGCAGCGCTTATTTTTGGATAACCCATGATTTTTGGGGATAACTTAATACAGAAGTCTCAAAGTTGTCCATCGATGAGGACGTTTTAATCATTCCTTATCATCATAACCGCTAATTGTGGAGGCTGCTTTCCATGCTCCTGGAACGAACTGTACTCGTGATGTGCTGGGCCTTCGCCATCTTGCTGATTTGCTTTACGACACCGCAAGGCAAAGGCCGTGACGCCATACTGATTTTTTTATTCAAACAACTTATGACTTGGATATTTGGCATTCTGGTTGTTCAGTTTGGCCTGATCAATTATCCTGTTCGAGAATTTCCGAATGCTACGAATACAAGCTTCTCGTTCGAATATTTCATTTATCCGGCCACGTGTGTTACGTTCGTACTCCGTTTCCCCGAGGAGAAAAGCCGGCTTCACCAAATCGGTTGGTACCTCTTCTTCCCGACCTGGATGACGATCTTGGAGGTTCTCATTCAAAAATATACGGCCTTGATCGACTATATCCACTGGTCCTGGTACTGGACGTGGATTACGTTGCTGGTTACATTCTTCATCTCTCACCGTTTCTATCTATGGTATACGAAACATAGCAGTGTCACGATCGGCCCCGATGCCTCGCAGAGTCCGCCTAAAAAATCAAAGGGCTGAACAGATCACCGTCTGCTCAACCCTTTTTGACTGTTATACGTCTCCGAATCCTAGAACTTCCTTCCCGGCCGTTAGATGGGGCGGCTTTACTTCACGCGCCTCTGGCCGCGTCTGGCCATATAGACGGGAGTAAATGTGCTCGATTTCCTCGCCGGTCAAATCACCGCGGCTGAGCAGTTCTTCCGCAATCGCATGAACAAAGTCGGAATGCTCCGTGACAAGCTTTTTTACTTCGTTCATTTGGTGCTTGAGCAGTTCGTTGATTTGAGGACGAAGCGCTTTTAGCCCTTCCGACTTGGAACCGAAGGCCAACCAACTGAACAGTTCTTCGCCCATCCCGACCATCCCGATGTACGCACCGGCAATTTCGGTGGCATGCTGCAAATCGGAGGTGACGCCGTTTAATTTTTTCCCTAAAAATAGTTCTTCCACAGCACGCGCCGCAAGGCATACTTGAATTTCCGCCAGCATCTCGCTGTCGCTTCGATTGTAGCGCTCGTGCGTAGGCTTGGTCGCTGCCAGACCCAGTGCGCCGCCGCGGCGGATAATCGTCACTTTCCATACGCGGTCATGCGGCTTGAGCAAATATTGCGCCACGGCATGGCCGGCTTCGTGATAAGCGACGTTGCGCTTCTCGTCGTCCCGCATGGAGCGCAGCGGCTGCTTCAGCCCCCACTCATACGTTTCCATCGCCGCGCGGAAGTCTTCGTAGCTGGCGACCTGACCGCCTCGCTGATGCGCGATGACAAGCGATTCATTCACAATATGCTTAATTTGCGCAGGGCTGTAGCCTACGGTGTCAAGCGCGGCTTTTTCAGCCGTCAAGGACGCGTCGGTCCGCACTTTGCGCAAATAGTATTGGAAGACGTCCACACGGCCGTCATAATCCGGCGTATCCACCCACAGCTGTCTGTCGAAGCGGCCGGGTCTGAGCAAAGCTTGATCAAGCACATCGGGCAGGTTGGTCGCGGCAACCGTCAACACCGCAGGGCGTTCCGCTTTTTTGCGTCGAAGTCCCAAGGAACGAAGCAGTTTGGCGATTTTGGAATTATCAATGTTCGGAGGATCCATCTGCAGCAGTAACTCGTTAAGAAGCCCGGTGCCGCCACCCATCCCCATCATACCGCCCATTGCGCCCATACCGCCTCCGCCTGCACGGCTCATCCCGATCGCATCAATCTCATCGATAAAAATAATACATGCCCCGTATACTTTCGCTAACTTTCGGGACTTCCGGTACAGCCCCATGACCTTCATGTTCCCTACGCCAAAAAACATGTTTTGAAAGCTCGGTGCTGAGGCGTAAGCAAACGGGACTTGCGCTTCGTTGGCGATAACCTGTGCTAAGTAGGATTTCCCTGTTCCCGGAGGACCGCAAAGCAATAGGCCGCGGATTGCTTCACCGCCCATTTCTTTAAATTCTTTTACGCCTTTAAGCAGTGTGACAATCCGTTTGGCGTTCTCAACAATCTCCGGATTGCCTCGATAGTCGTCCCACGTGGCCCCGGTTTCCCCGGGCAGGATCCAGTATGTTCGCCCTCTGGCCAGGAACCAGAACAGCGCGACGAACTGAATGATCATGAACATCATCGCGAAGAGCAGTTGCAGCGCTAGACTGGCAAGCGTTAAAGCGATATTCCAGGCCGTTGGCCCGCCTTGCCACAACACTCCACCGATGATCGCGAGGAAAACGAGCCATAGGATGAATTTTCGCCACTTGATCCACTGATATCTCCTCATGGCCACACACTTCCTTTAGTCAGATTATTTTATTCTATGAAAACATCCGGCCCTCCATGAAGGAAGGCCGCCATATTATTTTAATTGAATTTTTTGATAATGTCTCGAACAAACTTAAAAATTACTGCTATTCCGGCTATAAAGAAGAATACGACCAACGTCCATTTCGTCGGGTCGGCCGGAACAAAGGATACAATGATGTCCAGCGGCAAGATATAGTAGAGGACATCTTTCAAATAATCGAGGACGAACGTAAGATCGAAAGCTCCTTTCCAAAAAGATTGGAAAAAAGCGATTAAGAAGTCAACCATCATCAATCCGAAGATTCCCCAAAGCGTGTAGAGCATCCAATCTGCGAGGGTAACCGCCATTTGTCATCACCACCTTGCTACATACTATGCTAGGCCTAATGACATGTGATGACGCTAACGATTACAACTGCGTTACATTCATGTAAGGGGTTGCGTCGTATAAATCATATTTCAACGTTCGCTTGAAGATTCCTTCTTTGATGTGGTATGATTTCAACGAACATACATTCCTATCATTTCACAACCTCATCAGTCAGAAAAGAAGGTAGCTGCATGAACGACAAACCAGTATTTGAGCATTTGCGCGATAAGTATGCGGATGAAGATCGGGCCAAGCTTCTGATGCTGCAATTGCGCACGTTGATGGAACAGAAGAAAAAGAAGAAATGGTATCACAAGCTCAAATCTTCACCGAAAACGAAACCCATCTCCTGGCAGGATCCTTCTTAACTTCTTTCAAAAAAGGCCCTTCCTGCAGACAGCAGCCTGCGGGAAAAGCCTTCTTCGGATGTCTATCCGTTTTTTCTCTTCCTGGAATAATACAGGACACCGAAATAATGTGCACCCGTAAACAAGGTCAGCAAACCAAAGAACAGCAGGAAGCCCCCTTGACGGTCGCGGAAAAACAACTGCACGACAAATAGCGCGAGAGAAATCTCACTCCATAGCAGCGTTCTTTTTTTCAATTGGGTCAAATCGGCTGTCGATTTGCTAATTTTGCGAAGATTCATGTACGTAAGCCCCGCGAGGACGATGACGCCAACAATAATGACAAGAATATAGCCTGACAATGCGACTCCCCCTATTCCGATATTGCCATCTTTTTTTCTTACATAGACACTATCTATTAAGATACATGGAAGCGGGGCGGATGTCCATTGAAATTGGCACCTGTCCCCCTCGTAGATGACGGCTAATCTTTGAAAATAACCTTCCATGACTGAGCAGCCTTATATTTCCGCTTTCCGATCTGGATAAGAGCTCTCTTCCTGACAAAACCTAGAGCATATTCATAATGCTCGGAGGGATTGTTATGGTCAAGCAGCTTTGGTTCGTTGCCGCCAGTTGTCTGCTCATGTCAGGCTGCGGCGTTTCAAGTTCACAACCCTTTCAAGACCAGGGATCGTCCCTGTCGTCATTCCCACCTGCCAAGGATGTCGCCATTCAGTCAGCTCGCAGCAAGCTCGCTGATGACGTCCCACCTTCCACAACGATGCCACAATCTCTAGTGGTGACGCCTGCGCCGCAGTCTGTGGCGACACCGGCTGCAACTATACCGCCCCGCCCAACGCCGACGCCTGTGCCGAAGGCCAGTGTGCAGCCGAAGGCAAGCACAAAGCGCACTGCTCAAACAAGCGAATCTGCCAAGCGGCCATCAGTACCCGTTCAGAAAAACCAGGGACATGCTCGGATTCAGAAGAAGCTTACGCTCTCCCAGCTTGTCGCTAAATATCCGGACACCTTCAAGCTCCGCGGCTCCGGTCTGGAGAAGAAGATCGCACTCACGTTTGATGACGGTCCTGACACACGATTCACGCCGAAAGTGTTGGATGTGCTGAAATCGCATCAGGTTAAAGCGACTTTCTTTGTCCTCGGTTCTCTCGCTAATACGCACCCGGATGTGATTAAACGGATTGCGCAAGAAGGCCACGTCATTGGCAATCATTCTTTCAGCCACGCCAATTTGCCGAAGTTGTCCGTAAATCAATTTCAAAATCAAATCGTTCATACGGAGAACGTTTTACAAGGCTTAATCGGCTATGCCCCGAAGCTGGTAAGACCTCCTTATGGAGCTATTAATGAAGAGCAAGTACGATGGATTGCGGACCATCATTACCTGATCGTGAACTGGAACGTGGATTCACTGGATTGGAAATCGCTGAGCGCAGCGCAGGTGCTGCAGAACGTTCTTCATCAGACGCGACCTGGCTCCATCATCCTACAGCATTCGGGCGGAGCTGAATCGCAAGATTTGTCAGGGACGGTTCAAGCCTTAAGTCCACTCATTACAAAGCTGAAAGCTGCCGGTTATACATTTGTAACAGTACCTGAGCTGCTGCATGTGGAGAAAAGCAAGTGAAATCCGTATATAAAAAAAGTCATGGAAACAATGTTCCATGACTTCTCATGCCTGAGGAGACCCGACCTGCAGCTCTTTGCACTCTGCGCAAGTACCGAATATTTCAAACCGGTGGCTTTGAACTTCAAAGTTTTCCGGCAGATCTTGTACAAGTTTCATCGGACAAAATTCAAATGTAACGGTTTTCTCGCAGCTGACACAAATCATGTGATGGTGATGGTGCGACAAGCAGCTCGCCTTAAATTTCAACCCGTCCGCCAAATGAAACTGCTCGAGAACTCCCATCTCGCTAAGCAAGCGAAGGTTTCGGTAGACCGTATCAAAGCTGACACCAGGATATTTAGCCTTCATATATTCATAAACGTCTTTCGGCGATAAATAACTGCCCGATTCCGCGAATAGCGTCGCCAAGCTTCTGCGCTGCTCTGTAATTCGCCACCCTTGCCTCGACATGGCTGCCAGCATTTCATCAATCGTATGCGTATGCGTACCCACTTGCATTACCCCTGTCTTCAAGTTGTTCTCTTCTTATAGTGCAGCAAATGGGCCTCTCACGTCAAGTCGGGGTTACTTTACCGCTGGCATATCCGACATGGCCTCGAGCTTAAGCAATTCTTCGCGCACTGCATCCCGCGAGAAGTTCTCGCCAATGAACACCGCAACATCCGGCACTTGGCCCTGCGGGGTGATTTTTATAAAATCCATTTCACGGTAGGCGAACTGGAAGAGGAAGCGACTCGCCGTATCCGTAAAGCTGAGAATGCCTTTCGCGCGGTAGACTTCTTGCGGAAGCCGGCTGACGAATTGTTCAAAGGCCTCACTATCCACCGCCCGCTCAAAAAAGTGCGTATACGCCATCACATGGCTATGTGAATGATGGTAATGCGCCTCGTGGCTGTGATCGTGATGATGCTCGCTATGCGCATGATCCCCGCTCTCGGCCTGTGTCGGTCCACCAGCTGCTACGTCCCGGAGGCCTTCCAGCAGCTCCATATCCACACGTGAGAACACGGTGCTGCGCACGTCCGCATGGGGATTCCACGTCTGCACCAGCTCAGCAACCTCCTGCATCGCCGCGGTTTCGAGCAGATCGGTTTTGTTCAGAAGCAGCAGGTTTGCGCAGCGGATTTGCTCCTGCATAAGGCGGAACGTTTTGCCGCGGCTTGTCCGGCTGAGCTCCAGAAGCTGCGGTGCATCCACGACTGTAATAATGCCTGACAGTGCCAATGGGAAGATCAAGGAAGCATCCGTCACTTCATCGATAATTTCCATCGGATTGGCAATACCGGTGGATTCCACAAAAATCAGATCAGGCTGTTCGTCCGTAATGAGCTCTTTCAGCGCAAGTCCCAAGTCTCCCCTGCTTGAGCAACAAATACAGCCTCCAAGCAGCTCCGACATGGGCACTTCATTGTTAATCAACTGACCGTCCAAGTTGACTTCGCCGATCTCGTTCATAATCACGGCCGGCTTACGCCCCGCTTCTGTATAATAATCGATGGCTTGCGTTAGAAACGTCGTTTTCCCGCTTCCCAGGAACCCGGATAATACATAAACCTCAACTCGCTTGTTCGTCAACTCGCTTACCTCCACGATGATAATTTCATTATGTGCGGCATACTACTGCCGTTCCTGCTCTTGCCCGCTCTCCGCCACTTCAAACTTCGCGGCAAAAATCGGCCACTTGCCGACGATGCTGACCACAAACGGGAACAGCTTTGCCCACAGCAAGCTATTTACCGGATCGGCCGGTTTGAGCGGCAGTGCAAGTCGATCATACAAGATCCTGACCGCTTCATGGACTAACCTGAGCGCCATATCCGCCGGATCTGCGCCTTCTTCATTCACCGCTTCAAACTGCGGCAAGTAATGCAGCCGAATCGGCTCTGAAAGCTGATGCGCGGACAACGCTTCCGAAGCCATGACCGTCCCCATCCCCTTGCTGACCTGCTGGGCAATGTTCGTTTCAAACGCCGTTGGAATACAATAAATTTCCAGCGCCAGCGCAGCCAGATAAATCTCACGAATCAGCTCATCTTCCTTGGCCTCCGTCAGCACCGGCTCCGACAGGTAGGCGGTCAGCACAGGCTTCAAGGTATCCCACCCATTTTCAATACTGCGCATCGTGGCTTGCATCATGCCCGCGGCCAGTTCAACGGGGGTAATTTGCTTCTTGTCCATCTCTTGCATCAGATCATCTCCCTTTCTCGGTCTCACTCGTAAAATGCAGGGTCAACGCAATCCATTCTGAACGGCTGCCAAGTCGAATCGGCGGCCCCCAGGTGCCGAACCCCGAAGAAACGATGGCATGGAGATTGCCTTTGCGCAAATAGCCCCAATCCAATTCAAACAATTTTTTTGTAATCAAATGGTTCGGCGCCATCTGCCCCCGGTGGGTATGCCCGGACAGCATGACATCCGCGCCAGCCTCCGCCGCCTTATCCAGCTGATAGGGCTGATGATCCAAGACAATGACCGGCTGCGTCAAATCCACATCCGCCATCAAGGAAACAAGCGGCTTGCGTCCGCCACCGAACTGTTCTGCCGCTTTGTCCTTGCGACCGACGAGATACAGCCGCTCCGCCAGATGAACCACTTCATCCATCAGAACACGGATGCCAATTTGTTCCATTTGTTCCACGTAGGCTTGGATATGCCCGCCGATATACTCGTGATTGCCTAGAACGGCGTATACACCAAGCGGCGCTTGCAGCCCCTTCATCGTCTCCCCCATCCGGTTGCGAATAAAAGGGTGAATACTGTCATCAATGACGTCACCCGGCAGTAGAATTAAGTCCGGCTTCATCGCGTTCACGCCTGAGACAAGCTTGCGCAGATGACGATTCCCGACCGTCAAGCCCAAATGAAGATCGGAGGCGACGGCAATCCGCAGCTCCTTCCATTCGCCTGCCGGCTTAGGAATCGTAAGTTCGTATTGGCGTACGACCGGCGTTCTCGCATTGTAGGTGCCCCTCGCTAAAATAAGCGCCATAGCCGCAAGATTCACCCAGCCCAGGACGGGAATGTAGCTCTGCGGCGAAACGGAGGCAAGCCGGCACAGGCCGATGGCGACATCCGTTAGCAGCAGCAACATCAGACCGTATTCCATAAAAGCAAACCAATACGATCCGATTATTTTTAAAGGCTGTGCGATTCCCTTGGGCAGCATACGCGCTCCAAACGCCGCGATCATATAGGACAACGCGATAATCCAGAATACGATCCAGTACAAGAGCGAAGGGAAGCCTTCGCCAAACCAGTACGTGAGCAGCGCATAAACATGCCAGCCGATATACGCATTAAGGCCGATGGTAATCGCAATGACAATGATAAAAAAAGGCAATCTGTTTCTCATGAACGAAATGTTCCCTTCTCCGTCTCTCCTTCAAATCTGCTACAGCAGGAGGCTGATCTGCGCAATGCACGCCTCATCGTCGTTTCGAACGTTCCCAACCCGAGTAGATACGGGATATGCTGTCATAAGCTCCGCAGGATACGGCCTAAGCAGCGAGCGAAGCTGACGGATATCCGTCAGCCCTCGATCCAGCCAGACAGCCTCCGCCTCTTTCGGCAAAATAACGGGCATGCGATCATGAATCCCTTGCACCACCTCGTTGGCTTCCGTTGTAACCACTGTACAGGTAGAAATACGCGTGCCGTCCGGAGACGTCCACGTTTCATACAAGCCAGCCATGCTGAATAGCTCTTGGCTCTGCATCATAATGCGCATGGGCTGTTTGTGTTTACCCTCTCCTTGCCACTCGTAGAATGAATCCGCAGGAATAATACAGCGTTTGCGTTCAAAAGGCTTTCGAAATGCCGGTTTATCCGCAAGCGTCTCCGAACGCGCATTCACCATCTGGTAGCTCATCTTAGGATCGGACGCCCACTCCGGAATCAGCCCCCATTTCAGCTGCCCCAGCCGATTGCGCTTTCCATCATGAATGACCGCCATGACGGACTGCCCAGGCGCTATGTTGTATTTTGGACCGTAATCGCCCTGGTATAACCCGTCTATATCATAGCGCAGCATCAGTTCCTCCAGCGTTACGATAATCGTATAGCGTCCGCACATGGGCTTGCTTCCTTTCTTGACCTCAGTTTTGTCTCGGCCACTACCTCTCTTTCCATTATGAAAAAAAGTAAGCCCCGCGTCAATTCGAATAGCCGAAAGACGCGTCTTTCGGCCGGAGCGTCGCCGCTAAGCACTCGGCGTTTTCCTAGTTTCGGTTTGCCCGACAATGTTCTTCATATAGGTTTTAAGTCGCGTGCTGATCTCTGAACGCATGACATCGCGCGTCATCCCAAACCGATCCTCATATCCTCGGCATAGAAACCGGTGGTACACAATGACATCCGCCTGCTCGTCACTCATCAGCTTAATGCTGCGACTCGTCAATTCTCGCCGAAGGTTATAGATGTCCTGGCTAATTTGATTCATAAGGATCTGGCCAATAGCTAAATAAAGCTGTCTTAATACGTTATGACTATGTTCAATGTCATCCATGCTTTTCTGTACAATCGTCAGCATATGCGGCAGCAAGATGTAATCTCGAATCATGCTCAGTTCTTCTGAAGTAGGACGAGACGCCTTTCTCAGATCATGCCGTTGTTCATATTGCTCTTGATGTTCCGTGAGCAGCATCTTCGATTTCCACCGCTCGTTACCGTCAAGCTTACTCATTTGTAATGTCCTCCGATCTGTTCAGAACGTTCTCGCGCTACCCCGGTCGGCAATAAAGAAGATGCTCGCATAATCGCAATACTGCCAAACCGATCCTTGATTTCATCGGCTGCTTTTTCCAAGCTATACGCCTTTACCCGATCTTCGAATAGCGTAAGTTGATAAGCACTATCATCTATCAATTGTGTAAGCGAAATGTGCAAATGGCTGACCGCCAAGCCGCTCCAATGCTGCCTAAATAAGCTAAGCGCTGCCGCCGCCACCTCATGTGAAAGCGACGTTGGCTGCGGAAGCGTCATCTGTCTGTGAAAACTCGTGGATTTGATGCCATCCGTCTCTGCAGCCCCGACGGTCACAACGTTCCCCATATACCCATGTCTTCTGCTGCGGCGGCACACTTCCACAACCAATTCCAGAAGAACCACCTCGATATCTTCTCGCTTACGGTACAGACTGCTTCGCATCGCTTTGCCGTGGCTCACAGATTTCAACTTGCTGCGAATGCTAGGCACAACAGGACTGGGATCGATGCCGCGCGCCGTCTGCCAGTAATATTCAGCCTGAATATCGCTCTGCTTGCCCATTTCCCATCGCATGCGCCGCTTAAATTCAGCCAGCTCCAATCTCGCAATGTCACCGATTGTATGCAAGCCCATTCTGGTAAAATGACGCGTCATGCGGGACGCCACCATGAACATGCGATGAACAGGCAGCCGCCACAGCGTATCTTCGATATTGTCAAAACTCAACCTAAATAGGCCATCTGACCGCTCCTTGGAGAAATTATCCATTGCCATTTTCGCCAAAATCTTGGTAGGACCAATGCCACAACGCGTCCAAACCCCCGTCGACAACAAAATGCGCGTTTGCAATTGCCTCGCAATTTCTTCTGCCGTGCCGAAGCAAGCCAGAGAACCCGTCACATCCAGAAATTGCTCGTCAATGCTATACGGCTCGACCAGATCCGTAAACGATTCAAAAATTTCCGTAATAAATAGCGATATCGCAATGTACGTTTGCATCCGCGGACGAATGACTTGCAGATCAGGGCATTTGGCTAACGCCTGACCAATCCGTTCAGCTGTCGTTACACCGCGGGACTTGGCGATTGGGCAAGCTGCAAGAATAATGCCGGAGCGGCGCTCTGGGTCTCCGACGGCCACCGGCAGCTCTTTCAGCTCAGGATGAGCTGCTTTTTCAATTGAAGCATAGAAGGATTGACCGTCGATCAAAAAAATCGTGCGTTCCCCGCTTTTTCCCATGCTCACCGCAATTCCCCCCGCATATTCATCAATGTCGTCATCAACTCTGCTTTGACCAGACTGCGGAGCATCGTGAAATGGTGGATATAACCGCGCACCTTATACTCCACATGAATCCCCAGCGCATTCGTTTCCGTACGAATCACCTTGATGTCCAGTTGCCTCATTCGATTCTTTAGCCTGTTCAGCTCCGGGTAGATCGATTTCTCGACCTCGCGCAAGTAGTACAGCAGATGATGGTATACAATCTTATCCTTATAAACGTTAAGCTCCTCCATGTCTCTCGCCAGCATATCCAGTAAAATCGGCAATAACGTGTACTCCTTAATGATTTGAACATCTTCTTCTGCCTCAATTCTTGAACCGTTCATGTTCCCACCACCAAATACGAACATATATTCGTTATTATTATATACCGAACATGTATTCGCTATGCAAGTGGTTTTCTAAAATTTTAGCGAGGGTAAAAAATGCCAAAAAGCGTACAACAAAAAACACCACCCCTGAGCTCTCGCTGCAGAACGTGGCGTTTTCGCTTGTTCATGTGTCATGTTCATGTTTCCTGTAGGCTGGCGTCCGCTAGCGGAACATCGACCACAATTTGATTAAATGAAACGTATTCGCAGGATCAATCTTTTGCGCAAGAATAAAGGTGACAATTTGATTCGTCTGCATACCGCTGAGTTTTTCCCCGAGAATGCCCGCAGCAAGCCCTACCAGACGCGTCACCTTCGTCGCATTCTGCAAATCGGCTTTCGTCACGCCCTGGAGCAGCATTTTGATGCGTTCCTTGATCTCCGGATTTTTCAGCTTAAACTTCACACGCTCTACGAGCGCAGGATCGATGCCGTATTGCTGGTAACTCATGCCTGCACCTCCCATCGTCATGCTCTATCCTATGAGCGGGAGGGCGCAAACTTGCCTTATGCGTCGCAGAGCTTACTTACATATACATCGCGATCACGATCACCACAATACAATTGAACGCCACCAGCAGCGGCATCCCTACGACAAACGACGTGTGCTTCGTCTTATGCCGAAACACTTTCATCCCGAGCCAGCCGCCAATCGCGCCGCCCAAGGCCGCAAACCAGAACAACCGCTTCTCGGGCACGCGGCGTTCGCCTTTTTTGGCTTGTCCTTTGTCATAGCCCATTTCCACAAACGTCATGATATTCATCATGCAGAGATATACGAGAAAAAGCGTCACAACCGCACACCTCCGTTCCCCATAATCAAGTTTTTCCTTATCTCTATCTTAAAATGGGAACCGGACGCCGGTCAATGTCTCCGTAATTAATCCAGCACCTCACTGTCAAAAATATGCGCCCGCTCCAGATAAGCCCGCAGCGGCATATACGCAGCGCCCGTCCAGAATGTCGAATCGCTGACCAGCTCGGCCGCGTCGTCCCGCGCCTGCTCCATAATCTCGAAATCCGCCATCATATCGGCGATGCGAAACTCCGGCAGCCCGCTCTGCTTCGTGCCGAAGAAATCGCCCGGCCCCCGCAGTTCCAGGTCGCGCCGGGCAATCTCGAAGCCGTCGGTCGTCTCCGTCATCGCCTTCATGCGCTCCTTGCCGACCTCCGTCTTCGGGTCGGCGATCAGCACGCAGTAGGACTGGTGCTCGCCGCGTCCAACCCGTCCGCGAAGCTGATGCAGCTGCGACAAGCCGAAGCGGTCGGCGTCGTAGATGACCATCAGCGTCGCGTTCGGCACGTCCACGCCAACCTCGATGACCGTCGTGGACACGAGCGTCGCCACACGGCCTTCCTTGAATTCATGCATGATCGCGTCCTTCTCTGCGGCGCTCATGCGCCCATGCAGCAGACCGATCTTCATGTCCGGAAAATGCTGCTGCAGCTGAATGTGCACGTCGATCGCATTCTGCACGTCCAGCTTGTCCGACTCTTCGATCAGCGGACAAATGACATACGCCTGCCGGCCTGCGCCCACCTCGCGCTGAATAAAGCCCAGCACGCGCTCTAGCAGCCCGTGCGCCACTGCGTACGTCTTGATCGGCTTGCGTCCCTTCGGCAGCTCGCGCAGCGTCGAGACGTCCATATCGCCGAACGCGGTGATCGCCAGCGTGCGCGGGATCGGCGTCGCCGTCATCGTCAGCACGTCGGGGTTCATCCCTTTGCGCCGCAGAATGCTGCGCTGGTTGACCCCGAAGCGGTGCTGCTCGTCCGTCACGACCAGCCCAAGCTGGCGGAAGTAAACATCTTCCTGAATGAGCGCATGCGTGCCCACGAGTACATCGATAAGCCCCATCTGCAAGGACGCCAGCAAGTCCCTGCGCTGGCGGTCCGTCGAGCTGCCCGTCAGCATCGCCACCTGCAGCCCGTAGGGCTCGAACATCCGACTCAGGGAACGCATATGCTGCTCGGCCAGAATCTCCGTCGGCACCATCAACGCGCCCTGGTAGCCGGCCTTCACGGTCGCGTAGAGGCCGATGGCCGCGACCACCGTCTTCCCGGCGCCGACGTCGCCCTGCAGCAGCCGGTTCATGGCATACGGCTCCTGCATATCATGCAGGATCTCGCTGACCACCTTCTTCTGCGACTCCGTCAGCTGGAAGGGCAAGGCGCGCACGAACGCGCGGACAGCAGGCAGGTCCACCTGCTGCTTCACCCCGTCCGCCTTGCTTCGCGTCACAGCGCGGTAAGCCTGCAGCTTGAGCTGGAACAGGAACAGCTCCTCGTACACCATCCGCCTGCGCGCCTGCTTGCCTTCCTCCACGCCGCTCGGCGTGTGAATGAGCGCAAGCGCCTTGCTCCGCGGCAAAAACCCATACTTGCCGGTGATGCTCGCCGGCAGCACCTCCGGGATCATGGCGCTGTACTGCGTCAGCGCCTGCGCAATCACCTTGCGCATCCATTTCTGCGTCATCGAAGCGGTGACCGAATACACCGGCTGAATCGTACCGGTATTCGAACCCGCTTGTCCCGGAAACTCGGAGTCCGACACGCTCATCTGCCGGCGCCGTGCATCCCATTTGCCGGTTAAAACGATCTCCTGCTGCGGACGCAATCGGTCCTTCAGAAAATGGCGGTTAAACCAGACCGCGGTCAGCAAGAAGGAATCGACCATCACCTTGCAGGAGAGACGCGACTTGCCGCTATAGCGCTGTAGCACGGGCTCCCCGATAATCGTGCCCTGCACCGTGACCCGATCGCCATCCTTGACGCTTGCCAGATCGCGCACCGTGTAATCTTCATAACGAAACGGCACATACTCGAGTAAATCCATAAC
Organism: Paenibacillus whitsoniae; assembly: GCF_003955665.1. GTDB lineage: Bacteria > Bacillota > Bacilli > Paenibacillales > NBRC-103111 > Paenibacillus_E > Paenibacillus_E whitsoniae. The sequence goes on from NZ_RXHU01000045.1 coordinate 54,407, forward strand.
CGTAAAAATGCCCATGCTGTTGAGCTCAACTGCTTTTTGAGCGCCAACACCATGGACTTCGCGAACCTCACATTGATGTAAATCCATTTGCTACACCGTACCGACGAAAGCTGCGATGGTCCCGGGGCCGGCATGCGCCCCAATCACAGGTCCAAGCGTAATGTAGTTCACCTGCGCCACCGCAAAACGCTGCACGATCGCCTCGCGCAGCACCTCCGCGCCTTCCACATTATTCGCATGCGCGATATGCAGCGTACGGATCGGCTTGTCGCCCAGATCCGCAGCCAACAGCTCCAGAATACGTGCGATCGCTTTCTTGTGACCGCGCACTTTATCGACAGACATGACTTCCCCCGTACGATCAAGGGACAGAATCGGCTTAATATTAAGTAAAGAACCAAGAAGTGCCGAAGCTTTGCCGACTCTGCCGCCCTTTTGCAAAAATTCCAACGTATCCACGAGGAAGTAGATCGCATAATGCTCCCGAATCATCTCGATCCGCTTCAAAATCTCATCAACCGACTGCCCCTCTCGGGCACCTTCCGCTGCCGCAACGACGAGCGCGCCGATCCCGTAAGACGCCGAGCAAGAATCCACGACGTGAACTCTTCCCGCTTGATCGCCTTCGAGCATCGAAGCCGCAAGCGCCGCTGTACGCTGCGTACCGCTTAGCACAGAAGCAAGATGAATCGAAATGACCTCCGTATCCGGCTCGCTCAACAACTCCTGATAGAACGCCAGGAATTCGCCCGGAGACGGTGTCGAGGTCGTCGGGAAGTGAGCGGAAGCCGTCAGCTTGGCGTAGAAATCCTCCGATTTCAGCGTCACCGCATCCAGAAACTGCTCCTCGCCGAAATTGATTTTCAGCGGAACCATCGTGATGCCCAGCGCTTCTCTAATCTCCGACGGGATGTCGGCCGTACTGTCCGTCACAATACGAATGTGGGTCAACGGAATCCCTCCTCCATTTTGACACGTGAACCGTCGCGGCAAGCCCGAACTACTCGACTGAAATCAAATACGCATACAGCGGCTGTCCGCCGGGATGAAGCTCGATTTCGATTTCGGGATACAGCGTTTGAATGAACGCTTCCAGCTCTTCGGTCTCTTCTTCCTTCGCATCTTCCCCGGTCAAAAGCGTTACAATCTCGCTTCCCTCATCGATCATGTCCTCCAGCAGCTTCTTGCAGGCGCCGACCAGACTTGTCTCCGAAGACACAATGCGTCCGTCCTGAATTCCGATAAAATGTCCCTCTTTAATCGCAATGCCGTCCATATTCGTATCGCGCACTGCATATGTCACTTGTCCCGATTTCACGCGGCGAAGCGATTCCTGCATCGCAGCCGTGTTCGTCTCGGCATCCGCTTTTTCCTGGAACGCGAGAATCGCGGCCAGTCCTTGCGGAATCGACTTGGACGGAATGACAACGATCTTTTTGTTATCCACAAGCTCGGCAGCCTGCTGCGCAGCTAAAATAATGTTCGAATTGTTCGGCAGCACATAAATCGTCTCCGCGTCGATGCTTTGCACGGCTTTGACAATGTCTTCCGTACTCGGGTTCATCGTTTGTCCGCCGGACAGCACAACGTCCACGCCAACGCTGGTTAAAATATCCGTGATGCCTGCTCCCATGGCCACCGCCACAAAGCCGTAAGGCTTCGCAGGCATCTTCGCGGCAACGACAGGTTCTTCCACAATCGCGTATTCCGGATTTGCCGCGGCGTCTTCCAGAATATGCGTATGCTGGTCGCGCATATTTTCAATTTTGATCCGGCTCAGCGCCCCGAATTTCATCGCATGGTTCATGACCTCGCCGGGATATTCGGCATGAATATGCACTTTCACAAGCTCGTCGTCCGCCACCACAAGCAGCGAATCGCCCAGCTTGCCGAGCTGCTCCCGGAACTGGCTTTCGCTAAATACAAGCCCCTTTACCTTACCGGGTTCAATCGTGAGCATAAATTCCGTACAGTAACCGAATTCAATATCTTCCGTAGCCAGATGCGCCTGCGCCGGCATGTGCTCGTGCACTTCCCTTGTCAAGTTCAAAGCCGGAACGATCGAAACTGCCGCTAAATTCGTATCCATCGTGGCAAAATCTTCATCCACCGACGCCGTCGCTCCGCCGCTTAGTCCCGTTACGAAGCCCTCATAGACGCAGACCAGGCCTTGTCCACCCGCATCAACGACACCGACCTGCTTGAGCACAGCAAGCTGCTCAGGCGTTCTGGCGAGCGCTTCCTTCGCTTTCGTGAGCACTTCCCGCAGCAAATCCAGCACGTCCGCGCTTCTGCGGAACTGTGTCGCATGCTTCGCCGCTTCCTTGGAGACTGTCAGGATCGTGCCCTCCACCGGCTTCACAACCGCCTTGTAGGCCGTCTCCACGCCTTGCTGAAGCGCAGCAGCAAATTGCTGGCTGTTGATCTGTTCAAACTCGTGCACGTACTTTGCAAACCCGCGAAACAGTTGGGATAAAATAACCCCTGAATTGCCTCGTGCGCCCATGAGGAGCCCTTTGGACAAGGCGTCAGCAGCTTTTCCAATATGAGAGGATGGCTTCTTCTTCAGTTCCTCACATCCTGCAGTGAGTGTTAAATTCATGTTGGTGCCAGTATCTCCGTCGGGGACAGGGAATACGTTCAATCCATTCACCTTGTCGACATTTCTGCGAAGGTTGTCTGCTCCCGCCAAGACCATGGCAATGAAGTCATTTCCGTTTATTGAAATAAAGCGCTTACTCAAAGTGATTCCCCTTCCTGATTATCGGGCTATTATTTAGCTACGCGAACACCTTGAACAAAAATGTTCACATCGTCCACCTGCAGGCCTACTACTTCGTTAAGAATATATTTGACTTTCGTCTGGACATTCCCTGCCACGACGGATATTTTCGTTCCGTAGCTGACAATAATATAAAGATCAATCTCCAGTCGTCCGTTCTCTCTGCGAACCTCGACGCCGCGGCTCAAATTGTCTCTGCCGAGCAGCTCGGCGATGCCGTCCTTCAATTGCTTGCGTGAGGCCATGCCAACAAGTCCGTAGCAATCCAGCGCAGCCGATCCCGCGAGCGTCGAAACGACTTCATCGGTAATAAATACTTTTCCCAACTCGGTTGTGAGTTCAATCGGCATTATGTAACAACTCCTTCAAGTTTCCAAGACTAATCTTCATTGTACTATAACATACTTTATAAATAAACGGCAAAAGTGCGCGCAATTCGTTGACTAGGCTCCTTTTGCTATGCTATTATGTTTAAGTGTGTTTTTGCAGATAGAAAGATAATGCAAGAAAAGTATGCGATGTTGAGAATACTGATATGTCAAGCTTAGGCTTGCCACCCAGGCTTCTTTGTATACTGCCGAAGGAGGTGTCAAACATGTCCCGCAAATGTTTCATTACAGGTAAAAGTCCGAAGACAGGTAATCACGTGTCCCACGCTAACAATAAAAACAAGCGTACTTGGGGAGTTAACGTTCAAAAGGTTCGCATCCTCGTTGATGGTAAACCAAAACGGGTTTACGTAAGTGCTCGTGCGTTGAAATCCGGTAAAGTGGCTCGCGTTTAATCCGCCGCGGATACTTAACTTACTTATGTAAATGACAAAAAGCACCTTTCCGGTGCTTTTTTTGCATTCCTGGGGAGAATGACGCGTATGTGTACTTGCTTAGTTTTTACTGAACGTATTAAGTACGGCTTTCACGAAACCTCCCAGAAACTTCGGCAGCTTGATCGTGTAGAATTTCATTCTCTACCCCTCCTTCGAGTTATCGTCAGCCCGCAGCTCCAGACGGCAAAGGCGGCTGACTTCGTGAGCAAAGGCCCTACCTGCGTCCAGGACTGCTCCTTCCACATCATTACAACAGTGTATGCCCGGAGCGTAGAAATAGTGCTTCTATTTTTACTTTCTCCCAACTTTCAACTGCTCCAGAAAGCAAAAAAAGCTACAAGAGCTTTTCGCTCTTGTAACTATAGATATGCGGTGAACTCGCCGGATATGCCCGCCCGATAGAGCGCGTAGATCAGATTAAAGACAAAGTAGAAAAAGACGGCAATCACAAAAAACCAGATCCGATAGCGCAGCTCCTCGAACTGCCGGAAGAAGCGAATCCCCAGAAACAGCGCGCCGAGCGAGAACACATATTTAAACATATCCTGAATGTTGGAAAACAAGGTTAACAGGATGGCGCAAGCAAGGCTGTACACCAGAAGCCAGACAACTCTCACGTAATCGTTCCTCCCCTTAGCCGCGAATGCGGCGAATCGCGTCGGCGCGATCCGGCTGCCCAAATACGGCGTTGCCGGCAACAAGCACGTTGGCTCCGGCTTCCACTGCTTCGCGGGCCGTCACTTCATTCACACCACCGTCGACTTCGATGTGCAGACCGGTGAGTCCCTTGGCGTTCGCCAGCTCGCGCAGCGCGCGGATTTTGTTCAGCATCCCCGGGATGAACGCTTGTCCGCCAAAGCCCGGATTGACGGTCATAATCAGCACCAGATCCAGCTGCTCGTCCAGTACGTGCTCCAACGTAGAAATCGGAGTTGCCGGATTCAACACGACCCCGGCTTTGACCCCCTGCTGTTTAATCAACCCTAGCGTCCGGTGCAAGTGCGTGCAAGCTTCAACGTGGACCGAAATCAGATCCGCGCCCGCTTTCGCAAAATCCGGAATATAGCGATCCGGCTGCTCAATCATCAAGTGAACGTCGAGCGTAAGCTGCGTAACAGGCCGAATCGCTTCCAGAACAACAGGCCCGAGGGTAATATTCGGCACAAAATGGCCGTCCATCACATCGACGTGAATCCAGTCGGCGCCCCCGCGCTCGACATCTTTAATCTCATCTCCGAGCCTAGCGAAATTGGCCGATAGAATCGACGGTGCCACATAAACCATTCGTCTAGTACCTCCTCTTCCGATCCTTAATTTCAGCTAAAAATAACAAGTAATGCTCGTACCGCGAAGCTGCAATCGTGCCGTCCGCCGCTGCAATCCGCACTTTGCAATCCGGTTCGTGCAAATGCAGGCATCCCCGAAACCGGCAGCCCTCGGCAACAGCAGCGAATTCGCGGAAGCAGGCGCCAAGCCCGTCGGCCTCGACTTCCATGAAATCGAGTTGGCTGAAGCCCGGCGTATCCGCCACAAGCCCGCCGCCTTCCAGCGGAAGCAGCTCAACGTGACGGGTCGTATGCTTGCCGCGGCCCAACCGCTGCGAGATCTCGTTCGTCTCGAGGTCGATGCCCGCGATCATTTTATTCAGCAGCGACGATTTCCCGACGCCGGATTGACCGGCGAATACGGAGATCGTCCCTTCCAGATGATGCAGGATCGCCTCCACGCCGACGCCCCTCCTGGACGAGGTTCTGACAACCGGATATCCGATCGCTTCGTACAGCGCTGTAATGCGGTCAAGCTCGCTCATCGTCATCTCTTTCGGGAGCGCATCTCCACTGCCCTCCAGCAGCAGATCGCTTTTGGTAAAACACAACACCACATCAATGCCCGTATGCTCGATATGAACAAGGAACTTGTCGAGCAGCTGCAGGTTCAGCACCGGCTCCGTCACGGAGAAGACGAGCACGACAATGTTCACGTTTGCAATCGGGGGCCTGATGAGTTCGGAAGTACGGGGAAGGATCTCCGTAACGGTTCCTTCCCCGTTTTCCGTTTCTTCGTACATCACACGGTCCCCGACGAGGGGCGTGATCTTTTTGTTCTTGAACACGCCTCTTCCCCGGCAGGTAACCGTATTCCCTTCTTCAAGCGGGGCGCCCTCCGGCAGCACATAGTAGTAACCGCTGAGCGCTTTTACAATCGATCCTTGCGGCATTAATTCGTTCCTCCAGCAGGCGGTTTCGAAGCGGTTCCGCCGGTCTGACCTTGCCCGCCGGCCGTTCCCCCTACGGGAATCGCCGGTCCGGTATTTTGGCCCTTCGGCGTGGATGAAGGAGGTGGCGTCGGTGAAGCTTTGCCATTCTTCTGATCCAAGTAATCCTGGTACGTGCGTGTGATCGAATTCACCAGTGTATCGCCTTCTTTAATCAAAATAACGGCTTTTTTCTCCGGAGAAACGATGACCTTCACGTCGAGATTTTGCGGTTTCGATACTTTCTCCGTTTTGTACTCGAAATTATCGTATTGCGCATCGCTCACAATGATTTTAAATTCGGAATCTTTGCCGTCTGTCGTCGGCTTCACCGGAATGCTGACCGTCATCTGACCGGCGTCGTCCGGCAGTCCGTCGCTGATCACCAGCGAAATTTCCGCACCGGCAGACACATCCTGATCCTTCGTATACGGGAACTGCGTAATGACTTTGCCTTTGGCCACTTTATAGCTTTTCTCTCGGGTAATGCCATTCGCAGCCAGCTTCAGATTCGACTTCGTAATCTGCGCCTTCGCTTCGGCTTCCGTTAGGTTCGTCAAGTCCGGCATTTTGAACGTTTCCTTCGCTTTGCTCACCGTAAAGGCAATCGCGGCTTTGTCCAGTTCAAACTCATCGCCCGCAAGCGGGGACTGCTTGAGAATGATGTCCGGCGTATTGTCGGACGTCTCCTGGGTAATCGTTATTTGCTCATCCTTGATGCCAAGCGCCTGAAGCTTCAGCTTCACATCCTTGAGCGATTGTCCCGCGTAATTGTCCATCTTGATCTTCTTCACGCCTTTGCTGACTGTCAGCGTCACCTTCGTGCCAACGTTGAGCCGCAAACCTTTCGGATTTTGCTGGATGACAATGTCCTTGTCAAGCTTGCTGTCTTCGTCATACTCTACCGTATAGCCAAGATGGGCGGCCGTTAATTGCGCCTGCGCCTCCGTCAGCGGCTTATTCTCAACGTTCGGCACTTCCACCGTTTCGATCGCGAACATGTTTTTCACGACGCCGACCATGTACCACATGAAGCCAAGCACAATGAGCAAAATAACAATCCAGACGACCGGTTTAATCCAGCCTTTCTTTTTCGCAGGAGCAGGCTCTTCCCGCCATACCGGCTTCTCCGGCTCCTCGTCTTCGTCGTCCGGCGTATAGGACGCGATCTGATCTGCGCGAATCGCCGGCATGACCAGCGTGCGCTCCTCGTCCATGCCCTCCGAGTCCCAGAACGCGATCTTGGCCTCGTTGCGACGTTCCGGATTCAGGCACGTATCTAGGTCGAGCATCATCGATTTAGCGGACTGATAGCGTTCTTCCGGCTTTTTGCGCATCGCCTTGAGGATAATGTTTTCCACGCTTTGCGGAATGAGCGGATTCACCTTGCGAGGCTCTTCCACATCCTCCTGCAAATGCTTGAGCGCAACGGAAATCGGGCTTTCCCCGAGAAACGGCAGCCGCGCGGTCAGCATTTGATACATCACAATACCGAGCGAATACAGGTCGGACTTCTCCCCGGTATTCGTGCCTTTGGCATGCTCCGGCGAGAAATAATGCACAGACCCGACCACAGAGCCAGTCTGCGTAATCGTTGAAGATGTTGCCGCGCGGGCGATCCCGAAATCCGTCACCTTGACTCGCCCATTTTTGCCGATGAGAATATTGTGCGGCTTGATGTCACGGTGAATAATCTCATTGTGATGCGCATGATCGAGCGCGTCCGCAATTTGCGACGCGTAATGCACCGCATCCTCGACTTGCAGCGGCGCTTTTTCTTTAATCAAATCGTTCAGCGTTTTGCCTTCGATATATTCCATTACGATGTAATGGACATCGTCTTCCTGCCCCACGTCATAGATGCTGACGACGTTCGGATGGGACAGCGATGCGGCAGCTTGCGCTTCCCTGCGGAAGCGGCGAATGAACTCCTCGTCGTGTACGTACTGCTGGCGCAGCACCTTGACCGCTACCTTGCGGTTAAGCAGCAAATCATGGCCTTTGTACACAAGCGCCATGCCGCCTCCGCCGATGCGTTCCAATATCTCATAGCGGCCTCCAAGCTTTCTACCGATCAATGCCCATCCCCCCTTTTGTCGTCCGAATGTTGATCATGAGCCAGCAGTACGACCGTCACATTATCGTCGCCGCCCTCGTGAAGCGCGCGTGCGATCAGTTGATCCGCCGCATCCTCCAGTTTGTCATGGCTATTCACGATACGCACGATGTCTGCAGCGTCCACAAGCCCGCTCAGGCCGTCCGTACAAATCAATACCGTATCGCCCTGGCGCCAGCCGTACTCATACAAATCCACTTCCACAGTCGGCTCCGTGCCGAGCGCGCGCGTAATCCAGTTGCGCCGCGGATGATGGTCAGCTTCCTCCAGCGTCAGTTGTCCATTCTTCACCAGCTCATACACCAAGGAATGGTCTTCCGTCAGCTGAGCAATCGTTTCGCCGGTAAGCTTATAGGCCCGGCTGTCGCCGATGTGCCCGATAATCAGCAGCTCTTCCGACGCAATAATCGTGACGACCGTCGTGCCCATGCCATGGTATTTATCCTGTCCGGAAGCAAACGCATAAATCTCTTCATTGGCTTTCTCAATCGCTTCTTTGAGCAGTTGCTTGCACGTCTCCACCGGCATTCCCCAATGGATGGATTGCAGCTGTGCGCTTATGCGGTCCACCGCCATTTGACTGGCAATATCGCCAGCCTGATGTCCGCCCATGCCGTCGGCGACAATCGCCAAAGACAGTCCATTCAGCTCGTGCTGGATGGCGGCGCGGTCCTCATTGACTTGACGGACTTTACCAATATCGGTTCGACTTACCATCTTCATCCGGCTCTCACCTCATTTACTGCTCTCCATATGCTTTGCTCGCAGCTGCCCGCAGGCGGCCGCAATGTCGCTGCCCTGCTCACGGCGTATGGTCGCATTGATTTTGCCCTTCTCCAGAATGCGTTGGAACGTAAAAATATCGTCCCTCGGCGTCCGTTTGAAATCACGCTCAGCAACAAAGTTGACAGGAATCAGATTGACATGGCTAAGCGGCATTTCTTTCAGCACCTGCGCAAGCTCCTCGGCATGCTCCGGCTGGTCGTTGACTTCCCCCATCAAGGCATATTCAAAGGTGATACGGCGGCCGGTTTTGGCAATGTAATATTTACACGCTTCAATCAAATCCGCAAACGGGAATCTCCGGTTGACGGGCATCAGCTTCGAGCGCAGCTCATCGTTCGGCGCGTGAATGGAAATCGCAAGGTTCACCTGCAAATTCTCATCGGCAAACTTATAAATATTCGGCACGATGCCGCTCGTCGACACCGTAATATGGCGCTGACCGATGTTCAACCCTTTCGGGTGAATCATGATCCGCAAAAAATTCATCGTCGACTCGTAATTCTCGAACGGCTCGCCAATCCCCATGATGACGATGGAGGAAATGCGCTCGTTCGTCTCATCGAGCAGCTTCTGCGCTTTCACGACCTGCGCGACGATTTCGCCCGGCCGCAAATCCCGCTTCAAGCCGCCTAGCGTGGACGCGCAGAACGTGCAGCCCACCCGGCAGCCGACCTGCGTCGTGACGCAGATGCTGTTGCCGTAGTTATGCTTCATGACGACCGTTTCGATCGCATTCTTGTCTTCAAGTTCAAAAAGAAACTTGACCGTACCATCCTGCGACTGATACTTCGTAATTTCGGACAGCGTCACGAAGTCGAACTGAGCCTTCAGCTTGTCGCGAAGCGTTTTGGACAAATTCGACATGTCGTCAAAATTGAACACGCGCTTCACATACAGCCAGTCCCAGATTTGACCCGCGCGAAAACCGGGCTCGCCGTTCGCTTTCACCCAGTCCTGCCACTGATCCCAGTTGAGATCGTATACAAAAGGTTTCTCTTTCTCAAAAGGCTTCAAACTCATATTTATCACAACCTGTATTTATTTCGTCTATTTTTGAGGCAATCGTATGTATTTTAACACAAAGGCGAGCCGAACACACGTCCTTAGGTGACTTTCCGAAATAAAGCACCGCTAACTTTCCGACAAATCGCCATGGGCCCCGGAGTCTTTGTCGGAAACGGTGAGCGGTAATGTCGGAAAGCGCCCTTAGAGGAATGGGGGGAGCGCGCTGCAGACACGCGCTATTGCAATCCCTACTCGCCGCCCTCACCGATCCTGCAAAAAGTACAGCAAATTCGCCCAAAAGGAGCTAAAAAGAGAGAACACCTGCAAAAACTACATCAAAAAATAGGGATATCTGCCCATTTCCCCCGTTTCCAAGGATAATCGCACAATTTTCATGTACAAAATGCAGGATTTCCCTCCATTGACCCTTCATCGCGAGAATTTACTGTACAAAATGCAGGATATCATCCCATCTGCGAGGGCCACCTTTGTTAGGCAAAAGCCGCCAAGCAGCCCTCCTTACGAAGAAGCCTCGCGCTTGCGGAGTCTCGCGATAAAGAAGCCGTCCGAGTGGAACTGCTGCGGCAGGATTTGCACCATACCGGCCTGCACCGCCGCCGGGTCTACAGCCCCGAACGCCTCCGCGGGCAGCGGAGCCAGCTCAAACTCCGGATGGTCGGCGAGAAACCGCTCGATCATCCCGGCGTTCTCCTCGTGCTCGATCGTGCACGTGCTGTACACGAGCACGCCGCCCGGCTTCAGCAGGCGGTGCACCCGCTCGAGAATCGCGTGCTGCGTCGCCGCAATCGCCGCGATCTCCGCCTCCTGCTTCGCCCACTTGAGATCCGGCTTCCGCCGGATCACGCCAAAGCCGGAGCAGGGCGCGTCCAGCAGGATGCGGTCGAACGACGCCGGCGCAAAATGCCGGTCGAGCTCGGTCGCATCCATCACGAGCGTCTCGATCGACGACAGGCCCAGGCGCTCCGCCTGGTCGTCGATCAGCTTCCGCTTGTGCTCATGGAGATCACAAGCCCAGATTTTGCCCGTATCGCCCATCTTCTCGGCGATGTGGGCCGTTTTGCCGCCCGGGGCGGCGCAGCAGTCCAGCACGGTCATGCCCGGGCGCGGGTCCAGAGCTTCGGCGACGAGCATCGAGCTCTCGTCTTGAATCGAGAAGTCCCCGTGACCGAAGCCGGGGACTAACGCCATATTCCCGGCCCCGTGCACCAATACACCGGCCGGGGCCAGCAGCGACGCTTCCGCGCGAATATCCGCCGCCTCCAGCTGCCGCAGCAGCTCCGCTCGGCTGAGCCGTCGCGCGTTCGCGCGAATGCTCACATGCGGCGGCACATTGTTCGCCGCACATATCTGTTCCGTCAGCTCCGCCCCAAGCTGACGGATCCATCGGCGCACGAGCCATTCCGGATGGGAATGGCCCAGCGCGATGCGCTTGACGTCGCCGAGCGCCGCCGGCAGCGCAAGCTCGGCCTTGCTGCGGAGCACCGCCCGCAGCACGCCGTTGACCATGCCCGAGATGCCTTGGTGGCCCCGGCGCTTGGCAATGTTGACCGCTTCGCTCACGACCGCATGGTCGGGGATGCGGTCCAAATAATACAGCTGATAGAAGCTCAGCCGCAGCAAGCACCGCACCCAGGGCTCCAGCTTCGCGAGCCCTTTGCTCACGAACCGCTCGAGGAAGAAGTCGATCGTATTTTTCCGGCCGATCGTGCCGTACACGAGCTCGGTGGCAAGCCCCGCATCCGCCCGCGGGAGCGCGTGCTTTTGCAGCACCTGGTTCAGCAGCAGGTTGCTGTAGGCCTGGTTTTCCTCTACCCGAACCAGCACATCCAGCGCCGCTTCACGGGCGGAATGCCGAACAGCGCTGCTCTTTGCAGCGCTGGGAGAAGCCGTAGCGGCCTTATGCGTTTTTCCATGCGTACGATTAGTTGTAGACAAAGGAGATACCTCTTTTTTAAAGTTCTACGGCGTTCACAGTGCCTAGGCCGTGGCTGAACACCCGCTCAGGGGCATCTTTCACCGCCTTTTCGCCCAAATATAAGCATTTATGCGTTTCACTTGTGAAGTCGGCTTATATTTTTGATAAACGCACTCGTCCCTAAGGGGACGGCGTAAGCCGTTTATTATACCTGCTGCGTCACTTTTGCTTGACGTACCCCCGGTACACCTTCACAAAAGTTCCTTGCATGGAACGAAAATTCGGCCAAATCTGCTTCCTTCTGAGTATTCAGTCACGTCCTAGCACCGTGCCTTTCGGAATCTGCACACCGCGTACAAACTCCGCAACAGGCATCGCTTTTTTTCCGGCAGGCTGAATTTCGGTCAGCAGCAGCGATCCGTCGCCGGTCGCCACCTCAAGGCCCTGCGCACTGCAAGACAGCACCGTGCCGGGCGCAGCGCCAGCCGCTCCCGAGCCGCTTGGCTTCACAGCCGCCCAGACCTTCATCACGTCGCCGTTCCACAACGTATACGCCCCTGGGAACGGATTCAGCCCGCGAATATGATTCCACAGCTCGCGCGACGTGCGCGACCAGTCCAGCAGCTCGTCCTCCCGGGAAATGTTCGGCGAGTAAATCGCCTCCGCTTCCACCTGAGGCACCGCCTCAATGCGTCCCGCCAACAGGTCCGGCAGCGTCCGTTTCAGCAGATCCGCCCCGGCCACGCTCAGCTTCTCAAACAAGGTGCCGGTCGTGTCCGTATCCAGAATCGGCAGCTCCACCTTGGCGATCATATCGCCGGTGTCGAGGCCGACGGCCATGTACATGATCGTCACGCCGGTGACGCTCTCACCGCGGATGACGGCATGATGAATCGGCGCCCCGCCGCGATATTTCGGCAGCAGAGACGCATGAATATTGATGCAGCCGTGCTGAGGCAAATCGAGCACCGCTTTCGGCAAAATCTGCCCGTAAGCCGCCGTCACAATCAGATCCGGCTTCAGCTCGCGCAGCCTCTCTACAGATTCCGGGCTCCGCAGCTTCTCAGGCTGCAGCACCGTAATACCGTGCTTTTCCGCTTCCGCCTTCACCGGCGTCGGCGTCAGGACGCGCTTGCGCCCTTTCGGCCGATCCGGCTGCGACACGACCGCAACGACGTTGTAGCCCTCCGCGATCAGCGTCTGCAAGGAAGGCACCGCGAACTCCGGCGTTCCCATGAAAATAATGTTCACTATTCCTCTTCCTCTTCATCCGCCGTGTACGTTTTGGTCGCAAGATCGGTGAACAGGATACCGTTCAGGTGATCGATCTCGTGAAAAATGCATCGGGCCAGCAGTTCTGTACCGGTCACTTCGATCGGATTTCCGTTGCGATCCTGCCCTTTTGCCGTTACGTTGAGGGGACGCAGCACATCGCCGCGCAGCCCAGGGATGCTTAGGCAGCCCTCAGGCCCCAGCTGTTCGCCGCTGGAAGTCACGATTTCCGGATTGACCATCTCGATCAGGCCGCCGTGCTCTTCGCCGCAGTCCATTACGATCACACGCTTCAAAATACCGATTTGCGGAGCCGCTAAGCCCACGCCCTCCGCGTCGTACATCGTGTCTGCCATATCATCAAGCAGCTTGTGCAGGTTAGAATTAAATTTCGTAACTGTGATCGCTTTCTCGCGCAGCACAGGATCTGGATCTTTTACAATAATGCGAATTGCCATAAATAATGTGCACCTACTTTCAAGAAGTTGTTCAAAAAGCCGTCTTTTGATCACGAAGTAATTTATGAAGCGGACTCGGCATCGAATCTTGCGTTCAGCTTCGAAGGAAGGTAGCCATGTAGTTTTGCCTACACTCCGCTCCTCCTTCTTCAGCTTCTCACAACCTTCTCGGTGCTGAAAAGCCTGCTTTTTGAACCACGCATTTCAAGTCTTGAACATGCCGAATTACATCAAATATTGCGGGTCTACGTCCACGGAGACCGTCAGCTTTTCCTTCGCCGAGCGCTCCTCGAACCAGGCCACCGTCTGCGAGACAATATCCGAAGCGACATCATCCCCACGATATTTTACCACGCATTGGAATCGATATCTATCTTTGATTCGGGAAATTGGCGACGCGACAGGCCCGAGGACATCCATATGAAAAAATTCCTCATCGGTCACGACCGGTGTAAACAAGTCAGTCTGCCTAGTCATGTACGGGCGCGCAATCTCTTTGAGCCTGGTCACAAACGCTTCCGCCATGCGCACCAGCAGCGACAGCTGCTCATGGGTGAACGTCACCAGAATGAGCCGCTGATACGGCGGATAGCCGAGATTCGCACGAACATCGAGCTCCTGATTGGCAAACGCGGTGTAATCGTGACGGCTTGCATGCTGAATGCTGTAATGATCCGGCGTGTACGTCTGCACGAACACTTCACCTTGCTTTTCATGCCGTCCGGCCCGGCCCGCCACCTGCGTCAGCAGTTGAAACGTCCGCTCCGCCGAACGAAAATCGGGAATATTCAGCACCGTATCCGCCGCAATAACCCCAACCAAGGTCACATCGGGAAAATCAAGCCCTTTGGCCACCATCTGCGTGCCCAGCAGCACGTCCGCCTGCTTGTCTCGGAAGAGGGACAACCACTTTTCGTGCGAGCCTTTTTCCGACGTCGTATCGACGTCCATGCGGATGACCCGGATGCCCGGGAAAATTTTGCTCAGCTCTTCTTCCACCCGCTGCGTCCCCGTGCCAAAATGGCGGATATGCTCCGACTGGCAGCTCGGACACTGCGTCACTTCCCGCTCCGCGTAGCCGCAATAATGGCAGCGCAGCATGCGCGAGCTTTGGTGGTACGTCAGCGAAATGTCGCAATGCGGACACTGGGCGACGTAGCCGCACGTCCGGCACATGACGAACGTCGCATACCCCCGGCGATTGAGCAGCAAAACAATCTGTTCTTTCTTGTGTAACCGTTCTTCGATCGCTTTATACAGCGGCCTGGAGAACATGGAGCGGTTGCCGGTTTTGAGCTCCTCCCGCATATCCACAATCGTCACCGGCGGCATCGGTCTGCTGGCCACACGTTCTGTCATCGTCAGCAGGGTAAAAGGAGGCTTCGCCCGGTCCCTCCGACGTCTCGTCAGCTCGAGCGTTTCGAGGGACGGCGTTGCCGAACCGAGCACGACCGCTGCGTTATGCCCTTTGGCCCGCTGTACCGCTACCTCCCGGGTGTGATACTTCGGACTCTCTTCCTGCTTGTAGGACGATTCATGCTCCTCATCAATAATAATAAGACCGATTTGCGTAAATGGGGCAAAAATCGCCGAACGCGCGCCGATCACGACTTTCACCTGCTTGCGGGTGATTTTGCGCCATTCGTCGTACCGCTCGCCGTTCGACAGCCGGCTGTGCAGCACGGCCACCTGGTCACCGAAGCGGCCTTTGAACCGTTCCACCATTTGCGGCGTCAACGAAATTTCGGGCACGAGCACGATCGCTTCCTTGCCCATGTCTAACGCTTGCTGGATGGACTGCAGGTAAACTTCCGTCTTGCCGCTTCCCGTCACACCGTGCAGGAGGAACACTTCGTGCCGATCTTCCGCAACAGCTGCCTTGATCGGTGCAAAAACACGCGATTGCTCCTCCGTCAGCGTGAGCGGCGTGGTCCGTTTAAACGAGCGGCCCGCGTACGGATCGCGCATCACCTCAACTTCGCGCAGCTCGATCCAGCCGCGCTCGGCGAGACTTTTCACGGTGGAGGCGCTGATCTCTATCATCTCAATGAGCTCCGTCAGCCGAATGGCATGCGGATGCTCCATGAGATAACGCAGCACTGCCATCTGCTTGTTCGCTCTGGCCGGCAGCTCCGGCAAGGCAGCTTCCAGCACGCTTAAGTCTTTTGGGGGGAATACGGTTAAGGCCTTTTTCGTTGCCATCCGGTCCTTCACCATCTGCACTTCAGCCAACACGCCCGCTTGCAGCAGCTCTTTGAGGAACGCGTCGCGCCCCGGAAACCGTTCCATCAGCCCCTCCATCGTAAGGGTTGCTTTGCCGCGAACGAACTGCACGATCTCCTGCACATCGGACATGTGAAGCAAAGGGTGCTCCGCACTTTCCTCGCCAACCGTAATGACCCGTTCGTATTTGGCTTTGAGGGCGGCAGGCAGCATCGCTTGCAGCGCCGTCACCTCATGGCACAAATACATGCGGGCGATCCAACGCCCCAGGCTCACAAGCTCCGCTGTCAGCGGCGGCACCAGATCCAGCACGTGGCCGATCGGTTTGAGCCGCTTCGGGTCGACATCCGTCTCGTTCGACAGTCCGACGACAAACCCTTGCAGCACGCGCGGGCCGAACGGCACGCCGACACGGCTGCCGACCTCCACCCAGCTCCGGAGTTCCTTCGGAACCGCATAGTCAAATGCCCGGTTCGTTTGCTTCGCCGGAACATCGACGATCACTTTTGCGTACATCAAGCATCCCCCACAGAGATGAGCCGCTGCGCCGCAAGCTGCAGCAGCTCGCGCGCCACCTCCGATTTGCTGCGCAGGGACAGCGCCTGAACGAGACCGCTTCGATCATAAATGCGGACAATATTCGTATCTGTGCCAAAGCCCGCGCCAGCCTGCGACACGTCGTTGCCGACGATAAGATCGCAGTTTTTGCGGTTCAGCTTGTCCATCGCATAATCGTCCAGGTTCTCCGTCTCGGCGGCAAAGCCGATGACAAACTGATGTGTTTTGAGCGTACCGATCTCCTGCAAAATATCCGGATTCTTCACAAGCTGGAGCGTGAGCGTATCCGCTTTTTTCTTGATCTTCTGCGTGGCCGCTTCCGCCGGACGATAGTCCGCCACTGCCGCCGCTTTCACGACCACATCCTGCGCATCCAGACGCGACAGCACCGCTTCACGCATATCGAGTGCGGACTGCACGCGCACGAGCTGAGCGCCGGCAGGCGCCGACAGCGCAGTTGGCCCTGACACGAGCGTCACCTGTGCGCCCATGCGCACCGCTTCCTCTGCGATGGCATAGCCCATTTTGCCCGACGAATCATTGGTCAAATAGCGAACCGGATCCAGCCGCTCGACCGTGCCGCCAGCGGTCACCAGCACGCGCTTGCCCGCAAGCGGCTTCTTCTCGCCGGCAAAAAAGCGTTCTACCGCGGCAAAAATTTCCTCCGGCTCCGCCAGCCGGCCCTTGCCGACATATCCGCAGGCGAGCTGACCCTCGCCAGGCTCGATAAACCGAACGCCGCGACTCGCCAGCGTCTGCATATTCGCCTGTACAGCCGGATTGGCGTACATATGCACGTTCATCGCCGGCGCCACCCAGATCGGCGCTTCCGTCGCCAGCAGCGTCGTGCTCAGCATGTCGTCGCCGAGCCCCAGCGCCAGCTTGCCGATCATATTCGCCGTCGCCGGCGCAATCAGCACGAGATCCGCGCTGTCCGCCAAGTTAATGTGAGAGACAACCGACGGATCTTTTTCATCGAACGTATCGACGAACACGTGATGCCGGGACAGCGTCTGAAACGTCAGCGGCGCGACAAACTGCACGGCGGATTCGGTCATGATCACCCGAACCGTCGCGCCGGCCTGCGTCAATTTGCTCGTCAGCGCAGCCGCCTTATACGCCGCGATCCCGCCGCATACGCCGAGTACAATCGTTTTGCCTTGCAAAGCAACACTCATGGGGACTCCCCTTTCTTATTAAGTACTTATCAGCCTATCGCGGGAGACGCCGACGACACCTAGCTGGTGCTAACGGTCGCTACAGCGGCTATTTGGCCTTAAATCACTCGTTGTGGGCTGTAACGGTTGCCACGGAGCCTATTTGCCTAAGATAAGCCCTATTTCACCAGTTTTTATCTACATAAGCGCTGTGGCGCCCGTTAGCATCCAGATTGCCCGCATTTCGGAGCAATAGCCGCTATGGCATCCGTTACAGCTGTTTTCCCTATCCGTCTAGCCTTGATATTGCCCAAACAAGCGGCAATCCCCATTTCCCATTCTTCGAAGTACCACCGTTAGCGACAAGATGGGCTACTTAGGTACTTGCCACGGCGAATTCGTTTTCCAGCCAAGTGTGCTCAAGTAAATACCTGGGATTATGCAGGAATTTTCCGCAAAAAAAGCGCTTCTTAGCAAAATTCCTGCGAATAGGCAGTATTTAAGAGGGATCTGCTTCAAAAAGGGATCCTCTCCCAAAATACCTGCAAAATCGCAGGCATTTCCTGAAATCGAGCTCTTTCAAAGGAAATTCCTGCACTTCTGCAGGCTTTGCTCCCCGGGGCCAATGCAGGGCTGAATCAAAACCGAATCGCACCTCCATCGCTTCCCGCCTTTTCCACTCAACGGCAAAAATTCGCCGACTGCACGACCGCTTTCACTATCGCTAATCAGGCGCAAACTTCCCTATAAGCATCGGGATATATAAGCCGCCGCCTCTACAAACTCATCGCAGAGAAAAAAATAACAACCACGAGGGTTGTTGGAAAAATGGGTTTATTTCTCATTGTTCTCGGACGGATCAATTTTCTCGTAACCAATGTAACGGCCGTACAACTCTTCCAAGGCAAAACCGACTTGTTTGTGCGCCTTATGGCCTTTCAAATCGGATTTCGCGCCGTCGCGCAGGGATCTAGCCCGTTTGGAAGCCGCAACCACCAAGGAATATTTGCTGTCCACAATGTCCAGCAGTTTATCGATTGAAGGGTATAGCATTTATTTCACCTCGTTTATCCATTGTACGACTTTGGGGAACATTCGGTCTTTCTTGCAATGCTCAGCCGCCAAAATCGCTTGAATCTTCGAACAAGCCTTCTCGACGTGATCGTTCACAATCGCATAATCATAATGCTCCATTAAACGAATTTCGTCAAGCGCCACCGACATCCGGCTGCGAATGACATCGTCCGTCTCCGTACCGCGCGTCACAATGCGGTTCTCCAGCTCGTCGAGCGACGGAGGCAGCAAGAAGATGAACACACCTTCCGGAAACTTCTGCTTTACCTGCAGCGCACCCTGAACTTCAATCTCCAGAATCACGTCTTTGCC
Organism: Paenibacillus whitsoniae; assembly: GCF_003955665.1. Taxonomy (GTDB): domain Bacteria; phylum Bacillota; class Bacilli; order Paenibacillales; family NBRC-103111; genus Paenibacillus_E; species Paenibacillus_E whitsoniae. The sequence goes on from NZ_RXHU01000045.1 coordinate 73,166, forward strand.
GGCACGCAGCGTATCTTCAACGAAACGTCGTGGCGTCCCATAGAAATTCCCTACGTATTCCGCCCATTCCAGCACCTCGTCGGTGTCGATCAACTGCTGAAACTGCTCGCGGGTTTTGAAAAAATAGTTCACACCATCGACTTCACCCTGGCGCGGAGAGCGCGTCGTCGCCGAAACGGAGTATACAATGTCCGGCGCGCATTTGCGCAGAGCCGCACATACCGTTCCTTTCCCGACCCCGGAAGGGCCGGAAAGCACAATCAGAATCCCTCTCTCACGCTCAAGCGTGTTCGTATTACTCGTCATGATCATCGTCCTTATTCGAAAGTCTATGCGCTACCGTTTCTGGCTGTACGGCCGATAAAATCACATGATCGCTGTCCGTGATAATAACAGCCCGGGTTCTTCTACCATATGTAGCGTCAATCAGCATGTGACGATCACGTGCCTCTTGAATGATTCTCTTGATCGGAGCCGATTCGGGGCTGACGATCGAGATAATGCGGTTCGCCGATACGATGTTGCCGAACCCAATATTGATTAATTTGATAGCCATCTAGACTTCCTCCTCGCGAAGCGCTGCAGCAGCCTCACTCGATATTCTGTATTTGTTCTCTCATCTTCTCAAGCTCCGCTTTCATCGCGATGACCTTCGCCGCAAATTCCGCATGACTCGATTTGGAACCGATCGTGTTGACTTCACGGTTCATCTCCTGAATCAGGAAATCCAGCTTGCGCCCGACAGGCTCCGGATCCGTCAGCAGAGCGTCGCACTGTCCGAAATGGCTTCGCAGCCGCGTCAGCTCTTCGTCGACATTCGCCCGATCGGCAAAAATCGCAATTTCCGTCGCCAGACGCTGCTCATCGGCGCTTAATCCATCCGCCATCAGTGCTTGAATACGGCTTGTCATTCTCGCTGCGTATTCGTGAACGGCCATTGGAGCCAATTGTTCCAATGCCACGTGGATGCGCCTAAGCTCCTGTAACCGGTCGCGAAGATCCTGTGCCAAAAAGGCGCCTTCTCGCTGCCGCATCGTCGCAAGGCGTTCCCCTGCTTCCCGTAAGCAAGCGCAAAGCTCGCGTTCCAACGCCTCATCCGGCTCTTCGCGCAGCTCTTTCACCTGCAGCAAGTCGGGAATTCGCAGCAAATCCAGCAGGCCAAGCTCCTCCTGAAACCCATAGCGCTGCTTCAGTTGCTGCGCCGCCTCCAAATAGGCGTCTGCCAGTTCCATATTCACGGTGACGCCCTTCGGGGAAGCCGCCTCACGTTCCGCTGTAATAAAAACGTCGACGCGTCCCCGTTTTACAGCCTGCAGCACCGTTTTCTTCAGCGCGTCCTCAAATACAGCCCATTCCTTCGGCATTCGAATTGACACTTCACAATACCTATGATTGACCGATTTGATATCGATAAACACGTTGTATCCCGCAAAAGAACGATTCGCTTGCCCGAATCCGGTCATACTGCAAATCATTCCAATCACATCCGTTATCCTATTTTAATTCATTTTGAAAGTGGGTACAAGTGGAAATCATGGCGATTCGACTTTTCCCAGACATACTTCGTCAGGTCTACACACATTTCATAGGCCAAAAATGGCGTCATCAGGTAGATGCCGTTGAAATACTGCATCGCGGTATCGAGCAGCTCCTTCGCAATTTCGACACCCATCGCGCGGCCCTCCGGACCTTTGAGCCCGCTCATGCGTCTGCGTACGTCATCCGACAAGCGAATACCTGGCACCTCATTATGCAGATACTCAGCATTTCCTTCGCTGGCAAGCGGCATAAAACCAATGAAAATCGGCACGTTTAAATGCTTTGTTGTTTCGTAGATATCCTCGATCAGCTTGGCATCATATACAGGCTGCGTCATGATGTAATCTGCCCCAGCCTCGATTTTGCGTTCCAGACGCTGAACGGCTTTGTCCAAATGTTTCACATTTGGGTTGAATGCTGCGCCGATCACAAAGTTCGACTTCTGTTTCAGCGGCTTACCGGAGAACGCGATGCCCTCGTTCAGTTGCTTGATCATCCGAATGATCTCGAAAGAGGTCAGATCGTATACCGAGCTGGACCCCGGCAGATCACCGAACTTGGCAGGGTCGCCGGTCACGGCCAGCACGTGGTCGATGCCGAGTGCGTGCAAGCCCATGAGATGGGACTGCGTCCCGATCATGTTGCGGTCGCGGCACGCGATATGAATGAGCGGACGCGCGCCCAACTTGTCCTGCACGAGATAGCCGAGGGCAAGGTTGCTCATGCGCGTCACCGCCAGCGAATTGTCGGCCATCGTAATGGCGTCGACGTGCGCGTCCTGCAGGGCCTTCGAGCCCTGCATAAATTTTTGGATGTCGAGATCCTTCGGAGGATCCAGCTCGACAATGACGGTTTTGCGCTGCTTGACGATGTCCAGCAGCGTCGGGGCTGCCGGCGGCGCAGGCTGAGCCGGCGCCGGTTCGCTCACGCGCACGACTTCGGTCGGCGCGCCCTCTGTCGTCCCGGGCGCCGCCGGGACGTAGCCCTGCAGCGCCTTCGCGACCGCTGCGATATGCTCCGGCGTCGTGCCGCAGCAGCCGCCGATCAAGCGCGCGCCGAGGTCGGCGAAGCGCCGTGCGCACTCGGCGAAGTACTTCGGCGTCGCCGCATACGTATACTGCCCGTCGACATAGTCGGGCAGACCTGCGTTCGGGAACGCCGAGAACGGCACGCCCAGGTCGCTGGGCAGCTTTTCCATCGAGCGAAGAATACCGTTCGGGCCGACCCGGCAGTTGAAGCCGATGACGTCGGCACCGCCGTCGCGCAGGCGCAAAAACGCTTCTTGCAGAGGCACGCCGTCCTGCGTGCTGCCCGTCCCCTCATTCGCGAACTGGCAAATGACCGGGAGCGCGCTCATGCTGCGGATAATGCTGAGCGCGAGCTGCAGCTCCTCCAGATCGTAGAACGTCTCGAGCAGAAGCCCGTCCACCGGCGAATCCAGCAAGATGCCGATCTGCTCGCGAAGCGCAGCTTCGACGTCCGCCGTGCGGACGTTTTTCCGCTTCCCGGCCCGAATCGAGCCGATCGCGCCGACAACATACGCGTTATCGCCGACCGCTTTTCGCGCCAGTTCTACGCCTGCCCGGTTAATCGCTTCCACATCGCTCTCCAGGCCGTATTTCGACAATTTCTCCCGGTTGGCCGAAAAGGTATTCGTTTCAATCAGTCGGGCGCCCGCCTCGTAGTACCGGCGATGCACCTCCGACACCGTCTCGGGACGCAGCAAATTCAGCTCCTCATACGAAATGCCCACGGGAAAGCCCATTTGGTACAAGTATGTCCCCATTGCTCCGTCGCCGGTAATGATTTCCTGCTGCAGCGCGGAACGAAGATCCGTCTTCATCCTATCATCCTCCATCTCCCCGGCATCTAAACCTGCCTTAGCGAAAAATATACATCGCACACCCATCGTCCCGTTACAAATTTATGCCAAATCCGGAATCGTCCCCGTAAACACTTCTTCCGCAGGTCCGGTCATATAAACGCGGTTATCCGTTTCGTTCCAGGAGATGAACAGCTCTCCGCCCTTCAGCGATACGATAGAATCCCGGTCGGAATACCCGTTCAGCACGGAAGCGACGAGCGTTGCGCAAGCGCCGGTGCCGCAAGCCAGCGTAGGGCCCGCTCCGCGCTCCCAGACGCGCATATCGGTATACGCGCGGTTCTGAACCGTCGCGAACTCCACGTTCGTTCTGCGCGGAAACATCGGATGCGTCTCCAGCTTCGGCCCCCACACCGCAAGGTCAAAGTGGATCGCATCGTCCACATAAATGACGCAATGCGGGTTGCCCATGGAAACGGCTGTGAACGTGAACGTCATGCCATCCACTTCAATCGGATGCTGCACAACCTGGTCGCTGTCGATCGTTGTCGGCACTTGCAAGCCTTGCAAAATTGGCTCGCCCATGTCAACGCGCGCGGTCACAACTTTGCCGTCCTTCACCTGCACTTCGATCTTTTGCACGCCGGCTCCGATCGTTTCAATTGTAATGTCGGTCGAATCTACCAGCTTATGATCGTACACATATTTGGAAACGCAGCGCACCGCATTGCCGCATTGCTCGGCCTCGGAACCGTCTGCGTTGATAATGCGCATTTGAAAATCCGCCTTCTCGGAAGGCAGAATAAAGACGACGCCGTCAGCGCCGATACTGAAATTGCGGTTGCATAACCGAATGGCAAGCTGATCCGCCCCAGCAGGCAGCTCCCGCTCACCGTACACGACGATGAAATCGTTGCCTAAGCCATGCATTTTCGTAAAATTCATCTGAACGCACCTCATCCACCTACGGTTTAGCCCTTATCATAGCGTAAAATCGCGTGTGTGCATAGCCCTTGTATCGATGGAATAACGGCGGGAAACGGGTGCCTGCAATAGTGCCTGCGGCGGTCGACGTAAGTTAAACGTCAAAAAGCCGCTTCTCAGCGGCTCCTTGCATCGAACTGCCAGCGGGCAGCCCTATTTTAACGAAAGCTTGCTTTTGACGAACTGTACCCTGACGCACGGACACCTTTGTTGCGGTCGTTGTTGCGCTTGCGCTTCGGCGAGAGCACGCTGCCGAGGCCCATGAAGAAGGTCGGGATGCCGGCTGCAATCAGGACGAGAATCCAGTCCTTCCAGCCGAGCGGCACGGTTTTGAAAATCGGCTGCAGCGAGTCGATGTACATAACCGCCAGCATCAGGATCAGCGAGGACAGCACGGCCAGCACAAGGTATTTATTTTGCAGCGGATTGCGGTGGAAAATGGAGCGCGAGCTGCGGCAGTCGAACACATGAATAAGCTGTGCCATGACGAGTGTGGCGAAGGCAACGCTTTGCGCTTTAAGCAGCGTATCGCTGTCTCCTGGATTCGTATGCAGTACGAGCCAGAACGCCCCCAGCGTACAGACGCCGATTAGCAGCCCTCTGGAAATAATTTTCCAGCCAAGCCGACGGGCAAAAATATTTTCTTTGGCCGAGCGCGGCTTGTGCTGCATGAGATCTTTTTCAGCCTGGTCGACGCCCAGGGCCATGGCCGGCAGTCCGTCGGTCACGAGGTTGACCCACAGGATTTGAATCGGCACCAGCGGCAGCGGCAGCCCCGCCATCATGGCAATGAACATCGTCATAATTTCGCCGACGTTGGAAGCCAGCAAATAGCGGATGAATTTGCGAATATTTTCATAGATGCCGCGACCTTCCTCAATCGCCGCCACAATGGTGGCGAAGTTGTCGTCGCTAAGAATGAGCGAGGAGGCTTCTTTGGACACATCAGTGCCCGTTATCCCCATCGCAATACCGATATCCGCCGCCTTAATGGCCGGCGCGTCGTTGACGCCGTCCCCCGTCATCGCGACGACATGGCCCTGGCGCTGCAGCGCCTTGACGATGCGCAGCTTATGCTCCGGCGACACGCGGGCGTACACATACGTATCGTTCACTTTCGCATCCAACTCTTCCTCGGTCATTTGGCCGATTTGCTGGCCGCTCATGGACACGCCGTTCGCTGGAATCATGCCAAGCTGCTTGGCGATCGCTTCCGCCGTCGTCTGGTGGTCGCCGGTGATCATGACGGTTTTGATGCCCGCCTTGCGGCATTTGGCGATCGCTTCGCGCACTTCTTTGCGCGGCGGGTCGATCATCCCGGTCAGGCCGACGAACACGAGGTTGTTTTCCACATCTTCATGATCCTCGCAGCGATCCGACATCTTTACATCCTTGTACGCGACGCCAAGCACGCGCAGCGCCGATTTCGCCATGCCTTCATTGGCGGAAATCACCTTTTGCTTCAATGTAGAGGTGAACGGAATGACTTTGCCGTCCCACAAAATATAGGAGCAGTGCTGAATGAGCACGTCCGGCGCGCCTTTCGCGCAGGCCATGCGGCCTTGCTCCGAGGCAACCAGCACCGACATGCGCTTGCGCTCGGAATCGAACGGGAATTCCGCAATGCGTTTGAATTTATCCCGCAGCGACTCCGGTGTGATGCCACTCTTCGCGCTGAGCACGACGAGGGCTCCTTCGGTTGGATCGCCTTTAATATTCCAGACGGAAGCAGGCGTCTCTGCACCTTCCTTGCCTTTTTTCCGCTTCGTCTCCGCTTTCTCTTCAAATAAAGTCGCATTATTGCACAACGCCGAAATATGCAGCAGCTTGGACAGCGACGGATGCTTCAGGGGGTCGGTTTGGTGACCGGCGTGAAGGATTTGACCAACCGGCGTATAGCCGTCCCCCGTTACTTCCATCACATCCCCGCCGATCCACAGGTGAGTGACGGTCATTTTATTTTGGGTCAGCGTGCCGGTTTTGTCCGAGCAGATGACCGAGGCGCAGCCGAGCGTTTCCACCGATGGCAGCTTGCGCACGATCGCCTTACGCTTAATCATACGCTGGACGCCAAGGGCAAGCGCGATCGTAACGATCGCCGGGAGGCCTTCCGGAATGGCTGCGACCGCCAAGCTGACACCAGCCAGAAACATGGCGTACGGCGGTTGTCCGTGCATAATGCCCGCTACGACGACGAGTACAGTGAGCGCAATCGCGACGATGATGAGGATTTTGCCGAGTTGTTCGAGTCTGTGCTGCAGCGGCGTCTCCATCGATTCTGTGTTCTGAATAAGATCGGCGATTTTGCCCATTTCGGTTGACATGCCTGTCCGTACGACAACTGCCTTGGCCGTCCCGCGGGACACCATCGTGCCCATAAAGCCTAGATTGCGCTGATCCCCGAGCGGTACGTCATCATGCGGAATCACAGCCGTTAGTTTACTGACGGCCACGGATTCCCCGGTAAGAGCGGATTCCTCCACATACAGACCGTTCGTTTCCAAAAAGCGCACATCCGCCGGCACCCGGTCCCCGCTCTCCAGCACAATAATGTCGCCGGGCACAAGATCGCGAGCCGGAATCTGATGCAAGGCCCCTTCCCGCCAGACGTTAGCGTTCGGCGCAGACAGCTCTTTGAGCGCGCGCAGCGACTTTTCCGCCCGAAATTCCTGAGTAAAGCCCAAAATGCCATTCATGACAATAATAATGACAATCGTGATCGCGTCCAAATATTCCCCAAGCAGGCCGGAAATGAGGGTAGCCCCCAATAAGACCAGCACCATGAAATCTTTAAACTGATTCAAAAGCAGGGTTAACGGGGATATGCGCTGTCCTTCCGAAAGCTCGTTGCGCCCTACCTCCGCCTGCCGCCTCCACGCTTCTTCCCAGGGCAAGCCTTGCTGCATATTCACTTGCTGCAACCGCAAGACATCCTCCGAGTTCAACTGGTACCACTTCTCCTGACTCATCCGCCCTTCTCCCTCCACATGTACTTGTCTCACCTATACGTCAATGTATTCAGACAAGCGGGAAAATATCCCTGAAATCATCTTTCCGCTCCCTGGCCACTTAAGTTTTTATGAAAAGTATGGCATCATAGAGAAGATTACGTTTTATAGTAGTGTTCAAAAAGTCGGGTTTTCAGCACCGAGAAGGTTCGAGAAGCTGAAGAAGGAGGAGCGGAATGTAGGCAAAACCTACATGAGCACCGCACTTCGAAGCTGAACGCAAGATTCGATGTCGAGTCCTCTTCCCGGATTACATCGTGATCAAAAAACGACTTTTTGAACTACCTCTTATACTTGGAATGGAGTTGTTAGAAAAATGTCGTTGGACGGACTCGTCCTTCACGCCGTTGTGCACGAGCTGCAAAGCTGCGTCGGAGGCCGCATTAATAAAATTCATCAACCGAACGAGAACGATGTTGTGCTGCAAATCAGGGCGCAAGGTCAAAACCTGAAGCTGCTGCTGTCGGCAAACCCGACGTATCCGCGGGTGCAGCTTACCGAGCAAGCGACGCTCAATCCGCTGGATGCTCCGATGTTCTGCATGCTGCTGCGCAAACATTGCGAGAGCGGCATCATCGAAGCCGTGGAGCAAGTGGGACTGGAGCGCGTCGTGCGTTTGACGGTTCGGCACCGGGACGAGCTAGGCGATATGAGCGTCAAAGTGATCCTCATCGAGATCATGGGGCGTCACAGCAACATCATCCTGCTCGATCCTGCGAGCGACACCATTCTGGACGGCATTCATCACGTCACACCCGCGATCAGCTCGTATCGGATTGTCATGCCGGGCAGCACGTATGTCTCGCCGCCGGAGCAGAACAAGCTGAATCCGCTGGCTGTGGATGAGGACGCCTTCGAGCGGGCCATGGGCGGTGAGGGCAAGGATGACGCGTTCGCCAGCCTCAAGCCGGAGCAAAAGCTCGTCGCTTCCTTCAGCGGTCTGAGTCCATTGGTGGCAAAGGAGCTGGTGCATCGCAGTGCGAGCGGCGGCGGATTGTGGCCAGCGTTCCAAGCGTTGATGGCCGCGGTGCGCGAGCAGCGCTATGAACCGGTTATCGTGGAGCAGCAGGACACGGGCAAAATGTTTTTCAGCATCACGCAGCTGACGCATCTTGCGGGGCAAGTGAAGGCGTACGCGTCGCCGAGCGCGTGTCTGGAGCATTTTTACGGTGATAAAGCCGAGCGGGATACCGTCAAGCAGCGTGTCAGCGATTTGCTTCGTTTTATCCAGAACGAAATCAACAAGAATGTGAAGAAACTGGAAAAATTGCAAGAAACGATTGAAGAATCCAAAGATGCGGATAAGCATCGGATTTTAGGAGAACTGCTGACCGCCTCGCTTCATCTTATAAAAAAAGGCGACCGCGAAGTGGAGACGATCAATTATTACGATGAGCATCAAGCCTCCATCACGATTGCGCTGGATCCGCTGCTGAACCCGTCGGAGAATGCGCAGCGCTATTTTAAAAAGTATACGAAACTCAAAAACAGCACCGCCATCGTCACCGAGCAAATCTTGCAAACGCATCAGGAACTGGATTACCTGGCCACCTTGCAGCTGCAGCTCAGCGTCGCCTCCCTCTCGGATATTGAGGAAATTCGCGACGAACTGATGGAACAGGGCTATGTGCGGGATCGCGCCAAGAAACAGCGGAAAAAGAAGAAAAAAGACAAGCCGAGTCTGGCCTGCTATACGTCGAGCGAGGGCATTGCGATCTATGTCGGCAAAAACAATACGCAGAACGAGTATTTAACGAATCGGCTGGCGGCAGCGACCGACACTTGGCTGCATACGAAGGATATTCCGGGCTCTCACGTCGTCATCCGCGGAGAGGGCTTTAGCGAGAAGACGCTGCACGAAGCCGCGCAGCTTGCCGCCTATTTCTCCCAGGCCAAAAACTCCAGCCGCGTCCCCGTGGATTACACGGCGATTCGGCATGTGCATAAGCCTAGCGGTGCGAAGCCTGGTTTTGTGATTTATGTCAACCAGAAGACATTGTTTGTCACGCCGGACGAGGAGCAGATCAAGGGGATGCCTGTGAGCATCAAGTAAAGATCGTGGCTTTGTGCCTTATTTCCGGTGGGAAATAGGGCGACGATTACGGATAATTTGATAGCCTGAATGAAGAAGAACTTGCTGGGCGTCCTCGCCCGACAGGTTCTTTTTTATGAAATTGTAATGTTTGGGCGCTGGTTTTTATGCGATTGTAATGCGCGGGCTTGTAAGCTAGTACTTGTAGGCAGCACATGCGCAAGCAGGTTCAAACAACTTACATGCCAAAGGAGCACACGCATATGAAAACAACGAAAAAAACGTTAGCCATTCTTACGATTTCCGCCGCCGTCGGATTATCCGCGGTTCTTCCCTTTAACGCTTTGGCCGCCAGCCCGTTCGAGGATACGGCTGACGCCGCCCAGCAAGTACAAGCCGCGATTGAAGCGCTTTCCGGGCAGCACGTCGTGTCCGGCTATGAGGACAATTCGTTTAAACCGGATCGTGCGGTGACGCGTGCGGAGGTTGCGAAAATGATGACGCTGGCTTTGCATCTGGATCAAGCAGCTGCTGGTGGGGCAAATGCTTTTTCCGATCTGTCGGGAAACGAGTGGTTTTACGGCTATGCCGCCGCGCTTCATGCAGAGGGAGTATTGACGTCCTCGCAATTTGACGGGGCTGCGGCAGTGACAGCGACGGAGCTTGTGACGTTGCTGGCAGGTGCTCTGCAAGTGGACGCGGCAGTTATTCGCGAGCTGCCGAGCTTTGCCGCTGAGGGCAGCACCGTAACGCGCGGGCAGGCTGCGCTGCTCATTTATGAAGCGCAGCAAAAAGCGCCGATTCGCGTGACCAAGCTCGAAGTGCTGAATGGCATTACGCTGCAAGTCACCTTTTCAGGCCCAATCCCGGCCGCTGACTTGGAACTGGAGCCTGCTTCCAAAAACTTCGTGCTGGATAACGGGCTGGCGATCAGCAACGTGCCGCGGCTAAAAACAGGCGCCGTGTCGACTTACATCGTTCCGGTACCGACCCAAAAAGCAGGAACGAAGTATACGCTGACATACAAAGGCAAGCCGGCGGGATCTTTTACGGCCAGCACGGAGAAAATTGCGCTCGCCTCCACGCAGCAAATCGCGAACGATCTGTTTGAAGTCGAATCCCACTTGGCGGACGGCGTTTCCGACTATGGGTACGTCATTGCCGCATACAGCAAAAGCCGGCCGGGCGCTTTCATCGTAGATGAAGGCAATCGTTACAACGGCGTAACGTACCAAATCCTGTCCTCCATGCGCAATCGTCAGGTGCAAATCACGCCGGAAGGCGGCGAGACGATGACGGCCCACTACTTGCCGTTCACGCAAGCGACCGACGGGCGTCAAGCGCCGAAGTTTATCCTGCCGAACGGCGCAACGTTCAAGCCAAGCGTCAAGTACACCGTTTCGACCGACTGGGCGACGCTGAAAACAGCAACGTTCATCGCGAAGGATATCGCCCCGTTGTCGATTCAATCTGCGGCCGCGGTTAACAACAAAACCGTAAACGTGACGCTTGCCGCCGATCCGAAGGATGAAATTTTCGTATCGCGCCGAGTTACGTTGACAGGGACGGACGGCAAAGCGCTGACAGCGGAGTATACGCTGACCTCCCGCAAAGGCGCGACCGGCACCTTCGCCCTGCTGGACAATGCCGAGCTCGTTCCGGGCATGACGTACACCGTAGCGCCGGTCGGCGCTTGGGCGACGGCTGCTGGTACGGTACAGCTGAGTCGGTAATGGTGAAGGGCCCCGCCATCTGGCTCGCCGATCACCGAGCAGCTAGATTCGGGTGCAGCGCAGCTTAGCCCATTATGCAAAAGGGTGCCCCGCAAGCCTAAATGATAGGCTCTTTGAGGGGCACCCTTGGTTTATCTTGCGGTTCGGGGCAAGGAGAGCAGGTAGGCTCCTTGCTTGTACCGCGCATACGCGACTTCCTGCAAAATGTACAGCTAAACCGCCAGCAAAACAGCCCGTGGTGGCATAATCCTGCAAAACCTACAGGAAATCGCACGCTGTTGCCTGGTTTAGCCTCATTTCGGCGGAAGCGGGCCGCTTTAACTGTACGAAATACAGGATTTCGCGCAATTCTAGCGATATCTTGAAAAAGACATGTAAGAAATGCAGGAGTAGTATCCAGCAGACAGCGGTACGGT
>NZ_RXHU01000046.1 GCF_003955665.1 Paenibacillus whitsoniae
CTGTGCTGCCGCCGCCGAACAGGCCGCCGCCTCCAGCTCCGCCACCGCCGCCGAATAATCCGCCGCCGGTCGCCGGAGGTCCGCCAAAAAAGCCGCCCCCGCCTTCAAAACCGCCGCCGCCAAATGGACTGCCTCCGCCTAAGCCCGGATATTGCCCTAAGCTTTGACCCGGGAGGGTGAGACTTCGTGTCTGCACTTCGGGTTGATTGCTACTTCCGCCATTACCAATGATTTGTCTTGGGTTGGTCACGAGGATTCACGATCCTTTTTATCAGATTTTCTCCTACAGGATATGTCACTTGCCTACCTTTGGTATGGACGAATGTCACGGGTGCCCGCGATTTGTTAGTATTTAACTCTTTAACGCATAGAAATTTTAGTGTTTCACAATCCTAAAGGAAGGAATTAACCCGTGCGTGTCGAATGATACACATGAGCTTACTCGTCGTATGAGCTAACATGCATTTTTACCGGGAGTTGACATCAGATGCAATTAAAAAAATTGAATGATAAAGCCATAGACCAGTTGTTTGAAGCCGTCCTGACGCTCAAGGATATTGAGGAGTGTTACGTATTTTTCGACGATTTGTGCACGGTCAATGAAATCCAATCGCTTTCCCAGCGGCTCGAAGTGGCGCGTATGCTGCGCAAGGGCTGTACGTATAATCAGATTGAAGCCGAGACCGGGGCGTCCACCGCGACCATCTCCCGCGTCAAACGCTGCTTGAACTACGGTAACGACGGTTATGTGCTGACCTTGGATCGTTTAGGCCGTTAAAGGTTCATGAGGCGAAAAGCTTGTGATCGAAGAATCCTGTATTACCTTTGGTAATGCGGGATTTTTCCTGTTTTCGGGCGGCTGAATTGACATGCGAGGGCACATTCGATAGCATAGGAACAAGAGACGCAGATCGGACGGACGGAGGGATTTGTGATGCAAAAATATGGCGTGCTGGTCATCAGTCACGGGTCCCGCGACGAGGGCTGGGTGCGGCTAGTGGATGAGGCGGTGGCTGGGGTTGTTTTACACCCCAATATCCCCATCTATGCCTCCTACCTGGAGCTTGTCGAGGGGCGGCTGATTCAAGACGGGATCACCGCGCTGGAGGCGCAGGGCGTGACAGACATCATTGTCGTGCCGTTGTTTGTATCCTCCGGGAGTACCCATATCGATGAAATCTCGTGGGCACTTGGCGTCATTCCCGAGCCGCAGCTGGAGACGGATTTAGAGCCTTTTGCCATTCGGGCGCGTATTCATTTCACCTCTCCGATCGACGATGATCCCGTCATAGCGGATATTTTATGGGATAGAGTAAAAGAGCTCACGGCCGAGCCGAACAAAGAAATCGTGCTGGTCGTGGGGCACGGCAGCAAGGAAGACGGCTTTCATCAGAAGTGGCGCACGGGGCTGGAGCAGCTCGCGGCGCGGGTGCAGCGGCTGGGCGGCTTTGCCGGCGCGGAAGTTGCCATGCTTTTGCCGGATGAGCTGCGGGATCGGGTGCAGGCTTTAACGGCTGACAATCCGGATTATGCGGTCATTGTGGCGCCGCTTTTCTTAAGTGAAGGATATTTCACGCGCACCGTCATTCCAACAAGGCTGGAAGGCTGTACGTATCGGTACAATGGACAGGCGCTTTTGCCGAGTCCGCTAATTTCCCGATGGATCGAGCGGCAGATCGCTGCGGGGGTCCAGGCGGCATATAGGGGATAGAACGCGAATGGTCAAACGAGCACGATTAATTTATAATCCGACCTCAGGCCGGGAAGAAATGAAAAAAAGATTGCCCGAAATCCTCCAACGCTTGGAGCGGGGCGGTTTTGAAACGTCCGCGCATGCGACGATCGGCGAAGGTGATGCGACACTGGCGGCGGCCGAAGCGGTCAGCCGAGGGTTCGATCTCATCATTGCCGCAGGCGGCGACGGCACACTGTGCGAAGTCGTCAATGGCATGGCGGAACGAGAGGGCAGACCGCCGCTGGGCATTTTGCCGCTGGGGACGACGAACGATTTTGCCCGCGCGCTGGGCATTCCGAAAAACCTGGAGTACGCGTGCGACCTCATCATCCAGCAGTACAGCACGCCGATCGACGTGGGCAAAATCAACAACCGCTACTTCATCAACATCGCCGGCGGCGGCTCGCTGACCGAGCTGACGTACGAAGTACCGAGCAAACTCAAAACCATGATCGGCCAATTGGCCTATTATATGAAAGGGCTCGAGAAGCTGCCTAGGCTGAAACCTATCGAGCTGTACATTAAAACGGGGGACCGCGAGCTGCATGAAGAAGTCATGCTCTTCCTCGTCGGCAACTCCAACTCCGTAGGCGGCTTCGAAAAGCTGGCACCGGAAGCCAACATGACCGACGGCCTGTTCGACGTTTTAATATTGAAAAAATGCAACTTGGCGGAGTTCATCCGCATCGTCACCCTCGCCCTGCGCGGCGAGCATTTGAACGACCCGAACCTGATTTATTTTAAAACGGATCGCATCGAGATCAACTCCCCGGACTACGTCCAACTCAACCTTGACGGCGAATTCGGCGGCACCCTGCCGTGCGTCATGACCAACCTGCAGAACCATCTGCAGATTATCGTGGATGAGTCGGGCCAGTCGATCTACAAGAAGAAATTCCTGGATACGTTGACGAACGGATTGCATTTGAAGGAGTAGGGGAGGCCGAGAGTGTGGAAGTGTGGGGATCGAAACCGGAGATCAAGCAGCCGGGAGCCTAACAACCCAACACCCAACCACTCGAAATTCAGCAACGTCCTCTTTGCGTGATAGCAGAGCAGGAGGGAATAAGAGAGACAGGAAGTTGGAAATGTGGGAGAAAGAATTCGGAAAGTAGGAAGCCGGGATCATCAACCCACAAACCGACCACACAAAAATCTGCTACCCCCTCTCCGCGTGACAGTTTTTTTCAGGAAATGTTAAATTAAAGTGAGGCTATTATGAGTGAAAAAAAACGTACCGGCTCAGCGCTGGGTAATGATAGAGGCCGCTCGCAAGGGCGTCATGCAGGTGGAGGCAATAAAGGCGGCGGCGCTAAGGCTGCACCGGCTTGGATGGCGGACCTGCCTGTCCGGTTAGGACAACAGGTGGAAGCGGACATCGTAGGCATCTCGCACGAAGGGGAAGGGGTAGGCCGGGCGAACGGCTTTACCCTTTTTGTCGCGGGGGCGCTGCCGGGTGAGCGAGCGCTGGTGGAAGTCGCGCATTTGAAAAAGCAGTACGGGCATGCGCGGTTAGTGGAGTTGCTTGAAGTCAGTCCGGACCGTGTTCGGCCGGACTGCGGGATCTATGAACAGTGCGGCGGCTGCCAGCTGCAGCACCTGAGCTATGAGGCGCAGCTTCGCGTGAAGCGGCAGCAAGTCGTGGATAATTTGGAGCGGATTGGGAAGTTGGCGGTGGCCGCGGGGAACAATGAAGGCACTGCTTCGCAGGAAGGGATTGTGGTCCATCCTACAGTTGGGATGGCCGATCCGTGGCGGTACCGCAACAAAGCGCAGGTCCCGTTCGGGGAAGAGCGCGGCGGCCTGATCGGCGGCTTTTATGCGCAGGGCAGCCATGACATCATTGATATGGAGGCCTGCTTGATTCAACACGAGGCAAACGACGAGGTCGTTGCGCGGGTGAAAGAGATCGGCTCGCGGTTGGGATTTCGCGCTTATCGCGAGGAGACGGGAACTGGCCTGCTGCGCCATGTCGTCGTCAAAGTCGGCTTCCGCACGGGCGAGATCATGGTCGTGCTCGTGACCAATGGCGCCGAGATCCCACGCGTCGACGAGTGGGTGGCCGGCATCCGCGAGGCGCTGCCTGCGGTGAAAAGCATTTGCCATAACATTAACGTGAAACAGACGAATGTTATTTTTGGGGATGAGACGCGTACCCTGTGGGGGAGCGACGTCATCTATGACTATATCGGGGATGTGAAATTTGCCATTTCGGCCCGATCGTTCTTTCAAGTCAACCCCGTCCAGACGGAAGTCTTGTACGGGAAAGCACTGGAGTACGCCGGGCTGACCGGCGATGAAGTGGTTGTCGATGCCTATTGCGGCATCGGGACGATTTCCCTTTTCCTGGCGCAGCGCGCAGGAAAGGTGTACGGCGTCGAGATCGTCGAAGAGGCGATCTCGGATGCACGTAAGAATGCCGCGTTAAACGGCATGTCGAACGTGCACTTTGAGGCAGGACCCGCGGAAGTGGTCCTGCCGGCTTGGACACGTCAGGGCGTCCGGCCTGACGTGATCGTGGTCGACCCGCCGCGCAAAGGGTGCGACCCCGCGCTGCTCGCGACCATCCTCGAGCTGCGCCCTCGGCGGGTCGTGTACGTGTCGTGCAGCGCCGCGACACTGGCGCGCGACCTGCGCGTGCTCGCGGACGGCGGGTACGGCGTCGCGGAGGTGACGCCGGTGGATATGTTTCCGCATACGGTGCATGTGGAAAGTGTTTGTTTGTTGGTTAGGGATTAAACAGAAGGCTGAAACGCCTTGACATATAAGGGGATTTATCTGTAGTACAGACATTTTAATATTGGTATATCAGCGGGGTATTTGTGTCTTTGGTGCTAAATTGGTGCTAATTTTTGGAGATACGACGTTTTGAAGGTGCTAAAGCGTCGTTTCTTTTTATGCTTTCGTTTTGCGGGCACTAGTAATAAACAGAATGTCGCTTACTTTATTCGCAGCATCTTTATCGGCTTTCTGTAAGGCATGCCCCGTAAATATTCATAGTTGTCGTAATATTCGCGTGCCCCAGGCGTTTGGAAATAACCTTAGCATGAACGCCCTTATTAATTAACAAAGTGGCTGCCGTTTGGCGAAGATCATGGAATCTGATATAACGAAGTTTGTTTTTCTTTAAGAAGGCCTAGAACCACAATTAAGGGCGTTCGTGATGGAAGGCCTTCCCGTCGGGGTGGGCAAATATAAAAAGATGTTCTCCCCCTTGCCAATCTTCTATAGCTTTATGTTCTTCGCTTTGATACCTTTGGTACTCTCTCAACCTATTGCCGAGACGAAATTACAGCGTCTACTGGCTAACTAAGACGCGAGAAAAAGGCCGTACCCGGACGGTATGGTGGTTGCCTTTAGGAACGTACAAGCAGAAATTAGCCGCAGAATCAAAGACGGTAGTCTGCTGCGGGATGAATTTCAGCCCATGCTGGACGAAATGCGTACGCACAGAAAAGCGTACTTAGAGTTTCCAAAAAATATCTTAGTTAAAATGGAGCAGGTAAATAAAAGCCTGCGACATAAGAACGCATCGGCATGATGGGGCCGAAACAGCTTTCAGAATGGGACTTCAAGAAATGGGCATGGATTAGTGCGGAAGACTATAACGAAGATCTAGTAGCGAGACGTATCGAAGCTGCCCCCTGTACGTAGCACGCCGAATGAAATGCCGTTAAAGCCTAGCACTTCACAATGGTAACGACATATACACAAATTAAAAATAGTTAAAAGCCGCGTATGAAGGGATACAGCCCGCAACGCGGCTTTCGTTTGACCTGGCCCGATGTCTACTATATGCTAACTTACTAGGCCCTTCGGCGTTCGTGGTACATGCATTGTAGAATTACGAGCGTTGTTCCGATTGCCATATGACATTGTGATCTACTTGTATTTCGGTCGGTTCGACAAGTTCTGATACTTCGAATATCTGTCCGACTTCTATTGCTGGTTATAAGTCGTTATTGCTGTACATGTATAGCTTTGAAAAATGCTGCCCAAATATTCCAGGTAGCCGTCGTCATCTTCTTCTACATGAGGGTCTTCGGCCAGGCAGTCAAGTTGGGCTTCGATAATCTGGCCGCTATACCAAATAATTGTACAAATTGTGCCAGTTCGTAGCTTTGCGATAGCGGGGATTAATTTCATAAGCCTAGTTTGGAGATTTCATGGATTAGACCTGATGCAATAAGGCTGCTAGTTGCTTTTTCTAAAATACTGCCCATTATTTTCAGAGATTTCTTTATTACACCAGGGTTTGGTGTAGAATTCATAATTTCATCCTTAATCTTTTCTATTTCGTTCGTTATTGCTTCTTGCTCAGAACCTTTTAATCCGGTGTTAGCAATGTTGCTTTCAATTTGGTTAACTAGAGTAGTTAGACTTTTGATGTCTAACCCATTCACTAAGTGCATGTTTTGAGTTGAGTTATCTGAGTTTTGTTGGATTTGAGATTGATTGATGTCACCATAAAAATGATTTACAGTGTAGCCCTTTTCGTTAGCCAAACTTTTTTCCTCCTTACTAAAGCTAATTCCTTCCCCTAAAATCCCGTCTTCCTCTAGTTTTAATGCCCATTCAAGAACAACGTTTCTTACCGTCTCTAAAATCTTTTTTGCCTGCGAAACACCGAATTGTAACTGGTACTGGGTTTCAAATGGCGCTGTTTTATCCAGTTGTCTTTGCAATTGATGAGATAATGACATAACTAGGGTTCCCTTACTAGATTTCACAAGTAACTCTATTTCCGTTACTGGTTGAACAATGAAATTCTTTGAAATCTTTGCAGAGATTCTAGCGTCATCGAATAATACAGGTATCCAACCGTGGTAAGGATTCCAGGCCTTAACTTCACCTTGTATTTCTCTATATTCAGGAATCCCTTTCGCTGACGCGGGGTAACCATTAAGTTCCTTATGTATCCAATTTTCAAATTCTGAAATTTTTAGCTTTTTTGCAACCACATAAGCCTTTCTCAGTAGGGATGTTATATCGCTTGTTGAATTGTAAGCATCCTCTTGTAGTTCAAGTACAAGTGACTTCATAGATCTACTCCTTATGATACAAACTATATGGATAATAATAACACAAATTGAGATCTAATTTAGAATTGTTTTCCAATTCAATTGTGATTTCTTCCCACAGCTGGGAAACAGGCTTCTTCCTTTCGGCCCAGGTCCGAAGGAACGCCAGGGCAGCTTCCGCGTCGTAGTAGGATAGCTTCGAAAGCATAATAGGGATATGTGCGTTTTTTTCGGCAATCTCTTTTAATGCTGGCCCTAAAATTTCCCAAGCCCTTTCACTTGCGGCTGCAATTAACACCGAATGCCCCTCTAATCTTCCACGCATAAAAGATATTCCCGTTGCGTACTCCTCCCTGCTTATATCAATCCCAGTATGTTTATTGCAGGATTCGTACTTATCCATTCCCATGCCCCCTTACATGGATTATATAATAACCGTATCTACCTGTAACCAATTATACCCAACTGACACTTTAGGGACGTGGTTGGTAGTTAATAAGGCTTTAGCCTGTACCTCTAAAGATTTTCAGATGGTGCTATAATGTTGTGAAAACTTGATGCGATATAAAGATACAGCATTTATAATGGAAATAATGTTATTAATAAAATTATCGTAATAGCCCAAACATACGACACATGTGGAGTCGGTCATATTGATGGCTCGAAAATGAGATGTGGCAGGTGCGCTAAAGATAAATAGATTGAGGTACTGAACAAGAAGCAAAAGAAAGAACTGTGTACGTGTGCAGTTCTTTCTTTTTGCTTTGACATTTACGTGGCAGCTCTATAGGAAAGCGCACCATATTAAATGCGCGAGATAATGACAAATCAAGATAGCTAACAGTCGAATTAACTGTCGGATTTTGTTAATACCGTACACATTATTTAATCTGCCATGATATACTAGGTCTTAAGTTCTATTCAATTTTTATCTTGCATTAAGTTAGAACGATTATGCTGCAAAAAATAAAATGGAGGGTAGCTTAATGAAAATTAGCGAAATATTCAATCTTGGAGTGCAACAAGTTCAACTCGATTTTGTAGATATTGATATAAAAAAAGACTACCCGTTGTATATAGACCCGTATTTAATATCGACTAGGACTGACCCTTGGTCTATAGAAGTGGATCGAACAATAAAAAGTTTCTTTTCTAAGGTAGCAGAACTTATTCGAAATGATGAACATGCAAAAGCAATTGAATTGTTTCAATTCATGTCAGAGCCCAAAGAGACTTGTCTAGGCATTAGTCGTACGGGTACTGATAACGGAAGGGGAGTGGGGGAAGAAAATGCCACGGGTATAATTAAGGAGATTATTAAAAGTAAAGCAATTGAAACAGGTATTGTTCAAAATATTGAAGATATTATTGTATTCGTAGATGATGTTGATAAAGATAAGCTTTCCGACATGACCACAAACATTATTAGGAAGCACCTTATTGATTATACAAAAGAGCAATGTACGATATGGGATATTCCCTTAAAGACAAACGAGTCTTTACCTTATTGGGATCCTATTGAGGAAGATTGGACTACTTACCAAGACGAATTGTTATTCTATAAAGGGCGCGAGTTAATATTAGTTCCAAAAGCAATTGTGTCTTATATCTCTGAGTATAATGCACAGAAATATGGTTGGCATTTTGTCATAAGTGAAGAGCGTGACGAACAATTAAGACGAAGAAGTACCTTAGTCAAATATAAAAAGTATAAAAACGGAAAAGAGAAGTATTTTCTTCCGAAAAAGGATGTCGACAAAGATATTGGTAGACGAATTGCTGATGGTGAGTTTGAAAGCAGGAAGGATTTCCTAAGACAATACACGCAGAAAAAACCTGAGCTGTTTGAGAGATTCAGGAAAACAAGAACAGGGGCTGTGAAATCCCTCTCCAACGATGAAATAATGCAGTTTACAGGATATGAGGATATAAGCAAGATCATTGATGCTTTAATCATAAATCTTAAGAGTATCCCTATAGGCACAAAACATGCTTCAGAGTATCACAAATTTATCAAATCAGTGTTGGAAATGCTTTTTTATCCCCATCTTAACAATCCAACTATAGAAGAAAAACTTCATCAAGGAAGGAAAAGAGTAGATATTGTTATGAACAATATCTCTTGTAACGGCTTTTTTTATAGGCTACAAGAAAAGAATAAAATTTTTTGTCCTTATGTTTTTATTGAATGTAAAAATTATGGAAAAGACATTGCAAATCCAGAGTTGGATCAGTTGTCGGGAAGGTTTGCCTTTAATAAGGGGAAATTTGGAGTATTAATGTGTAGAACTATTGAAGATAAAGAGTTGATTTATCAGAGATGCGCTGATACATACAGGGACGATAGGGGATTGATCATTCCTTTAGACGATAGTGATATCATTGCAATGCTTGAATCTATAAAAAATGATGAAGAAGATGAAGTTGAACGAAAGCTCGAGAAGATTAAAAGAATAATAATTATAAACGGGTAGCTATTCTCAATGTCTACTAGAGTTCAATTAATATAATGTCCGGATCGCATTTTTCCTAGCTCTAGAGTCATTGACTTCAACAATTAATTTATGCAGTGGGGGAAGATATGGAGAATAAGCGGAAGCAGTTTGAAGAATTTCTTGAACTTGAGAACTATAAAATTGAAGATGAACTTGCGGAAATTATTGATAGATTTCGGCAGTATAAACCGCATGAAGTTTTTTGGTTAATTAATAGTTTAATTATGGATAATACAAAATACGCATTTGAAAACAGAAAGAAACGTATTTCTCCAAAATTGGCAAATCGATTATTTTATTTATATAAAAAGAACTCCCAAACAAATAACGATTTAAAAATTAAAAATAAAGCTAATGAATTAGAATGGTTAAGAACGAAGTTTATTAAAATATATGATTACTACTGTATGGAACAATTTAATCAGAATGAAGTGTTAGAAGATGAAGACTCAGAAGATTTTACACGTATGTCATTAAGGAATTTCCATCCTCATAATTTTTTAACATATCATTTTGATTATCCTGATACTTCTTGGTTTCAGTATTTGCGTGCCATCGAACTCAATCGAAAAGTAATTGATGAAATCTTAAGTAAAGATAACCTCACAACAATTGAAGTTGAGAAGGGGCTATTGGTTTGCATACTATACGATTTTTTCCATCATCAATCATACTCAAAACGATTAGTAAATGATTTGTTTTATGAAAAAGAAAAATATAAATTCGAAGGATTCTTAACCAGTTTTTCCAAAAAACAGTTTTCAAATATTTTAAGCAAATTCGGCATAAGAGATAAAGAGTTTATCGCAAGATTTTTTCCGGAGATTAAAAATGAGAAAGTTACAACATTAGGTTACCCAACTGACAAATATTATAAAGAGGAGTTCTCACTTGGGGTTAGCCATAAAGAAAGAATATTCTTTCCACGTTCTAACTTCGTGCTTGATGAATTTTGGAATTATATTTTAGAATGTGAAGAAATGGTTGGTAGAAAAGATGATTTCGTTGAGTTATATACAATTATGTTGTTAACCAAGTTCTTTGGCAAAGATAATGTTTTTTTTAATTTATTTGATGACAATGGTGCGGAACAGGATATAATTGTACTTTATGGAGAAAATATACTTTGTTTTGAATGTAAATCTGAAGTGCTAAAAGAACCTTTCAGAGATTCCGATAAATCAAATATAAGAATGCAACAAAACTTTAAACGTGTTATACAAAAAGCTTATAATCAAGGTCAGCGAGTTAAAGAGAACATTAGAAATAATAAGGGCAGATATTATGATAGTGATAAAAAAGAGTCTCGAGAATTGGTATTGGATTTAAGTGCATACAGCCACCATAATGTAAATGTTGTTTGTGTAACAATTAATAACTACTTAAATCTATCGAATCGTGTAAATAAATACCTGAGAATTGAAGGAAAGGATAAGATCTATCCTTGGGTTATTGATATTTTTAGTCTCGAGCATATCTTAAACAAAATCAAATCAATAAATAAAGATGAAGCGTATTTCATAAGGTATATTCGGGATAGAATTAAATCATATTTAGGTGTTCAATCTATGGGAGCAGAAGAACTAGATTGTTTTGGGTATTATCTCCAATATGAAAAGTTTTGGGACTCAATGAATGGTTCGTTTATGCTAAATCTAGGCAATGGATACGCAACTTTTGTATTGGATTATATCCCTAGACCTGAACTTGACCTAATGCTGCACTATTTTTCTGAACTTGCAAATATAGAGGTTGAATAAATTATTTTAGCAAATGTCATTCCATTCGGAAATTCTATAGTGCTGTACTCCCTGTCACCTCGCCACATGTGGAGTCGGTCGTATTGATGGTTAGAAAGTGAGATGAGGCAGTTCGCTTTAGTTGTTCTATTAGGAAAGAGGATTGGTGTGTATGACTCATTTAACTCATAAAAATGCGATGGAGCATAAATCTAGAGTTGCGTATGAATGATCCTGCACTCATTCAATTAAAATCAACAGAGAAATGTAAAAAATATGGACATATTCCTGCTGGCGTAACGAAAGCTTAAAAAAGTGTGACCGTATTGTCCGCCTCGGAAACATGCAAAAATACACCCAAGAAATCATGATGAACGGCTCGTTCCATATGGAGTGCGTGGTATTGATGGTTCGTAAATGAGTGTAAACAGTAATCAAAGTCATCTCAAAGACTAAATAATCGTATTACGAGCAGAGCGAAGTTCAGGTATCCACTCCTGTTTTTCCCGCGGCTCTTTTCATTTGGGGGGACCAGGGGAAGGCTTTTGAAGGGTAA
Source organism: Paenibacillus whitsoniae (assembly GCF_003955665.1). Lineage (GTDB taxonomy): Bacteria > Bacillota > Bacilli > Paenibacillales > NBRC-103111 > Paenibacillus_E > Paenibacillus_E whitsoniae. The sequence continues at coordinate 11,547 of NZ_RXHU01000046.1, forward strand.
TGTCCCGGTCTGGTGATATAGAGAAAATGTATGAGTTACAAGAGCTGGCGGTGTTTTCTCCTGTTCTGTCTCGATCATTTCCGCTGATTTTGCTCCGGTTAGCTTTTGGCTTATTCCCCCCTGCCTTCAATACGACTTTAATTGGGGAAATGGGGGAGGAATGGCTGATAAACCTTGTGGCTGTAAGGATGTCGAAGCGGTGCATGTGACAAGATTATTTAGGATTTTGAAAATATGATCTGCGACTTTTATTTACAATAAGTTACAAAATATGATACAGTTAATAAGTAACATCGCTCTGTAGAGCTAGGGGTACAGAGGAAAAAGGTAGAATTCTGTCAAGGTCAATTTCATATCGAGTAATACTAAGAACTAGACTTGCGAAATCAAGTAATAGGCTTAAGTATGCCATATGTCTATTGTCTCCTTTCAGATTTATTAACCTTGCCATTATACTATTTAAAGTATACATGAATTGTAGTTATCAGTGACCACGAGAGTTATGCTCTAAATGAATTTCCCGAAGGGGAGGGTATGCTGGTATGAGCGAATCTACTAATAGGTCACGATTAGGTGCTTGTACCAGCTCTGCTAAAAATGAAAATGTATAAAGCAAAATATTTTACTCATTTTGATAAAAGAATATCATTTGAAAAAGTTAAGGATAAAATTCAAAATTCTGAGTGGGTTGCTCAGCATGGATTTTATCCTTTTCTCCATTACAAGATTATTTTCAATAAATATAGTAGCCAAACAAAGATAAGAAAGAAGAAAATTCGAAAAATATATTATGCATCACATATAGACGGCTATATTTATAGTTATTATGGTGACAAAATAAATGAACATTACAATAGTATTACTATAGAAAGAAACATTGATGATGTTTCAATTGCATATAGAAATAATAAAAAAGGCAAGAGTAATATACACTTTGCTGCAGAAGTAATAGATTTTATTACTAAACATAAACGGTCCTACATTTTTGTTGCTGATTTCACGGACTTTTTCGACAACTTAAATCATAATTATCTAAAAGAAAAGCTGAAGGTTGTTATGAATCAAAATAATCTACCTTCTGATTACTATAATATATTTAAAAATATTACTAGGTTTAGTTATATTAATAAAAAGAAATTAGAAAAATATTTAATTGATAATAAAGAAGATACATATTTCAAAAGAAAAGAGCGATATTTAACTACTGAACAATTCAATAATTATAAATATACCAACATTGAAAAAAATTCAAAACCATATGGAATACCTCAGGGATCAGGTATAAGTGCCGTTTTATCAAATGTATATCTTATTGATTTTGATCAGGAACTTAATAATTATGTAAGAGATCACAATGGAATGTATAGGAGATATTGTGATGACATTATAGTAGTTATTCCTATGAGTGACGGAGATAAATTAGATTTTGAATTTCATGAGAATAAAATAAATGAAATATCTGCTAAGGTGCCTAACCTAATTATTCAAAGAGAAAAGACAAATCATTTTTTTTATCAAAATAAACAAATTTCTGAAATCAATGGTACAAGTAACAATCTAGATTATTTAGGATTTAGATTTGATGGTAAGCGAATATATTTAAGAGAAAAGAGTTTATTCAAGTTCTATACAAGAGCCTATAGAAAAGCGAAAGTGTGCAATGAGTTATCCAAGATACATGGTAGAAAGGTGAAAAGAAGGCAATTGTATAAGACCTACACACATCTTGGCAGAAATTATAAGAACCCGAAAAATGAAAAAGTTAAAGGTAATTTTATTACTTACGCTGAACGAGCTCATAGGGAGTTTGAATCAATAAGTAATATTGAGGTAAAGGTAAATGATCAAGTTAAGGGACATTGGAGCAAGATTCAGAAGAAATTAAATCAAGGGCAAGATTGAATAGATTATCAATGAATGAAGGCGATTTATTTAAAAAAAATGATAAATTCTGGCGGGTTATGCAAAACAGAGTATCTATTCACCTAGAATGGATACTCTGTTCCGTATAGCTTACAAATTCCTACCAAATAAGACAAAAGACATGGTACAATTCGACTATATCCTAATAAAGGAGAGTCCATATGTACACCTACCTAACACTCCTAGGCGCGATGTCCATCCTAACAATCATTCTAAAATCCCCAAAATTCAAAGGATTTCTCGGCGAAAAGTTCGTGTCGTATAGATTAAACAAACTAGACAACTCAAAATACTTCATCCTAAACGACATCACAGTCCCATCCGTCAAAGGTAAGACCACACAGATTGACCACATTGTCATTTCAGAATACGGTGTTTTCGTCATCGAGACGAAGAACTATAACGGCTGGATTCTGGGCGACGAACGTTCAGAATATTGGACTCAGGTTATCTATAAAAGGAAAGAAAAGCTGTATAATCCAATTAGGCAGAACTACGGGCACATTCAAGCATTGAAGGCTTTATCGCCTGGCTTTGAACAGATTCCATTCATTTCGATTATTTCTTTTAGCTTAAAGGCAGATTTAAAGGTGAATGTCACCTCAGAGGTTATTTATTCGAAATACTTAATTAAAACGATTGAGAAATATAATGAATCCGTTATTTCACAAGAAGATGTGCAGAAATTGCTTCAAATATTCCAGCAAGCAAGCTTACAGGATAAGAAGGTAAAAAAGGAACACGTTAAGGCTATACAGCAAGAAATGGCTGACAAGTCTAACATGGTCGCAAAAGATGAGTGCCCGAAGTGTGGAGGTCCTCTTGTAGAACGTAGGGGAAAGTACGGCCCATTCAAGGGATGTGGAAATTACCCCAAATGTAGATTTATCCATAAGCATGCATGAGTGCAGTTGTCATAATATCTAAAAAGAATAAGGTGAATTTATTTGAATACCTTGACGCTCCCAAATGAACTTAGTCACATATTTTCTCATAAGCAAAAGTCCTACAAAATGGTCTTCATCCTTGCACTCCTTACAGAAATGCAGGCTACAGGGCAGAGGGAAGCTTCCCTGAAACACATTAAGCAACGCTTCTTATCACTTCTTCAAGAAAGAGAGTCGAACGGCCTTTTGGTTGACCAGCCTCCGGAGAAAGCGGGGACGAACTGGGGAAGTATGAACACAACCAATATTCAATCCGTGATCTCCACGCCAATTGCTGCGCTTTCGACTATTTTGGAGCAAACGAGTGATACCATTGGATTTAAAAAAGCGCTTTACGATTCTTGGCCGCAGGATGTCTTAACCTATCTCTACGATTACGCTCATGCTGAACTTGAGTCCTATTATCAGCAGCAGAGTCAAAATTCTTTTTCTCTAAAAGAAGCTCTATCGGATGTATTAACTACATATCTAATGGCGAAAAGAGAGCCCCTTGCTGGACATCGCCTAGGGAGCTTAATGCGCCAAGCCATTCCAGCGGAGCTAAAGAAGCTTCCATTTATTCACGCTGATCTTAAAATTCAGGGATCCATAGGCCAAGGCAATTGGGCGACGATCCCGTGGATCGCTATCATGGATAAGCGACTGACAGAAACTACCCGCCAGGGGGAGTATCTGGTTTATCTTTTCGCAGAAGATATGAAATCGCTTTATCTTACCTTCATGCAGGGTGTTACAATTCCCGTTGAAACCAAAGGAAGGCCCGCTGCTTATCAATACTTCAAAGAGAAGGTTCAGGAAATCCGTGAACTACTACCATTAGACGGTATGACGAAGGACGACGCCATTTTCCTAACCACTGGTGGACTTGGCCAAGATTATCAAGTTTCGACAGTCGCTTATTACCGATACGATGTGGATCATCTTCCAGATGACGAACAGTTGATTGCTGATTTAAGAAATGCTGTGACGAATTACAACGAGTATGTGAATCATGTCCTTCATTTCAGAGACGAACATCAGGAGTCGGTTAATGATCAGAATGACGATCAGGAACAAGAATGGGAGGATCAACCTTTTGTGGACCCATTAACGGTAAGTGAGCGAGTAGCGAAAATTAAAAACTTCATTGCCAATAAAGGATTTATGTACCCGGATCATTGGATCGAGAATTTTTATCTTTCCCTAAAAGCGAAGCCTTTCGTTATCCTTGCGGGGGTATCCGGGACGGGAAAAACGAAGCTTGTGAAACTTTTTGCTGAGGCGGTGGGGGCCACTGCGCAGAACGGTCAGTTTACACTCATTCCAGTCAGACCTGACTGGAGCGATCCCTCGGATCTGCTGGGGTACAAAGACTTATCCGGTGCTTTCCGACCTGGAAAATTAACAGAAGTGCTAGTGGAGGCGTCCAAACCTCGCAATCAGCATAAGCCCTATTTTATCTGTTTGGATGAGATGAACTTAGCTAGGGTGGAGCATTATTTCAGTGACTTCCTAAGTGTTCTTGAGACGAAAGAGTGGCGGGATAGCCGAATCGTGACGACACCTCTCATTCATCAAGATTCTCTGCAACATGAGTCAGATAAGCAGGTGTTTGGAGATCTATATCTCCCGGATAATGTGTATATTGTTGGCACAGTCAATATGGATGAGACGACACACCCTTTTAGTAAAAAGGTGCTGGACCGCGCGAACACGATTGAATTTAACTATATTCATTTAGGTCAGTATCCGAGCATTGGCGAGGTGCAAACGACCGAGGATGCAGTTTATCCGCCTAATTCGCTGCTGCGGAGTGATTACCTGCAATTAGTTGACGTGTATCAGGATTACAAGCTACTAACCGAAGAGACAACGGAGTTATTAGTCAAAATCAACGGCATACTCGAACAGATTCATTCTCATGTAGGGTTCCGAATTCGGGATGCCGTGTGTTTCTATATGATTTACAATGAACGGTTCAATCTCCTAGGCAAAGATGCAGCGTTTGATATGCAGCTGCTTCAAAAGATCCTGCCGCGCATTCAAGGCAGCAACCTCTCTGTGAAGACAGCTTTGCTGCAACTAATGCAGATTGCACTCAACCGGAATATACCGTTAGCCGAGTACAGAGAAGATGCTTCCAAGCTCTATACATCGCAAGAGTTCGTACCTTCTGCCAAATATCCGCAAAGCGCTAGGAAAATTGCCTTCATGTTACGGAGGTTAGAGGAAGATGGCTTCACCTCATACTGGCTCTCTTAATCAGAGCAGGGAATTGCTGAGAGTAGAGACGAATCTATTTAATCTATATTTGCAAGGGAAGCCATTCCATCCCACCGTTGAAACGTTGAGTCTGCATCGGAGTGAGAATGAGGAGTGGGTGAATGCTCATTTTCATATAGATCCGCTGATAGATTCGCTAGAGATCGAGGCTATCTCCGTTTACTCTCACGCTACTAGGGAGATGGTGTCCTGGAGTGCCGGTGACGCGGCAACGCCTATGTTTTATGAGACTCAGGGCTATGAGATGGTTGTTGAAAAGAAATCAGACATTCCCTTAACCTTTTACCATGAGAATCTTCATGTAAGGCAGGCTGTAAAACCGCTGGGGAAAATGATTTTATCTGGTGTTCTCAATTTTCAAAATGAAGTCGGATTCACAGAGCTCGAGCTCCGACTAGGTGGAGAGGCAATCTTTCGGCTACAGTTGGAGATTTTTCCTTCGAAAATCGATTACAAGAACGACTATCAAATGATTCTTCATGATGTGAATGAGCAAATCTATAATTTGTCTTTCGACTTTTTGCGGAAGACGTACAATTTAACGGGGTTAAAAGAAACGAATCACCAGAGTTTAACGGAGTATTTTACGATATTGCAGCATGTATTTGCACAGCTGACGCAAGCCGTTGAGCGGATAAAGCTGGCTCCTCATTCTAAGCTAGAGAGTGAGAATCGTCTTGTCGACGCATCGCGTGTGAAGAAGGCTGGCAAAGAGAACATTGCTTTTCTAAGCAAGCGTCCTCAATTGTTAGCGAAGGATCCGTCACATGGCATAATAGAAGTAAGTGGTCAACGATATACGCCAACCCATCTTTTGGAGACAAAGCGGCATGTTCATTACGATACGGCTGAGAATCGTTTTGTGAAGTGGGTCTTGGTTCGAGTAGGGCAAAAGCTGAAGGACGTTAAAGCACGAGTATTGCAGAAAGGTCGCGTTGAAGACCCTGAACTGACTAGGAAGATTAACCTGATGATGAATCAGGTTCAGCGGTTGTTGCAGCATGATTTCCTGAACGTTGGGGAGATGCGGCAGTTTACGATTTCGTTAGTCTTGCAGATGGCCTCTGGCTACCGTGAGGTATATCGCTATTATTTAATGTTGTTAAAGGGTCTATCGATTCAAAACGATCTCTTCCGTTTATCTATGAAAGATTTGGCGCAGCTCTATGAGTACTGGTGTTTTTTGAAAATTCATCATCTCCTAAGTAAGAAGTATGAGCTGCTCAAACAAGATATTATTTCTGTAAATCGAAGCGGGTTATTTGTGACTCTGGATAAATCCCAATCAGCGAAGATGGTGTATCGGAACCCGAAGAATGGGGAGATTTTCACCTTATTTTACAATGCGCTGCCTAAAGGAGATTCGAGCCCAACGCTAGCGCAAAGGCCGGATAATGTTCTAACACTGAAGAAGAATGATGCCGCGGCTGAGTATAAGTATGTTTTTGATGCTAAATATCGATTAATCCAGGCTATGAGGGTACGCCTTATTACGAAAAGTACCGGATGCCGGGGCCAGAAGAAGATGACATTAATACGATGCATCGGTATCGGGATGCGATTGTTTTTAATGAGGGGAAAGGCCGGGAATACGAGCGTAGTATGTTTGGCGCCTATGTGCTGTTTCCTTACCATGATGAGGAGCGGTTCAAGCAGCATAAGTTTTATCGCAGTGTGGAGCTCATTAATATTGGTGCGTTTCCGTTCTTGCCGAACTCAACGAGCCTTATGGAGAAGTTTTTGGATGAGATTATCATGGATAGTCCCGAAAAAGCCTATGAGCGGTCGACACAGCCGCGTGGAACAAAAGAGTATTATAAGGACAAGATGTCTGGTAAGAATGTTTTGGTTGGGGCGTTAAGTAAAGCAGATCAACTGGATGCAGCGTTGAAATTCGGTTTTTATCACACCCCGTTGCGAAATATTACGGACCATAAAGTGCTTACACGACTTGAGTATGTGGCGTTATACCAGTCTATTCGTCTGTTTGGTGCGGAGGGCGCTGGGATCACCTGGTATGGGAAGATCAAGGACTGGAAGGTTGTTCCACGCTCAGCGATTAGGGAGATTCCATCTAGCCGAGGCGCTTTGGACGAGCTTTATGTGCGGTTTGAGGTGGAGTCGTGGGTGAAAAGGGCGGAACCGATTATGCCAGCGGGGCATGGGATTTATCGGATTTTGTATACCACTGATTACATGTTTAATCGGGCGAAGGAAGTGTCAGAGCTTCGTCTTGAGACGGAAGAAGAACTAAGAGAGTGGCGCGAGAAGCGGCGTGCTGGAAAGGTTCGTGTGGCATTAGATCGGGAGCACGTGGATCTGGGTAGTGCTGTTGTGGGGATTGAGGTGGAATAGGGGGGAGCGAGTGTAAGTATGGACGCAATAACAAAGAAAATTATTGAATTTCGCGATGAACGTGATTGGAAACAATTTCATAACGCTAAGGATTTAGCAATATCGCTAACGCTTGAAGCTAGCGAATTACTTGAGAATTTTCAGTGGAAATCAAGTGAAGATGCGATCAACAAGAACATGGATCAAATCCAGGATGAGCTTGCGGATGTTCTTATTTATGCCCTAATGCTTGCGCATGATTTAGAGATAGATGCCGAAAAAGCAATATTACAAAAATTAAAGAAGAATGCTGAGAAGTATCCCGTTGATAAATTCAAAGGTACATCTAAAAAATATACTGAGGGAGAATAGAGGGCATTATTCTATGATTATTTATGAAGCTACCAAAGAAGAGTTTATGAATCATGTGACTGAGGACAGTATTGCGGTAAGAATTCATAATGTATTAGTAGAAAAAATCGGTGGAACTTCTGCTAGTGAAATTAACTCTTGGAATAATTCAATGAATTACATGTATAAAGTTTTAAATACGACAAACATTCCAGATGATATTACAATTGCAATTGAATATAAAGTGCCAGCTAACTCTAGGAGAATAGATTTCATACTCACTGGACTTGATGCAGATAACCAGAGTTCAGTCATCATTATTGAGTTAAAACAATGGCAGAATTTAAGTAGTGTTGATAAAAAGGATGGCATTGTGCAAACGTACCTTGGTCGCCGCTTAAGGGAAACGACACATCCATCCTATCAGGCCTGGTCCTATGCCAAGTTAATAACAGAATATAATGAGTCGGTAAGGAATGAACAAATCTCTATTTACCCTTGTGCTTATTTGCATAATTATGTGAAGCCAACCAATGATCCGCTAACAAATGAGCAGTACGAAAAATATGTTACAGAAGCCCCGATTTTTACCAAGGGGGATGCTTTAAAACTAAGGGCGTTTATTTCACTTTATATCAAGAAGAGTGATCGAAAGAAACTGTTGTATCTTATTGAACACGGGAAAATTAAGCCATCAAAATCACTTCAAGACGCCTTAGTAGGAATGCTAGATGGCAACGATGAATTTACGATGATTGATGAGCAAAAAGTCGTCTATGAAACAGCTATTCAAATGGCTATCGCAGCTCAAAATAGCAATAAGAAACAAGTACTTATAGTTGAGGGAGGACCGGGAACAGGCAAATCAGTGCTTGGAATTAACCTTTTTGTGGAGCTAACTTCAAGGGATCTCCTATGTCAATATGTGACTAAAAACAGGGCTCCTAGAGATGTGTACACCAAAAAACTTCAAGCAAATCATAAAAAATCATATATTAACAATATGTTTAAGGGATCTGGTGTGTATTATGAGTCATTGTATAATGAACTTGATGTATTAATCGTCGATGAAGCTCATAGACTGAATGAAAAGTCAGGTCTATTTAAAAATAAAGGCGAAAATCAAATGAAAGAAATCATTCATGCTTCAAAGTTTTCCGTCTTTTTTATAGATGAGTATCAAAAGATTTCAATTCACGATATTGGCAATAAGGAACAAATTAAAAGATTTGCCACAGAGTATGATGCAGAAATAATTGAGATGGAATTAGAATCTCAATTCCGATGCAATGGCTCAGATGGATATTTAGCATGGCTAGATGATGTATTAGGCATTCGAGAAACAGCAAATTTTGATGGTTTTGATTTTGAGTATGATTTTCAAATATTTGATGATCCTAATGAACTAAGAAGACAAATAATTGAGAAGAATCGAATTGATAATAAAGCAAGAATTGTTGCAGGTTACTGTTGGGATTGGATATCTAATGGGAAAAGTAACAGTAATATTCATGATATTGCTATATCAGAGCATAATTTTTATATGAGTTGGAACTTAGACAATACGACAACGTGGGCAATTGATCCAGGATCGGTGGAACAAGCGGGCTGCATTCATACTTCACAGGGGCTTGAATTTAATTATGTTGGAGTCATTGTTGGTGAAGACTTACGGTATGTGAATGGAACATTATTAACGGATCCGTTTAAGCGGGCAAAGACGGATAAGTCACTTTCAGGTTTTAAGAAAATGTACAAGGAAGATAGAGACAGTGCAATAAGAATGGCGGATCAGATTATAAAGAATACGTATCGTACTTTAATGACTAGAGGGCAAAAGGGATGCTACGTTTACTGTATGGATCCAGAAATGAAGGCATATTTGAGCCAGAGGATGAAGAAAAAGCAAGAGTTTGTATACATGCCTTACTCGGATGGTCTTTTGCTTGCTGCTGAAGAAGCTACTGGGTATCAGTTAAAAGATTATGAAGGAAATTAAATAGTTTTTAAACAAAAAGATCATCTGGATTTCAGGTGATCTTTTGTTTTGCAACGTTTTGTCAATTTTTTGAAGATATTGGAGAAAAAAAGGGATATTAAATTTAGTTGTGGAATTAAACGTAATATTACTAGGATATTTTTACCAATACATTGAAAAGGGATTTGGCCATATATGGATTCGCAAAAATACTTAATCTTAATTGATGATGAAGATAAGACATCAGGAATCGAATATTATATTGATGATGATTCGAGAGTTAAAGTAAAGTACCAAGGTAAGAGTAAGGAGTATACCTATACTAAAGAAAGAATTACTGTTTTAGAAAATCCATTTCAATTGGACATTTCGGATAAATCTCTTTATTACAAAGATAGCCAGCTATTTGATATCAAGGAAGTGTTAATTTTCGGTGAAAAAGCTAAGGTCATATTCAAAGCTGGTCACTCACAAGTATTTAATTATAGAAATATTGTAGTAGATAGTTCAAATCGTGGACCTACTAAATTTCAGAGGCTGTTGCAGAACTGGTCCGATATTGCACAATATACGAAAACTGATGACGAGAAGGATGCCTTCTTAATGAAAGAATTTGCTAAACTAAATTATATAGATCCCCAAAGTGTGTTGTTCAGCTATATGAGCGAGAGCAGAATAAAAATTGAGCATTCTCCTGTTAGAGATACTATATTCCCATTTAGGTTTAATTTAAGCCAGAAAAAAGCCCTTGAAAATGCTTTGGAAAGTAACCTGTCTGTCATTGAGGGCCCACCTGGTACTGGGAAAACACAAACCATTCTTAATATCATAGCCAATCTAGTGCTTTTGAATAAAACAGTTGCTGTAGTATCTGGAAACAACGCAGCCGTTCAGAACGTTAAGGACAAATTAGTTAAGGATGGCTATGAGTTTATTGTAGCCTCATTAGGAAAAAGCGATAATAAGAAGAAGTTTTTTAAGGAAATGCCTGCATATAATAATTTAAGCTGGGAAAGCGATATTGAAGAGTTGGAGTTAGTCACGACAATAAGAGAATTAAATGATCGAATTAATCATTTGCTTGAACTAAATAATAAGAAAGCGATATTAAAGCAAAAGCTGTCTGCCTACCAATTGGAACAAGAGCATTTTGAGAGTTACTACAGTAATCAAAACATTGAATCTATTCATAAACTTCCATTCTACCGCAAGACCCCAGAAGGTATCATATCTTTTTTGGCTGATCATCATATAGCAGTAGAAAAAGGGAATTCAGAGCAAATATTTTATAAATTAAAACTGCTATGGAAGCATGGTTTTACGGATTTCAAAGCATTAAAGGAACAAGAAGTCGGCTACATCATCAACTTGCAGAAATATTACTATAGGTTAAAAATAGAAAAGATAGAGCATGAAATCGCTTCTTTTCAAAAGGATTTAGATGAAGGCTCTTTTGAACCGTTGCTGAAGCGACATGAGGAATTGTCTATTAAGCTTTTTAGACATAAATTGAATCAGAAATATTCAAATATTAAGCAACTGAATATGAATGAAATATCATATAGAAACAAAGGAAACTTTGAAGATTTTATTGCGCACTTTCCAGTAATTTTGAGCACAACACATTCGTTAAGAAATTGTATTCCTGAGGGCTTTCTTTTCGATTATGTAATCATTGATGAATCTTCACAAGTAGATTTGCTCACAGGTGTTCTAGCTTTATCATGTTGTAAGAATGCTATCATAGTAGGAGATATGAAACAACTCCCACAAATCGTTGATATGGACATTAAGCAGAAAATTACCTCTGATAACGTAGAGGAGCACTATGATTATTTTAAGCATAATGTCCTGTCATCGGTGATGAAAGTTTTCGGAAACGCATTACCAAGAGAGTTGCTGAAGGAACATTACAGATGTCATCCTCAGATAATAAATTTCTGCAATAAGAAGTATTATAACGAGGAGCTAATTCCCTTTACTTATGAGAATGAGAGTCAAAGCCCACTAGTCCTTATTCGCACGGAAAAAGGAAATCACATGAGAAGGGTAACTCGCGGCGCAGATAAAGGTAATCTTAATCAGAGAGAGTTAGACGCTATCATACAATTTTTAGAGAATCCAGAGAGACGTGTAGAAAATGCGGATGATATTGGGTTTGCTTCACCCTATCGCAAACAAGTAAAGACAGCTGTTTCACTACTGGATTCACATATTGAAGCGGATACAGTACACAAGTATCAGGGCAGAGAAAAGTCAGTCATGCTTCTTTCTACTGTTCTGGACCATTCATATATGGGTAAATTTGGCATTCCGTTTGTCGATGATCCTTGCATAATCAATGTTGCTGTTTCAAGGGCTAGAGACCAATTCATCCTTGTTACTGATCACTCTTTGTTTGAAAAAGAAAGCAGGGAAGTCAGTGATTTAATCCGATACATGGAATACAATGCACTGGATGAAAACATTATTCAAAGTGATGTTATTTCTGTTTTTGACTTGTTATACAAGGATTTTTCAGAGAAACTGATAGACTTACAAAGCAGATTATTAAATATCTCAAGATTCAAATCAGAGAATATTATGTGGACTTGTATTCAAGATTTATTACTTAATGTAGAGTACAAATGCTTTAAAGCGGGGACGCAAGTATTGTTGAAAAATCTATTTAGTGATACGGACCTACTTACGGATAGAGAAAAAAGTTATATAAAACATAATGCTTCTGTTGATTTTGTTATCTATCACACTTTGAATAATAAACCTGTCCTTCTTATTGAGGTTGATGGGTTTGCATCCCATGCCAATAATCCTGAACAGTTAAAAAGAGACGAATTGAAAGAAAGTATTATAAAGAAACATAATGTTTCTTTTATTAGATTTCCAACGACTGGAAGCGGTGAGATAGAGAAGCTTAGATTAAAATTTAAAGAGGTAAAGGACAGCATTTATGCATAATCTATTTGTTTTTCTAGTTCGACTAGCTTGATAGAATTTCTTAGAGAAGTCACACTAACCCAAAGAATCCGCCTCTGCCGAGACTTCATCGACATCTTGCTTGAATACGTCTCGCACAACGCGGATCAGATCCATGTCCTCACGGCAGAGGTCGGCGCGCCCAGCCACAGATACGGTCACTAGGGCAACCTGACCGCGTTCAACCTCACTGCCTAAATGAAAAAGCCGCCCGTCGCATCGACAGAGTGCACCCCTTAGAATAGACCTTGGAAAACCCCACGGGTCATCCGATGCATGCTAAAGGGTGTACTTTTATGCCAAAAAGCAGATTTGGCCTACGCTCCAATCCATCGAAGTCTTCCTTATATTTCTTTCGCATATTCCGTATTTTCAAATGCCGTCGTAAGACGCGGCAAAGGTATGCCTGCCTTTTTGGCTTCTCTCACAACTTCAAGTACCGCGAAACCTGCTTTACTATTGTTGTATTCCACAAAAAGCCGCGCTAAGCTGCCTTTTGCGAAAATAACCTTGTTAAAAAGTATGCCGAGAAGTCCCGGTGGAATTTTAGTCAGCAGGAGGGAAATGGCATCATGCTTTGCACCTCTTGCTTTCAGTACAGGGATCATTTCTCTCATATGTAAGCCAACATTTGCAAATGAGGCCCTGTGGTTCAAGAGCGCCGGAAAACTTCCCCGTTTTATCACCTCGGCCTCCATCGCTGCATTCATGGCAAAGTGGTTCCATAGCCAGTTTTGCATATCCTTGACCCAACTAATTTTAAAATGGGCACTTTCAAATAGTTCTTTGACCTTGTTGTTCATAGGCTCAGTGCCTGCACGTGGTTTTTCTAGAAATATCATTTTCAAAAAGCCGCCTCTCAGCGTATTGTCCGCTATGCCGCCTCCTGCTCCGGGGAAGCCAAAGACAACATTGTTCAGAGACAATGGTGCGATGGACGACTTCAGATCTTGCCAAATGTTATTGAAGATGAGGACAGGGGTATTTCCTGCAGCAGTTGATAGGAATTGTGCTGCTTCCGGAAGTTGTTCCGTGTTGACGCTCATAATAATGAGATCATAATTTGGAAGGATCTCCTCATGCAGTTTGACGTTCCAGCTTTCTTTTATGAGCTTTTTCCCTTTTCGTGCGTCCCACATTTCAAGCTCTATACGGCTTCCGAAGGTTTCTTTTCTCCCCTTTCTGACGTAAAACTCAACTGTATGTCCTGCCTGTTCAAAAGCCCACGCATATTGGGTCGATATTACACCTCTACCGAAGAATAAAATTTTCATGTTAGCCTCCCTAAAATAGTTGATAATCCTTGTTGATGATCCAACAACGTGTTGTATAATAATATTGTAAGGATTCACCATACGGTCATCAACCATCAGATTTTCAATATCTGTCGGAGCATCTATTGAACCGGAAATGGAGGCAAATCATGAAAAAGCAGCCTGAAACTACGGACAAAACAAGGCAAACATTTGTAAATGTATTCTGTGATTTATATAGCCAAAAGCCAATTGAAAAAATATCTATTCAAGAGATTGCCAACAAGTCAGGATATAACCGCAGTACATTTTATCAATACTTTACGGATATTTATGAGTTGCTGAACTACGTTGAAGAGAAGGTTTTGAAATCCATTAAGGAGGAAATGGCAAGCAGGGAGCTTTCTACGCATACTTTCCAAGATGCGCTTCAATGCTTGGAAAATGCAGAAGAAATTTCTATGCTAAAAGCTCTCTTGGGCGACTATGGTTCTGTTCATTTTGTTGAACGCCTGAAAAGAGAAATTCCCTTTGAAAAATTGATTGTGGGCCTTCCAACAAATGATGTCTTAGCGCCATACCTGATTGAGTTTTACATATCAACATTAATCTCTTTGTTTCGCCTTTGGATACGCAATGGCAAAGATTTATCGTCCGAAGAATTGGTCAAGCTGATCGATAGCCTATTTGCAAATGGGATAAAACCGTATTATTTCTTTGGCACGGTCAATAAAGGGTAGACGCGGATCAAAATGGTATTTAATGGATTTACCGACATGGTACGGGCTTTAGTTGAATCATGGAACAATCTCAAATACAGTGCCTCGGTTAAACTCAGCCACTTTCATAGAGCCATAAACCCCTAAATATAGCCGGGTTTGATTCAGATTTGTTCCTAAACTAACGTAATAAGCAGAATTAGACCCAAAATTATGATCCGTTTCTATTACATGATAATCGTTTTGTTTACAATCGGCTGTTACCCTTGTATAGGCTAGAACCCCCCTAACAGGAGGTTTTGAATGAGCACGAGCAAGATCGGTAAACACGACGCTTCCCAATAAATCAGGGATATCGTTTCCATTATAGGCCTGAACCCCAGTGAGTGCAGTCCCTCCAAACTTGTCGGGACGAGGATCATCATGATAATAACTCGTTAGCGGCGGAAGACGCAGCGCTGAAGTTTCCAGGGTCTCATTGAAATATGAAATATTTTTTTCATTCAGACCTGCATTTACGGGGCAGCTTCGTACCACAGACGTAGGTAAACTACCTTCCCACCCTCGCCAGCCAAAGTTAATAAATCCTTCTTGGTCGGTCTCCGACCCCACAATAGAGGCTTGGACAAGCTGAGTAACAGGTATTGGCTTATATTGAACGAATGAAAAAATCGATTCTACCAGATCTTGTCCGACATTCCCTGCGTATTTAATATACTTGTCATGGAGCCTCTGATAGGAAATGCCGGTTATATTGCGTACCCCTTTTGCAATGACCGTAAGCATTCTCTGAATAGATTCAGGCAGTTCATTAAAACGTGTAACCACAGGCGGATTATCAATAAATGAATTCATGCCTACATCTATTTCAATAATTTTACCCGCGATTTCCATAATATCTTGGCTTAAATTAAACGGGTCATAGGCTGATCCGCCGTCCCCGGTCGTTAAAACAAGTTTTCCTGTTTCAGGTGAAAAGTTTAAGCTGTTGACCCCATTATGATTTAAAAATGGCCTTCGTATATTAAGTAATGTACGCCGTCTATGAGACTGCCCATTCGATTGCAGAATCCATTCTTCAACGGTATCAATATGATCATATTTAATTTCCCTATCTATCCACTTTAGGCTTAAAGTTTGGGGATCACACGGGTTAGGCTTAAAAGATTCAGAAAATGCAACTGGACCTTGGGTTCCAGCTAGCGAGTAATGGAGATAAAATAATCCGTTGTGGTAAAATTGGGGATGAAAAGCTAGCCCTACGAGTCCTCGTTCATCGTATCCGCCGCTGGAGCCGCCTAGTTTTAAGATTCGCTGGCGAATATCCAAAAAAGTCCCTATAGCTCCGTTTCTAATAAAAAAGATCTCTCCGACCTGTGTTGCGATCATGATGCTTTCAATGGAGTCACCCGGAAGGAATGTTGTTTTTATAACAGTGGGTAAGTTTATCCTACTGACAATAGGCCGTAGAGTGACTTTTACTGTATTCAACTAAATCCCCCCTGATTGTCATAATCTATTTTAGAATATGATGGAATTTTCTTATTAGCACCAAACTGAGGTTAGGGGCATGATTAGCCAGTGAATTTTACCCATACAGTCAATAAAAAATAAGAGCAGGTGCGTAAATGATCAAATTAACCATCCGTCAAGCACGGCAATTTATGTTGTTGAAGCACGGTCTGCTAGGGGAATACAGATTTATAGGAAACCAGGGCATTTTGGATTTTGTTCGACAGGCAAGCTGCCTCCAATACGATCCCATCGATGTGTGCGGAAAAAATGCCGAACTGGTGCTGCAATCGCGAGTGAAGGGATTTAGCAAGGAAATGCTTGAGGAGCTGCTTTATCAAGATAGACGTTTAGTTGATTATCCCGATAAGAATCTAGCCATTATTCCTGTCGAAGACTGGCCGTATTTTGAAAGGTACAGGCGGGCCGCCCGGCAGCATGCCGAACACTATCCTGACATGCAAGCTTTGACAGAGCAAGTGCGGACTCATATCCAAAATCACGGTGCGATAAGTTCGGATGATATTAAATTGGATGTGGATTTCTCCTGGCGATCGGCAATTCACTGGAGCGGTGGCAACAATACATCTCGTTCCGTACTGGAACAGATGTACTCGACGGGCGAGTTGATTATCGAGCACAAAAAAGGCACGCGAAAATACTATGATATCGCCGAGAAGTACATACAGGCAAATGTGTTGAATGCGCCAGAGCCGCTGCCTAGTGAACTAGAGCATCAAAAATGGCGGGTATTGCGTCGGATTGGTGCTGTTGGACTTTTATGGAATCGCGCATCCGATGCTTGGTTAAACATATGGGGACTGAAATCGGCCGAGCGTAACGAGGTTTTCCGCCAGCTATCGATCGAAGCTAAGATTGTTGCTGTTATGGTTGAACAAATGAAGGACATCCTGTACTGCCGCACAGAAGACTTGCCGCTTATTGAGGCCATCCTTAAAAATCCAGAGCTGCAATTTCGCTGCGAGTTGATCGCCCCTCTGGACAATATGATATGGGACAGGAAGCTTATCAACGAATTATTTGGCTTTGATTACACCTGGGAGATTTACACGCCAGTTAACAAACGGAAATTCGGACACTATGTTCTGCCGCTATTATACGGAGAGAACTTTATTGGACGAGTAGAGGTAATCGCAGAGCGAAAAGCTAGGCATCTTGTTGTTAAAAACATCTGGTATGAGAAAGGCGTGAAGCCAACAAAGAAGCTGCAGACAGCCCTGGACGATTGCTTCAAACGGTTTGCGCTATTTAATGGATGTGAGACGATTTCTCTCCGGTAAGAAAATGTAATATAGTAAGGAGGGTTAAGATTCGGTATTAATATGATCTTTGAAGTGGTTGCCAAAAAGAGACGTATTATTCCCATTATGATTGACACAGTAAAGCCCGAACGTATTCTTCGCTCGGGCTTCGCACTAGAGATCGTACGACATGATATACAATTCTCCTAAAATTTCATTCACTTGATAATGATTTTCTGAAATCTCTTGTTCGATAAAAGCTTTTACGTCATCTTGCCCAAGATCATACATGACTTCAATTTCTTTGGAAAAAAGAAGTTTTTCTTTTTCTAGCAAGCGAGAAAGGGAAGGGACTGGTTTGGGTTGTAGTTCTTTAAGATTTAGAACTTTTTTCAAGCCATCAACATAGTATTCTAACGGACGGCTGCCAACTATTTTCACGCCGTTATTTTCCTCATTGATCATAATAATTGTCGGAAAGCCTCTGACCCCCAAGCTTCGAACTAGATCGAAATCTTCATGTAACCATTGATGGCCGACCTGATCTTCAGCTTCGTTGACAATAGCTTCTCCGTCAAGATCGATTTTATTTACGATGTCAATCATAACGGATTTGTCTGAAATATTTTGATTCCATGCAAACAGTGCTTCTCTTGAACGACGTAAATATTCTGCTGCTTTTGCATCTGTAAACCTTTGTTGAATCACCTTAAATACACGAGAAGGCGGGTAAGATGATTGAACTGGATTATCAATCATTAAAGTCCCATCAATTGGCATTCTTGAATGCGCTCCAACTTCTCTCCAGTGAACAGCCACATCGGCTGGTTTATGAATGCCGTTTGCCGGATCGATGGGCCCATCATGCCATTTTTCCAGCAAGCCTCCCATAACCGTATGAAAGTTAAAATAGTTCCCATATTGCTCCATAAAACGACGAAGATCAGGCTCAAGCGCCCAGCAATGCGAACAAATAGGATCGGTCACATAGTAAAGATTAATTGTTTTTGAAGGCTGATTAAAATCAATTATCTCCATTTCCTCATCTTCCGCTACTCCGCATACACCTGATTGCAGATCACACACCATATTATTATTGTCCGCCATACTAATTCCTCATTTCTTTTTTGAGTAATCCATGTTTGTTTGCTTATAGGTACATCTTAAATCATAATAAAACTCATCAACACCAATAGTTCTGTGGATTTGTCGTGTATACAACACTTTTAAGCACTTGTTGAAAATAGGAGGTGAACCAAATGACCGAATCTAAGACGGACCCCCGAGTTTTGCGTACCCGCAAATTAATTATGGATTCTTTCATTGAACTTTCAGGGAAAAAGGAATTTAAGGATATTACGATTAAGGATATAACGGCGGAAGCTATGATTAATCGCGCAACGCTTTATTATCATTTTGAAGATATCTATGACTTATTGGAAAAAGCACTGTCAGAGGTATTGCTAGTTAATTTGAATTATGATTTTTACCAGAATGACGAATTAAATGAGGAAGTATTTGTTAGAATATTTGAATCCATAACAAATTTCCAAAAGTCGTTATCGAATCGTTGCCATAGAGGTTACGAAGATACCATAGCCCGTATTATTAGGGATCAGCTCGAGATTATTTTTTACAAAATGTTAGTTAAGCAACATACAACGGAAAAGGATGAGGCTCTAAAACTTACAGCTGTCCTATTAAGCTGGGGAATGTATGGGGCTTCTGTAGAATGGAGAAGAGGTAGTCAGAAGGTACCGCCGGAAGAATTTATTAAATTGGCGATTCCTTATATAAGGACTGGGATTGATAAAAGGTAAGGGGGAATACGAATGTTGTTTGCAGTAATTGGCACCAGTGCAGGAAAGGCCCGTGAAGAGGTTATGGCCATCTTCCCTCGTCACAAAGCATTTCTGGATCAGTTTCTTGCCCGAGGCGAAGTTGTTGGAGTAGGGCCTTTCACCGATCCGGAAGGCGGGAATATGGCGCTCTTTCGCAGTCGGGCCGCAGCCGAGGCATTCGCCAAGGCGGATCCATTTTACTTGGAAGGCGTCGTGAAGGAGTATCGGATCAAGGATTGGGGCGATAACATGCTGTCTTAGAGGGTAAAAAAGAACCTCCCGTTGTAAAAGGGAGGTTCTTTTTTGCATTTTAAATCAAGCCGGACTTCTGCAATAGTCTTGTTACGATGACAGCCGCTTCGGCTCGCGAAATCTATTTTTTTGATTCGCTCCTCCGAATTAATACGTTTTGGTTCCCGTAATGTCGGCAGGACCGACTGTCGGAAGGTTCGGACTGTCATGCATGTAGAAGCTTTTCACGGTGTTTTTCAGCTGTACTCTGGAGCCGATGCCTGTTCCTTTGGCCATCGAGAAATTGTTGAACTCGATATTCCCGGCGTCGTCGACGACGACTGCGTACCGATTGTCGTTCGATTCGAAGTTGACGGTGGTGTTTTTGAAGGTGACCCCTTTGACGTGGCGCAGCCAAAATCCGTAAGACGGCCGAATGCCAAAGTCCTTCACATTATAGTTTCCTTTCGACAGTTCAGGGGGGGTTATGGAGGCGTCGGAATTCGGATGACTGCCTTTTGCCGTAATTTTCACATTGTTGAGCGTAATATTTTCCACGTAATACGTTCCGTTACCGTCCTTGAAGCCGGCGATCGTGGACGTGTATTCGCCTTTCGAGCTTTGGGCGTTTGTCGCTGTTACGTTGTTGATCGTCACGTTTTTGATCTTGCCGACGCCAGCGCCCGGTGCGCGCCCCCGGTTCGAAATTTCGATGAAAATAGGGGCCGTTGTGCCTGTCATTGTATTGACGCCGTCTAACACGACGCCATCCACAACGCTGCCGTCGTTGACGGAAATGCTGAAGCCGGCTTTGCCTGCGCCTAGTACAGTCAGGTTGGACACATGAACGTTCGAGATGTCACCGGCCGTCTCCGAGCCGATCTGGAACAAGTTGCAATTCGTGAAGCCGACAATCTTATCGACACGAATATTGCTCATGGGCCTCTTGTAGCCAAGGGAATAGTCGCTTCCGAGCTTGACGATGTCATCTGCGCTATACTCCGAATAAATGTCCGTTACCGTTACGTCATTGCATTGCATAATGTCGAACACGTCTCGTTGGCCCGAGGTAAAATTCGGCACATGAACATTGTGGATATTCAGCGTGTCGACGCCAGTAGCGAGTACAGCGAAATGGCCGAACCGCTGCAGATTGAGCTTGTGGGCGTCATCCAGCCCGCCGATTTCGATATCGCTGCTCAGCTTGAGCGCGATTGCTTTATCGCCTTGGCCGCTGCCGGGATTGTCGCTCGTGGACAACACGCCGTTGCCGTCAATAGTTCCAGTGCCGATAATTTTGACGTTGTGTACGTTTTCTCCCCACATTAACGCATTATGCCAATGACTGTGGCCGAAATCCTGATAGTTGTCATACGAATTGGATTCGGGGCTGTCGATGCCCGATATCGCTTTGATCGTAGCCCCGGTATTGATGTATAGCTGGACGTTGCTCTTGAGATGGATGGAGCGCGACAAATAGGTGCCGGAAGGGAATACGACCTTGCCGCCACCGGCGGCATTGGCCGCTGTAATCGCACTGTTGATGGCGCTTGTATCGTCGCTGCTTCCGTCGCCTTTGGCGCCATAATCTTTCACACTATAGTCGCCGGCGCCTGTCGTCAGTTTGAAATAATCGACCGTGATGGCATAGCTGTTGCTGCTGGCATTCTTGCCTGTCACGGTGAACCGGAACTTATGGCTGCCGGATGATAAAGAAACGGTGCCCAGATTGGACGAAGTGAACGCTGCCGTGCTTGCGTATTGATCGACGGTGCCGCCCTGGTTTTTGCCGTCGACGCTTAATTGGCTAATCCCTCTGCCCGTATTTTGCTTGTAGCCGAATTCTACGCTGTACGTATCGGCTGTAGGCACGTTCACCGTAAACTCCACCCAGCTCCCGACGGCCGTGGACGAGCTCGTCTGCAGATACTGTCCGCCGCTTGCGCTCGAATCGCTCGAATTGGACGTGGTAATGCCGCTTGTCGTATTCGCTGTCGTCTCGCCCTCGAAATTCAATGCGGCCGAAGGCGCTGCATGCACAATAAGCGGCCCTGTTCCGAACGGGACCCCGATTGACAAGAACAATGCGAGAACCAAAGAGATTGCAAATGATTTGTACATCGTGTGTAGCATAATGAATCCTCCTTTATTTGGGAATGGAGCCATTATATAAAAGCGGGATGCGGGAAAGAATGCAAAATTTTTATATGAATGTTTAAAATCATATAACAATGAGCCTCCAACGCATTTTACTGGGGGCTCATTGTGCAATACCGCTTCTATTTATTCCCCACTTGAATTCCGAGCCTCAAAACGTTGAATCGTATGGAATAACCGAGTTTCTTCACTTTTTTTAAAAAGAAGAGATTGCTGTGCTTGTGAGTACCCTACTTCAAACGTCGTATCATCTTTACCAAGGTGTAATACCCGCGATAATAAACGGACTATTATTTTTTATTTTCTCCATTTTTTTTTGCCAAAAAGAGACGTATTATTCCCATTATTCTGGTTCATGGATTTTTTGATATTTATGCAATGGGACATGAAATAGTGTTAGACCGTAATCGTATAAACCAAATCCAAAATCCCCCTCACATCCTCAATTCCCAAAGCCTCCGCGATCCGCTCAATATGGCGGGAATTCTCGAGAACAAGCTGAGAGGTCAACAGTCCCTGGTTGAGTCAATAGGTGCTTCCTAACGGGGCAACGACGTAATACTTCCACGATGTTCCTCCAAGTTGTCAGTGATATTCCCAAATCCTTTAAGAATTCATTAAGAGTTTTATGGAGGAAGGGTTAGTATAATTTCTGGCATAGGCATTCTCACACTTTGGAGGTAATAATGAGATGAAACAAATAGGGAAACGATGGAGCAGCCTGCTGCTATCGGCATGCATGGTACTGCCGATGCTGCCAGCGATGGCTTCGGCTGCGGGTGAAGATTTTTCTCTCCCAACAGGACAAACCTACTATTTTGACTTGTCCGGTGAAGCGGATCATATCGGTACAATGAACACCGCTGTGCCTGATGCGACCCTACATTACGTGCCCTTCACCTACGCGGGAACAATTAACGCATATAGTCTCGATAGTTCGAGCAGCGGCCATTCAAGCGCTTCGGAGAATGCCATTGCAAGCGATCGCAGTCTTTTTGTGGCGGATTATGCCCTGAGCCATTCTGTCTCGTGGAATACGCTAAATGGGAACGGCCTCATCTACGGCAAAACCTATGACACCAACTACACATTGCGATCTCTGAGTATGGGGAATTTCTCGGGATCTGCTGGCTCACCGACAACCAATGAATGGGATCGGATTCTGGACAAAGATGGTTCCTTGATCAAAAACTGGTCCATCCGCTCTTGGGGGCAGGACACGTATGTGAATAATTTGGGATCGCGCATTGCGAGAGGAGGCTCGGGTGGTGTGTACACTGCGCTTAGCGCTCCGATCAATTACACCAGTATCGGATACGGCTTCCGACCCGCTCTTGAAGTGCGGAATGCCGTTACCCTGGGGACTAATGGGTTAAAAGCGGTTACTTTAAATCTGGCTGGCGGGAGCTTCGACAGCAAGCCCAGTATTCAAGTCGTCAGCGCTGGCGGATCGTTCACCGCGCCTAGCGGAACAGGCCTGACTCCTCCGAATCAAATGGCATTTGTGAATTGGACTAAAACAGGAGATCCGGGTACGACTTATGCCGCAGGGCAAACGGTTGACTACACAAACGGTTTGGGGCTCACTGCCGTTTGGGAATATGTTACGGCACCGGAAGCTACACCTGCGATCGTAATTAACTACGATGAGGAACAAGAGCAACTGACAGGGTTTGCGGCAGGAGGCAGTTATACGGTCGATGGTGCGTCGGTAACCCCAACTGGCGGTGTGCTGAATGTTGCAGACTATATCGGAACGACGATTAGCATCGTGAAGAAGGGGAATGGAACGACCACTGTCGACAGCGCGGCCCAAAACCTTACTGTTCCCGCAAGACCGGCAGCGCCGACAGCCGTAGGTGTAAACCCGACAACCGTTGGCGGCACGGGTAAAATTACAGGCGTCACCGCGGCGATGGAGTACAAGTCGGCAAG
>NZ_RXHU01000047.1 GCF_003955665.1 Paenibacillus whitsoniae
CCTCCAGTTTAATTCCGGGTTTTGCGCAGAATTGACCGTTTGAACTGGAATTCTTCCAGTCTATACGACCGATTTTGGGGAAGGGGCGGTTTTTGGGCGAAATAAGCTGGAGGTTTTCCAGTTGAGATTCCCCAAACGGTGAATAGGTGAAAATGAACGGGAGGTTTTCCAGTTCAGGTACTGGCAGGAGGCGGGTTCGGAGGACTGGGCGACGATCGCTTGGCAAAAGCGGAGCCGTTTATCCTGTGCTTTCACATTTTAGCGTGTATCCGCCACGATTCTGCCACCGTTCCGTCAATGTTTTGGCATCGTTCTGACTGCCCTAGACATGGAAGTCCCTCTATTGGTTGTGATAAGCTAGACATACAATAGAAGGAGGCGATTGCTGTGATTCAAGTTTTCCCTGCGGAAACGCGCAATTCAAGCGATTTGGGATGGCTGCAGAGCCATAAAAGTTTTTCGTTCGGCGACTATTTCGATGAAAATAATGTGAGCTTCGGGGTCATGCGCGTCTGCAATGACGACGATATTGCGCCGGGACGCGGTTTTGGCCCGCATCCCCACAGCGATATGGAAATTGTCAGCATCGTGCTCCAGGGAGCGATTAAACACGAAGACAGCCTCGGCCACGTGGCGATCACGGGGACGGATGGCGTGCAGCGCATGTCGGCGGGCACCGGCGTCATTCATGCGGAGTACAACGCGTCGGAGACGGAGCCGCTGAGTCTGTTTCAGCTGTGGTTCATGCCCGAGAAGCGCGGGATTACGCCGTCTTTTGAAAATGTGAAATACGAACCTGAGGCGATGCGCAACGCCTTGCTGCCGGTCGTGACGCCGGAGGGCGGCGAGCATATCGCAAAAGTTCATCAGGATATGCGGATTTATCTCAGCAAGCTGGACGCGGGGAAGGAGCTCGTGTTTGAGCAGGGAGAGAATCGCCGTATTTTTCTTATGCTGGTGAGCGGCGTTTGTACGGTGAACGGCACGGAGCTGCGGGCGAAAGACAGCGCGCGGATGCAGAACGAGTCGGTGCTGACGATTCGTGCAACTGAAGATACGCATTTGATGCTGATCGATTTGCCATAAGGAGGGGACGGCGGAGATGAAAGAAACGTTTTTGGTCAAGCATGCGGTCGGGGGCAGGGCGTTTATTGATACCGGCAAGCAGCCGGTTCCTTATGCGTGGCAGCAGGAGGGGGATCGTTGGACGTTTACGGTGAAAGTGGAGCCTTCGGCGGTCACGGAGCTCTTGAAGTGGAAGGACGAGCTGAATGTGTTTGTTTTTCAGGAGTTTGTCGATGCGCCTACCCGTAAATTATGGTTCTACGTGGTCGATGATGCGGTAAAGTACGACGAGGTGAAGCAGGAGCTGACCATTGTGGCCATCTCCAACATCACTTACATTCCCGACCAGTTTAGCGTACGATGATTGGAGTTTGACGATAATGAAAGTGCAGGATCAACAATTAGCGCTGGCCATTCCGTTTATTCAGGAGTGCTACGGTGAATTGGGCCGCAGTCAGGCGGAGGCGGAAGCCCGGATTGCCGAGATTGCGAAGGACATTGCGCATAACGGCACGTATGTCCACACCTCGGAAGAGCTCGTTCACGGGGCCAAAATGGCCTGGCGCAACAGCAACCGCTGCATCGGCCGGCTGTTCTGGGACACGCTCAAGGTGCATGACGCGCGTCATGTACGGACCGAGGAGGAGATGGCGGAGGCGCTGCTGCGCCACATCGAGACGGCCACGAACAAGGGCAAAATCCGCCCGATCATCACGGTGTTCCCCGCCGCTGGGGCTGAACGTGTGGAGGGGCCTGTGGGGCCGTTCCGCATCTGGAACGAGCAGCTGCTGCGTTACGCCGGCTACGCGATGGAAGACGGCACCGTCGTCGGCGATCCGGCATCGGTGGCGTTGACGCGCCAGTGTCAGGCGCTGGGCTGGCAGGGCGCGGGCACGCCGTTCGACGTGCTGCCGCTGCTCGTGCAGATCGGCGACCGGTCGCCGCGGCTGTTCGAGATTCCGCCGGAGCTCGTGCTCGAGGTGCCGATCACGCACCCGGATCTCGCGGCCGTGGATGCGCTCGGCCTGCGGTGGTACGCCGTGCCGATCGTGTCGAGCATGCGCCTCGAGATCGGCGGCTTGTCTTATACCGCCGCGCCGTTCAACGGCTGGTACATGGGCACGGAAATCGGCGCGCGCAACTTCGCCGATGAGGCGCGGTACAACGTGCTGCCGCGCCTGGCGGCAGCGATGGGCCTCGACACGCGGCGCGATGCGACGCTGTGGAAGGACCGCACGCTGGTCGAGCTGAACGTCGCCGTGCTGCACTCGTTCCAAGCGGCGGGCGTCGCCATCGTCGACCACCATACCGCGGCCAAGCAGTTCGGGCGCTTCGAGGACAACGAAGCGAAGAGCGGCCGCGTGGTGACCGGCGACTGGACGTGGCTTATTCCGCCGCTGTCGCCGGCGACGACGCATATTTTTCACGGGCATTATGCGAACGAAGTGAAGCTGCCGAACTTTTTTTATCGGCATGAATAGACGCGTGGTCCCCTTGCCCTGAGGCAGGGGGATTTATTTGCTGTGCAGCGCTCGAAACGGTATTTCTCGAAATTGAATGAGAGAACTCGTTTATTGGGATGGGTCGGCGGGTGGCGATTGAAGAGTGACGTTTGAAGTGTGACGAATGACGATTGATGAGTGATGAGCGGCAAGCGACAAGCGACAAATGGCTGTAACGGTTGTGACAGCACTTATTTCACTCAAAAGACGTCATCCCAGCACGTAACGGTTACAGTGGAGGCTATTTCTACGAATTTGGCGTGATATTGCTGGATTTATGGCAAATAGGCGCTGTGGCAACCGTTAGCGTTGGAAAGAGGCAATTTTTAGGCAAATAAGCACTATGACAACCGTTAGCCATCCACGTGTCACATGCGAGGGAGCGTGTTCCTTTGTTGCATCATGCATCCTTACTAGGACGGGCGATCGGAGCCAGGCGTCCGTTGATAAACAAGATATCCAACTTATCCCCGCTAGATGTTGATTCTAATCTTACAATATAACTACAGCCCACCATTAGCTGACACCCTTGATTTTCTATACCGATAAATTCATATCGATGAGCAGGATCATATTGTTTAGCGTAATGTATGGCTTGCTTTTTATAATTTGAATATGCGAAAAATTCCAGGCTATGCTTTTGGTAAAATACATAATAACTTGCTAATAGAATCATCAGTAGAAATCCGGTGAGCATGATCGCAATATGAATGGAAATATGCCCCTGTAGCTTGGAAATAACGAGATGAGTCGAAAGTAGAAGCGCAAGGAAAAGCAATACAACAAGGCCGAATAAAAACTCAAACATAGGCTATCTCCTTCCGGCGTTTCCTGAATATACTGTATTCAACACCATGAACGCTCTTCCCTCCATAAATGACTAGAACGAAAAACACTTTCCAATGTATGGAAAGGGCCTGTATACTAATAGAATAGCAGTCATTTTCTATGTGTTGAGGGGCGAATCGATGACCGTGAATAGAAAGCCGCGCGTTTTTATCGGAAGTTCCCGCGAAGCGATCAAGTATGCCCGAGCTGTTGCCGAGCAGCTTGAGGTGGCAGCTCATGTGAATCCTTGGTATGCCGGAACGTTCGGAGCCAATGATTATACGATGGATGCGCTGGATCGGGAGCTGGATAACAATGACTTCGGCGTGTTTATATTTGCAGCGGAGGACGTTGCCCGGATTCGCGGCGAACTCGTGTTTATTACCCGGGATAATACGCTGTTTGAAATGGGATTATTCTGGGGCAGGCTCGGCAAGCGCCGCGTGTTCTGCCTGATTCCGCGCACCGTTCCGGTGGCCTCGGATGAGGAAGGGCCCTCTTCGTTTCATCTTCCTTCCGATCTGGAAGGGCTGAATCTGCTTCGCTATACGGATAATGAGCGGCTTGTTTCCGCGGTGGACGTCGCTTGCGGCAAAATATTGGATGCGATCGCCAGAGAAGGGCTGTTCGCTCAGCGCAATGACATCCTTGCCGAGCGTGACAAGGTCATTCAGCGTAAGGACAGCGTGCTGTACTTCTTTTGGGAGTTTTTGAAAAACGTGGCGATCCCCGATGCGAACCAGCGCTACACAGCCTATGCGGAGGCTATTCGCAATTCCATCTTGGCGCCGCTGGGTTTCCGCTCTACGGGTGCAGCCCTTTGGAAGAAAATCGACGAGAAATATTTGGCACATGTTGGAGGCAATGTCGGCCGAGGCAAGAAGTTTCCGCTCAATGCGAACGACGGCAAAAGGCATGAAGATCATATCATCGTCTTGAAAGTTTTTAATACGGGAGATTGGAGTTTTTTCAGCCGCAGGGAGATTGCTCATGTGTACGTCTTGTGTTATCCTCTAAGTAAGGAGCATGTGCTTTCGGTTCATTTCTCCGGCAATCAGGTTTTGGATGCATCCCGGCTGCAAGAGATTGTTGCGATCAACGACGATCTGCTAGCCACGATTCGCAGTTTAGTTGGAGGGGATTCGACATGATTAAACGTGCACGAGGTTCGAAGATCCGTACCGTCGGATCGGGCAAAGACATCGGGCATACAGGCGGATGGCCTGCTCTCGAGGCGGACAATGCCGGATTTGCATTGGCTGCAGCTCAACATACGAAGATTTTTGTGGGCCCTTCATTGGAAGGGATCGACGTCGAATATATTGAAATCGTCAGCGGCAAGGTTTCGCAGCAGCAACCTTCTTTCGCGCGATAGGATGGACGCAAGGCCTGGGGCCTTGCGTTTTTTTGTGCATATCGGCAAGTATTCCCCTTAGCTGCCTTTCTACGTACGAGGTCTGAGCTGCCGTAGTCACTTTAAGGCGTGTACCTCTGCAATATTTTCCGGACAGAACAGTCACATTCCACCAGAAAAAGTAGGATTCCCCCTGCTGCAAATTCCCGAAACCTTTTATAATAGAAGTAAAAAAATCCATATTTGGATCGCAAGCCATATGCACAAATGGGTTCGCACGCGCACTGGAGCAACAGCGAAAGCTATTTGTGCATTTGTATTTATTCCGTCAATTTCTAATAAGGAGACAGGCATTATGTATAAACTGGTCATTGTCGACGATGAGCCTGCTGT
The DNA here is from genome assembly GCF_003955665.1 of Paenibacillus whitsoniae. Classification (GTDB taxonomy): domain Bacteria; phylum Bacillota; class Bacilli; order Paenibacillales; family NBRC-103111; genus Paenibacillus_E; species Paenibacillus_E whitsoniae. The sequence goes on from NZ_RXHU01000047.1 coordinate 5,143, forward strand.
CCGAGGAGGGCTCAGCAAATTCGTCGATTGGAGCAATTATGGAATTGTCCTCGCGGGAACAGCGGACGATGGAGATACGGGGCTTGCACTGATCGAGCAGGTGAAGCCCGATATCGTGTTGACCGATGTGATGATGCCGGTCATGGATGGCATTCGCATGTCGAGGGAAGTTCGGGAGCGGCTCCCCGGGACGAAAATTGTATTTATAAGCGGCCACAATGAAGCGAGCCTATTGCGGTCGGCCTTGCAGATTCACGCAGCCGATTATATTTTCAAGCCTGTCAAACGAACTGAACTCCATAAGGTCATCGAAGGTGTCCTGCGGGACTTGCGCACCGAAGAGAAGGAGCGGCAACGGCTCAAGGACATGGAGGTAAAGCTGACACAGAGTATGCCGCTGCTCAGGGAGAAATTTTTGATGGCGCTGATCCAAGACGGGGACGCGAAGCCGGAAGTGCTGCAGGAAAGGGCTGCGTTTCTCAATCTGGAACTGCCGCTCGAAACGCCTTATCTCGTTCTCGTGATCGCCATTGATGATTCAAAAGAGGTGCTCGGCAGCCGTACGGAGAGGGACAAGCAGCTATTGTCGTACTCGCTTCTGAACGTCGTGCAAGAACTGATCGATCAGTATTGGCACGGGTATGCTTTCGAGAACAGAGCCGCTGAATACGTTGGGCTGTTGGTGCTTGACGAGCAACTGGAAGACCCGGAGGCCACGCTGCTTTCGCTGGCGGAGTCGATCCGCGATAATCTGCGGCGCTGGCTGAATATCAGCGTTACGATTGGGGTTGGCGAACGCGCGGAGTCGATCCGGATGCTGCCAGCGTCCTTTCGACATGCCCGCGACGCGGCGGACCAAAAATGGTACATGGGCAAGAATCAGGTGATCACGATGGACAGTTTGGACATTGGTGCAGCAAGTCCGGTCCGGTTCGATGCCAGTCAAAGTGAGCGATTGGTGTCCATCCTGAAATCAGGAGAGAAGCACCGATTGGAATTGGAGATGGACAGCATTCTCGAGCCGCTGGCGCAATTTCGCAAGGACGGCTTCAAGTACGGCAGACAGGTCGGACTGCAAATGATCGCTCTCGCCGGCAGGTTGCTGCTGGACCTTCATCTGCTTACCCCCGAGAAGGAAGAGGAGGAAGCTTGGACACTGGACCGGCTCTTGAAGCTGGAAACGATGGCGGAGTTGAAGACCTTTGTAAGCGATTACCTCTATCGCATCTGCTGCTGGATCCAGGAGAAGAGGAGTGGACGTACGAGTAATGTCATCGAACAGATCCAGAAGTTTATTAGCGAGCATTACGCCAAAAACCTGACTATCGCAGAGATTGCGGCTAGCGTTTATCTTAGTCAAACCTATGTCAGCTTACTGTTCAAGCAGGAAACCGGAGAGACGATTTACGAATACTTGATGAAGGTTCGCATCTCGAAAGCCAAGGAGCTGCTTCGGGATCCCCGCATCAAGTTTTATGAAGTGTGCGAGCTGGTCGGCTACACGGATCCAAGCTATTTCAGCAAGCTGTTCAAGAAGATAACCGGACTTACGCCAAGCGCTTACCGGGATCAGCAATAAGACTAAGAAGGTTTTCCATGCAAAAGGAGCTGATCAAGTGAGAGGGGTCTTGCAAAAAAGGAACATCCGTGCCTCCAATTTGTGGGAAGGCGTAGTGGCGGCCCGGAGGTGGATGCTCGCCTACGGACTGATGATCTTTCTGCCGGTATGCATCATGCTGTTCATCTATTATGAGCAATCCTCCCGGATTTTGCAGGAAGAAGTGACCCAGACCATGCAGCAGACACTGAAGCAGGCAGGGATTAATTTAAGCTCACGGCTTAATTATGTGCAGAATTCATCCAATTCTTTGTTCATGAACCGTAAGCTGTATGAGTATTTGGATCCTGCTGCGCCAATCATCGAGCGCATCGCGCAGTCGAAGGAGCTGCGCAATCTGCTTGAATCGGTTCAAGCCGCACCCGACATCGTCAGGGCACGTGTGTTTACCGATTCGGGTAATCTATACGGCTTTGATTTATTGAATCTTTTTCCGCTGGACAGTTTGACCAATCGCCCTTGGCACAAAGAGATCATAAATGCGGGCGGCAGCATCGTGTGGACGGGCATCTACGAAGAAAACTATCTGGACTCGGGCCCGGCACGGATTCTTTCGTGCGCCCGTTTGCTGAGGCACCCGCGAAATTTCGATCAGAGTCTCGGTGTGCTGATGCTTGACGTTCCCGAGAAGATGGTGGCCGACATCATTTCCGAGCTAGATTTTCCAGCTCAAAGCCGCGTCTATATCGTGGATCGCAGTGGGACGATTCTTTACAGCCCGGAGCAATCGTTGATTGGCACGAAGGTTGCGCTCGCAAGTGACTCCAAGGAAGGCATCCTTGAACGGTCAGAGAACGGTGTGGGCTTATTTGAGGTGCGTGCACCCATCAGGGCTGCGGATTGGCAGCTCGTGCTTGAAGTGCCCAAATCCGGCCTGACGCACCGCACGACCACGTTAAGTCAGTGGTCTGGCATCGCGACGGTCGCCGGCATGACGGTTATGTTTCTGATTCTCGTCTTTATGTTTATGGCGTTCATTATTAATGGGATGAACCGTCGAATCAAGTCGGTCGTCAAAACGATCCGCACAGAAGGCGTCGAAGGGCTGGAGGAGCGGGGCGGCGACTTTCGTTTGCTAGAGCGAGTTGTCGATCATTTGGTGCATCGGGTGAAGGACTTGATGGAGGAGGCCTACCGTTCGAAAATGCAGGAGCGGGAGGCTGAACTTCGCGCGCTGCAGGCACAGATTAATCCACATTTTCTCTATAATACGTTGGATACGATCAATTGGCTGGCCATTTCCCGCGAAGCCGACGATATCAGCCACCTGATCGAGAGTCTGTCCGACTATTTCCGTCTAAGCTTGAACAAGGGGAAGGATCATGTCTGCGTATCGGATGAACTGGAACTTGCCAGAGTTTATTTGGAGATTCAACAGAACCGCTTCCCTTCCACCTTCGAGTTCGTCATTGAAGCGGATGCGGAGGCGAGCCGGTGCGTCATTCCGAAGCTGACGCTGCAACCCATCGTCGAGAATGCGCTGCTGCACGGTATCCGCAAGAACAAGGGCAGAACCGGGCGTATCCGCATTCACGCGGAGCAGCGTAACGACGTGCTTGAGATTACCATCCAAGATAATGGGATCGGCATGGAGGAGGAGCTGGCCTCCAGTCTCTTGTCGACATCCCGCCCTTTGCTCCATGCCGAAGGAAGCGGCAGTTCATATGGTCTATACAATGTGAACGAGCGCATCAAGCTGCTGGCCGGTTCCGATTATGGACTGAAGGTTTTCTCGCGTCTAGGCGAAGGCACTGTCGTGGTTGTTCGCCTCAAGGCAATGAAAGAAGAACAAACTAAGTAGGATACGACTAGAAAGTGTCGGATTGCCCTCTACATGACGCACCCTCCTGTAGGTACAATGAAGCCATAAGTGCAGGAGGTGCAATCACAATATGAGCGAGCTTATCACACAATGGAAAGGAAAGGCAGGGGAGGTCAAGGCTTCGCGCAAGCGTGAAGGCAGATGGCGACAGGTATGGCGGAATATCGATAGCTACGTGCTGCTGGTGCCTGGATTGCTTTTGCTGCTGCTATTCAAATACACACCGATGTACGGCGTGTTGATCGCGTTTCAGGACTACAATATTTTTGACGGAATTGCGGGAAGCGAGTGGGTCGGACTCCAGCAGTTCCGCAAGCTCATGCAATCGTCGGAATTCATGCAAGTGTTCATGAATACATTGCTCATCAGTGTATATAAGATTGTCCTGCTGTTCCCGATACCGATCCTCATCGCGTTGCTGTTGAACGAAATTCGGTTCCCAGCGTTCAAACGGATGATCCAGACGATTATCTATATGCCTCACTTCTTGTCCTGGGTTATCATCTCCGGCTTGTTCATGACGATCTTATCTCCTTCCGACGGGCTCGTGAATGCGGTCATCCAATGGCTTGGGGGCGAACCCATACGGTTTTTTATGGAAAACCACGTATTCCGCAGCGTTGTCGTGTTCACGGCAGGCTGGAAGGAGATCGGCTGGAACGCGATCATCTTCATCGCCGCTCTCGCCAGTGTTGAGCAGGAGCAATACGAGGCGGCTTCGATCGACGGAGCGAACAGGCTGCAGCAAATGTGGCATATCTCGCTTCCCGGCATCATGCCGACGATCATTCTGATGCTCATTCTTCGTCTTGGCATGGTGCTCGATGCGGGAACAGAGCAGATTCTAACGATGTATAACCCTACGGTCTACGCATCGGGCGACGTCATCGGAACCTTTGTCTACCGAATGGGTCTCGGCAAGATGGACTATAGCTTCAGTACTGCAGTCGGTCTTTTCAATTCGGTCGTGGGATTCATTCTCGTCGTATCCGGCAACTGGCTGAGCAAAAAACTGTTGAACCGTGGGATCTGGTAAGGAGGCCGAACATGCATATCCGTAAAAAAACATGCAGTGACAGGGTATTGGACATCTTCGTCTATGGCTTCATGATCGTGTTAGGCCTGATGACCTTACTGCCCATGATCCACGTATTCTCCAAATCCGTCAGCTCGGATTGGGCGCTCGTCTCGGGACGGGTGAACCTGCTGCCGGTCGGCTTTCAGCTCGATACGCTTGTCAAAGTCGCCACCTCACACGCATTCGGCCGGGCTTTCCTCATTTCGGTTATTGTGACAACCGTAGGGACACTACTAAGTATCTTGGTGACAGCCATCACAGCCTATCCGCTTTCCAAGCGTCATTTGCCCGGCATCTCAGGCATCATGATTTTATTCGTCTTCACGATGCTGTTTAACGGAGGACTCATTCCGAATTACCTGTTGATCCGTGAGCTGCACTTGCTTAACAATCTTTGGTCGCTCATCTTGCCGTCCATGATTTCTGTGTTCAATATGCTGGTAATCAAGAGCTATTACGAAGGGCTTCCCGAAGCGCTTGAAGAATCGGCGCGGATAGACGGGGCGAGAACCTATACGATTCTGTTCCGTATCATTCTTCCGCTCAGCATGCCTGTTCTCGCTGCAATTGCCTTGTTCTATGCGGTCGGCTTCTGGAACGATTACTTCAGTCCAATGCTCTATATTAGCGATCCTTTGCTCAAAACGCTCCAACTGCACCTGCGCGATATTGTGATGGAGAACGATACGGCGAACGCGCTTAACAAGTCGGCCGATGATCTGATGAATATGTCGCCGGAAAGCATCCGGGCCGCTACCGTCGTGGCGTCTACCATCCCCATCCTTCTCGTCTATCCGTTCCTTCAGAAATATTTTATTAAGGGTGTATTGATCGGTTCCGTCAAAGGTTAATGCTGCATTAACGCCGGCGGAATCCGTCCCGCTGCTTAATGATAAATTGCACAACATACATAGGAGGGTTTAACAGATGAAAAAAACGATGAAATGGGTCGCGCTCCCTGTTGCGGTCAGCTTGATGCTTCTGTCTGCTTGCGGCTCAAACAGCGCAGGTGAGAAAAGCTCCAGTGCCCCGGCACCGTCCGCCCAGCCAACCAATGCCGGCCCCAAGCCTGAATTGAAAGCGCTTATGCGTTTGGGCCCGAACTTCGCGAAAGACCCGATTGCCATGATGCTGGAGGAGAAGACAGGCTACAAAGTGAATTACGAAGCGCTGCCGGTCGATAAGCCGGAAGACAAACTTAATCTCTTGATTGCTTCTTCCGAGCCTTACGATATCGTCTCGACGGGCGGGGACAGCAGTTCCAAAGCGATCTATGCCGATTATGCCAAAAAGGGCGCGCTTGTCGATCTGACTCCGCTCATCGACAAGTACGGCAAAAATATCAAAGCGGCGTTGTCCAAAGAGACGCTGGAAATGGCCAAAGTCGACGGGAAAATTTATGCGATTCCAACGCGTACCCTCGAATCCGTCGGCACGAGTCTGCTGATCCGTAAGGATTGGCTAGATAAGGTCGGGCTAAATGTTCCGACGACGCTTGATGAGCTGATGGTTGTCCTCAAGGCGTTCAAGGAGAAGGATCCTGGCGGCAACGGCGCTAAGAACGTGCCCCTGTCGATTAAAGGGGACGCTCCGATGGTCGACAATCTCATCGGCGCCTTCGGCATGGTGAACGATTGGAACGATGTGGACGGGAAGCTGATTCCCCGTGCTATGAATCCAGCGTTCAAAGAATATCTGACATATATGAACGATCTTTACAAGCAAGGGCTGCTGGATCAAGAGTTCGCCATCAATAAGGACGCAACCGTGAAAGAGAAGTTTACGAACGGCAAGGCGGGTGTCATCGTGTTGCATTGGGCCGACATTCCAACGATCGACGATGCGCTCAAGAAGAACATTCCAGGAGCCACCTATGCGTACATTCCTGCACTGACAGGCAAGAACGGCCAGGCAGGCTTGGCACAGTCCTCCGGATTTGATAGGCTGACTTTCGTTCCTAAAGCATCCAAACACCCGGAAGATGCGGTCAAGTGGATGGATGCCAAGCTGGAACCAGATACGTTCAAGAACATGGCGATTGGCGTGGAAGGTACGCACCATACGGTTAAAGACGGAAATTATTTCCCGATCTTGCCGATTTTCAATGACGAGCGAGGTTCGGCAAGCAACTACTTGACCGGCATCGACGAAATGAAATATCCGATCTACTGGCAGGCTCGCGTTCGCAAAGATGATCGGCTCTACAAGGGCTGGGAGTTTCTGAACAAGCTGCAAAAGCCGGAAGTGTTCAAGAAAAATCCGCTAGGACTCGCGCCTTACTTCCCGAATTACTCGAAGGATAATGCGCAGCTGAATCAAATGGTCAACGATTATGCCATTAAAATCATTGTCGGCGGTGAACAGCTGACGGGATTCGATGCTTTTACAGATAAATTCAAAAAAGCCGGCGGTCAAACGAGCTACGACGAAATCAACGCTTGGTACGCAACCACTCGTAAATAACAACAACATTGCGGCAGTCTGTTGGCAGCGCTTAGGCGGCGCAGGCTGCCGCTTCTTCTTTGCCATTTTAAGAGAAAGGGGGGATCAGTGCGGTAAGTCATGCAAGATGATGTCCATTATGGGAGGGAATTGGAATGATTGCTTTGGCATTTTCGAAAAGGTGGAAATTGCACGGTTTCATGATGCTCTTCTTTCTGATTAGTCTGCTGCTATTGTCGGCAACTTCCGTCAAGGCCGCTCAGCAAGAACCTTACAACTGGCAAAATGTACGCATTGGCGGCGGCGGATTTGTAACCGGAATCGCGATTCATCCGACCGAGCCGAATCTTGTTTATATTCGTACCGATGTCGGCGGCGCCTTACGCTGGGATGAAGCCAATCACAAGTGGATTCCATTACTGAATGCAACGCCAAGAGAGAAATACAATTTGTACGGCGTTGACGCAATCGCCCTGGATCCTTCGAATCCGAATGTGGTTTACATTGCAGCTGGCAAATACGACTATGTAGGCGCTCCTGCGGATATTCTGAAATCAACGGACCGTGGAGCCACTTGGACGTCCACCGGGTTTGCCCCCAGGAATTATGGCAACGGGCCAGGACGGGATTTAGGGGAACGGCTTGTGGTAGACCCGAACAACAGTCAAACGATTTATATGGGCACACGCTATGACGGACTGTGGAGAAGTACAACCGGCGCCAGCACAGGCTCATGGGAGCAAGTGACGAGCTTCCCGACCCTCGGGGCGAATCCGACCGGACTTAATTTTGTTATATTCGACAAGAGTTCGGGCTCTCCGGGCGTTTCCTCGCAAACGATCTATGTCGGGGTCAAAGGTACGGGTATTTACCAGAGTGTAAATGGCGGGACGACTTGGTCATTGATAACCGGAAGTCCGCTTAATCCTCGGCGGGCTGTTCTGGCGGATGGCGGCACCCTGTATGTTACCTATGATGCTGGCGTCACGAAATTTGCAAACGGTGTATGGACGGACATTACGCCTCCGTCGACGGGGAGATACAACGGTATTACCGTAGATCCAACGAACCCGAACATCATTATGACGGCCATTGAGGACGGCTCGAACACTCCGGCGCCGATCTACCGGTCGGTTAATGGAGGGACGAACTGGACGCAGGTTACCTTCGTTAAACACCCGAACGTTCCGTGGTGGACGAGTAATTGGTTTGCAGCGAATACCTCGACTGTGACGATCGATCCCCATTTTCCGAATCGTGTCTGGTTAACCGACTTCTACGGCACATGGCGTACGGACGACATCACGGCAACTCCATCCCATTGGTATACGTATGAGGAGGGCCATGAAGAAGTGGTGACGTTCGCACTACGCAGCACACCCATCGGTGCCCCGCTGCTGAGCGGGCATGCGGATGTCGACGGTATGCGCCACACCTCACTCACGACTTTTCCAAGTGGTAAATTCGGCAGCCCGTCGCTAGGCGATACGGTATCCATCGATTTTCAAGAGAGTAATCCGAACTTTATCGCCCGGGTAGGTTCGACTCGTTATGCCGGTTCAGGCGGTGGGGGGTACAGCACCAACAACGGGGCATCCTGGACGGCGTTTCCCAATCCGCCCGGCATAGCGGGCCGCATCGCCGTATCCGCCGGCAGCGAGACGATGGTCTGGGTCCCGCAGAGCGGAAGTCCGATCTATTCAACCGATCGGGGACAAACATGGAACCCGAGCACAGGCGCACCATCCGGAACCGTGCACGATTTCTGGGTTTGGTACCAGCCGCTGGCGTCGGATCGCGTCAACAACAATACGTTCTATCTGTTAGAACGAGGAACGTGGAAATTATTCCGCAGTACAGATGGCGGCGCGTCTTGGACGCTGGCGTCCACGATGCCGCAAGCACCGACGAAAATTCCTGCCTATTTCAGCGTCAAGACTGCGCCGGGTAAGGCAGGCGAAGTATGGGTCAGTCTGGACGGTGGAGGCCTCTGGCGTTCCAGCAACGCCGGCGATTCTTGGACGCAGCTGCCGAATGTGCAGCAGGCGACATTGTTTGCTTTTGGTAAAAATAAGCTAGGTTCTCCGGATCCCACAGTATTCGTATATGGTAAGGTGGATAACACCGTGGGGATTTTCCGCTCCGATGATTTCGGCACCTCCTGGGTGAAGATTGACGTAGCCGATCCGGCAATTGGCGCTGAAGCCAACACGATGGAAGGCGACCGTCAAACGTGGGGACGTGTCTATATCGGAACGAACGGAACCGGTGTTTTCTACGGTGACACTTTGATGAGTGAAGGAACCGATACAGAGCCGCCGACAGCGCCTTCGAACCTGACATCTCCATCGAAAACATCTACGAGCGTTAACTTGTCTTGGACGGCTTCAACCGATAACACCGGTGTAGCAGGCTACAATATTTATAGCGGAGGCGTATACGTTGGTGCCACGACAACGCTTTCGAGCACATCTTATACCGTAAACGGTTTAACGCCTAACACCGCCTATTCGTTTACAGTGAAAGCCAAAGATGGAGCGGGCAATCTCTCGGCTTCGAGCAATGCTCTGAGTGTGACGACTGCGCCTCCGCCGGCACCGCCGACGAATCTGACCATGACATCGGCGACGCTTACGAGCCTCAGCCTGAGCTGGAGTCCGCCATCGAATCTCGCTGGTGTCGTCGGATATAACATTTATGTAGGCTCCAAACAGGTGGCTGCTGCATCAGGCACGACGTATACACTCACAGGACTTCTGCCGAACCAAACGTACTCGGTTACCGTTCGTTCCTCGGACGGTGCGGGCAGCACATCGACAGCGAGCAATCTACTAGCTGCAACGACAGCGACAGGCCCGGGAACGCTCGCTTTCAGCGACGATTTCCAGGATGGGGTAGCGGATGGGTGGACCCCTGCGAACGGTACGTGGACTGTCGTAACATCAGGCGGATCGAAGGTTTATAAGCAAGGTTCCTGGTTAGCGACGAATGCGTTCAGTACCGTCGATACCAGTACGTATACCAACTACAGCGTAGAAACGAACATCAAACTTACGCAAAATGATATCGACCTGGCAGCCGGTATTACGGCCCGTTATCAGGATCCGAACAATTTTTACTATTTCCGCATTAAAGCTGGCAAATTGCAGATTGGCAAATCGGTGAACGGGGCGGTCACGATCCTGACTGCGAAAAATTATACGATGACAACGAATGAAGTGTACGCCTTCACAGCGGTTTTAAACAACAGCACACTCGATTTCTATGTGAATGGGTTTAAAGAATTATCCGTTACGGATTCGAGTCTGACTTCGGGAAAAGCCGGCCTCTATGCCTTCAAAACGAGTGTTGAGTTTGACAATGTGAAAATCGTTCATGATCGGGATTTCGCACCGCCGACGGCTCCCGGGAATTTGCGCCTCGTGTCAGAGAGTGAAACTACCGCAGATTTGGCTTGGGACACATCCTTGGACAATATCGGCGCCACTCAGTATGAAGTATATCAAGGTTCAGCCCTGATCGGAACAACAACGACCACTACGTATTCCGCAACCAACCTTACGGCGAATACGAGCTACCTGTTCAGCGTGAAGGCAAAGGATGCAGCAGGCAACGTATCAGGAGCAAGCGCTTCGCTTAGCGTCACGACAGACCCGTATCTGTATCAAGCGAAGAAGACGATTAGCACAATTATCGTTGACGGAACGCTGGACGAACAAGGGTGGACCACGTTCAAGCAGGTGAAGAAAGCGATCGTTGGCACTCCGAATAATACGGCGGAATTCAGTTCTCTCTGGGACAATACGTATTTGTATGTGGGCGTCAAAGTCATCGATGGTCAACTATACAATACCAATGTGCAACCTTATTATGATGATTCCGTCGAAATCTATATCGACAGCAACAACAATAAGGGCACGACGTATGACAGCTATGATCAGCAGTATATCAAGGGTTGGAATGATAGTACGCTATGGCTGCAGAGAGTGATGCCAAGCGGTGTGCTGCATGGCTGGGCGCCGATTCCAGGCGGATACAGCGTGGAGCTGGCGATTCCTTGGAGCTCGCTCGGTCTTACCCCATCTGCCGGAGTGACTATCGGTTTTGACGTCGCGAACAATGACACTGATACGGGAACCGGCCGGGAGAGCCAGTTGATGTGGGCCGGAACGAACAATAACTGGACGAATACGTCCGCTTTCGGCAGTCTGCAGCTTTCCTCTGTCTCCATCGGGGATACGCAGCCTCCGACAGCCCCGGGGAATTTGACGTCGCCTTCGCATACGGACCGGACCGCGGATTTGGCTTGGACGGCTTCTACGGACAATGTGGGCGTGGCGGGATACAGTATTTATAACGGTGGAAATCTAGTAGCTACCGTTACTTCGACGACCTATACGGTCACCGGGTTAACGCCGGGAATAAGCTACACCTTTACTGTAAAAGCAAAAGATGCAGAAAATAATATATCGGCGGCGAGCAACGCAGTCAGCGTCACGATGGATGCGTCCTACACGCTGCTTCCTGTTGCCAAAACGAACGCCACCATCCTCGTCGATGGCTCGCTGAACGAAACGGCGTGGTCCATTACGAAGCAAGTGAACAAAAACGTCATCGGAAGCTCTAACAATTCTACGCAATTTGGTGTAATATGGGATGATCAAAACTTGTATGTCGGTGTTATCGTCTACGACGGAGATCTGTACAACAATTCGCCGGAGCCGTATTCCGACGATTCCGTCGAGATTTATATGGACGGCAACCATAACCAGGGCTCGACTTATGACAGTTATGACCGGCAGTTTATCAAAGGATGGAACGACAGTACGCTATTCGAGGCGGCTAGCCGCACGGCCGGCGTACAGCATGCCTGGGCTCCGGTAACGGGAGGCTACAGTGTAGAGCTGGCGATCCCGTGGAGTTCACTCGGCATTACGCCGTCCGTCGGAATGATGATCGGCTTCGATGTGGCGAACAATGACGAGGACGATGGAAACGGCCGAGTGAGCCAGACGGTATGGGCAGGAACATCCAATAACTGGTCGAACACATCTGCATTTGGAGAGTTGAAGCTGGTATTGCCGTAAGAGGGAGCTGTGCACATGACAATCATTCAAGGAGTTTCAACAACCCGCAAAGCGATTGCTTTTACCTTCGATGATGGCCCTAACCCGGTGTATACGCCGCAAGTATTGGATATTTTCGACGAAGTTGGCGGCCGAGCTACCTTTTTTATGATGGGGAAACAAATCGAACTGTATCCTGAGACTGCGCGTGATGTCCATGTCAGGAAACATGAAATTGGGAACCATACCTATTCCCATCCGTTTATGACCCAAATCAGTTTGGAGGAATGTGAGCGGGAGCTTCTTGTTACGGACGGCTTAATTACACAGATAACCGGAACCCGGCCCGTCGTCATGCGTCCTCCTTACGGGGATTACAACCCGGAAGTTCACACGCAGACGGCCAAGTTCGGGTATCAGGTCATTGGTGCACGGAGCGGAAGTGCCAGGGATTGGGAGATGCCGGGTGTGGCACATATTCTGGAGGCAACCCGAGCGCAGATCGGATGCGGAAGCATCTTACTCTTCCATGATGGCTTTGGAGATCGCTCCCAAACGATCGAAGCCGTTCGGATTTTGGCAAAGGAATTGACCGCAGATGGTTATCAACTTGTAACGGTTAGCGAGCTCTTGCAAATGACGGAGTCCTCCTAAAGAGAATCATCTAGACATGATCCATACCCAAAAAGTCGCGTATATCGCGGCTTTTTGATTTTATGCCAGTATTCGGCCTATCCCCGAAAGGGCTTTAAGAAAAAACTCCCGAAGTTTCCCCCACCATTTCCCGAAAAAGTCGCATAGCCAGATCCCTGACGTTGTAGTATGATGTGGCATAAAAGACATAAAAGTCATAAATGACATGCCTATCTATCGAAGCAAAGAGGGGAACGCCGCATGTGGCAAAAAGTCGCCCAATTTAACACGCTGCGCAATCAGATGTTGGCCGGATTTGTGTCCGTCATGATGATCGTTCTCGTCTGCGCGGGAATCGTCACGTATAATTCCGTGTCGACGCTGTTGAACACGAAGGCGGAGGCGCAGATGAAACAAATCGCTTCCCAAGCGAACGGCCGCTTGGAAGCGCTTATCACGCAGATCGATACGCTCACCCTGCAGGCGGTGAATGATGCGTATTTGCAGCAGCTTTTTCTCGCTGCGGTGCAGGGCAACCCGGTGAGCTTCAGCGAGCGCCAAGCGCTGATGAAAATAGCGAACCACATCCAGGCGTACAGCGGCGTCACCAGTGTCGAGCTGTACTCGACGAGCTACGCGCGGATGTTCCCGCTGGACGAGACGAAGTTGACGGACCGTATCCCGCCGCAGTGGATTGCCCAAGCCGACAAGGAAAAAGGTCGGCTAGTCTGGATCGGCAGCGATCCGGCGGATCCCAGTTCGGTATTGGCGATTCGCCGCATCAATCTAATTGACCGTTGGTTCTCGAACGGCGGCTACCTGATGGTGCGGATGAATCGCAGCTATTTTGATTTGCAAAGCAAGCTGTCGGACACCGGCTACCAGGAGCTGATGCTGCTTGCGGACAGCGCGGGCAATTCGATTGTTCCTGTCGGTCCCGAGGGCATTGACACGAAGGAACTGCTCCAGCGCGACGCCCAGCAAGTGACCCTCGCGCAAAAGCGGTACATGCTCGTCAAGCAGCCCTCCGAGCAGACGGACTGGACGCTGATGATCCTATATCCGGTCAGCGATATTTCCGACGGGATTTCCGTACTGCGCTGGGCGATTATCGTCTCCGGGGCGATCGGGCTTCTCCTCTTTATCCTGCTGTCCTTTGTGCTCTCCATGATGATTACGCGGCCGATACTCCGGCTCATGCGCGCGATGCGGAACACGCGGCAAGGGGTGCTGACGCCGAATTTGACGAAGTCGTATACGACAGAGTTGAATGACCTGAACATGACGTACAACCAGATGGTGGACAACATGAACCGGCTGATCAAGCTCGTGTACGAGAAGGAAATCATCCAGAGTCGGACGGAATTGCAAGCTTTGCAGGCGCAGATTGATCCGCATTTTTTGTATAACACGCTGGAAGCGCTGTATTGGTCTTTGCAGGACAAAGACGAGGAAGAGCTGGCCGATCTCGTGGTCGCGATGTCCGATTTGTTCCGGTACGTGATCGGGAATCCGAACAAGGATGAATGGGTGACGATGAGCGATGAGCTGGAGCATATCAAAAGGTATCTCAGCATCATGAGCGTACGCTTCGGCTCGCGCCTTGCCTGGGAAATCGATTGCGACGACGCCTACAGCAACGTTCACATCCCGAAGCTGCTTATTCAACCGCTGGTGGAGAATGCGATTTTGCACGGGGTGGAGGGCAAAAGCGGCGAAGGCCTGGTCGCAATTCGCGTAGAACCGGCCGCCGAACGTCCCGAAGAGCTACGCGTCACTGTTCGCGACGACGGGCCGGGGATGGACAATCACACGCTGCATGCGCTGAAAACGGCGATGGATCGCGGTGGAGCCGATACCCCGACCGGTAGAGGTAAAGGCATGGCGATGGCGAATGTCCAGCGGCGCCTCAAGCTTTACTACCCGGAAGCCGCCGACGGCGCATACCGGGGATTATCCGTCACGAGCGCCCCGCAGCAAGGAACGAGCGTAAGCTTTGACATACCGATGTATAAGGAGGATGACGATGATTCCATCCGGTAAAACCATTCTTATCGTAGATGACGAACCGCTAACCCGGGATGGCATCCGCAAAAGTCTGGAAGCGTGGTCGATTGGACGCTATACAATACTCACCAGCATAAGCGGATCGGAAGCGCTGGAGGTGCTAAGAACGCGTCACGTTCATCTGCTCATCACCGACATTCGCATGCCGGAAATGTCGGGGCTTCAGCTTGTCGAAGGCGCGAGGAGCTTCGGTCATAAACCTGTGGCCATTATTATCTCGGGCCATCCCGATTTTGAGTATGCCCAAACTGCCATTGAGCTGGGCGTCGTCAACTACTTGCTGAAACCTGTGCAGAAGAAACGGCTGCTGGAAGCGGTGGAGCAGGCGCTGCGCATCGAAGAAGAGCGCGGCCGTGTGGAAGCGATGGAGAAGATGGTCGATCCCCTGCTCATGCAAGCCAAGACGGAGGAGAAAATCTACAGCGCTCCAGTCCGTCAGGCGATGCAATACGTCGAGGAGCATTTGCAGGAGCCGCTTGGCATGAGCGAGGTGGCCGGTCATATCCACCTGAATCCGAGCTATTTTAGCGCGCTGTTCAAAGAGCAGACCGGCATTACATTCAGCGAGTACGTCACACGGAGCCGGATTCAGAAGGCCAAGGAGCTTCTCCTGCAGACGCGATTGACCATTGCGGACATTTCCGAGCAGGTCGGGTATCAGACCTCGAAATATTTTATCAAATTGTTCAAGGAGTACGAGGGGACGAGTCCAAATCAATACCGGAAGCTGACCGCGCAGGACGGGAAGACGCCAATCGAGGATCCCACCGAAACCTCAAAATAGTGGAACATTTCCCGATGGCTGTTACTCCCTGCGATCCCAATGTAAGCGCTACAATAAATCACGTAGCACACAATTGATTGAGGGGGAACAAGACATGGTTAGAAAAACGCTTACATGGTCGCTGACGGCAGCGCTAGGTCTATCGATGACATTGACGGGGTGCTCCAGCTCGAGCTCCAGTTCCACAAATAGCGCAGGCGCAACGACAGCTGCCACGGAGACTGCGAAAGCAACCGACGCCGCAAGTGCACAACCCGCTAAAAAAGTCACCATCAAGATGATGCACCTCTGGCCGGCCGGTAATTCCGCTACGCAAAACAAAATTGTAAACGATATCATTAAAGAATATCAGACGTTGAACCCGAACGTCACGATTGAGCAAGAAGTGCTGGAGAACGAGCAGTATAAAAATAAAATGAAGGTGCTTTCGACGTCGAACGCACTGCCGGATGTCGGCTTCACATGGGCTGCCGGATACATGGATCCGTATGTGAAAGGTGACATGTTCGCGCCGCTGGACGACCTGCTGCAAGGCGATCTCAAAGACAAGTTCGTCAAAGGCACCACGGATGCTTACGCGTTCGGCGGCAAAACCTACGGTTTGCCGGTAGAGCTGAACATCGTGCCGGTGTATTACAATAAAGCGATTTTTGCCAAGTATAACCTGAGCCCGCCCAAGACCTACGATGAATTTAAAAATATCGTGAAAACGCTGAGCGCAGGCGGCGTCGCACCGATTGCCCTCGGCAATAAGGACCGCTGGACAGGGTCCCTCTGGTACATGTACCTCGCTGACCGTATCGGCGGACCGGAAACGCTGAAAAAGGCGATCGATCGCACAGGATCTTTTAATGATCCGAGCCTCGTTCGCGCCGCTTCGGAAATTTCGCAGCTTGTCGATATGAACGCGTTCAATAAAGGCTTCAACGGTCTCGGCAACGATGAAGGCAAAGCCGAATTCATGAACAGCAAAGCCGCGATGTACATGATGGGCACGTGGGAACTGCCGAACTACACGACAAACAAGGATGTGCCGCAGGCGTTCAAGGATCAGATCGGATTCTTTAAATTCCCGACGGTAGACGGTGGCAAAGGCAACATGGACAGCTGGGTTGGCGGTCCGGGCGTCGGCTTGTTCGTCGCGAACAACTCGAAGGTGAAAGAAGAGTCCAAGAAATTCGTCTCCTTCTTCGTGCAGAAGTGGGGCGAGCACGCGATCACCGAAGCGGGTGTCATTCCGGCAACGAAAGTCGATACATCCAAAGTGAACCTGCCGAAAATGTACATCGACCTGCTCAACGAGCTGAACAAGGCAAGCAACATCACGTTGTTCGCGGATGTGCAGATGAAGCCGGCTTCCGCCGAGGTGCACCTGAACATGATTCAGGCGTTGTTCGGCAAAGCGGTGACGCCGGAAGTGTTTGCCAAAAATCATGAGGACGCGCTGGCGAAAGAAGCCAAATAGCTGACAGCCAACCGCCGCCTGCCGAATACGAACGATACGCGAAAGGACATATCCCTTGCGAGCGGTATGTCCTTTTGCTATATCGGAAGAAGAAAGGGAAGTGCCTGCGATGGATAAAGTGATGTCCAACAAGTCCATGATTGCGCTCTATGTCATACCGTCCTTGTTCCTGCTGCTGGCCCTGATCTATATGCCGATCGTCATGACGGGCTACTACGGGCTGATGAAATGGGACGGCGTCGGCAAAATGAGCTTCATCGGTTTGCATAATTATATCGAGCTGCTTCGTGATCCGCTGTTTTGGAGCAGTGCGAAGCATTCGTTTTTGCTGGCTGTGTTTTCGACACTGGCTTTGCTTGTGTACTTGCTGGTCGCTCTCGTGCTGTCGGCCAATCTGCGCGGAGCGAACGTGTTCCGCAAAATTTATTTGATTCCTATGCTGCTCTCCTCCGTCGCGATCGCCCAATTATGGTTGAAAATATTCCACCCGACGAACGGGGTTATGAATCATATCCTGTCGTTCTTGGGGGTTACGCATACACCGGAATGGCTGTCTGATCCGTCTATCGTGCTCTACGCGATTTTTCTGCCGATTCTGTGGCAGTATGCCGGGTTTTATATTTTGATCTACTACGCGGCGTTGAAAAATGTCCCGTCTTCGCTCATCGAAGCGGCGCGCATTGACGGCGCGAGCCCATGGCGCATCGCGGTATCGGTTCGCCTCCCGCTGATCGCGGAGGTCATGAAAGTGACCGTCGTGCTGGCGGTCGTCGGGTCTTTGAAATATTTTGACCTGATCTATGTGATGACAGGCGGCGGACCGAACGGCTCGAGCGAAGTGATGGCTTCGTACATGTACCGCAAAGCGTTCAAAGGCTACGACTTCGGCTATGCCAGCGCGATCGGCTTTTTCCTGCTTCTGATCTGCCTCGTCGTGACATGGCTCATTCGCAAAGCGACGGCGTCCAAAGACGACATCCAATATTCCTAAAAGAAAGGGGCTGCCGAACCCGATGCACATGGAAACAGTCCAATCCAAACCTCAGGCGCTCGCTTCACCCGGCAGACTGGCGGGAAGAATTGGCTACGGCCTTTTGTACGCCATGCTGACGATTGTCGCCATCATCCAGCTCGTGCCGCTCATGTGGCTGCTGTTATTCTCTTTGAAAAATAATGAGGAAATTTTCAACTTGGCGCCTTTCGCCTTCCCGGAGAAGTTCCGTTGGGAAAATTATCAGAAGGTGTGGACGCTGGGGCATATCGACAGCTACTTCTGGAACAGCGTCTGGATGACGGTCGTCTCTGTCGGCGCCACAGTCCTGCTCGCCAGCCTCGTAACGTTCGCGCTCACGCGGATGAAGTGGAAGCTGCAGTCGCTCGTGCTCGGGCTGTTCATGCTGGGTCTGATGATTCCCGTGCATTCTACGCTCATCCCGCTGTTCAGCTTATTCCAAAAGCTGCACCTGACGAACCATCCGCTATCGATCCTCTTGTCGTATGTCGCGTTTAACCTGCCGATTACGATTATGATCATGCTCGGCTTCTATACCACCTTGCCGCGCGAGGTCGAGGAGGCTGCCGTGATGGACGGCTGCTCGGTGAACCGTCTCTTCTTCAGCATCACGCTGCCGATGACCGCGTCCGTGCTATCAACGGCGTTTATTATTAACATGATTTATAATTGGAACGAATTTATTTTCGTGAACACCTTCATCTCCTCCGAAAAATACAAAACCCTCACCGTCGGCGTCCAGAACTTCGTCGGGCAGTACACGACCGACTGGGGCGCGATCGGCGCGACGCTGATGATCTCGATTTTGCCGATATTGGTCGCGTTCATTCTGCTCAGCAACCGGATCGTGGAGGG
>NZ_RXHU01000048.1 GCF_003955665.1 Paenibacillus whitsoniae
AAGGCGTTATGAGCTCGCTCGAAGCCGCCTCGGAGAAGCTGGAGAAAGCGGAAAGCTGGGGCAAATGGGATACATGGGGCGGCGGCGGGATGATTAGCACGCATAAAAAGCACAGCTATGTGGACGAAGCGAAGACGTTTATTCAAAATGCCAATCATCAACTCCGCAATTTCCGCGAAGAATTGAAGGATGTGCAGCGCAGCATCGACATTCAGATTGACATTAGCGATACGTTAAAAATGGCCGATTACTGGTTCGACGGACTCATCACCGACTGGATCGTCCAAGGGCGCATTCAGAGCTCACAGGAGCAGACATTGCGCGCACTTCATCAGGTGCGGACCGTCGTTCGCCAGCTCCAGTCGGAGCACGCGACGGCCGATTCCAAACTTGCCGGCTTGCGGGCGAAGCGCACGGCATGGATTGAGGAAACGCAGGTAGAGTAAGGGAAAGAAGCAGCCCGCGAAGGGCTGTTTCTTTTTGGCGTTCGCTGCTTTCTCCCAGTTGCCTGGGAGAAGAGTTCCTTGTATACCAATACCTAGATATTCGATGCATCGAATTAGAATGTATATGCGTAAAAAGGAGCTGAGCTTGGATGAAGCCTAATAAAGAATTGATGAAAGGCAGCACGGTTATTTTGATTTTGACGCTTTTAAACCGCAGCGATATGTACGGCTATGAGATGACGAAGGAAATGGAGCGCGCCTCCGACGGCATCTTCACGTTAAAAGAAGGAACACTCTACCCGATTCTGCATGCGTTAGAGTCCGAGCGTTTCGTCGAGTCCTACTGGGATGAGAAAGACGGCCGCAAACGCAAATATTACCGCATAACCAAGCAAGGCAAGGCCGAGCTTCAAGTCAAAAAGGAAGAGTGGCAGCTGTTCCGCAATACGGTAGATCGTGTTCTTGGGGAGGGTCGTGTATGAGCGTTTATCGGAATCACGAAGAAATTCGGCTTTTTCTCAAGAAGGTGTGTTCCGAAATTCGGGCGAGAGAGGTTCATCAGGGCGTGTGCCGGGAACTGGAAACCCATCTGGAGGAGCTGATTGAAGACAGGTTGGCGCAAGGGGACGACAGGGATACGGCGGTGAGAGAGGCGATTCGGCGAATGGGATCGCCCGAAATTATCGGGGAGCAGCTCAATCGTGCACACCGGCCTCGTGTCGACTGGGGCATGCTCGGGTTGATTGCTTTGCTGATGTTGGTTGGGTTGGTTGCTGTTTTTTCTGCGTATCAGGCGATGGATGGTCGCGCCCGTCTGGGGGCATTTCATTTGAAGCAAATTTTTTACTTCACCGTTGGCGGATGTCTGATGCTAGGGATCGGGTTCAGCAATTACTCGAAATGGGCGAAGTATGCATGGGGGATGTATGTGGGGATGCTTGCGCTGCTTGTTTATGGGCTCGTCACCTCTACGACCATGAATGGACTTCGAGGCATTATCAATATTCCTCCATTTCATCTCAATCCAGTCTTCCTCTCCCCCTACGTGTTTCTGATTGCGTTAGCCGGGATCTGGTCAAAGCCGATACCTTCCGGCACTGGAGAACCTTTCAGGAATAGGGCGATTCGTCATGTTTGGCTTACCGCAGGCGTTTTGTGGGTACCCGCTATCCTGCTGCTCTACGCCCACTCCATCATGAATTTCGTGTTGCTTCTCATCGGTGGGATGACATTGGTTGTAATTTTGAAGAAGTCTGCCGCGGTTTTGCTTGCGCATCTAAGTCTCGTTGTGGTGGCAGTCGGCATTTTTCTCTTGAAGCTTTCTACCCATGCCAATGCCAGACAAAATTTCCTTGCATGGATTAGACCGAGTACAGCCCCTGATGGGGAGAATTATATGATCGCACATTCCAAGCTCGCGATTCAGTCCGCTGGCTGGCAAGGACACGGGTTTGGCGCCCAACTCTCCACCCTGCCCAATTTGCAGGAAAGTATGATGTTTCCTTTTCTCATCTATTGCTTCGGTTGGCTGGCGGGTATCTGTCTGGTGCTGATGATCCTGATGTTGATCCAGCGTAGCATCCAAGTTGCCAGGACTGTGCAGGACGACTACGGCAAAGCAATGGTCTCCGCGCTCCTCACCATCATCGCCGTGCAGTATCTTTGGAATATGCTCATGTCCGTGGGGCTTGCTCCGCTTAGCTCGTTTTCGCTGCCCTTTGTCAGCTTCAACGGTTCCCTAGTGGTCATGCAGTTCATTGCAATCGGTCTTGCCCTGAGTGTATACCGCCGCAAAGATATTGCCCGGTGGAGCCGAAGGCCGGAAATGGACTGAATAGATAGGCACGCTGCGCCCCTCCATATGACGATTGTCCCTTACCAAAGCGGCTGCTGGACATATACTTAAGAGATAACCTGTCAGGGAGGTCCATCCAGATGAAAGATGATCGGGTCACGATTATTATTCAAAAAGGCCGCAGGCGCATCATCACGCACGCACCGATGACGGGCGTAGACCGGCTCGTCTTCGTCGTCAACCATCAGTACACGAACGCGCCCAACACGACCCAGATCGCCAGTGGAGCAGGCCGCAGCAGCGCCGCAGGCAGCAACGCCGCGATCAAATCTCCGTACACACAGCAGCAGCAAAGCGTCGGCGCCAACGGAAAAGCGAAGAATATTCTGCTCAAAAGCTGTAAAGGCGGCCCCGTATCCGGCACGTCGATCCAGGGCATGCATCGTCACGGCAAGGAAATTATCGTGGTGCTGAACGACCAGATCGTGAAGCTGCCGAAGCGTGCCAAGGGAGCCTCCGCCACCCAGATCGCAAGCGGTGCAGGTCGTTATAGTACGGGCGGTACGAACTCCGCCATTGAAAGTCCCGGCACCAAGCAGCAGCATGCCGTCGGCGGCGGCGGCAAGGCTTTGAATAAGCTCTCCCGCAAACGGAGAATGCGGTGATTGCGGTTGGCAGTGGGCGAGGGTGTGAGGGTGTGAG
>NZ_RXHU01000049.1 GCF_003955665.1 Paenibacillus whitsoniae
CGGCGCTGCTCAGGCGCCAGCGCCGCCGCTGCGGCGGCTTCGCGCGACGCGAAGCCGCTCGCCTCGAGCGCGGCGCGCAGCGCGCGCTCGGCCTGCGCCAGCTGCCGCGCCGCGGCGGCAGCGGCTTCGGCGGCGGCGCTGGCGCGCTGCGCCGCCTGGGACTGCGCCGCTTGCGCATCCGCGTGCGCAAGCTTGGTCGTCTGCGCACGCCGGCGCAGACGTTCGAGCGCGGCGGTCTCCTCCGCGATCAGCTGCGCCACGTCCGCGCCGCCGGCGCGCGCTTCGAGCTGTCGCGTCTTGTCGGCAGCCAACTGTGCGAGCCCCTGCAAGCGCTCATCGAGTTGGAGCGCGAGGCGGTCCTGCTCCTGCGCCGTGCGCTGCAAAGCCTCAAGATTCGCCTGCAGCTCCTCGAGAAACGGCACGCTTTTCTCAATTCGTCCGCGCAGTTCCTCGGCCAGCCGCTCATTGGCGAGCAGCTCCTCGAGCTGCTGGTCCGCCTGCTGCCAATCCAGGCCTGCATACGTCCGTATCCACTCGCTGCGCTGCGCCTCCAGTGATACCCGAATACGCAAAGCATTCGCTTTCGCTTCTTCCAACGCAGCCAGCGCCGTCTCCTTTTGCGCTTGCAGCAGCACGGCTTCCTGTTCCAGCGCTCGCTGCACGCGTTGAAGCTCTCCGAATGAATATTCCAGTTGTTCCCATGCGCTACCCAAATCGTCTAACTCCAATTTAGCGGCCCGCCAAACGCGCTGCCACGCCGCAACCGAAGCGACCTCCGCTTCCGTCTCTCCATTGACGGGCGCCTCTAACAAGTCCGCATGACCCGCCGCAGCTTCATGCCGTGCCAACAGCTCATCGCCAGCGGCCGAGGCATCCACGTTGTTCTCCCAACGCATGCCCAGCGCAACAGCCTCTTGCCATAACGCTTCCTGCTTCCGATCCAATTGGGCAACTGAATACTGCCCTTCCCGAACCTGCAGCAGCAACTGTTCGGCAAGCTGAAGCTCATCTTCTCGCGACACAGCCGGCAACTGTGCGGTAACCCCTACCTTGACAGGGGAGTGGTCAGTCGAACCACACACCGGGCAAGGTTCACCGTCGCGCAGCTCGCTGGCCAGAAGCTCAGCCAGCGCGTGGCGCTCCTGCCGCTTCCACCGTTTGCGTTCTTCGTCCAGCCATGTCTGAAAACCGCTGAGCAGTCGGGAAAGAGCGGCAAGCCCGCTTTGCATCCGCTCCCTGGCGGACACAGCCTCGCTCCGCCAGGAAACAAGGCGGCGGCCCAAGGCGTCTTGCTTTTCCCCAAATGCTGCTTCCCTCGCCAACACGGCTTCAAACGCCATCTGCTTCGCAGCCTGATGTGACTCCATTTCCAGCTTCTGCTCGTTCTGCTGCTCAATCGATCGCTTGGCTTGAACCGCCGCTTGCAGCATCTGACGGGTCGCTGCACTCGTGCCAATCCCGCCAAGCTGCGCCTTGAGATCCGCTTGCTTGGCAAGCGCTTTTTGCTTCGTCTCCTGCGCTTTGCCGATTTTCGCTTGGACTTTGCCCCAAGCATCGCCGGCTTCCTTCCGCTGCGCGGTT
This sequence comes from Paenibacillus whitsoniae, assembly GCF_003955665.1. Classification (GTDB taxonomy): domain Bacteria; phylum Bacillota; class Bacilli; order Paenibacillales; family NBRC-103111; genus Paenibacillus_E; species Paenibacillus_E whitsoniae. The sequence goes on from NZ_RXHU01000049.1 coordinate 1,582, forward strand.
ACCGCCTGCATTTGCTGCTGCAAGCCGCTTAGCTCTTGCGCCAGCACGCGCGCCTGCTCCAATTGGTCCAGACGCAGCAGCAGCGGGCCTTCCTGCGCGCTTAGCTCCTGCTGTGCCTGTTCCGCTGCCTGAGCAGCGCCAGAATACGCCTGCTCAGCCTGCTTAAGAGCTTCGGTCGTCTCAAGCTGCTTGGCTTCGGCCGCCGCAATCTCCTTCACCGCCAGGTCATGCTGCGCCAAGAAGGGCTGTACCTGCTGCGCCTTCTCAGCGAGTTGCAGCAACACTTCTTTTTCCTTGATAGACGGCTCGCTCTCCTGCAGCTTCCGCTGCTGACTTTCCAAGCCTTCAGCTTCCGACTGCCAACCTTGGATCAGCTTGTGCTCCTCATAGACACGTTCTTGCTCCGCCACATGAAAACGGCTCTGAGCCTCTGCCTGCTCGGCTTCCTCCAGCTTGCGCCTGGCATCTTCCAGCGCCTGCGCAGATGCATCTCCAAGCCCTTGCTGCTCGGCAGCGAGCTGCTTGACGCTGCTGTCCGTTTCTTTTACCCTGGAGCTCACTTTCTGGCTTAGTTGGTCGCCGTAGGACTCCAAATGGAACAACCGCTGCAACATTTGCCTGCGGTCTTTGCCCGTCAACGTCAGGAACTCCGCGAACTTCCCTTGCGGTAGTACAACCGCTCTCGTGAAATCCTGCATCGACAACCCCAAAATATGCTGAACCTGCTGGTTCACCTCGCCTGCCTTATCCGCCAGTACGACGGTCTCTCCATCCGCTATGCGGACAAGACGCGCAATCGTGCCGTTGATCGAAAGCTCCGTTCCCCGCTTGAATTGGCGCTCGACCTTATATCGTGCGGAGCCCGCCGCATTCGTCAGCTCGAAGGTAAAAGAAACGAACAACGTCGTTTCCGCATGGTTCATAATCGCCTGCGTGCCTCCGCTCGCCCGCTCTACTTTCCCGTAAAGCGCCAGCGTAATCGCATCGAGAATCGAGGACTTGCCGCTGCCCGTAGGTCCGAAAATTCCGAAAACCCCCGCATCGATCAACCGGCTAAAATCAATCGTCTGCAGTTCCCGGTAGCTCTGTAACCCGGACATTTGTAATTGAACCGGACGCATGACGTCCCTCCTTCCTTTCCATTCATCCGCTCTCGGGCCAAAGTTATCCACAGTCATCCCTTTCGGATAACTCCCCTATTCGCCGGATGCTTCCTCCCTTGCACCATCCTCAAGCAGCTCCAGAAATAGCCGCACCAGCTCCGGTTCTGGTTGTGCGCCCCCTGTCTGCCTTGCATAGAATCTTGTAAAATGCTCCTCCATCGAGAGCGCCTTCTTCGGCAGCGCAATCCGGGCCACTTCCATTTCCGGATAGATCGGACGAATATGAATGAAGCCGTCATACGCCTTCCGCAGCGACTGAATCTGCTCCATCGACATTGCAGACGTCATGGATATCTCCAGATCAATCCAGGCATTGGCATCGCGTTTCTCATCCAGCCACTGATAGACTTGGCCAATGCCTTCTTTCGCTTTCCAGCTGACTAAGGACCTGCCCGAAGTCAGAAAAATCTCTTGCGGCTCCGCCACCTGCCCCGGCGCCAAATCAAGCAGCGTCACCGACTTCGCCTGCCCCGCTTCCGAGAAGCTGTACGCCAGCGGCGAACCGCTGTACCGCATGGGCGATGCCGCCTTCACCATTTGCGGGCGGTGCAGGTGTCCCAGCGCCACATACTGTGCGCCGCAATCCAGTGCCGTCGTATCGACGGTATAGGCGCCGCCGACTTGAATCGGACGCTCCGATTCCGTCTCTTGGCCGCCCAATACATAAAGATGGCTCATCAGCAAGTTGACTGTACCCGATTCAAAAGAAAGGGCTTGCCTGCGAATGAGCGAAGCCACCTTATCGGAATATTGGCCCCGCAGCAATTCTTCATCGGCAACATCGGACAGTAACTCTTTCAACCGGGATTCCGACGGATACGGCAGTGCAATCACGCGCGCCAGCTCACCGGTACGACTGACGCCGATTGACAAGCACTCGGAGATTGGCGAACCGACCAACGTTATACCCTGTGCAGCGGCAAGCGGCCCCGAAGCCGCAAGCCGATCGGGGTGATCATGGTTGCCGGAAATGACGGCGACCTGTCGCATGCCGCCATCCGACAATCTCGCTATGCCTTCATAGAACAGCTGCTCCGCTGCAGCCGGCGGGTTGACGCTGTCGTAGATGTCGCCTGCAATCAGCACAACATCGACACGCTCATGGCGCACCACATCCACAAGCTCGTCCATAAAAGCGACCTGCTCTTCCATCCGGCTGCGGCCTTCCAGCGTTCTGCCAAAATGCCAATCCGCTGTATGTAAAATACGAATAGCGTTCTCCTCCTTTTTACATTTCCAGCAATCTCGCACCGTCAAAAAAGTACAAGAACTTGCCGCGCACAGGCCGCTTCCAAATCTGTTCAACCGCGCGCGCATACAGTGAAATTTGCTTCTCATACCGCTGCTTGAGCTCCTCGTCGCCGCTGCCCCGAACCGCATCCGTTTTGTAATCGACGAGCACGAGGCCCAGCTCATCTTCAAACAGACAGTCAATGACCCCCTGAATCAGGACGGTTTCTCCTTGGAAAGCCGGATCATCATCGCCGTATACTTCCCCGGCCGGCAAGCCGTAGCTGAACGGCACCTCGCGCTGCACGTTCCGGGCAGCCAGCATGCGCTGCCCAACCGGCGTATCAAAGAACGTCAGCATAACCGGGATGTCAACCACTTCCCGCTGCGCAGGCGTGAGCGTCTGTTTACGCAGCATCTCATCCAGCGTCGCCTCAATGCCGGCTTGCGTCGGCTTGCTGTCCAGCGTAAGATTTTGCATCACGGCATGCACCACCGTACCGATTTCCGCAGCCGTCAGCTTCTTGTCGCTCATGAATTTGGGTCTTCGCCAAATTGTACCCGGCGCCCCCCTCTTCACCTTTGTCGCTTCCAACGCCTGACCAAGCGCCGCCGGAAACTCCTGTTCAGCAGAAAGGCGATTTAGCTCCGAGAGCCGCTTCATTTCGGAAACGGTCGTCTTGGCAAACCGCTTGGACGCCTCCGAGAACGCATATTGCCAGGAAAGGTTAGCTTCAAGCTGTGCCTGCCATTTCCCCTCAGTCTGCACATGCTCCCCTGCCCGAAGTGCTTCCAGCCGCATAAGATCAGGGACATCGTCAGCTTCGGCTGCCTCATCCTCGAATAGCAAGCTTTCCGGCGTATGGACGGACACCCGCCACGCCGAGCCGTCCTTCAACAGGCGGACGTCCGAAGTATCGTTCGAGATGCCGATACGCTCACGCCACGCCGCTGCATCCGGATGCCGCAGCACGGCCGGTCCTACCCAGTCCAGATAGCTTTTCGCTTTGGCAAGCTCGAAATCCGGCAAATACCACTCACGCCGGGTCAGCATCCGCCCCCAGTTCCGCAGCAGCTTGTCCAGCGACTTGACGGTGCCGACGAGATACAGCTTCTCCCGCGCCCGCGTCAGGGCAACGTAGAGCACACGCATTTCTTCGGCCAGCATCTCCAGCTTCAATCTTTTCTTAATCGCGAGCAATGGAAGCGTCGGGTAGCTGACACGCAGACGCGTATCGACATAACGGGGACCGAAGCCCAGCTCTTTATGTAGCAGGAACGGCTCGTTCAAATCGCGCTGATTAAACATTTTGGACATGCCCGCCACAAAAACGACAGGGAATTCAAGCCCTTTACTCTTATGAATGGACATAATGCGCACAACGTCCTCTTGCTCGCCAAGGGCCCGCGCCGTACCCAGATCGCCGCCGCTTTCCTTCATCCGCTCAATAAAGCGCAGGAAGCGGAACAAGCCGCGCAGCGACGTGCTCTCGTACTGTTTGGCCCGGTCATACAGCGCGCGCAGATTCGCTTGCCGCTGATTGCCGCCAGGCAAGCCGCCAACATAGTTGTAGTAGCCCGTCGTCCGGAAAATGCCCCAAATCATCGACGCCAACGAGCCCTGCCGCGCTTCATCACGCCAGGCTTCAAGCTGCACGAGGAACGAGGTCACTTTCGCATACAGCTCCCCCTGTTCCTGCTCAGCGCCCTGCTGCACCCAACTGCAGACCGACTCATAGAACGGAACGGATTTGTCGATCGCTCGAATCTGTGCGAGCTCCTCCGCATGCAGTCCGACGATCGGAGAACGCAAAACTGCGGCAAGCGGAATGTCTTGAAAAGGATTGTCGATCACTTTGAGCAAGGAAAGCATCACTTCCACTTCCGTTGCCGCAAAGTACCCGGTGCTTAGCTCCGCATAGGCCGGAATGCCCTGCTTCTTGAGCTCATCGATTAGAATTGGCGACCACGCTTGCGTGGCGCGCAGCAAAATCACAATATCCCGGTACGTAGCCGGACGATCCCCGCCGGTTCGCTTATCGAACACTTGGAACCTCGGCCTTCCGCCTTGTCCTAAAAGTTCCTTAATCTGCTTCGCGATCGTACGTGCTTCAAGCTGCGCCGTCTCCAGCTCCTGCGCTTCCGCAGCCGGATCGCCGGCACCATCCTGACCATCGCTCGCATCATCGATATCGCCGTCTTCAGCACCCTCGTGCTCCTTCTCTGCTCCCGCATCCAAACCGCGATCAATCAGCATGAGCTCTACTGCACAATCTGAGGCCGAAGGCGGATACCCTGCGCCATAAACCAATTCCGCACGCTCATCATAGGAAATTTCGCCGACAGTCTCGTTCATCACTTGCTTAAAAATAAAGTTAACCGCGTCCACGACTTCCACCCGGCTGCGGAAATTCCGCGCGAGATCGATTCGTCCGCCCGCTGCCGCCGGGAGCTTCATCGCATTTTTATCCGAGGTGTATGCCTTGTATTTCTCCATAAAGAGCCCCGGCTCCGCCAAACGGAACCGGTAAATGCTCTGCTTCACGTCGCCGACCATAAACCGGTTCCCCGGCCTCGCAGTTGAGATCAATTCTACGATGGCTTCCTGTACGCGATTCGTATCCTGATACTCGTCGAGCAATACCTCCGCAAACTGTCTGCGGTAGGCTTCCGCCGCCTCGGAAGGAATTAGCTCTCCCGGCATTGAGCCTGGCGCGCTGAGAATTTGCAAGCAGTAATGCTCCAGGTCGGCAAAATCGATCAATCCTTTTTCCGCTTTTGCTTGCTGGTACCGATCGCCAAAATCGACGACCAAATCAACAAGCGTATGGAGCAGCGGCGCCATATCCGCCACTTCCTGCTGGAACTGCTCCGGCGTTCGCCCAAACAGTTCTTCCTTCAGCTTGTTAATGCCGTCTTTGGCTTTGTTGCGAAGCTCTTTGACTTGCTCTTGCAGCGCCTTATCGTACCCGTCGCCCTTGCAGGCTTTCAGCTTGCCAAATTCAACCGTCTGGAACCCGCGATACAAAACGGACCACGGATATTCAATCGTTTCCAATAAATTATGAACGAGTTCCAAATCCTCGCGCAAATTGTCCAGGTACGGCGCGGGCCCGCCAGGACTATCGGCGATCGCCTGCGCCTGCTGCAGCAGATCCGCCGCACCTTGCAGCTCCAGCGACAAATCGCGCTTCAAGCTATCCTCCCACAGCGCAAAATCGACTGCTGCCGAAGACGCCGCAACGAGCGGCAGTGCCGCATGAAGCTCTTGCTCGGCTGTCACGCCCTCCGTTCCTTCCTGTGACGCCTGGCCGAACATCGAAGCCGTCGTCCGCAGCCAATGCTCCGGCCAAGGATGACTGCGCGATACATCGTACAGCTTCTGAATCAGCTGCATAATAGCGCTGTCGTTCCGTTCACCGCTGAACGAATCGACTAACCGCCAAAACGCGCTGTCTTCACCGCTCAATGCGTAATAGGACTCCAGCATCTCGCCGAGCAGATCCTGCCGGAGCAGATCCGCCTCCGTCTCATTGGCGATGCGAAAGCCCGGATCCAGCTGAATCAGGCTAAAATACCGCTGAACCACCTCAAGACAGAACGAGTGGAGCGTCGTGATCGACGCCTTGCCCATCAAGGCAAGCTGCTTGCGCAAATGCTGCGAGTTCGGCTGCTTAACCAGTTCTTTCTCGAGCGCTTCCCGAATCCGGTGCTTCATTTCCGAAGCCGCCGCCTTCGTAAAGGTCGCGACTAGCAATCGATCCACATCCAGCGGCTCCCACTCATTCGAGATACGGCGGATAATGCGCTCAACCAGCACCGCCGTTTTGCCGGAGCCGGCCGCCGCCGCAACGAGCATATGCTGACCTTTTAACGTAATCGCATCCCACTGGTCGTCCGTCCACGTGCTGCCCGCCGGTTTAGGCTCTTGAACTTGATTCATCGGGTAATCCTCCTTCCTGCCAAGCTGAATGGCCGCTCCTGCTCGCCATATCGGCCCAGAGCTGATCCTTGGACGGCTGACGCAGCACCTGAATGTCGTTGCCTTCAAACAAAGGGTCAATTTGGCAAATTGACGCATAGTCGCAGAACGTGCACGCTGTTTTCTTCCCTAAACGGAATGGCGCAATCTCAACGTGACCGTCCGTAATATCGGTGCCGATTCGCTTCACCTGCCCGCGCACATACTGGCGCAAGGTATCCCACTGCTCTTCCGTCGCCACGGAAGAAGTCGAATAGAAACTGCCATCCTTCTTGAGCGCCACCGGAATGAGCCGGGAATGACCCGCTTGCACCGTCAGCTCATCATCCATCAGGCCCGCCACTTCGGCATCCGCAGTGACAAGACCTTTCATTTTATATCGTTTGAACAGTTCTTTTTCGACTTCGTCCGAATAGAGCGCATTTTTACGCTGCAGCATCGGGTTGTGCACGTGGAAATAAAGCACCCCGGCCGGCTTCGCTTGGACGCCTAACCATGTCTTGGCATGCGTTAAAATGACATCCAGATACGTCAGCATTTGCAGCGACAACCCGTAATACACTTCCGACAGCTGCAGCGCTGTTTGACTCGATTTATAATCAATGACACGCAAAAGTACGCCTTGCTCACCTTCTGCACGGTCCACACGGTCAATTCGTCCGATAATTTCCATCGTGCAGCCATTTTCCAGCTGGAATGTGAGCGGCGGCAGCGTTTTGCCCGGCCCAAAATCAATTTCAAGTCCAAGTGGCGCAAACTTGCCATGTTTGGCATGCTGGCCCAGCATCACAACGGCTTTGCCGACCACCTGCTTTAGTTTTCGAGCAATATACCCATAACGGCTAGAGCTGAGCAAAATCTCGCTTTGCAAACGCGGCGTGAGTTCGTCCACGACAGCCGCCGAACGCTCCATGCATGCCTCTGCCGAAAGCTCGCCCCATTCCAACTGATCCTGCTGCAGCCCTTGCACAAAACGATTTAGCGCAGCGTGGAACAATTGCCCAATGTCCGGCGCTTCCAGTCGGTACACATGGCGATCCTGCAGCCGGAGGCCGTGAGAAACGAAATGGGAGAACGGACAGGCGACATATTTTTCCATGCGTGATACGCTGGCTCTTAAATGCTGTCCGTACAGCAGCTTGCTCGTCGATGCCGACAGCCGCTTCTCTGCGTTTGTATAATGCAGCGCCTGAATCAAGGTGTGCAGCTGCGGACGCCACACCGGATGATCGGCATACCAATTGTACGCCTCCCACCACAAGTCGGGCAGCTTGCCGCCCAGCATCCAATGTTTGAGCCTCGTCCCCAGATAAGCAATTGCCGGAACAGGGTGAGAAAGGTACTCCGCTTGCTCCTCAAGCGGCAGCTCCGGCGACGGCTCCGCCAGCAGCAGAGGCGCTTCCGTCCCTGGAAATAAAGTGCGCATTTGCTTGATCAGCTCGGAAGGGAGCAACGATTTGCCCTCCTCGTCGGCAAGCGGATAGCTGAGCCAGAGCCTGCGCCCTGGCACGGTCAGCGACGTGTAGATAATGAACTGCTCGTCCAGCAGCTTGCGCCGGCTCCCGTCGGCCATCGGCAAACCGGAAGCAAGCAGCGTCTCGCGCTCGGCTTCGGTCAGGACGCCTTTTTCCTCCATCTGAGCAGGAATGACACCGTCATTCACTCCTAAAATGTACGCATAGCGAATACCGCTTGAGCGCGTTCGATCCATACTGCCGATCAGCAGTTGATCCATCGATGGAGGAACAAGTCCCAGCTTCATGCTCTCCATGCCGGTTTCAATCAACGAGTTGAACAGCTCGGCCGACACCTCGTCTTCGCCCATCGTTTCGACCAACTGATCGAACATATCCATGATGGAGCCCCACATCTGGCTGTGTTCACGCGCTTTCTCCGGATGCCCGGCTTCCGTCGCTTCCTGGCCCCAAATCTCCAGCTTATCGGGCGCGTTCACATCGACGAGCAGCTCGTATACAGCCTCCACGCGCTGCTTGACCGTGCGGGCTTGCCCCAATCGTTTGGCAAACGCCTGCAACGGCTGTGCGACCCAGTTGCGGCTGCGGTGGATCGCCTGCTGCGCTTCATGATCTGAAGGCTGCGACTGCTCCTCCTGCTCCAAATTGGCACGCAGGGAATATGTCCAAGGCTTGTTATCCGTCCAGCGGTAGCCTTGAATACCGAAAGCCAGCACATAATTTTCCAGCTTATCCATGTCTGCGCGATGATCCTTCGCTTCAAGTGGCAGCAGAAAATCCGTCTTGATACAGCGGAACACGGCATCATAATGCCAGTTGTGCATCACGACCTCAAGCGCCGAACGAATAAACTCGACGAGCGGATGATGCAGCACAGAGCGCTTCTGGTCAAAAAAGTGCGGTATTCCTTGATCCGTCAGCACCATGTCCAGCAGATCCTGATAACCTTCCATGTTCCGTACCATGACAGCCATTTCGCGCCAGCGGACCCCATGTTCGCGAACGAGCCGCAGCATATCGCGAACCGCTCCCTCGACCTCTGCGCGCCTGTGCACCGCTTCCCGGATCACCAGCTGATCGCTCAGCTTCTCGCCGTCCCGCCCCTTATACTTGGCGGCGCGACCGCCAATGCGTCGGTCAAACTGCCGCTCCAGGTAGGCCAGCGCAGGAGCGCTTTCGTAGCGCGGAGATACTTCCGGCTCCAGCACGATCACCTCCGGCGCATCCAGGCCAAGCTGATGAATCAGCTCCTGCAGCCGCACCATCGTCTTCGCTGTCCCGTGAAACAAATCTAGTTCGTCCGGCGCATCCCCAGCCTGCAGCTCCCGATCCAGACAGAGGGTAATCGTCACTTGCTTGCTCGCTGCAAATAGCGCACCTAGCACCTGGAATTCCTGCGGGGTAAACCCGTGAAAACCGTCGATCCAAACTTCGGCGCTGCGCAAATATGACGATGCCGGCACCTGTTCGGCCAGCAGGGTCAAATAATCCTCGCCGTCCAAGTACTGCCGGGCAAGCTCCGCTTCAAACTGCCGGTAAATGAGCTGAATATCGTGCATTTTGCTGCGCAGCAGACCGCTTTCGCGAGCTGACGCCGCACGCCCGCTTTCATGCTTAGCCAAGTACTCAGCGCTGACGCAGTACCGCTTCATTTCCGTAAACAGTTGGTTCAACCTGTCGACAAAGCCCATTTGCTCGGCGGAATGACCGAATAAGCGCAGCTCGTCCTTATATTTATGTAAAATGCTGGTCAACAGCAGTTTCTTGCCGGTATCGTCAATCGGCAGGCGCGCTGTGCCGCCTTCTTCTTGCATCACGCGCCATGCCAGCCGGTGAAAGCTCAGCACCTGCGCTCGGATCATGCCGCGAATCGCGGGATCGGCCACAAGCGCATGCTCCGCTTGAAACGTCGCTTGCTCCGGCACGAGCAGAATGAGTGGCGCTCCTTCCTGCGACGCAGCCAGCTGAAGTTTCATCTCCGTCAGGCAGCGTTCACTTTTCCCGCTTCCGGCTCTGCCGATCACAAATCGTATAGACATACAGCGCCTCCTCTATCCTCGCATCAACCGTGATGCACGCTTGCCATCTACGGTTATCTTCAGCACCCCTGATATCGATTCTACCATTCTATCATAATTCATAACGGAACTAAGTGTGGTAGATGATGGGGAAATCCCAAAAATAGGAACATATATTCTATTCTATCATTGCAGCGAAAAAAAGCAAAGCTCGAAATAAGAGCTTTGCCCGTTCATTGGCAGCCCGCAGCTGCCGACAACCTTCACGATCACTACGCTTTGCTGCGCACCTCAAAAATCGCAAACTTTAAATAATGCCCCTCATCCACACCCAAAATGCGCGGGTGGTCCATCCCGGCTGCGCGGAACTCGACGAGACGCAGGATTTTTCCGGCATCGGTCGCAGCGGCATGAATCGTCTCCAGGAACAATTCCGGATGCATGTGGTAGGAGCAGCTCGCCGTAACCAGATAGCCGCCTTCATTCACGAGCTTCATGCCGTGCAAATTAATATCTTTATAGCCGCGGCAGGCGCCTTCGACGGCGCTTCTTGTCTTGGCGAACGCCGGAGGGTCCAGAATGACGACATCCCACGTCCGGCCGCCAGCAGCGATCGGCTTCGAGGTATCGACTTTCGCGCTGCCCGTGCTGCCCGCTGCAGCTCGCTGCTTGCGCTCATCCAGCCCTTTGACTTGCGTGCGCAAGTAGTCAAACGCATCCGCGACAACGAACTCGACGCGATCTTCAAAGCCGTTCAGCCCGACGTTCGTTCTCGCGCTTTCAATCGCATGCTCGGAAATGTCGAGACAGGTGACTTTTTTGGCTCCGAACTTGCACGCATTGAGCGTAAAACTCCCCGTATGCGAGAAGCATTCCAACACCGTAGCGCCGTCCCAATACGGAAACGTGACGACTTTGCCGTTGGCATTCACAGGCTGCAAACCGCTGCCTTCTACCTCTTGCAGTGCAATGCCGCTGCGGTGTCCCCAGCCGGTCATGAGCGGCGCAATCGCGGCGCGATTCTCACGCTGATCGAAGAAATAGCCGGTTTTCTGCCCCTCTTCAATGTCCACGCGAATGCGCAAACCGTTCTCCAAAATATCGACATGGCGTTCACACGTGCCGTACAACAGGCCTTTCGTCTGCTGCAAACCTTCCAACTCACGAACCGGCACATCACTGCGCTCGTAGATACCATCCGGTTTCATAACGGCCGCCAGTGCTTCAACGATACGGTCGCGGCAGCGGTCCATGCCAAGCGTAAGGATCTGGACGACGAGCGTCCCCTCAAATTTGTCCACAATCAGCCCTGGAAGGAAATCCGCTTCACCGTACACGAGCCGGTACGATGCAGCTCCCTTCACGAACCGCTCACGGTGCGCCAAACATTGCGTAAAGCGCTCGATAAAAAAGTCAGTCGTCATTTCCTCCAGCGGGTGATAGGCGACAACGCGCACCGTAATTTGCGATGCTTCGTTATAGTAGCCTGTCGCTACATATTTACCGGTGTGCGTATGAACCGCAACTAATTGTCCCGGAGCGATCTCGCCGTCTACACGCTCAATTTCGCTTTTATACACCCAAGGGTGTCCTTGCTCTAGGCGCGGTTTGCGCTTTTTATGTAAGAATACTGCTGACATAAGATTTAAGCCATCCTTTGCGTGAAGGCAGGCAGCCTCCGCCCTGCTAGCCAATCTTCTCAAGACCAGCTTGTCATGCTCGTCTGCCCCATCACATATATTGATGAAAACCGAAAAATCCGACACGCCTTTGAAAAGGAGAATCTCGCCATGATGCATGCGATTATTCTGCCTGTGCTCGCAGGCTTAGCTTTGTTCCTGCTTGGCATGAAGCTGATGGAAAACGCGCTTCAGGCCTGGGCAGGCCCCCGCCTCCAGCTGTGGCTGGAGCGGTTCACCCGAACGCCGGTCCGCGGACTCGCCACCGGCACTGTCCTCACCGCGGCGCTGCAAAGCAGCTCCGCCATCACCGTCATCGCCATCGGCCTTGTCGGCGGCGGCGTCTTGACTTTCCCGAGAACGCTCGGCGTCATTCTCGGAACAAACATCGGCACGTGCCTCACCACCGAGCTGATCGGGATCAGCCTCGGCGGCATCGGCGTGCCGCTGCTCCTCGCGAGCGCCGGCGTCTGGCTCGCGAGCTGGATCGCCGGTCCGCTGCCGCCGGCTAGCGGACCCGATCTCCCCGCCGCCAAGCCCGGCGCGGCGGCGGCAATCACCGCAGCCGCCTCCGCAGGCGGCCGGCCCTGGCTCCGCGGCGTGCGCTATGGCGCGCTCGCGGCCAGCGGGTTTGCTCTCGTGCTGCTCGGCATCGAGATTATGCAAACCATCGGGCCTGCGCTGCAGTCCCGGGGGCTTTTCGCCTGGTTCGTGCTCCAGGCGCAGTCCAGCCTGCTCTGGGGCATCCTCGCAGGCGCAGCCGTAACGGCGCTCGTGCACAGCAGCGCCGCCGTCATTGCGATGGCGATGGGCCTCGCCGCCGTAGGGGGCATCCCCGTCGAGCTCGGCGTCGCGATCACGATTGGTGCCAATGTCGGCACTTGTGTGACCGCGCTCATCGCCGGGATGAGCTCGACCCGCGCCGGCCGCTACGTCGCGTGGTCCCATATCCTCCTCAACGTCGGAGGAGCGGTCCTCTTTTACCCGTTCATCCACCAGCTCGTCGCCGTCTCCAGTCTGTGGGCAACGGACGCGTCCTCACAAATCGCGCGGTCGCAAACGATTTTCAACGTCGTCTGCTCCCTGGTGGCCCTGCCTTTGTGCTACCTCAATACGTGGAAGCGCCTTGAGTTCCGTTCACAATAGCGACGCCGGAGCTTGTGCCTAAGCGCGTTGCGCCCGCTTCAATCATCGCAATCGCCGTTTGCAGATCACGCACGCCGCCGGACGCTTTGACGCCGATATGGCTCGATACGTTTTGGCGCATCAAACGAACGTCTTCCACTGTCGCACCGCCAGGACCGAAGCCTGTCGACGTTTTCACGAAGTGAGCGCCGGCTTCTTCGGAAAGACGGCAAGCCTTCACCTTTTGCTCTTCGGTCAAAAAGCCCGTTTCCATAATCACTTTCACAATCGCCTGGTCTTTCACCGCTTCGACAACCTGCTGGATATCGGAGCGCACCGCATCATAGTTGCCTTCCATCAGCAGACCGATCGGCAGCACCGTATCGATCTCGGAGGCGCCGCTTTCCACAGCTTCAGCCGCTTCAAACGCTTTAACCTCGCTAAGGCTCGCGCCCAGCGGAAAGCCGACAACCGCCGCCACCTTAACCCCCGTCCCTTCCAGCGCCTTCGCTGCCGTTTCTACGAATTGCGAATTCACGCAAACGCTGAAAAATTGATGCTCCGCCGCTTCCGCGCACAGTTTCAAGATCGCTTCAGTGCTGGCATCAGCTTTCAATAGGGTGTGGTCGATATAGGATGCGATTTCTTTGGCACTTAATTTCATGATTGTTAATCTCCCTGTCGTTTTATGGAATAACCGTGAAAACCTCTAGGCCAGCCCTGTCCCGCAGCGACTTCACCTAGAGGTGCATACCGTCCCAGCGGGACGTCCATTCTTACAAATTCACAACAGCCACAGGCGCCATCACGCGAACCAGTTGGCCTTTATTTTCATTGACGCCGGCTTCCGTCACTTTCACACGGCATACTTCGCCGATCATCTCTTCCGAACCTTCAAAGACGAGCTGCAGATAGTTGTCCGAATAGCCCATGTACAAGCCGCTGTCCTCCGCGCCTTTATACGCGCGTTCCGGAATGACTTCAAGCACTTGACCAACGAACTTTTGCGCATAAGCGAGCTGCATTTTCTCGGAGAGATCGATCAGCTCATGCACACGCTGGTTCTTGATCTCTTCGTCGATCTGGTCGTCCATCCGTGCCGCAGGCGTGCCTGTCCGTTTGGAGTAAGGGAAGACGTGCATCTCGGAGAACTTCATACGCTCCATAAAAGCATAGCCGTTCCGGAACATCTCTTCCGTCTCGCCAGGGAAGCCGACAATAACGTCCGTTGTAATCGCCACGTCTGGCATAATTTCGTGCAGACGTTCGATTTTACGCGCGAATTCTTCGGTCGTGTATTTTCTGCGCATACGCGCAAGCACCTGGTCGTCACCGGCTTGCAAAGGGATATGCAAATGACGGCACATTTTATCCGAAGCTTTCAGCACCTCGATGACTTCGTCCGTAATTTGGCTTGCTTCAATCGAAGAAATCCGAATGCGCTTCAACCCCTCCACTTTGTCGAGATCCCAAAGCAGCTTCGCAAGGCTGTAGTCTTCCATATCTTCGCCGTATCCGCCGGTATGAATCCCCGTCAGTACGATTTCCTGATAGCCTGCGGCTACGAGCTGCTCCGCTTGCGCGATTACGCTTTGCGGTTCACGGCTGCGCATCAGACCGCGCGACCAAGGAATGATGCAGAAGGTGCAGAAGTTGTTGCAGCCTTCCTGGATTTTAAGAAATGCGCGTGTCCGATCCGCAAAATCCGGCACGTCCAGTTCTTCGAACTGGCGTGTTTTCATAATGTTGCGCACCGCATTGATCGGTTGGCGATCTTGCTCAAACTGCTTGACGAGCGGAATGATCTTATCCCGGTCCTGTGTCCCGATGACCATATCCACGCCTGGAATCGCCAAAATTTCGGCTGGCGACGTCTGCGCGTAACAGCCTGTCACCGCAACAATCGCTTCCGGATTACGGCGGATCGCCCGGCGAATCATTTGCCGGCTCTTCTTGTCGCCTGTATTCGTTACCGTACATGTATTCACAACGTAAACATCCGCGGTCTGCTCAAAATCAACCTGCTCATAGCCCTCGTTCTTAAATAGCTGCCAGATCGCTTCCGTATCATAAAAATTCACTTTACAACCCAATGTATGAAACGCTACCGTTGCCATCTTGCTTATCCTCCCATTTCTCCGGTTTCATAAAGCAGGCAGGTCAGCCCTACCATCGCAGCCGTTTCCGTCCGCAAAATGCGCGCGCCCAGCGACACCGAGCGAAAGCCCGCATCTTCGGCTTGCTGAATCTCCTGCTCGGTAAATCCGCCTTCCGGCCCTACCGCGATCAAAACAGACTTGCCGGGAGCTAACCGCCCCGCATCGACCGCCGCCTGAATCGCCGGACGGAGCTGCTGGCCATCTTCTTTTTCATAGCATATCCAAGCGACGTCCGCTTCCTTCGCTCGCTGCAGCAGTTGTTTCCATGTATAGACGGATTCAATCTGCGGCACGCGATTTCGGTGCGCCTGCTCCGCGGCTTCTTTGGCGATTTTTTGCCAACGCTCCGTCCGCTTCGCTTCTTTCTTCGCATCGTATTGAACGATCGTTCGCTCCGATAAAAAAGGAAGAAACCGGGCTGCCCCGATCTCGGTCCCTTTCTGAATAATAAGTTCCATCTTATCGCCTTTGGGCAGGCTCTGGGCGATCCATACCTGAACCGCGGCCTCCGCGTTCATCGGCAGCTCTTGCACGACCGTCCCCGTTACGCGCCCTTTGTCCAGCTCCGTAAGCCGCACGAGCACTTCACGATCCTGTCCGTTGCTGCAAATGACTTCGTCGCCCTCTTCTGCGCGCATAACCCGCATCAAATGATGGGCGTCATCGCCCTCAATCAACACGGTTAGTCCGTTCGCAGAAAACTGTTCAGGCGGTAAAAAATAACGCTGCATGTACAAGCCCCTCTATCTGCATTCATATCATTCGTTCAAGTAACGTGCGTTGTAAAACGTCCACTCACCATCATACTCTGTTTATCTCAGAAAAGCTATATGGGATTGGGTGGATGACGAATTTTTCACTACATCCCGAGCATAAAAGCAATGGGTTTCGCAAACCAGCGAACGATGTCATTCCCTAAACTTAAATATGGATCCAGGGTGACCTGTCGAAGCGGTCTAATAAATACGACCAGAAGGAAAATAACCGAAGCCCATTGTTCAAACTTTTGCAGTCCCTCCGAATACTTCAGATCGACTAAATCTTGAATAATCCGGTAGCCGTCAAGCGGCGGAATCGGGATTAGGTTGAACAAGAACAAGGTAAGG
Source organism: Paenibacillus whitsoniae (assembly GCF_003955665.1). GTDB lineage: Bacteria > Bacillota > Bacilli > Paenibacillales > NBRC-103111 > Paenibacillus_E > Paenibacillus_E whitsoniae. Next base: position 17,519 of record NZ_RXHU01000049.1, read on the forward strand.
TTGATGCTCAGCATCAGACTCAGAAAAATCTGGATCGCATCGCCGCTTCCCGTGGACAGCCCGTCAAACCAGCCGTTCTTATGAAATAACGCCAATATAAACATCGAAATAAAAGCAAGAATCAAGTTGCTAATCGGTCCCGCAGCCGTTACGATAATCCCGTACAGACGCGGCTTTTTGAAATTCCCCCGGTTCACCGGCACCGGCTTCGCCCAGCCAAACCCCGCGAGCAGCAGCATAATCGTCCCGAATAGATCCAGGTGAACCATCGGGTTCAGTGAAACCCGGCCGAAATGCTGGGCCGTCGGATCCCCCAGCTTGTACGCGCTGTATGCATGCGCAAATTCATGCACTGTAAATGAAAGGACTAGCACTAAAATCACAAACGGCAGCGTATTCCAATCGTAAAACAGTAAGCCTCCCATGTGCGAACCACCTACATCTTTCTGGCTACAATCACGACCCAGTTGTTCTCATAGTTTTTCTCTACAATCGTAAACTGAGCGGCGACAAGCGCTTTTTCTACTAGCTCTTCTTTTTCCGTAATAATGCCTGACGTGATGTAGTAGCCGCCTCGCTCCAGCACCTCATACACATCGGAGACGAAGGTAACGATCACTTCCGCCAAAATATTCGCCACAACCAGCTGCACCGGAATCGTCACGCCAAGCTGAGAAGCGCTTTCCGTCTCGCTCTCTTTCAATACGCCGAGCAGATCGCTTTGTTTCACCGTGATGAGGTCTTGCAGATGGTTCTGTGCCGTATTCTCATTCGCACTGTCCACGGCAACCGGATCGAGATCGACCGCCAACACGTGCTTCGCGCCAAGCTTCGCCGCCGCAATCGCCAAAATACCGGAGCCCGTGCCGACATCAATGACGTCATCGCCGGGCTTCAATACTTTTTCCAGCGTCCGCAGACAAAGCGCCGTCGTCGCGTGCGTCCCTGTGCCAAACGCCATGCCGGGGTCAAGCTCCAGAATCAGCTCTCCTTCGGAAGCCTCATACGCCTCCCACGTTGGCTTAATTGTCAAACGGTCGGTAATGCGGAACGGTTTAAAATACGCCTTCCACGCGTGCGCCCAATCTTCATCGTCCACTTCTACAACCGCATAAGTTGGATCTCCCGTATCGATGTCGAACGTGCTGAGCTCAGCGACGGATGCCTTCAAACTCTCAAGAATCGGCTCCATCTCTGTCCCTTGATAAAAGTACGCTTTAATGACGGCCCGGCCTTCCGGAATATCGTTCAGCGGCGATTCGTACAACTGCCCATAGGACGTGTCCCGCTCTTTATTTAAGGTGCCGGACTCTTCGATGGAGACGCCTCCGGCTCCCAGCTCGTGTACAAAATTCGTAATCATTTCAATCGCTTCTTCTGTCGTATGTACGGTTAATTCCTGCCAAAGCATATGTACAGCTCCTTCTATAAATAATCGCCTGTGAAGCTTTGACCGAAACGGGCCTATTTTCACAAAAACCATTGTACTACACTTCGGTCATCGGGTAAAATAAAGGAGACATGTAAGCGTTTTATTTTTCCTGAAATACCTAAATCTTTTCTAAAACTTTTTTGCTACGATTCACGTATAGAGTTTATCCATTTCCCCCAAGAGAGAACGGTGACACACGTATGAACAAATTATTATCAGCCCTTTTCGTTGCGCTTTCCTTGCAGCTTGTTGTTCCTATGTCTACTCAAACGATGCTGGCTGATAATTATAGTCAAGTGACCGCCCATCGCGGCAGTTCAGCGGAAGCTCCTGAGAATACGATGGCCGCTTTCCGGCAAGCGATTAAAGACAGGGCCGGCCTCTCCGAGCTTGACGTTCAGGAAACATCCGACGACGTCGTGATGGTCATGCATGACGACAGTGTGTACCGGACAACGGGGATTCGCAAAAATATGTGGGAAGCCACATCGGCCGAGCTGAAGGCTGCGGATGCCGGCAGCTGGAAAAGCGCCAAATACAAAGGGGAACACGTCCCTACGCTGGAAGAAGTCATTCAAGCGGCAAAGGGACATATGAAATTAAACATCGAACTCAAAAACAACGGTCACAGCAAGCGGCTTGTGGAAAGAACCGTAGCCTTGATCGAAGCGAACGATTTTGTAAAGGATTGTATCATAACCTCCTTCGATGCGCAGTTTCTGCATCGGGTGAAAGAACTGAATCCCGCCATCAAAACCGGTCTCATCGTGGGGCAAAAGCCGTCCGACTGGGAGCCGATCCTCAGCAGCACCAATTATGATGTCATTTCAGCCGCCTATACGCTTGTGAATGGGCGTTTCGTCGACCAGTGTGCGGAACACCGCAAAGAGGTCTATGTCTGGACGGTTAATGACGCTCGCATGATGAGGCAGATGCTGGCACTCGGGGTGGCGAGCATCATTACGAATGAACCGGCTAAGCTCTCAGAATTGATGAGTCAAGAGTTGTGACAAAAAAATCACCGGCCCTGCGCGCCCTCAAGGCGATCCGCAAAGCCGGTGATTTTTTTCATATTTTGCCGCCTGCGTCTTCGATAACACGCGCCGCCTGCTCGCGCGTCTCCGCATCAACGACAGCGGTCAGCACGACGTCCAGTCCGACCGTATCCACGTCATGATCGCTGCTCACGATGCTATCTGCCATCGCGTTTTCCAGCTCGAAGCCGAGATTGTTCGTGAAGCGGTCAACTCGCACATCAATGGCGCGTAAAGCTTTCAGTTTGGCTGCCGCACCCTCTGCTTGCTCCGGGGAATGAAAATAAGCTAAAATCGCGACCTCAGCCATTACTGCTCTTCCTGCCGAAAGTCTGCTTCCTGCGCACGCTCCGCTGCCTCAAAATCGTCGGCGTCCGCTACCTCAGCGGAAAACTCGACGTCCTCGTTTTTTGCAACGGGCAGCTTATTGGTCGTTGTCTCGCGATTAGGCTGTTTCATGGCTATATTCCTCCTGCTGTCTGGTTTTGAACCATTTAGTAGTGTGCCTAACTGGGGAGGAATTATGCCGACAGATTCCCGCTATTCCTTGATCTTCTCAAACGAAGCGTCGTACAGCCGGAACATCGTTTTGTAGCCGGATTCGTCGAGCTTGATGCCGACGTCCAGCCTGCCGGTGATTTTCAGCGGCCCTGACGTATATCGCAGCTTCACACTGTCCGGCACGAAGACAATCATAATTTTGTTCCAATACGTCTCGTCCCCGTTATCGAACGGGCACTCGGCACCGGGCTTTGGAATAAGCAGGAACCAGTGCTTGTCAAAAGAGAGCACTTCGCCCATGAATCCTTTGATCTCAACGGTTTTTCCGCTCAAATCCCAGAAGCGGTTTGAAGGCGTATCCTGCTTCTCCGTGTCAAAAAATTGATCCCACGTGATCTCGTTCCCCGTGTGAGCAGGCTTCTCCGGCACGGGTGTCGCCGCCGGCGAAGCCGCAGGCTTGCTCGTCGGCGCGGCTGTCGGCGACGAAGCCGTCGCCGGGCTCGCTGCGGGCGCCAAGTCCACCGCCTGCGGCGCGGCGGATGCGGCGGGCGCGGCGCTCACCGCCGGCACAGACGCACGCGCCACGGGCGCTGCCGACGCCGCAGGCGCCACGGGCGCCGCAGCGCTCGCTAGCGGCGCGCTATCAACGGCCGCCGAGCTTGTCGGCACCGGCGCCGGGCTGCTGCTCGCAGCCGCGCTCACGGCGGCTGTGGACGCATTTGCCGCGGCGGGCGAAGCCTCAGCCGACGCCGCTTGCAGCGCGCTCCCGAAGGATTCGCCTCGGGGCTCCGCCGGCTTTTGCCCGCAGCCTGCCAAAAGACTGAGGCTCATCATGACGCTGATCCAACCGATAGTCTTGTTCATAGCCCCCTCCTTATGATCGGAACAACTGCAACGGCTCGACGCGATACGCCTGCCAGGACGGCCCTAATGTTGCCGCAACCGCCACGAGCAGCGTCCCGCCGATGAGCCACCATTCGCCAGGCAAGAACTGCCACGACTGAATTTGCAGCCCCATCCAGTCAAAAATCGCCTCCCGGCTCACATAACCGCCAAAATGCCCGAGCGCGAGTCCGAGCAGCAAGCCGACCAGCGTCAGCAGCAGCCCTTCGCCCAGCAGTGAAAACCAGATAAATCGCCGTGATTTGCCGATCAGCCGCAGCAGCGCAACGTCCTTCTTCCGCTCCTGCACCGCCGCCATCAGCGACAGCAGGATCGAACAAGCGGCAAGCACCACGCAAATCACCGTAACGCCGCTCACCGCCTGTGAGCCTTTATCCAGCACGTTCACTACGTCAGCGACCGCTTTGCTCGTGTAGATGGCCTGGACGTTGCTGACCCCACCGTAGGTCGTTTTAACCGCTTGCGCGCCAAGCAACGACCTTGGCTTTACCAGAATCGTCGTCACTTCCTTTGGCTTGTCGGGATCCAGCGCGTGAACGGCCCAGGCATAATCCAACGTCGTGAAAATCGCTCGATCATCCGCCGTCAGCAGCGGCGGCAATATACCTACAACCGTATAGGCAAAGCTGTGGTGATGCGCCTCTTCTTCACCGTCTTCGTCATCGTCGTCTACCGCTTCCGCGCCTTGAACCAGGCCGTGCGCGCCTGTGAACGTATCGCCGATATGAAGTCCGAGCGCCTTCGCCACATGGGCGCCAACCACCGTATCGCCCAGCTTCGCATACAGCTTGCCACTTGCCATCGCAGTCTCCGTCCCGTACCTCGTCGCAAAATACCCCGGTTCCATGCCAACAATCGGATACCCGTTATAATTGTCACCGGTCGTCATCGCATAAGCGGCTTCTACCTGATGATTAGCGCGCACCTCCTCCAGCAGCGAATAAGGAATATTTCCCGTCGGCGCGCCGAGGTGGTAGTACGTGTTCAATGCAAGCTGCGTAGCGCTTCCCTTCGCCCCGATCGTCACTTCGAAGGGGCCGTACCCTTTCTCCGCACCAACTTCCACACTCTGCCGATACAGAAGCAGCAACACAATAACGGCAGCCGTCACCGCCACAGAAAAGATCGTTAGCAGCGACAGCGTCTTACGATGCCAGACATTGCGCCAAAGCAGAATCAGCACACTCATGCCGTCACTCCTCTGCGGATCGCGTTCAGATCCTCAATGTGCACCTGACGCGGATAGGAGGCTGCCAAATGCACATCGTGCGTCACCGTCAGCAGCGTCAGGCCCTCCTCCTCGCAGATCTGCAGCAGGAGCGACATCATGGACGCCGCCGTCTCATAATCCAGACTGCCGGTCGGCTCGTCGGCAAGCACCAGGCTCGGCTTCCCGATCAGCGCACGAATCATGGCCGCCCGCTGCTGTTGACCCCTGGACACCTGCGAAGGCAAGCGATGCTGCTGCGTCGTCAGTCCTACGCGCTCGAACCATTGCGCGGAAACTTCGGCGGCCTCCTTGTTCGACATGGAAGGCTGCATAATTAATTCCACGTTCTGCTTCAAGGTCAAGGACGAAATCAAATGAAATTCCTGAAAAATATAGCCGACCGACTTCGCCCGATACTGGTCGCGCTGCGATTCGGACAGCCGATGAATCGGCTGATCCTCGATCCAAATCTCTCCGCTGTCCGGCTGCATCACACCGCTTAGCAGGTGCAGCAGCGTGCTTTTGCCGCTTCCGCTCGGCCCGAGAAACGCGATGCGCTCGCCCCGTTTCACCTGCCACTGTTCAATGTGCAGAATCGGGATATGCTCTCCATTTTGCTTAAACGATTTGCGAACTTCTTTAAGCGTTATCATCATCCAACCCCGCTTCTCATCCAAAGTTGAAAAGAGGACACCGCAGGCCAAAGCCCCAGTGTCCCGCTTCACATTAACAAACGCACTTATTGCACAATGCGCTCATTGAAAGAATCCCATGTCAACGTCTTGCCTGTCAGTTGATTGAACGCTTCGATGGCCAGGTACAGCTTGCCGTTGTCCACTTGACCGACAATCGTGCTCGCTGCGCCGTTCACTGTAACCGCACTTGTCGTAACGTCAACAACCAGCTTCTGGGCATCCTTGTTCAGCGTGACCGTTTTCGAAGCTTCGTCCCACTCAACTTTTGCACCCAGCGTTTCCGCCAGCGATTTTGCCGTAAACAGCGTTTTGCTGTCTCTTGTTACTTTGAACATCGGGTACAAGTACTTGTCTTGCAGAGCTTTCGTAGCAGCGGCAAGATCTGCACCGATGACTTTTGCTCCGCTTTTCGCAATGTCCGTGTTGTCAACGTCACCTTTTACCAAGGAAGCGATCGGCCCGTATGCCCATACGCCTACGTCCACACCGGTATGACCGTGTCCCGTCCAACCAACAGCAAGACGTTTGGATATAACTGCGTTATAACCGCCTGCACGGCCATAGGAAGAGCCGTCACCTTTCAGAATCAATTGCACCTCGTCGTCGGTCAGATCGGTAAAGCCGATGTTGTCTGCCACGATTTGGCGAACATCTTCAGCTGTTTGCGCTTTTTTCAGAATGCCATCCAGATACTCATAGGAATGCTTTTCTTTGTTAAACAAATCTACATTCAACTCGTAAACGTTATTAATCGCGAGGGAGAGGCCGCCCGTCTCATGGTCAGCGGTCACGACAACGGAAGTGTTGCCATCTTTTTTTGCAAAATCAATCAACGTTTTAAACGTAGCGTCCAGCTCCAGCGTTTCTTGAATGTTCGCTGGAAGATCGTTCGCATGACCTGCATGATCGATACGGCCTTGTTCCACCATCAAGACGAAGCCATCTTTATTTTGGGATAAAATATCAAGCGCCTTCTGTGTCATTTGCGGCAAGCTTGGGTTCGATGCTGTCCGATCCAGCACATAGGGGATTTCAACGTCCGCGAAAAGCCCAAGCGCTTTGCCCGCTGTTGCCGGGATTGCCTCCAGACCCGCTTTATCGAATGCCGTTTGGTACCCTTTGGCCTGGAAGTCAGGAATGATGTTTTTATCCGTCCGTTTGCCCTTCTCTTCCTTGGTCACGAAATTCACTTTGCCGCCGCCGAAGAACACATTGACACCGCTGTCCAGGAACTGCGAAGCGATCGCATTTTGATTGCTGCGCTGACGAACGTGGGAAGCCCACACCGCAGGCGTCGCGCCGGTAATCGCATCTGTCGTAACAAGACCGGTCGCTTTGCCTTGTTTCATTGCCGCTTCAATCACGGATGCAAAAGGCTTGGCCACATCGCCGTTAGATACGGAGATCGCATTATTGTAGGTTTTGTTCCCGGTGGAGAACGCCGTACCTGCTGCGGCAGAGTCCGTAACTGCACCGGATTCTGTCGTGTATGGGCTAGCTTGAGAATACGTCGTAGCTTTACCAACGTAGTAGCCGCCGTCCAACTCCAAGCGGTCTTTATGTAAAAATTGTTTGGAATAGTAACGAGCCGCCGTCACTTCGGCAGGACCCATGCCATCCCCGATCAGGACAATCAAATTTTTGGAAGCAGGTACCGATGTTGTTGTCGTTGCAGGCGATGCAGTTGTCGTCGTGTCTGCCGCAGCCGCCGTTCCCGCCAAACTCATCGCAAGCACAGAAACAGTGAGGCCTGAGCTCATTAGATGCTTGAATACTTTTTTCAACGGAATCCCTCCACGATATAATGTCTCACCTCTCTAGCATAAGGATGTCAGATTCGGAGAGCATCAGAGGGACATGGAGGAAATGTAAATTTGGACGGATTTGTAAACTGTCTGTAAAAACAAAGACTCACGTCACCGAAGCGGGAAATTCGGCATGTGTCGATGGGGGTCAATTGAGGTATAATATAGGAAAACTGAGGTTTTCAGATGAGGAGGCGTCCCCCTGATGAAGATCATGATTACCGCACAAGAAGCCATGAACAAAGGCGTTTGGCCGCAGCTTCTGCTGCTTTTCGGTAGAGACAAGGACGAAGAAGTGTGGCCGGGCGAACAGTTTATTTTGACGGAGCAGCAGGCGATTCAGTTAAAGCTGATCAAGGTTTAGTACGGACAGACGCAAAAAAAAGCACCCGCAGATCGGCTCGAAGATTCATCCCTTCAAGCCCCTTGCAGGTGCTTTTCCTATTTATTCGCCACGAAAGGCGCGCTTCATGCGTTCAAAGATCGATTGGCTCTGCTCATGCGTATGCTCGCCGTTTTCCTTGCCGAATTGGCGCAGCAGATCTTTCTGCTCCTCGGACAAATTCGTCGGCGTCATGACGATCACTTTCACATGCTGGTCGCCTTGACCGAAGCCGCGCAAATGCGGAACGCCTTTGCCTTTCAAGCGGAAGTACGTGTCCGTCTGCGTGCCGGCTGGAATTTTCAGCTTCACTTTCTCCGTCAGCGTCGGGATTTCGATTTCATCACCCAGCGCCGCCTGCGTAAACGTAAGCGGAACCTCGCAATAAATGTCGTTTCCTTCGCGGTGGAAGAACTCGTGCGCTTTCACACGAATGACCACATACAAGTCGCCGGACGGGCCGCCGCGCGTGCCTGCTTCCCCTTCGCCGGAAACGCGCAGTTGTGCGCCGTCGTCCACGCCTGCCGGAATTTTAATATGAATCGTGCGCTGCTTCTTCACTTTGCCTTGACCGTGACACGTGCTGCATTTATCTTTGATGATTTTGCCGGTGCCGTTACAGGACGAGCAGACGCGGCGGTTCACGATGCGGCCGAACGCCGTATTCTGAACCACTTCCTGCTGACCCGTACCATGACAGCCGCCGCACGTTTCCGGCTTGGTGCCAGGTTTGGCGCCGGTGCCGCTGCACGTATCGCAATTCTCTGTCCGTGGAATGTGAATGTCCGTTTCTTTACCAAAGACGGCTTCCTTGAATTCAATGGACATCGTATATTGCAGATCGTTCCCGCGCTGAGGCGCGTTCGGATTTCTGCGACCGCCGCCGCCACCGCCGAAGAACATATCGAAAATATCCCCGAAGCCGCCGCTGAAGTCTTGCCCGCCGCCGAAGCCCTGATTCGGATCGACATGCCCGAATTGATCGTATTGAGCTCGCTTCTGATCATCACTCAGTACATCGTAAGCATCCTTCGCTTCTTTGAACTTGTCTTCGGCATCAGCCGCTTTATTCACGTCGGGGTGGTACTGACGCGCCATCTTGCGGTACGCTTTTTTAATTTCATCCTGCGAAGCGCCCTTGCTTACGCCAAGCACCTCGTAATAATCTCGTTTACTCATCGTTCCACTCCCATGTCCAAGACTACAAACGGAAAGTCAAAGCCAGTGGAGACTTCTCCGGCTGGCTTTGACTCGTTCACTTACGTGATCATACCCTTACGTTAGGATATGTTTATTTCTTCGATTCGTCAACGACTTCGTAGTCAGCGTCAACGACGTTTTCTCTGCCTTTCGGCGCTTCGCCTGCACCGGCGCCTGCACCTTCTGCTGCGCCTTGCGCCGCGGAAGCTTGCTCATACAGCTTCACGGACAGTTGTTGAATCACTTCTGTCAGTTCAGCCGTTGCCGCCTTGATTGTTTCCAGATCGTTGCCGGCAAGAGCTTGCGTCACTTTCTCTTTTGCTGCATTCGCTTTATCGATTTCGCCTTGGTCGACTTTGTCGCCGAGGTCTTTGATCGTTTTGTCAACGGAATATACGAGTTGATCCGCTTCGTTGCGAGCTTCAACCATTTCTTTGCGTTGACGGTCTTCTTCCGCGTGCGCTTCCGCGTCTTTCACCATTTGTTCAACTTCCGCGTCGCTCAGGCCGCTGGACGATGTGATGGTGATTTTTTGGCTTTTACCTGTACCTTTATCGAGTGCGGATACGTTTACGATACCGTTCGCATCGATGTCGAAGGAAACTTCGATTTGCGGTACGCCGCGCGGAGCCGGAGGAATGTCGCCAAGCATAAAGCGGCCAAGTGTTTTGTTGCCGGAAGCCATAGAGCGCTCGCCTTGCAGAACGTGGATTTCTACGCTTGTTTGGTTATCCGCATAGGTGGAGAACACTTGGGATTTCGTTGTCGGAATCGTCGTGTTGCGGTCGATCATTTTCGTGAACACGCCGCCTGCCGTTTCGATACCAAGGGAAAGCGGAGTTACGTCGAGCAGAACGACGTCCTTCACTTCACCTGTCAATACGCCGGCTTGAACGGCTGCGCCAAGGGCAACAACTTCGTCCGGATTAACGCCTTTGTATGGCTCTTTGCCTGTCAATTTTTTGATCGCTTCAACAACAGCTGGAATCCGTGTGGAACCGCCGACCAGTACGACTTTATCGATGTCGCTTGTGGACAGGCCGGAATCTTGCAGCGCTTGACGAGTCGGACCAAGCGTTCTTTCTACGAGATGAGCGGAAATCTCTTCGAATTTCGCGCGCGTCAAGTTCAGCTCCAAGTGCTGAGGAACGCCGTCTACTACCGTAATGAACGGCAGGGAGATCGTTGTTGTCAGGACGCCGGAAAGCTCTTTTTTCGCTTTTTCCGCAGCATCTTTCAGACGTTGAACAGCCGCTTTATCTTTGGAAAGGTCGATGCCGTGCTCTTTTTTGAACTCAGCTACCAGATGGTCGATAATCACTTGGTCGAAGTCGTCGCCGCCCAGCTTGTTGTCCCCGCTAGTCGCTTTTACTTCGAAGAAGCCGTCGCCCAGCTCAAGGATGGATACGTCGAACGTACCGCCGCCAAGGTCATAGACGAGGATCGTTTGGTCTTCCGCTTTCTCCAAACCGTAAGCCAGTGCCGCAGCCGTTGGCTCGTTCACGATACGAAGCACTTCAAGACCTGCGATTTTACCGGCATCTTTCGTTGCTTGACGCTGGGAGTCATTGAAGTAAGCCGGTACGGTAATAACCGCTTGGGATACGGTTTGACCCAGGTAAGCTTCTGCGTCGGCTTTCAGCTTTTGCAGGATGATGGCGGAAATTTCTTGCGGCGTGTACTCTTTGCCGTCGATATTTTCTTTGTGATTGGTCCCCATGTAACGTTTGATGGAGATCACGGTTTTGTCCGGATTCGTGATCGCTTGGCGTTTCGCTGTTTCACCAACGACACGCTCGCCGTCTTTTTTGAAACCTACAACGGAAGGTGTTGTTCGGTTGCCTTCAGGATTTGGGATAACAACAGCTTCCCCGCCCTCCATTACGGCTACGCAGGAATTTGTTGTCCCTAAGTCAATACCAATTACTTTACTCATGTAAAGCTGCCTCCTTTAGTTCACTCGGAACTTATTCATATATGGAAATGGTAAATGTAATCATCGTTGAGTGAGGTCAGCTACATGCTGACTTTCACCATCGCCGGGCGGATGACTTTATCCTTCAAGACATAGCCTTTTTGCAACTCTTCCACGACGATGCCTTCTTCATGATCCTCAGACTCCACTTGCATGACCGCTTGGTGGAATTCCGGGTTAAACGGCTGGCCAACCGATTCAATCGGCTTGAGACCTTCCGCAGTCAACAGTTGGTCGATGCCGCGGTACGTCATGTCAAGACCTTTGGCCAACGCGTCGAAGTCTTTGTTTTCTTTGCTGGAAGACAACGCGCGTTCAAAGTTATCGACGATCGGCAGAAGCTGCTCAATCAATTTAAGCGAAGCGTACTTCGCGAAATCTTCTTTTTCGGCTCTTGCGCGGCGGCGGAAGTTGTCAAAATCCGCTTGCACGCGCAACATGCGCTGATAATTCTCTTCAGCTTGCATACGCGCTTTCTCAAGCTCGCCGTCTACCTTTACTGCCTCTTCGGAAGCCTCAATGTTGTCGCCGGCTTCTTCGGGAGCTGCGGTAGCTTGCTCTTGATCGGCTGCGTATGTAGAGTTCGTTTCTTGTTCTGCAGTTGGGTTGTCATTTGTACTCAATGTGCTTCACCTCCTAAACATAATCCATAAATCCGTAAAATGAGAATTGAATTGCCTCGTAATTGGATCTTAGCTTGCCCATTTTGGCTACTCATCACCAAGCGTCTTCATCTTGATGACCGTATGAATGCGCAGGACAGCCGCAGCGACTTCGCCTGCCGCTTGCAAGGCATGAATTTTCACATCGGTCGGGTCGACGATCCCTGCTTCCAGAAAATCGGCGATTTGACCTGTATCACAGTCAATGCCTAACCGGTCGGAGCCGTGCGCAATTTGGGCCGCCTTTAGCTCCTCCACCTTTTCCAAAGGGTTGTACCCTGCATTCACGACAATTTGCGACAGGGGCTTCCGCAGCGCGCCAGCGACAGCGGCAACGCCGAAGCCTTCCATGCCCTTCATCGTCTCGCGCATGCGCTCCAGATCGTGCGCCACTGCCATCTCTGCGGCGCCGCCGCCGGGCAAATACCCGCCGCGCACCGCGGCCTGTACCGCCGAAGCGGCATCCTTCGCGATGCGCGAGCGCTCATGCGCCGCTTCGCGCGTCGCGGCGCCGACGATCACGGTCACGTACGCTTCGCCGTGACCCTGCGCCACGCGCACGCGCTCCAGCCGCTCATCGTAAGCGGCATGGCCCGCGCGGCCGAGTGCGTCGCCGAGCTCCGGCGCGCTCTTGCGCAGCGCCGTTCGGCGCACCGGCCGGGCGCCGGTGTGCTCGCTGAGCTGCAGCAGGTCCCGGCGGGACACGCGCTGCAGCACGAGAATGCCGTGGTCGGAGCAGAACTGCTCCGCCTCCGGGTCCACCCCGCGGTCTGACGCGATCAGACCGACGCCGAGCTCCAGCAGCTTCCCGAGGGAGCTGCGGAACTGCTCGCGCAGCTGCATGTACCGCTGGAAGCCGGCCTCGGTGACGAGCGATTCCTCGCTCACCGCCTCCGGCTCCAATGCATCCTGCAGCACAAGCACTCGGGCATCCCGGCGCTCCAGCGCGGCATGCAGGTTCGCCGGCTTCTGGCCGAGCAGAATGCCGGTCCAGACCTCGCTGCTCGCCTCTTCGTGGGCGAGCACGCTGTCCGCGAAGCGGTAGCCCTCTTCGCGCAGCTTGGCCTCGCCGACGGCCTCTGCCGCCTGAATGACGAGCTTCGCGATGTCCGCTTGCTCCCGGCCGGCGGTGTACGCGATGCGGTACAGCTCGCGGTCGTCCAGCCCCTGCACGGCGCGGCTGCGCTCCCGCAGGGAGGCGGCCGCCAGCTCAATGCCCGTCTGCATGCCGGACACCACTTTGGCGACCGGCACGCCGCGCGTTACCTGCGCGACGCCTTCCTGCACCAGCGCGCCGGCCAGCACTGTGGCCGTCGTCGTGCCGTCGCCGATCTGACGCTGCTGGCTGCGCGCCACCTGAATCATCAGGCGCGCGGCAGGATGCGTGACGTCCATCTTTTCCAATATCGTGACGCCATCGTTCGTAATAATGACGTCGCCCTGCTGTCCGACGAGCATCGTATCGAGCCCTTTCGGACCGAGCGTGCCCTCAACCGCCGAGCAAATAGCGCGGACAGCCGCCGCATTATTCACGAGCGTGGAATATCGTTCTTCGTTTTCGCCTGGGACACCTTTGATTCCGGTCATTTGCCGTACCAACGTCCGAGGACCCCTTCAAGATGCCTTGACAAATAATCCATGAGCGTAATCACGCGCCCATATTCCATGCGGGTCGGACCCAGAATGCCAATCGTGCCGAGCGGTGTGCCGTTATGCGAATAAGAGGCCGTAATCAAGCTGCAGTTCGAAATCGCTTCAAGGCTGTTCTCCGTGCCGATTTTAATCTCAATGCCCTCGTTGGACGGCGAAATCAGCTTGATCAGCGTCGGCGCTTCTTCCAGCAGATCAAAAATGCTCTTCACTTTCTCAACATCCTTGAACTCCGGCTGCTTAAGCATATTCGTCATACCACTTAAGAAAAGCCGGTCCTTCTCATTGCTTTGCATAACGCCTTCAATAACACCCAATAACTCTTGATATCCCGTAACATACTTGCTTAGTTCCTGTGAAATTTCATTATAGAGCTTTGATTTAAAATGAATGAGCGGCACGTTGTGCAGTCGCGTATTGAGCAGGTTCACGACCTTCTCAATCTCCGACATCGCAATGCCCTCAGGAATCGTAATCGTTTTGTTCTCTACATGCCCGGTATTCATCACGAGGATGGCAACAGCCGTCGTCTCGGACAAAGGCACGATCTGCAAATGCTTCAGCGTCGTGCTGAACACTTCCGGACCAAGCACAATCGACGTGTAGTTCGTCATGGAGGACAAAATGCCCGCCACGTGCTGAATGACGCCCTCCATCTCTTGAATCCGATTGGCAAACGCGCCTTTCATCGAATCGAGATCTTGGGTTTGAAGCGTGCCGTGCTGGAGCAGATGGTCCACATAATAGCGATAACCTTTATGCGAAGGAATCCGGCCTGCGGACGTATGGGGCTGCTCCAGAAAGCCCATCTCTTCGAGATCCGACATTTCATTGCGGATCGTTGCCGGCGAGAATCCGACATTTCCCCGTTTAGAAATACTCCGCGAACCGATCGGCTCTGCTGAACGAACGTAATCGTCAATGATTGCACTCAGAATCATACGCTGACGCTCTGTCAACATGCTTACCCCTCCTTCAAGATTATCCCATCTGATTTCGTTTTCGTTAGCACTCGTATTTAGTGAGTGCTAAATCCTAATACAAAAATAACAGACCCTAAGGTCTGTTGTCAAGTCAATCCAATCGTTTGAGCACCGCGATTTCGTCGCAGCAGTACTGTTTTTTGCAGTGCATGCAATCCCGCCATACCTTCTCCGGAAAAATCTCTTTCGGCACGAGCGTAAAGCCGTTCTTTTGGAAGAAAGCCACTTCATACGTCAGCGCCATCACTTTGCGAATCCCCATGGCTCTCGCTTCTTCCACAAGGAAATCCACCAGTCTGCCGCCGATCCCCTGACCCTTGTAACCAGGCGTCATGCCGAGCGAGCGAATTTCCACCAGATCCGGCCCGAGTTGAGTTAAAGAACCGCAGCCTATCAGGGCTCCTTCATGCTCCGCCACGACAAAACTGTCGATGTTCTCCTGCAGCATCTCCCTGCTGCGCGGGAGCATAATCCCTTGTTTCGCATAACCCTGTATAATATCGTAAAGCTTCTCCACATCATCCAAGGAAGCTTTACGGACAGTAATCGTTGTTGACATCATCACGCCTCATCCCACCAATCGCAAGAAAATGCATAAAGGCCACAGGAGAAAACCGCGGCAGACCGCTTTTCCGCTTGTGGATTATTGTATAAATATACAACAATCCGTATACTTCCACAAGACCTATTTTGCATATTTGCGGCACGATTTGGCGCCTGATCAGCTTAGAAACGAAGCGAATACCTCATTCCCGAGCAAAACGCCCTGTTTAGACAACCGGTAACCGCCCGGCACGCGTTCCAGCAGCTTTTTCTCTACCCAGCCTTGCAGTGTCGGCCCAAAATGGTCTTCCATCTCCGAACCGAACTGCGCCCGGAAATCGTTAGCCTGCACCCCATCCATCATACGGAGGCCGACCATCATAAAATCCTCCATCGCCTCCTGCGGCTCCACGGCAAACTGCTCCAGCACCGGCAGCCCTTGTACGGTGGCATCGATATAAGGCTGCACGCCTTTGATATTGATGTGGCGTTGTCCGCCGATATAGCCGTGAGCTCCCGCGCCTAGCCCATAGTATGTGCGGTTGCGCCAATACTGCGTATTGTGCCGGCTCTCGCGGCCCGGACGGGCGAAGTTGGAGATTTCATATTGTTTGTATCCTGCGGCTTCCAGACGGTTCATAATGAGCTCATACATCTCGACTTCTTCATCTTCGCTCGGCAGCGGCAGTTGATTTTTATTGTAAAGCGTATGGAAAAGGGTGTTTTCCTCGACCTTGAGGCTGTAAATGGAATAATGCTGCAAATCCAGCGCCAGCGCTTCGTCCAGCGTCGCCTGCATGATGTCTACCGTCTGCCGCGGCAGCCCAAACATCAAGTCGATGGACAAGTTGTCGAAGCCGAGCTTTTTCGCATTCTCAATGCTTCGGTACACGTCATCTGTATTATGAATGCGCCCGATTGCCGCAAGCAGGTCATTGTTAAACGACTGCACGCCGAACGAAATCCGGTTGACGCCGCCTGCTTTCATGACCGCTAGCTTATCCTCGTCCGTCGTTCCAGGGTTCGCTTCCATCGAGAACTCGACTTCGTTAGCATCCGCCGGGAAGTACGTCCGAACCATCGAGAGGAAGCGTTCCATTTGATCAGGCAGCAGGACAGTCGGGGTTCCGCCGCCTACGAAAATCGTCTCTACTTTCTCTGGAGGCATGCGCTTCACCGTTTGCTCCATTTCTCTTTCCAGCGCATCCAGGTACGCCATCACGGGCTGACCTTTCAGAACGTAGGAGTTGAAATCGCAGTAGTGGCATTTATTCGTGCAAAACGGAATATGAATGTACACCGCTGTCGGCGTTTTATAGGAAACTAGCATAGGGTGTTCCTTCTTTCTAACCAAAGTCCATACGGTAGAAAAAGCCGAGGGGCAGAAACGTCTGCCACCCCAGCTTTTCCTCCGGTCTGCGCATCTGCGCAGCGTTATCTATGCGCGATCAAAACCGTCTGCTTTTTGGATCGCGCCTATTCGTCGATTTTCAGAACCGCCATAAACGCTTCTTGCGGCACCTCAACGCTGCCGACCTGCTTCATGCGCTTCTTGCCTTCTTTTTGCTTATCGAGGAGCTTCCGTTTCCGGGAAATATCCCCGCCGTAACATTTCGCGAGAACGTTTTTGCGCATCGCTTTGACCGTTTCGCGGGCAATGATCTTTTGACCGATCGCCGCTTGGATCGGCACCTCGAACATTTGACGAGGAATCAGATCCTTCAGCTTGTCGCAGATGATTTTACCACGTTGGTACGAGGAATCTCTATGCACGATGAAGGAAAGGGCGTCCACTTGCTCTGCGTTAAGCAGAATGTCCATTTTCACCAGATTCGACCGTTTGTAGCCCGAAAGCTCGTAGTCGAAGGATGCATAACCTTTCGTTCTCGATTTCAGCATATCGAAGAAGTCGTAAACGATTTCCGATAGTGGAATATCGTACGTCAATGTGACACGATTCGTATCGAGATATTCCATGTTGATATACTCGCCGCGCTTGCCTTGGCACAGTTCCATGATCGTTCCGACATAATCGTTCGGCACGATGATGGAAGCTTTGACGTATGGCTCTTCTACGTAATCGATCCGCTGCGGATCCGGGTAGTTGGACGGGTTGTCGATGTCCATCACGTCCCCGTTCGTCAGCGTAACGCGGTAAATAACGCTCGGCGCCGTCGTAATCAGCGGAATGTTGAATTCGCGCTCGATCCGCTCTTGAATGATCTCCATGTGCAGCAGGCCGAGAAAGCCGCAGCGGAAACCAAAGCCAAGGGCTGTTGACGTTTCCGGCTCAAAACGAAGCGATGCGTCGTTCAGCTCCAGCTTTTGCAGCGCTTCGCGCAAATCGTTATAGTCCGTCGTTTCGATCGGGTACAAGCCGCAGAAGACCATCGGATTAATCCGGCGGTAGCCTGGCAGCGGTTCAAGTGCAGGCCTGTCGGCCTCTGTCACCGTATCCCCGACGCGTGTGTCGCCGACATTTTTGATACCGGCAATGATGAAGCCTACGTCGCCGACTTCCAAGGAAGGCACAGTCGACATGCGCGGTTTGAATGCGCCGACTTCGATGACCTCGAACGTTTTGTTCGTCGCCATCATTTTGATTTTCGAGCCCGGCTTGATCGAGCCGTCCACGACACGCACGTACACGATGACACCTTTATAGATATCATAGTGCGAGTCGAAAATGAGTGCCTTGAGCGGGTTGTCCGGATCGCCCTGCGGCGGCGGCACCTTCTGGCAGATCTGCTCGATAATGTCCTTAATCCCGATTCCCGCTTTGGCGGAAGCCAATACAGCTTCGCTTGCATCAAGGCCGATTACGTCCTCGATTTCCTGTTTTACTTTGTCCGGTTCTGCACTCGGCAGGTCAATTTTATTGATGACAGGCAAAATCTCCAGATTGTTCTCCAGCGCCAGATACACGTTCGCCAGCGTCTGCGCTTCAATCCCTTGCGCCGCATCGACAACAAGCAGCGCGCCTTCGCATGCCGCCAGGCTTCGGGAAACTTCGTATGTAAAGTCGACGTGTCCCGGTGTGTCAATCAGATTCAAAATATAATCGACGCCATCATCCGCCCGGTAAGCCAGTCGTACCGCTTGCAGCTTGATGGTGATGCCGCGCTCCCGTTCGAGATCCATTTGGTCGAGCACCTGCTCCTGCATCTCGCGCGTCGTCAAAGCGCCGGTGTATTCCAGAATGCGATCGGCCAGCGTCGACTTGCCGTGGTCGATATGAGCAATGATTGAAAAGTTGCGAATCCTCTGTTGTCTTTCACGAATATCCGTCATGCTACCGACATAACCCCCACTACAAATAATTTTCATTATAACAGTTGTGGGGGGTTGGAGCAATGCAGGCACAATACTAGCCTTTGCCGAGGACTGCATCGAACAGCGAAACAAACAGCTTTATGCCGTGATGCATCGTAATTTGCAGCAAATCTCCGAGTTTATTTCCTACGCGGTTCAAGGAGTTATCGTGATCGGCGATAGGCTCTTTTGTGGGCGCCGGCGTCGGTGTTGGCTGAGTCTTCGCGGCTGATTTGGCAACGGGCGATGCGGACGGTTGTATCGCAGTAGCTTGGCCCTGAGCCTGGGCGACCGCCCCCTGGACGGCGGATTTGGACGGCGGGGATACCGACGTGCCCTCAATGCGCTGCGTGCCGCTCGATGCCAGCGAAACGCCGAACAAGATGCAGAACATAAGCAGCAGTGCGAACAACCCCACTTTTAAATAAAACTGTCCGAGCCTCATCCGACCCGCCTCCTCCAAATTTATTTGCTTCGCTTGACTGTTTAAGATTTGTTCGTCGTATCCTTAGGCGAATCAACCTTTTTCGCGTTCAAAATCACTTCCGAAATCGCCTCGGCCAACCAATCAGTCGTGCGATAGCATTCTTCCAACGTATTGTACGGGCCGCCGACTTCGATCAGAATGGCATTCGGAGAAACGTTTTGATTGTAGAGGCCGTTGCCTTCGCTCGCTTCCTTCGCATGAATGCCTTTGGAAACCCCGGGATGCTTGGCTTCCAGCGCTTGGTGAATTTGATTCGCAAACTCCTCGTTCTTCTTCCAGCTCGGGTTCTTGCCGCCGATAATGAAATACACCTGTGCGACGTCTAGACCGTCAACTGTTGCGGTCGTTTTGCTGCGAGCCGCTGAATCACGGTGAATATCAAAGAAATACTGCAGGTCTTTATGCGCGGCCATCGCTTCTTGCAACGTTTTTAACGAATATTTGTAGGAGAACGGATACTCGAAATTTTTCACCGTGCTCGGGTACACCGTGTTATCGTGAACGGCGCCGATGCCGTCCTTCTCCAGATTTTGCGCGAGCCGCTCTCCGACGGAAATAACGTTGACTTTATCGCTGTAAGCCTTGTCTGGATCTGTCACGCCCTTAAGCTCAGGAAGGAATGACTCGTTACTATGCGTCTGGTAGATGAACGCGATGTTGTTTCCCGCTGTTTTGGGCGGTTGTGCGGCTGGATTGGCACTTGGTGCGGCAGAGCTTGACGGCGACGGCTGAATCGTCGGTGTTGGTGTTGGAGGCTGCTTGACCTCAGCTTGGAGATCCGTTGTTGTCGGGTTGAGATCGTAGGGAGAGCTTGGATTCGTCGCGCTGCCCTGCACAAGAACCGTAGACGCCTTGGCGTCCATGCCCGGCACCTCGCTCGCCACCAGACTTTTAGGATCGTTGGGATTGACGTCTGTGACCATTTGGAACGCAAAATGAAAAATGTTATGCTGCGAGAACGTGAATTTTTTTTGATCCTTATTTAAATGAGGAACTTCCATTCCCAGCATGTCGATAAAAAATTGGTTGGTGACCGACGCCGCGAGCCCTTTCATAGACGAAACCGGTGAAGTGGTAAGCCGCGTTTGCAGAAAACCGCCGATCCCGATGAAAACAAAGAGAGCTAGGGTCGATGTGCTGAGAATAAACAAAGTTTTTCCGACGGAACTTGCGCTCTGAAACGTTTTCCGAACGTGGCTGAAATTCAAAGTGGCTGTTGTCCATTTCATCGTCTGATTCCTCCTAATCTAGCTTACTTTACTCTATGAAACGAGCTTCGGAAGTAGAACCCGTTCGCTAGAAGTTTTAATAGAAGAAATCTCGCAAGTCGTGATCAGCCGCGAAAAAGCCTCCCCTCTGGCTCGAAGGAAGGCTCGTCTCTTAATGGGTATAGGCCGCGACGTTATCCACATCTACCGCGTCATGCAGGGCCGCATTCAGCCCGCTGGCGATGATATTCGCAATATCCTCGATGAACTGGTCGATCTCCTTCGGCGTCACCAGCAGGTCGTGGCCGACAGGATTCAAAACCTCTTTTACCAATTGAAGCCGTTCATCCTCATGAATATTGTCGAGGAGTCCGAAAATTTTGCCCGTATTCTGCGTCTGATCGCTGAAATGCTTCTGCATCAGATCGAATGCATTATTGACGATTGTGGAGGCGTAGACCACTGTTGGCACACCAATCGCGATAACCGGAATGCCGAGGTTCTCCTTTGTCAGTCCCTTCCGTTTGTTGCCGATGCCCGAGCCTGGATGAATGCCCGTATCCGCAATCTGAATCGTCGTATTCACCCGCTCCAGCGAGCGGGAAGCGAGCGCATCAATCGCAATAATAAAATCCGGCTTGGACCTGTCCACGATCCCTTGCACGATGTCGCTGCTCTCAATTCCCGTCGTGCCGAGCACGCCCGGCGCAACCGCACTCACCGCTCTATATCCTTCACCGACGTCGTCCGGCACGAGCTCAAAATAATGCCGCGTCACCATCACATTATCGACCACAAGCGGGCCCAGCGCATCGGGCGTCACATTCGAGTTTCCCAGCCCAATAATCAGTGCCTTGGCATTCTTCGGAATACCGATTTCAAGCAGGAACGCCTCAAATTCCTGAGCCAGCTTCGTGGCAACCCGGTCCTGAAGCTGTGTATCCTTTTCACGCAGCGCTGGCACTTCCATCGTTATATAATGGCCCATCAGCTTACCCATCGCCTTGGAGCCTTCTTCGTTCAGCACATTAATTTTGGTCACGCGAATGCCGTTTTCTCTCGTCGAGACCTGCTCGATGCCGGGAATCGGCTGCCCTTGATTGGCCTGCTGCGCGATATCCCTTGCATCCAGCGCAAGGTCCGTATGCGTCGTAAATGAGCTTAAATCCATCTCAGTGCCCCTCTCTGAAAATGTAGATACGACATAGTGTGCGACGAAAAAGGAGGCATTATACGAGATCCGCCGCCTGCAAAAGCCTATTGACAGCTCTTGCAATTTCAAATATTGCGTGGTAGAATACTTAAAGTTGTCAGCAAACATACAAATGTAACGTTGAACGTGTTTTGTAAGTAGGAGGTGAATTTCATGCCAAACATTAAATCCGCTATTAAACGAGTAAAAGTTAGCGAAAAGCGTCGTCTTCGTAACGCTTCCCAAAAGTCCGCTCTGCGTACTGCTGTGAAAGCTTTCGAAACAGCTTTGACCTCTGAAGCACTTGTTGCCGCTTCTAAGAAATTGGATCAAGCTGCTTCCAAAGGTTTAATCCATAAAAATGCCGCTAACCGCAAGAAGTCCCGTCTGGCTAAAAAGCTGAACGCTCTTACGGCTCAAGCGTAATTACGGACATAGAGCAAAAGCCCAGTTCTCTGCGGAGAGTTGGGCTTTTTTCGCTGGGCGGCGTCCCAAGCTAACACTGCCGCTATGCCAAAAAAGCCTGCCGCCTCTTACGCGGCAAGCCCTAATAAAAACAACTCCAAGCCCAACACTTTATCGATTTTCCCCGATTTCATCTGCAGGTCGAGATCCGCCAGCTGCCCCATGATGCGGCTCAGCCGCTGCATATCATACTTGCGTGCCTGGCCCTCGGCTACCTTCACTGCAAACGGATGCAGGCCGATCTGCGAGGCCATCTGCTGCTGAGAATAGCCTTGCTTGGCCAACTCCTTCACTTGCAGCATGATGCGGAACTGCCGCGCAATCAGGGAAGCGATTTTGATCGGCTCTTCACGCTGCTTGAGCAGCTCCTCCAGGATGACAAACGCCCGGTCCAAACGAACATTTACAATATCTTCGATCAGCATAAATACATTCTGCTCTGTGCTCCGAGCAACGAGTTGGTCGATTGTATCCGGAGTCGCTTCGCCACCATGCCCCACGAACAGCGAGATTTTCTCCAGTTCAGCCGATAAGGCCTGCAAGTTGCCGCCGGTATAGAGAATCAAATTGTCCGCAGCGTTGCCGGTAAAAGAAAACCCAAGCTGCGCAGCCTGGCGTGCCACCCAACCCGCCGTTTCTTCCGGACTCAGCGACAAGAACGGCACCGTCGCCTCCATCTCTTTCAGCGCTTTCACGATCTTTTTGCGCTCGTCGAGCTTGTCTGCGTCTACCGTAAAGACAATCACCGTATGCTCGGCCGGTGCTTTCAAATAACTGGATAGCCTGTCCAGATCGTGCTCCAGCTTCGTGCTTTCCTTGGCTCCGGTAAAGAACAACGCATTTTTTGCGATGACCAGCTTGCGCGGGACCATAAACGGCAGCGTCTCCGCATCGTCCAGCACCGCAGCAAGCGGCATCTCGCTCAAATCGAATTTGCTTACGGCAAATTCGCGGTCCTCCGGCGCCATCAACGAGTCCGTCAGGACGTCGATAAATTCTCTCATTTTATATTTCTCAGGCCCAAAGCACAAATACACAGGTGCTTGACGTCCTGCTGCAATATCTTTTAACGCACGCTTGGCATCCATTCTGGCTCCACTCCTTCCTTTCATTGTAACAACAACAAAGGGATTACGTCAAAGCCCGCAGGCCCTGAAGCAATCCCTCTGCCAGTCTATTTAAACACCGATAAAAGGCTCTAGAAACCTTGAATCGAGTGGATGAATCCCGACCGCGTCGCTTGAACTACTATAACATACGCAGACACAGGCACAGTGGTGCATAAGATTCATACCTCATTTCACGCTTTCTTTCATTTCCTTCAGGTCAATCATGAGCATTTGCAAAGCGCCACCCTGACTTTGAACCTGATAAAAGAACTTCTCGTCGCCCGACCATTCGAGGAGCATAATCTGATCCCCGGGCTGCCATTCCAACTTCGACGTGAAGACAACGTCATGCGCAGCCGAATTCCGGATCACAACATGACGACCCTCGATGGCCGCTGCGTAAATCCCTGATGTCGATTGCAAAACGTTGGCGGCGGCAATCGAAAAAAGTCCTGCGTTTGGCGCGAAGCCGCGATCGGCGGAATCGCCGGTATTCGGAGCCAAGCTATTCTTCCTCTGCGCTTCGGCATCCTTTGCGGAAGGCGCAGGTGCCTGCGTGTCCGCTGTCGATGTGGGCGCAGGTGTCTCGCTCGGCGTTGCTGCAGGCGTTGACAACGCAGCCGCGGAGCTTCCCTTGTCCGCTGCGGCAGGGGCTGTCTCGCTCGGCTTCTTCATCCGCTCAGGCGCTGTTGGAGAGGGCGATATCGCCATCGCTTCTCCCTTGTTTACAGGGCCAACGAGCGTCGTCGGCTGCTCAAGCTTCGCATCCGGCTTCTCTTGCAGCACGCTGCCTGAGCTGCCGGCAGCCGCGCCTCCTCCGGTTGTTGCGCCCTCCGTTGGCGCTGACGATGACTGCGCAGCCGGCTCGGTTGTCGGCGGCACAGCATCTGACGTAGCCCCCGCAGCGGCTTGCGCCTTCGGCGCTTGATCGTTGGCAAGCCCGGTAACTGCGCTCGACTCCGTGCTCATTTGCTTGGACTCCGCACTCGATTTCATCGGCAGAAGTCCGTCAGCATTATCCAGTACCGGATGCTGCATATTAAAAGCGAAGAACCCTAGAATCAACCCGGCTGCGACAACGCCTCCTGCGATTTTCCAAGAAAATTGCTCGCGATAGCGCTGCTGCCAGGACGGTTTGCGACTTGGCGTCGGAACTTCCGCTGCTGGTCGAATCGCCGCAGGAGCCGACAACGATGACAAGGAAGCTGCATCGCCTCCGTTACGCACAGCGGCACGGTCGATTTCTTCAATTTGCGGCAAAATGGCGTCTACTAAAGAGAAAGGAGGCGTCACTTTCGGCAGTTGGGACAACTCATCGGACAACCGCTGCAAGCGCTCGAACATTTGCGCGCACGCCAGGCAATCCATCAGGTGAGCATGCATCTCATCCTCTTCTTGGGAATCAAGATCCCCGTCCAGCTGTCTTTGCATGTATATCATCACCTCTTGACAATTCATCCCCGAACACCCCCTTTCTGATAATCTTGGAGCAATGACTGCAAGGTGTGTCTCGCTCGAAATAAATACGATTTTACGGTATTCAGCGGCAAATTCAGTGATTCCGCAATTTCATGATAAGAAAAATCCTGCAAATAGCGAAGAATCACAACAGATCGGTGATGCTCGGGCAATTTATCGATCGCTTCTCGAATATCTTGGGCCAAATAGCCATTTAACATCTCATGTTCCACATTGTGATCCGCTGTAAAGATCATTTCGTGCTCATCAATCGAAACCGTCGGCTTCGTTTTGCGAAATTTATCGATGCAGATGTTCGTCACAATCCGCTGCACCCACGTCTTAAAGAGCGCTTTTTCTTCATAAGAATGAATCTTGGTATAAATTCGCAGCAGTGCCTCCTGTGAAGCGTCCAGCGCATCCTGTTCATTATTAAGAATATAAAAAGCGGTTCGATAAACATGAGACTCAATTTCTCGCAATAGGGTAATGAGCGCATCACGATCACCGGCTTGAGCTGCTCTTACCAGTTCGGGTGCTATCACTGGGATCCCTCCCTTTGCACACTTATAGACGAGGCTTCGTCTTCTAAGGTTGCAAGACTATTAAAAAATTTTCATACCAACGTATTAGACGCATGGAGCGGCATTTGGTTTCATGATGGCGATGGCCAAAATGCGGAAAGCCTCGGCCGCGCGCTCCCGGGCAGGAGACATCAACCGAGGCTACCATCTGACAAGCGCTCTCTCTACTTTAGAACGAGACAGCGAAGTTTGCAAGGCATGCGACAGCATTAATTCTATCCATGTAAAATGAACCACCCTGCTCGCAATTAAAAAAATCAATTTGCTTCAAGCTTTGTCCTCGATTTGATCCCTTGCACGTCAATTTCCATTTGAATTTCTCCACTGCGATCCGTACGAAACACCTGCGCGCCTCCATCCTCCAAACGTCCGACAACGTCCGGCGAGGGATGGCCGTATACGTTCTTCTCTCCGACTGAGATGACTGCTGCCGCCGGTTGCCAGAACGTCACCCATTCGGGTGTGGTTGACGTTTTGCTGCCATGATGCGCGACTTTTAAAACGTCGATTTTGCGCCCGGTGGTGGTGCTGCTGCTGCTAAAACCGTCATCGCGGCCGTCCGGAGAACTCGGGGAACCCCAAATGTCTGCCGGCTGGTCACGCAAATAGCTCAGCACCTCAGCTTCCGACGCCTTTTCCATGTCCCCGGTAAACAGCCAGCGCGTGCCTTGCATCTCCAACAGCAGGACGACGGAGAGGGCGTTTTGCTCACTTGCCAAGCTGACTTCTGTCGGCATCGTTTGCAGCGGATACAGAATCTTGATCCGGGTCTGCGGATCAATGACAAGCCAGTCTCCGAGACCGGCGGGCAGCAGGGGGACATGCTTGGCCAGCAGTGTGCCGAATAATTTGGCGATGCCCGGGGATGACTTGAGCGTACCATTGAACAGAAATTGCTTGATCGGGATTTGCTCCGCTACCGCTTGCAGGCCGCCGCTGTGATCTGCGTCTTCATGCGTCAGGACAAGGAAATCGAGCTGATGAACGCCTCTTTTTTTCAGCAGCGGAACGAGCAGCTTGGCTCCGACTTCATAAGGGTCTTTTCGGAGCTTCCAAGCCTCGCCCGGTTTGCCGAAGGTGACCGTTCCTCCGCCATCGATAAGCAAATGCTTATTGTATGGCGTTCTAATCAAAATCGCATCGCCTTGCCCGACGTCAAGAAACTGCACACTGCCCTTGCGGTGAAACCGATCCGGCGAGTAGCCGATCCATAGCAGGAGAGCAAATGTGCTCAGGCTTAGGAGCAGCGCTGTGAGCGGGGATACCCGGAAACTGCGGCGTTTCCCTCGTCGCTTGTCATACGTGAGGAGCGGCCTCGGCTCCCCGGCCGTCGCAACGCTCCGCCACAGCGCATAAATCGCAAGCATGCAGAGGTAATAAGCGGCCATCCAGGTCAAGCTGGGCGTAGGCCAAATCGTTTTGTAAGTTTGGAAGCTTTGCAGCCAGTCTGTAACCCGGAAAATCCCCTGATTCAACCAACCGATCCCCGTACCGATCGCTTTTCCCGCCGGCATATAAAGAAAGCCGATCAACAGCGCCGCCAGCCCCGCCGGAAACACCACCATCGAAATGATCGGCACCAAGACTGCGTTCGCCGCCCAGGAAATGAGCGAAAATTGATTAAAATAATAGATCGACACTGGGAATGAAATGAGTTGGGAGACGAGCGTAATTGCAGCAGTATTGCGCAGCAGCGTATGGGGAATCCAAGGCTCAAGCAGCTTGCCGGTACGTTGAACGCCGACGATCAGACCCAACGTGACGAGAAAGGATAGCTGAAAAGAAACGTCCAGCACATAGTACGGATTCCACAGCAGCATCGCCCACGCGACGATCGCCATGATGTGCAGCACATCCTTCATGAAGCCTTTCCGCGCAGCGATCAAGGCGATCATCGACATCAGCCCTGCCCGCACAATGGAGGGGGAAGCCCCCGTGACGAGGATATAGCAGGGCAGCAGCCAAATGCAGACGAGCAGAATCGTCTCTCTCGTCAGCTTGAACCGGCGCAGAAGCCAGATGACGGCACCAAGGAATACGGCCACATTGAGGCCTGAGATGGCCAAAATATGCGTAAGCCCCAGCTCGGAAAATTGCTGGAAGCGGTTCGGGTCCAGATCGTCGGTGTAGCCGATCAGCATGCTTTTCATGAACCCGGCCTGCTCGGCCGCCGGGAAGATGCGGTCCATGCGCGCGCTGAGCGCAGCCCGCAGCGCATCGTTCCAGCGCAGCAGCCCCGTGGCGCTGATGCGCGCAGCCGCAGGCTGCACCAGCGCCTGGTCCACCCCGCTGGCCGTCAGCAGCCAGTGGGTGTGGTGCAGGCGCAAATATCGGCGGTAGTCGAAGCCGCCGAAGTTGCGCGCCGGGGCGGGGCTGCGCAGCACCCCGCCCAACGTCACGGCGTCGCCGCGGCGCCAGCCGGCGACGACGCCCTGCTGCGCCTGCTCCGCTAGGCGCAGCGTGACCTGCACGCTTTCCCCGCGGAGCGGGAAAGCGGTGTCGTCCTGGAAGCGGAGGGACGTCGCTTCCAGCGTAAAGCTGGCCCTGTCCCCGTCGACGGAGACAGGGCTGGTGAACCGGCCGTGCAGCGTGACCTCGCTGCCGTCCAGGTTCGCTTGCTGCTGGGCGAGCGACAGCAGCGCGGATACGTTCCGCTGGTCGTTCCACTGGTAATAGCCGAAGGCGATCCCGACCAGCAGGACAAGGCTCAGCGGCTGTCGTCCCGGCAGCCGCAGCACGTGCAGGCTGATCAGCGCAGCCAGCAGCCCCGCGCCGATCAGCCAGCTTCCATCTTGGTTGGGCACGGCCATCGCCAGCACGTACCCAGTTATCCACAGACAGCATCCTAGAACAACTGGCCTATTCATCTTTTCCCTCCTCTGATCGGATTTCCCAAACTCTCATGCCAACAAAAAACCTCTCCCCGGCACGCCGTGATCGGCTGCCAAGCGAGAGGTGCTTCCTACTCCGTTATTTAATTCACTACATCCGTCATCGTGCCCGGAGGCGGTTCATACCCCGCCAATTGCCGAAAGACGATTCCCCGCGCCTGCATCAACTCGCTAACCTTGATGTGATCCTTCGGATACCCCCGGTGGAACACAATTTCTGTCACGCCGCTGTTTGCCAGCATATTGGCGCACGTCCAACAAGGCTGATCCGTCACATACACCGTCGAGCCCTCGCGGTCCTCCCGATCCGTAAACAGCAGCAAGTTCTGCTCCGCATGGATCGTCCGGATACACCGCTGCTTGCGCACGACCTCTTCGGTCTCGCCGACCATTTTCAGCTCAATCTCCTCTACCAGCATGCAGCCTGCTTCCGTACAATCGGCAACGCCCATCGGCGCTCCGTTATAAGCGGTGCCGAGCAGTTTTTTCCCCTGAACCAGCACCGCGCCAACATGTCTCCGGTTGCATCTGGAACGCGTCGACGCCATATACGCGATATCCAAAAAATACGTATCCCAATCTTTTCGTACGCTCATGCTCTCTATCTCCTTACCCGTTTAGCCAAATTGTGCTATTTCTCGTATTCTCTCATATTTCCTCACAGTTGAAAAGATTTGCTAGGCTGCTACGCCCCCGACACATAAAGATAGGGCCGCAATTTCTCGAAAATTTTATCCCCGATCCCTTTCACTTCTTTCAGCTCTTCCAGCCGCTTAAATTTTCCCTTCTGGTTCCGATATTCCAGAATCGCCTTCGCCTTGCTCGGGCCAACGCCAGGCAAGCTGTCGAGCTGCTCAAGCGTGGCGTTGTTCAAATCCAGCAAATTGGATTGCGCAATACTTTGCGGCGACGGTTGTATAGACGGTGAAGCGGGAGTCGGCGAAGCTAGCGGCGGCGCCGTTTCTTGCGCAGGAGCATTCGCCCCAGGCTTCGCCTCAGATCTCGCCTTCCCGACTGATTCCCCCAAAGCTGCTCCCTGCTGCTGCGCCCCAGTCGCCGGCGAGACAGCTGTTCTTGGCACGTTCGCAGCCTTTTGCCCGGCCGTTCCCGTCTGATCTGCCAGCGCTGCCTGCATCTGCGTGTTCAGCGGAATGAGCCCGGTGTAACCGCCGGACGTACCGCCTCTCACAAAAGGGATCACGATCCCAAATACAAAACCGAGCACAGCGGGGATCAGCAGCAGCTTCCCCAATTGAACCTTTGTCAATGGACATATCACCTGCCTTTTTGGCATATTTGCCTGTACCGGGCCATATACTCAAAGATAAACGGCCTTACGCCGTCCTATTGCGCTAAGAGACTAAAGACTGATCATTCAGGAGGGAAAACTTGATGAAAGCAGGATTCATCGGTACTGGGAGTATGGGAAGTATTCTGATTGAAGCGTTCATTCATTCAGGGGCATTCAATCCGGAGCAAATCATTGCCGGCAATCGTACCATTCGCAAAGCCCAGCTGCTTGCGGAGACGTATCCTGGTCTTCAAGTAGCCGAGACAAATAGAGAAATCGTGCAGCAAAGCGATATTATTTTCCTTTGCGTGAAGCCGTCGGAATATAAGAAAGTTATTGATGAAATCAAAGAGGACGTGCATTCCTCGCACTTTTTGATCTCAATCACAAGCCCCGTGCTGATCAAGCATTTAGAAGAGGTTTTGCCGGCCAAAATCAGTAAAATTATTCCAAGTATAACGAACTATGTCTTGAGCGGTGCAACGCTCTGTATCCATGGCAACCGGATGCAGCCGGAGGACAAAGAATGGCTTGAAAACATTTTGACGCACATCTCCACACCCATTCGGGTATCGGAAAACTACACAAGAATCTCATCGGATTTATCGAGCTGCGGTCCGGCTTTTCTTGCCAGCTTCATTCAGGCTTTTATCGATGCTGCGGTGGAAGAAACGGGTATTTCAGTGGAGGAAGCAACGCTGCTTGCCAGCGAAATGACGCTGGGTACAGGCAAACTGCTGACAACGGGAGGCTTTACACCGGCGGCTCTGCAAAAAAGAGTATCCGTTCCCGGCGGGATTACAGCGGAGGGTTTGCGCATTCTGGACAAAGAGCTTGCGGGTGTGTTCTCTCAAGTCATTTGCGCGACGCATGCCAAATACGAAGAAGACATCGAGAAGGCTGAGCAGAGTTTCACGCTCAAGCAGTAGCCTTCTCGGGTTTCTTCTTTTTCTTTAAAGTTCGCTGCGGTTCGTTCCGGTTCCCCAGACGTTTAACCTACAACAATGTTCACTAACTTGCCTTTCACAACAATCTTTTTGCGAACGGCCTTTCCGGCGGTCGCTTCTTTGACTTTGTCGAGATCGAACGCGATCTTCTCCATCTCGGCTTCATCGGTATCTTTGGAAATCATGACGCGATCCACGATTTTGCCGTTGATCTGCACGACGATTTCGATTTCGTTGTCGACGGTCCAAGCTTCATCGTACGTTGGCCAAGGCTCGTAGGTGATCGACTCTGTTCCGCCCAGCTTCTCCCAAAGCTCTTCCGCCAAGTGCGGCGCCAGCGGCGACAGCATTTGAACGAAGTTTTTCATCGCGGCCAGCGGCAGGCGTTCGGTTTTGTACGCTTCGTTGACGAAAATCATCATTTGCGAAATCGCCGTGTTGAAACGCAGACCTTCGAAGTCTTCGGTAATCTTTTTGATCGACCGGTGCCATGTGCGTTTGAACGTATCGCTGCCGAGCGTTTCGTCCGCAGAGATTTTGCTGTGCACTTGACCGTTATCGTCGATGAACAAGCGCCATACACGGCCCAAGAAGCGGAAAATACCGTCTACGCCGGTCGTATTCCAAGGCTTCGTTGCTTCGAGCGGCCCCATGAACATTTCGTACATACGCAGCGTATC
Source organism: Paenibacillus whitsoniae (assembly GCF_003955665.1). Taxonomy (GTDB): domain Bacteria; phylum Bacillota; class Bacilli; order Paenibacillales; family NBRC-103111; genus Paenibacillus_E; species Paenibacillus_E whitsoniae. The sequence continues at coordinate 48,118 of NZ_RXHU01000049.1, forward strand.
TGCGCCTTGGTTGCTCACGATGTCGTCCGGATTCACGACGTTGCCGCGGGATTTACTCATTTTCTCCATGTTCTCGCCGAGAATCATCCCTTGGTTAACCAGCTTATGGAATGGTTCTTTCGTCGCCACAAAGCCCAGATCGTACAGCACTTTATGCCAGAAGCGCGCATACAGCAAGTGAAGCACAGCATGCTCGGCGCCGCCGATGTACAAATCTACAGGCAGCCATTGCTGCTGTTTCTCGTGCGAGCAGAACGCCTGATCGTTGTGCGGATCGATGAAGCGCAAGTAATACCAGCAGCTTCCCGCCCATTGCGGCATCGTGTTCGTTTCGCGGCGAGCTTTCATGCCCGTTTCCGGATCGACGGTGTTCACCCACTCGCTAACGTTAGCCAGCGGTGATTCGCCTGTGCCGGACGGCTTGATTTCATCAACCTGAGGAAGCAGCAGCGGCAATTGATCCACCGGAACCGGCTTCATCGTGCCGTCTTCCAGGTGAAGAATCGGAATCGGTTCGCCCCAGTAACGTTGACGGCTGAACAGCCAATCTCTCAAACGGTACGTTACTTTGCCGCGGCCTTTGCCGTTTTGCTCCAACCATTCGATCATATGCTTGATGCCTTGCTCAATGTTCAAGCCATTGATCGGACCCGAATTCACGTGAGCGCCGTCGCCGGCGTATGCTTCCTTGGACAAGTCCCCGCCTTCAACCACCTGAATGATTGGCAGGTCAAACTGCTTCGCAAACTCCCAGTCCCGTTGGTCATGACCAGGAACCGCCATGATGGCGCCTGTACCGTAGCCGCCAAGCACATAGTCCGCAATCCAGACCGGCACTTTCTCACCGTTAACCGGATTGATCGCATAAGCGCCCGTGAAGACACCTGTTTTGTCTTTCGCCAAGTCCGTACGCTCGAGATCGCTCTTGCGCGACGCTTTTTCTTGGTATTCCTTAACCGCTTCCGCTTGGTCCGCCGTCGTAATGACCTTCACCAGCTCATGTTCAGGCGCAAGCACGCAGTACGTCGCGCCGAACAGCGTATCTGGACGCGTCGTAAACACCGTCAACGCTTGATCTGCATGACCGTCGATCGCAAAAGTGACTTCCGCGCCCGTCGATTTGCCAATCCAGTTGCGCTGCATATCCTTGATGCTTTCGGACCAGTCCAGCTCTTCCAAATCCTCCAGCAGGCGCTCCGCATACTCCGTAATTTTCAAAATCCACTGACGCATCGGCTTGCGGATGACCGGATGGCCGCCGCGCTCGCTCAAGCCGTCGATGACTTCTTCGTTCGCCAGCACCGTGCCCAAAGCCGGACACCAATTCACCGGCACTTCGTCAACATAAGCCAGCCCTTTATTGTACAGTTGGATGAAAATCCACTGCGTCCATTTGTAATACTCCGGGTCCGTCGTGGAAATCTCACGATCCCAGTCGTACGAAAAACCAAGCGATTTGATTTGACGGCGGAACGTGTCGATGTTCTTCTTTGTGAACTCGCGCGGGTCATTCCCCGTATCCAGTGCGTACTGCTCCGCCGGCAAGCCGAATGCGTCCCAACCCATCGGGTGAAGCACGTTGAAGCCTCTCATCCGTTTGAAACGGGAGACGATGTCTGTTGCGGTGTAACCTTCCGGGTGACCTACGTGGAGTCCCGCACCGGACGGATAAGGGAACATATCCAGGGCATAAAACTTCGGCTTATCCGAGTTTTCCAGCACTTTGAACGTCTTCTTGTCATCCCAAATTTTCTGCCATTTCGGCTCAATCGCTTGCGGATTGTAACCTTGCTGTTCTCTTGTTTCTTTCAATTCCTGCGTCATGTTACGCGACCTCCAATAGCTGACTCTGATCTGATCATCTTTCATTTTCACGCCATTCACGCCAAAAAACCTCCCATCCCTAGCGGATTTCGCTAGGGACGAGAGGTCTATTCCCGTGGTACCACCCTAGTTAACAGCAGACAGGCTTTGTCTGTGTTCACTCTTCCCCTTAACGCGGGGGTGACGATCCGGCTAACGCTTCGCTACTTACAAAGCGGTTCACCTTCTGGCTCCGAGGCGAGTTCTCAAGTTTGCGGTCTGCCGGTTTCCACCCCTGCCGGCTCTCTGGAAGACGCTCTTCCTGATACTGATCCTCATCAATGCGCTTATGCAACCTAATTAGGTATGATTATATGTAAAATAATGCCGAACTGTCAAGCCACGGACAGGCCCATCCTTATTTCTTCGCGATAAAGAAGGCTCGCTCCGTCAGCAGCGTCGGCGTCTCCCACGTAAAATCAGCCGCCATGTATACCTCGCTGAAGCCTGCCTTGCGCAGCGTCTGCTCCAGCCAAGCCAGCGGATAAGCGCGCTGCTCATGCGTTTCGTCGATCCGGCGAAACATCTCTGATTTGCCTTCAGCTTTGACAAAGATCGTCAAGTCATGCGTAATCTGCACGCGCTCCTCGTCAAGCTCGCTCGTCCAAATGTACGCAACGTCATCCTCGTTCAGATAAAACGGCTGCGCCTCCGCGTACGCAAACAATTGCTCCGGCGTGTGTACGTCGAAGACGAACAAACCGCCGGGCTTGAGCCCCGCATACGTTTGACGGAACGCCTCAGCGATCTCTTCCTTTTCCAGCACATAGTTGAGCGTGTCGCAGAAGGAATAAGCCGCATCGACTGGCTCCTCAAGCTCCCATTCACATACATCCTGCTGCAGCCAGCGCACCGAGCCCGCACGTCCACCGCTCAAGAGCTCCGACGCTTTGTGCTGGGCAACCGCGAGCATGTCTTCGGATAAATCGATGCCCGTCACCTGGTAACCGAGACGCGCCAAAGGAATGCTGAGCGTGCCGGTGCCGCATCCCAAATCAACGAGCGTGGACGGTTTCACGCCGTAGCGCTCGAAGCTCTCCAGCAAGAAGCGCTGCCAGTCCTCGTATGGCATGCTCTCCATCAAGCGGTCATACGTATACGCGAATTGTTCGTAGCTCATCTTACTCCTGCGTCTCCTCTTGCTTCATGTACGTCCAGTCGTCCTCTTGGTACACAAGGCCGTCCTTCATCAGCTTGCCCAGCGCCCGCTTGAATGCGGATTTGCTGAGTCCAAAGCGACTTTGGATGAGATCGGCCGACGTCTTGTCCGAGAACGGCATGGCATGGCCAGGACGCTCCCTCAAAAAGGCGAGAATCACCTCGGCATCATCGTCGCGGCCTTTTTCCTTCGGCTGGCGCATCGACAGGTTCACGCGGCCGTCTTCCCGTACGTAGGCGACCCGTACATCCACTTCTTCGCCTGCGCGCAGCAGCCTTGTCCGCTCGGTCGGCGCGATCAGCCCGATCACACCAAAACCAAGCACGCCCGCATCGCAAATGACGAATGTGCCCATCTGAAGCGGACGATATACGCGGGCTTTCACCCATTGGTGCTGCCAGCTGGAAGGCGCACGCACGCATAGAGGCGCGAGATCGTCTTCCAGTGCCATTTTAGCGATCAGGCGGCCTTGTCGGTCGTGGGCGAGCGTCACAAATACTTTGTCTCCTACCAGTGGACGAAGTTCTTCCATCTCCGGCACCTGGCGGTACGGCAGCAGGAGATGTCGGCCGAGCCCCATTTCGAGGAAATACCCGAATCGCGGATGGATGTCCACGACTTCAAGCAGCCCGACTTCGCCCATGACGAGCTTCGGGCGCTTCATCGTCGCCATCATGCGGTCCTGCGTGTCGTGGAAGAGGAATACCTCCACCTTGTCCCCAACTTTAATGCGGCCGACAATCTCGGCATAGGGCAGCAGATAGTCCTGATACCCATCATTCAGAAAATAGCCGTTAGGCGAAACTTCCCTCGCTACGTCTAACGTAACGAGGGAGCCTGCTTCCACTCTCATACGCGCTCCACAACCTTGGCGTCAGACCAAAGTCTCTCAATGTTATAGTAAGAGCGGTCGTCGCGATGGAACACATGCAGGACGACGTCCCCAAGATCGAGCAGCACCCATCTGGCGGTGTCGATGCCTTCATAGCTGCGGATATTCACGCCGTACTCATGCGCTTTTTTTCTAGCTTCCGTGGCAATCGCCTGCACTTGCGTCTCCGAGTTCCCGTGGCAGATCACGAAATAATCGGCGATCAACGAGATGCCGTTCAAATCGAGCGTCACGATGTCCATCCCTTTTTTATCTTCAACCGCATTAATGACAAAGTTTAATACTTGTTCAGGTGTTTTACTCATCCAATCAACCTCCAACATTTTAGGATTGTAGTTGTTGCAGCAAATCGTTGCGCGTCAAGACGGTCAGCGGGTAAATCCGCTTTCCTTTGGCCAGCAGGAACGAGATCGTGGAATCGAAGCCCGCGATGAGCGCCTGCTCCAAGCTCGTCTTCGCCAGCTCGCGGATGTTATCCACGCCGGGAAAATCGCGCCCAGGCTCCATGTAGTCGGCAAGACAGACGATTTTATCGAGCAGCGTCATGTTCTCGCGGCCCGACGTATGGTAGCGAATCGCATCCAACACCTCTTCGTCGTCGATCCCGAACTGGGAATGGGCGATAAACGCCCCGGCATGCGAATGCCACAGTTCTTTGTCATAGTCCAGCAGGTCCTGCGGCAAGCCGTTCTCACGGATAATCTTAGCTTGCTCTTGTACGGGCCAATATTTGCAATAATCGTGTAAAATAGCTGCCAAATCCGCCTTCTCGGCGTCGCCTCCGAAACGTTCGGCTAACATGACGCTCGTCTCCATCACGCCCAGCGTATGCAGCCAGCGGCGCTCCGGCATTTGCTCTTTAACCGCGGCAATCAAAGCCTCACGATTCATACAGCCGGTTCACCTCCATGTAATGAAGCACCTTATCCGGCACGAGATATCGCACCGACGCCTGCTCAGCCCGGTACTTACGAATGGCGGTCGAAGAAATTTCCACCATCGGCATCGGCACCAGCTGAACGCGCGTCCGAATCGCCTCGGGCAGCGCGTTCAGTTCAAGCGAATAGCCCGGCCTTGCGAGGCCGATAAAATGAATTAGCCGCACGATGTCATCGATGCGATGCCACTGCGGCAAGTACTCTACCATGTCTGCTCCGATGATATATGCGAATTCGTGCTCGGGATACTGCCGCTGAAGAAGCTCGATCGTATCGATACTATAAGATACGCCGCCTTTGTGAATTTCGATATCGATCCCCCGAAAAAATGGGTTGCCTTCCGCGGCGAGACAGACCATTTCCCACCGCTCATGGCTTGTTGCCCTCGGCTTGTTCGTCTTATGCGGCGGCACATTGGCAGGCATGAGCCAGATTTCGTCCAACCCTGCTTCCACCCTAGCGCGCTCCGCGGCGATTAAATGACCCGTATGAATCGGATCGAAGGTGCCTCCCATGATTCCGACACGCATGTATCCACCTCTTTTAGAGGAAGTTCAAAAAGTAGTCTTTTGATCACGAAGCAATCCAAGAAGCGTACTCGACATCAAACCTTGCGTTCAGCTTCGAAGGAAGGTAGCCATGTAGGTTTTGCCTACACTCCGCTCCTCCTTCTTCAGCTTCTCACAATCTTCTCGGTGCTGAAAACCCTACTTTTTGAACACTCACTTATAGTCTTATACCGGAAGTTCGATCTTTTTCTTGTCTTTCGATTCCTTGTACAGCACGACGATTTTACCGATCACCTGAACCAGCTCCGCGCCGGCTTTCTCGGATAATTCGGCGCCGACCTCTTGGCGGTCTTCCCCGCTGTTGTTAAGCACGGTCACTTTAATCAACTCGCGTACTTCCAACGCTTCTTGAATGTGGCGGATCAAATGATCATTGACGCCGCCCTTGCCTACTTGAAAAATCGGATCAACATGATGCGCAAGTGAGCGCAAGTATCTTTTCTGTTTGCCTGATAGCATGGAAGTCCCTCTATTCATTCTTATTCAGCTAATGACTGTTCTACAACCTGTCTCATCGCTTCAACCGGTGCCGGCTTGCCCGTCCAGTATTCAAAGGCGTATGCGCCTTGATAAATAAACATCCCGAGCCCGCCGTGTATGCGCGCGCCAATCGCCTCCGCTTCCCGTAGGAAACGCGTGATGCGCGGATTGTAAATCAGATCGCTCACGAGATGCTGCGGACGCAGCAAGGCGACAGGCATTGGCACGTCCTCCACATGCGGATGCATCCCCGCGGAGGTCGTGTTCAGCACGAACGCCACCTCGTCCACAACGCCCTCCAGCTCATCCATCCCGACCGCAATCGTGGTCGTGAATGCGCTGATGGTGGCCGCCAGCTCGACAGCCCGCTCCTTCGTGCGGTTCGCGATATAAATCGTGCCTGCGCCTTCCTTCGCCAGCGCATAAGCCACGCCGCGCGCCGCGCCGCCGGCGCCGAGCACAAGCACCTTTTGCCCCCGGAGGTCGATACCGGTCTCTTCTTTCAACGAGCGCACATATCCGATGCCATCGGTATTGTAGCCGATCAGGCGGCCGTTCTCGTTCACGACCGTGTTAACCGCACCGACGATGCGCGCACCTTCGTCAATCTCGTCCATATAGTTCATGACGTCGACTTTATGCGGAATGGTCACATTGACACCGCGGAAGCCGAGCGCACGGAGGCCGCGAATCGCTTCGCCAAGCTCCTCCGGCTTCACGTGAAAAGCCGCGTACGCACTGTTCATTTCCGCTTCTTCAAACGCGCGGTTCAGCATAATCGGCGAACGGGAATGCCGAATGGGATCCCCGAAGACGCCATATAAAATCGTATGACTGTCGATCGTCCGGTTCTTCTTCTCCATGTTGCTGCGTTTCCCCCTGTCTCGCTAAATCAAAGCTTCACGCAAAATCACTTTAACGCCTTTCGGCGCATGGACAGCAAGCTGAGCCCCCGCCATGCTGTTGAGCTTGATCCAGCCGAGCCCGGAAATCAGCACGTCGAACGCCTTGCCTTTCGGCACGTTAAGCGGCGTCTTCACAAGCGCCGGCAGTTCATCAAGATCCGCTTTCCCCGGCGGCTTCAGCAACTCGCCTTTATGCTCCGCGTACAGCTCGTCCGCCTTGTCCAGCTTCGTGCGGTGAATCTGAATCGCATTCGACGTATAGCACGTAAATGACTGATGCTCGCCGCGCACAAAATCAAAACGCGCCAGCGCGCCGAAAAACAGCGTCTGCGCCTCGTTCAGCTGGAACACCATCGGCTTAAGCGGCTTGTCCGGCATAAGCGGACCGAGATCCCGCTTTTTCACGACTTCCGTCAGTCTGTGCGTATACACAATGCCCGGTGTATCGATAATGTAGTGGCCGTCGTCCAGCGGAATTTTGACCAGATCCAGCGTCGTGCCCGGATACTGGGACGTCGTAAGCTCCGCTTCCAAGTCGCTGTAGTCGCGAATCAGGCGATTGATCAATGTCGATTTGCCCACATTCGTAGCACCGACCACATAGACGTCCATGTTGCCGCGGTGTTCGGCAACCGACGAAATGACCCGGTCGAAGCCGATATTCTTTTTCGCGCTGCATAAAACGATGTCAACGACCCGCAAATTCGCTTCTTTGACTCTACGCTGTACCCAATTAATAATTTTGTTCGCATTCGTCACCTTCGGCAGCAGGTCGATCTTGTTGACGACGAGCAGCACAGGATTCGAGCCGACAAAGCGGGCAAGGGACGAAATCATACTGCCTTCAAAATCGAATATATCGACAATTTTGACTACGAGCGCCTTCGTTTGCCCGATATGCCCCAAAAGCTTCAGAAAATCATCCTGCTGCAGCGTGATGCTCGACGATTCGTTATAATGTTTAATCCGATAGCAGCGCTGGCAAATCAACGGCTCTTTCTGCAAGGCCGCCTCCGGGATAAATCCCAACTTGGCTTTATCCTCCGTCTGCAGTCCAACGCCGCAGCCCGCACAATGGAAGTCTACTCTTTCTGTCATGAATCCTCCTATTTCTTCATCCTGGCAATGGCCCATTTCTCAATCAGGCGGTTCACCCGGGTGAACACGCCTTCGTCCTGCCGGGAAATCGGCTGTACCAGAATGGTATAAAGCCCCATCCGATTGCCGCCCAATACGTCGGTCAGCATCTGATCGCCGATCACAGCCGTCTGGCGGGCATTTGTGCCGAGCAGCCTCATCGCTTTCGTAAACGAAGCGTTCGTCGGCTTCTTCGCCCGATAAATAAACGGCATACCTAGCGGCTCCGCGAAGGTGGATACGCGCAGCTTGTGATTATTGGAGACAATCACAACTTTGAAGCCGATTTTTTGCATACGCGCTAACCACTCGATCAGCTCCGGCGTCGCATGAGGATCGCGCGCGCCGACGAGCGTATTGTCAAGATCCGTAATGATGCCCCGAATTCCGAAGCTCCATAAATGATCCCCATCGATGTCATAAATCGTCCCCACCGATTGTCTGGGCACTAGCTTATTCAGCAAACCTTTTCCCTCCACGACTTCCTTGAGATATACGTGAAACTATACCATAGAGACACCATTGTTGCAAAAAGAAAAGAACATATTTTCCCACTACGCGCGGTTTGGAAGCGGCAGCCATTCCAGGACGTTCTGAATATGCCGATCCCAGAATCCCCATTCATGCTGGCCCGGCTCTTCCTCGTACTTCGCTTCCAAACCGATCGAGCGCAAATAGTCGCGGAACCGAACATTGTCTTCATATAAAAAGTCTTCCGTGCCGCAAATCTGATAGAGCTGCGGCGAAGGCTGCGAGGAACGCACCACCTGCTCCGCAAGGTGGAACAAATCACTTGCTGTGCCTCGAACTTCAGCGCCTTCCCCAAAAATCAGCATCGCATCCTGCGGAAAAGCTTGCATCCGGTTGGCAATGTCGACCACGCCGGACAAGCTTGCTGCCGCCGCATAGCGATCCGGATGCGTCAGCGCCAGCTTCAAGGCGCCGTAGCCGCCCATGGACAGACCCGCTACGTAGTTCAGCTCGCGCTCTTCCGCGAGCGGAAAGAACGAGCGTGCAATCGCCGGCAATTCTTCGCTGATGAACGTCCAGTATTTCGGCCCATACGCCATATCCGTGTAAAAGCTCCGGTTCACCGCCGGCATGACCACCGCAATGCCGTGCTTGGAGGCGTAACGCTCAATCGACGTTCTGCGCATCCAGATGGAGTGGTCGTCGGACAAGCCGTGGAGCAGCAGGAGCGTCGGGTGCTTGGCGCCATGCTTCTGAGCAGCCATTCCGATTTGACTCGTGGACGGCTGCGGCAAAATAACGTTCATTGTAGCTGCGACGCCAAGCGCGTCGGAGTGAAAGTGACAATCAAAAAAAGCCATGACAAATAATCTCCTCTCAGTTCGAAACCACCCCCAATAAAGGCGAGTGGCTCATTGTCGTTATTTCATTTGTTGTTTCACACGGGTAATCAAATCGCTGGCGGTTTGATAATCGATTTCCGTCGCTGCCCGCTGGCTGTACTTCGCCTTCTCGAACAGTTCCAGCAGCAGCTCGAGCTCGTTCTTCAGCCACTTGCTCTGCTGGCTCCAACGGGTCGTTGCTTCACGCAGCGTTTCATGCTCCAAACGGGTGTAGCCTCTGCGGCGTGAGCTGCGCAGCCAGCGCTCAAACTCTACCACAATTTTCTGATTGAAATTGACCGCTTGAATCTTTCTACGACGGGCCCGGTAAGCGCGCCATGCTTCGCTGCGAAGAACCAGGAATGCGCCTGCGCCGACAACGGCAGCGGCGGCGATGCCGCCAAGCGTCCACCAGAGCCAGTTCAAGCTGCCGTTATCAACGGCTGTCTCCGTAAGATCCGTCGCATCCACATCCGTTGTGAGATCTTCCACAATCGGCGCTGCCTCCGGAAAAGCATTCGGCAACACAAATCCGGATGTCGGCTCAAAGGAAATCCAGCCGTACCCTTCAAAGTAAACCTCGACCCACGAGTGGGCGTCGGAGTTGCGCACCGTATACGTGGCTGCGCCGTTCAGATCGACGGTCGCCCCGAGCTGACTCAGGATGCCTTGTTCTTGCATTTCGTCAACAGCGGACGATGTCCCCGACGAGTAGCCTTTCACCCAGCGCGTCGGCAGCCCGATCGAGCGGGTCAGTACAGCCATAGCGGTCGAGTAATAATCGCAGTATCCCTGTTTGATTTCGAACAGGAAGCGGTCGACGAAATCTTTGCTTTTCGCTTTCGACTCATCAGGGGTGTTCGTGTAAGGGTAGTGCGTCGATAAATACGCCTCTATCGCTTTCGCTTTATCGTAGCCGTTCGTCGCGTTTTTCGTGATGTCGACCGCAAGCTGCTTGACGCGCTCTGGCAGATCGGCAGGCACCTGCAAATATTCCGCCCATTCCGGCTGACCGGTATAATCCTCCTGTACCGCTCTCAGCCCGTCTTCTACAATAATAGGCTCCTGAACAAGCAGCTTGTAATTTTGCGGGTAGCCCCCTCGCCCCATAAAACGAAGCTCGCTTTGACGCGGTGACCACAGCACGCGCTGAAACGGGTTCTCGCCGCTATTGATATCTTCTACTTTCTGTATCGCAAAGCCGCCGAATAAAACGGGAAAAGCTTCCTGGCGTTCCATTACGATGCTTTGCGTCACTTCTTTGGTTTTCAGCAACGACGTATTGAATCTTTCGTCGGGCTGCAGTGCGTTCACATTCACCCGAAAGATCGGGAGTTTCCGCTCCGCCGGGCTAAGCTCCCAGCCTTTGCCATTATACAACGAACGGGTTTCTCCGCGGAAGTACGTTCTTTTGCTTGATTCCACCGTCATCACCGGTGTGTAATCGTAGCGGAAGCCGCCGCCCAGATGGCTGTCGTCCCGGCTGTAGCCGGAAGACGCGTCGGCCGTAGAGCCCGTCGGCGTCGTGGAGATGCCTTTGCCCAGCTGCGGCACCGTCTCGCCGTTGCTGACCTTCCAGGCCGTATACGGATCGGTCAGAATCGGATTGATCGTTGGGGCAAAATACCCTACGATTCCGACGACGCAGATCAGCAGCACAATCGGCACGAGAAACGAGGACGGATAGTCCGAAATCGTCTCCCAGATGCTGGGCGCCCGCATTTTAAGATGCGTAAAATGCTTGATAATGAGCAGCATGAAGCCGCACAACAGCACGACGGCGACCTGCGGCCACAAGAAGATCGTCGAGAACGAATCGCGAATCGCGAAAAATAATACCGATACAAAGATGAGGACGACGATGCGGTACCGCGATTGCACGGACCAGATCGTGAATAAATAAATGAGCCAAGTGGACAAGCTGAACCAAATGTAAGGCTCCAATTGACCGGCATTCAGGCCGATGAACCGCAGCACATTTTTCCACGTTGTCAGCTTCATCGGTTCGAAATGATACCCCATTCCGATCCCATGCAGCAGGATGATCGATACGAACTGGATCAAGATGCGCCACGACTCGCGAAGCTTGGGAATAAAATACGATGCCGCCGTCAACGCCAGCGTCGTCGTCACGTACGTGACGGTTTGCGGCAGCCACACGCCGTCTTCTTTCATAATCCAGATGACAAACTGATAAAGATAGATCGCCACGAGCAAAGCGGACATCCGCTTTGCCCAATCGTAGAACACCCACCGGCTCCACCATACGTTAGGCATATCGCTTCACCCCTCCCAATTGCTCGGGGAGATCAGCAAGTTGATTGACCTCGTAAGCCATATAACCGAGTGCGCGAACGGCTTTGACCCAATCCTCATGCGCGGGGACAGTCGGTCCGGTCGGCGGTTTAAGCGGCTGTGTCCCGCCACCCCCGACCCAGATATGGCAAGGATTCACACCCATAATTTCGAGCTGTTTCAAAATTTGCAGCATCGGCCCCCCTTTGACGGGAGAAATGAGGACGAAGAAACAGCCTTGCGGCCATTCGCGCGAACGCTCCTTTATCATCTGCGACAAGGATTGGAAGCCGTCAGCCTCCACGCCGACCAAGTGATTCACAATTTCCGTATGCTGGTGCTGACTCATTTTTGGCTCATAGTACGTGAACGTTTTACCCGGTGAAAGCAGCCCGAGCGCCAGCTCGCGCCCTGTGCCGAAGCGGAAAATCGAAGCCGCGATCGACACCGCCAGCTCGAACTGCATCGCGTCCCGATAGGAGCGCGCGGTCCGGTCAAGCACGACAATCGTCTTGGGAAGCGATTCCCGCTCGAATTCCTTGGACTTCCAGGTACCGGTCTTTGCCGTAGCATTCCAGTGAATCCGGGACAGCCGGTCGCCGTAAATATATTCCCGAACGCCGTTAATTTGCGTTGTTTCCCGATGCGACCGCGTCGATGTGGAATGATGCTGCATCCCTTTCAGCATGTGATGGAACTGCGCCCATTCCCGAATCGCCACCGTTTGCGGATAAACCGTAATCGGTTCCTGCAGCTCCAGACGCCCTTTATGCTGGAAGAAACCGAAAATATCCTCCGTCAAGCAATCCGTCGCATCGAACCGGTAGTAGCCTCTCCGCAGCGGAGGGGTTACGTAATGGAACTCCCCCCGGCGCTTCCAGTCCGGCACAATCGAGCCTTCAAACACCGATTCGTCGCCGTTTGCACGAATCAAACGATCCTTGAGCAGCACATATGGAATGGGCCAGACGCCCGGAATTTGCACGGAGATGCGGATATCGAGCATGCTGCCCGCTTCCACCTTGGCTTCGGCGCCCTGCACCGTCAGCTTGCGCGTCCCTTGCGAGCGCCGAATGCCGCTCCAATAGCCGGAGAGCAGGTAGACCGATAGCAGAAGCATAATAATAAAGAGCATGGAAGCGAGCTTGCCGCCTTGAAACAGCAGGAAGAACAAGGTAATGGTAACCAACGTGATCAGAAACCACAAAGCCGCCGGCAGCCGGGGACGCTCCCCGAATCGCAATAGAACGGGTCGCTTCATAGGCTCACTTCTCCATTCTTACCGGAACGCGGACTTGCTCAAAAATTTTGGCCAGCACCGAGGGGACGGTCGCCCCGTCCATCCGAGCTTCCGGATGGAGAATAATCCGGTGACTGAGCACAAACGGCGCCAAATATTTAATATCGTCCGGAATGACATAGTCTCTGCCGTGCAAGTAGGCGAACGCCTTGGAAGCCATCACGAGGGAAAGCGTCGCCCGCGGGCTTGCGCCGAGCAGCACAGAGGCGTGCTCCCGCGTTTTGCGCGTTAGCGTCACCAAATAATCGGCTACGGCATCGTCCATATGCACATGACGGACTTGATCTTGAATGTAGAGCATGCGCTCGCTATCGAGAATCGGCTGCAGCGCCTCCATCGGATGGGCGCTCCTTTGGGATGCGATCATCGCCTTTTCCGCCGCTTCGCTAGGATAGCCCAGACTGAGCTTGATCATAAAACGGTCCAACTGCGCTTCCGGCAGCGTGTACGTGCCTTCAAAGTCGATCGGGTTCTGCGTCGCGAGCATGATGAATGGCGCGGGAAGCTCGAATACGTCGCCGTCCACCGTGACGTGATGCTCCTCCATCGCTTCAAGCAGCGCGGATTGCGTTTTGGTCGTAGCACGGTTGATTTCGTCTACGAGCAGGATATTCGTCATGATCGGGCCCGGACGGAACAAGAACTTCTCTTCTTTGGGATGATAGATGGAAACACCGGTAATATCGGAAGGCAGTAAATCCGGGTTACACTGAATGCGCCGGAAAATGCCGTTCATCGAACGAGCGAGTGATTTTATCAGAACGGTCTTGCCAGTGCCGGGAACGTCCTCGAGCAGCACGTGGCCGCCAGCCAGCATCGCGGTGAGCAGCAGCTCAATCTCTGCGCTTTTGCCTAAAATGCACGATTCCAAATTGGCTTTAAGGCGGGCTATTTCTTCTACATGATGATGAGTGGCAGTTTCCATCGTGGTTCCTCCTTCGGGATATGCTGCGCTCACTGCAAGAGTAAGCGTTGCCAGAAACGAATATAAACGGAAGATCGTAAAAACCGAGGATTTGACAGAAAAATGAGGAAAACAACTACATTTCTAGTGTACAGGAAAGTTTTTCTGACGTATACTTGTAAATCCTCTAAAGTTCTTTGTATCAAATATACACCATGTGCATTACGGGATTGTTACACGCGCATAAAAAAAAAGCAAGCTTGGCTTGCCCTTCCTTCAATCCATATGCATTTTTGGGGATATAATCGGTTGGCAAAGTGGCAGGCGCTACTTTTTGGCCGTCTTTGATCGTGTAGTCATTGCCTTCATATCCTTTTTGACCAGATCCAATCGTCCAATAGGCAAACACTGCAAATTTACTCGCTTAGTTGCTGTTGGAGATATTGATAAAGCCTGCGGCCAGCCATTTGCAACGGGTAAGCAGATGCTTTGCACAGCAGCCCAGAAGTCATGTGTATAAAGCTCCCCTTCAGAGCCCGTATCGTCGTTCCCGCCGATGCGGGCTCTGCCATAATCTTCGGGACAAGCGCGATACCTAGCCCGCTCTCCACGTAAAATTTCAAGGCTGTCATGCTCCCGACCTCCATCGTTTCGAACGTTACGTTCCCTGTCTCCTGCATCGCAATTTCCAGCTTTCTGCGATACGGACACGTTGCTGAGGTGATCAACAGCCGATGCCCCCGCAAGTCATCCACAGTAAGATCCGATTTCAGTGCTAACGGGTCGGATACAGGCATTAGGGCGACGAACTGCTCCTGGAAGAGAGGTTCAAAATAAAGATCGCTTCCCAAATCCGGTGCCGAGCAGAGCGAGAAGTCAAGCTCACCTCTGAGAATTCGCTCGCTGAGAGCTGGAGTGTTCGCAAATTCTACAGAAATGCGGATATTCGGATAATCAGACATAAATCTTTGCAAAATGACGGGCAACCGATAACTGCCTGTCGGCTCCGTGACACCAATACGGACATGCCCCGTTTCTCCCGACTGCAGATTCGACAAAGTGGTTTGCGCCTGCTCCATACTTTTTACAATGTGCAGACTGTGATCATGAAATATTCTTCCGGCTTCCGTCAGTTGAAACTCCTTCCCATTTCTGCGATCGATCAACTGAACACCTAATTCCTTTTCAAGCTTTTGTATTTGCATCGTAACGGTCGATTGCACATAATTCATTTCTTGCGCCGCGCGAATAAAACTACCGTATTTTACAATGCTTTGAAACGTTTTTAATGTCTTAATATCCATTGTGCACTCCTTCATCAATTCAATAAAATCGAACGAATCATTCATTTAGTTCAATTATACAAATAGCCATAAACGATTTACAATGAAGAAAACCAGCAAAATCACAATTTAAAAGGAGTGCATCCGTTATGCAGTTGTCTAACAAAGTCGTTCTTGTTACAGGTGGAGGCACAGGGATTGGCAGAGCAACAAGTCTCCTTCTGGCCAAACGTGGAGCAACCGTTATCGTTAACTATTCTCGTTCACACACCGATGCGGAAGAAACCGTTAAAATGATTAACCAAGATGGCGGCCAAGCTCTCGGGATACAAGCAGACGTATCCAAGGACGATGAAGTCCGGGACATGGTCCAAACTATTGTTCAGCAATTCGGAACCGTGGACTTGCTCGTCAACAACGCCAGTATCACAAGTCATATTCCAATGGACAACCTGGATGAAGTCACAGGAGAAATATGGGATCAATTATTTGATGTAAATGTAAAAGGCATGTTTTACTGCGCGCGAGCTGTCGCACCTTACATGAAGCAAAATAAACAAGGAGGCATTGTCAATTTAGGCAGCATCGCCGGCCAAACCGGATTAGGCTCTTCTCTTCCCTATGCCGTATCCAAGGCTGCTGTTCATGGCTTAACCAAATCCCTGGCGCGAGCTTTGGCGCCCGATATTCGGGTGAACTGCATCGTACCAGGAGCCGTCGCAACAAGATGGTGGCTCGGAAGAGAAACTCAAATGCAGAGACTAGCTCCGAATCTGCTGCTTCAGCGTATTTCAACACCAGAAGATATTGCCTCCATGATCTGTGCAGCATTAGAACAAGAAGCGATGACGGGGCAAATCATTACTGTAGATAGCGGTCAAACCTTGTAGGAGAACTGAGCTGCGTTAGTTATTGCTATAAGAACAAGAAAAAGCTGTCCCATATGGACCTTTGGGAACAGCTTCTTCGTTCTATTCGTTATCCCTTCGGCTTCGTCAATACCGCAGCGATAAAAGAAAAAATAATCGCTGCGGAAATCCCCGCCGAGGTTACTTTAAAAATCCCGGTTATAATACCGATATAGCCGTCCTTATGCAATTCCTCCAGCGCGCCGTGCACAAGTGCGTTGCCGAAGCTCGTGATCGGTACGGTGGCGCCGGCCCCGGCGAATTCAATGAACGGATCGTACAGATTACAGCCGTCCAGGATCGCGCCGACGACAACGAGCGTACTCATCGTATGTGCCGGCGTCAATTTGCCCACATCCATCAGCAGCTGGCCCACGATGCAGATTGCGCCCCCAATTAGAAATGCCCATACAAAATTCATGCGTACAACCCTCCTGACTCAATCGCAACGGCGTGAGCGATACACGGAATGCTTTCGCCTTGCTGGAATGACAACGGAGACAGCAAGGCGCCCGTTGCCACGACAAGAATCCGTTTCAACTCCCCGGCAGCCATCCGCTTCAGCAAATGCCCGTAAGTGACGGTCGCCGAGCAGCCGCAGCCGCTCCCTCCGGCCTGGACGTTCTGTTTCTCGCGGTCGAAAATCAGAAGACCGCAGTCGCTGTAGGTCGTCTGGTCGATTGGGAAGCTGTGTTTATCAAAAAGTTCCCGCGCAATGCTCGTGCCAACCGCCGCGAGGTCGCCGGTAATGATCAAATCGTAATAGGATGGATCCCTGTCCAGCTCACGGCAGTGGGTCTGGATCGTATCGACCGCGGCCGGCGCCATCGCCGCGCCCATGTTGAACGGATCGGTGATGCCCATATCGACGATCCGGCCGATCGTAGCGGCGGTCACGACAGGCCCGTCGCCGGACTTGCCCAGCACGGCGACGCCTGCACCGGTGACTGTGTACTGCGCCGTAGGCGGCTTCTGTGAGCCGTACTCCGTCGGATACCGAAACTGCTTCTCCGCCGTGCAGTTGTGGGAGCAGGTGCCCGCCATAATGTAATTGGCGGCCCCGGAGTCGATGAGCTGGGACGCAATCGCCAGCCCTTCCATCGAGGTGGAGCACGCTCCGAAAATGCCGATGTACGGCATATTCAGCGTGCGCACCGCGAACGTGTTGGAGATGATCTGATTCATCAGATCGCCTCCAACATAGAACTGGATCTGGCCGTCTGTCAGGCCGGCCTTCGCCAGTGCGCGCTGAGCGGCCTCCTCGAGCAGCGCCTTCTCGGCTTTTTCCCACGTCTTCTGACCGACGGTCAAATCGCCGTGCACAATGTCAAAGTCCTCGCTGAGCGGGCCTTCGCCCTCATCGGGACCCACGACGGTTCCTGTGGACAGAATGACAGGCCGATTTTGAAATAACCAGCTTTGATGCCCTTTCAGCATATGCGATCAGCTCCCGCCCATAAAAATTAAATGTGCAATCCCGACGAAGAAAGCCGCAACGGTTCCGTACACAATGACTGCCCCTGCAAGCTTGAACATATTGCCCCCGATGCCAAGTACAAGACCTTCTGCGCGATGCTCAATAGCAGCCGAGCATAACGAATTGGCAAAGCCGGTCACCGGTACCGAGCTGCCTGCACCCGCCCACTGGGCAAGCTTGTCGTAGACGCCAAAGCTTGTCAGAATGACGGAAATAATAATTAGCGTAGCAACGGTCGGGTTGCCCGCTGTTTTTTCCGTAAAGCCGAACCATTTGATGTACATTTGCATGAAACATTCACCGATCAGACAGATCGTGCCGCCTACTAGAAATGCACGGATGCAGTTTTTAACGACGGGCCGCTTCGGTTCCTGCGCTTTCGCCAGTTGTTGATACTCCTGCTGCGTCATGGTCAAATTTTTCTTTTTCTGATTTGCCATATGGTCCACTCCAATCCCTGTGACTTTATGCTTTCAACAGCACCTTCACGCTCTGAATGACCTCCGTCAATCTGGCGGAGCTGGCCTCATACATAAGCTTGGCTTCCGTGTCTTTCGTCGTCATCGCAAACAGCTCGAGATCAGCCTCGCACTTCTTCAACGTCGCCAGCAGCATCGGACGCTGTGTCGGCTCAGGCACCTGAACATTATCATCGAACAGATCGACGGTCAGATCGCCATGCGTATCCACTTGGGCAAGGAACACATTTTCTACCGGAATGCCCATCTTGTTCAGCTCGGTCATCAACCAGCCCTTGCTCTTCCCCGCGGCGGCGAGCGGCTCCAGCTGGATAACACCGTCCAAAATCACGGCATGCGTCGGCTTCTCGATGGGCAACTTCATGTCCAGATGCTTCGGCGTCAACGGCTGCAGATCGCTCTTGAGCAGAACGCTCAGGTCGCCGCTGGGCTCAAGCATCGCGAATTCCACGTCGGCGACGCGGAAAATATTTTTCGTCCGCAGCTGCTCCATCAGTTCGTCGCCCGTATACCGTTCTTTTTTCAAATTGTCTTCCAGCACTTTACCATCCTTAATGACGACCCGACCCTTGCCTTCAATCAAGTTGCGCAGCGTTTTGCTTTTCATCGCCAACAGTTCCAATCCGAATGGGACGATGCACCACACCAGAATGGCAATAATGCCATGCGAATAATTCGTTTCTACATCGGTTGAGATGGCGCCGGCCAAATCCCCCAGCGTAATGCCGATCACATATTCAAAAAATGTCAGCTGCGAAATTTGCTTTTTTCCCAATACGCGTGTCAATGCAAATAGAATGACAAGCGTGGAAAACGCCCGAATGACGATATGTATCCAATCCGGCATCGTGCTTGGCCTCCTTTTGTCCTCTTCCAGCCTTCACATTATGTGCTAAATCGGCGGCGGCTATCAGCAAAACGGATTGGATTTATTTGTTATGATAATCATTTTGCACTTCGGGTATCGTAAGTAGCGGCACTCTTACTGCAGGCCACAATAAAACTATACGAAGAGGTGCAACTCATGACTGTAGCTTCCCAAGTAAAAACGACACTCGCTTCCCTCAAAAGTGCGCAAGCCAGCCTAGAGACCTTTGCGCTGAGCACCCAAAACCAGGAAGCAAAGCAGCTTTATCAGAATGCCGCCGCTTCGACGCAGGAAATCGTGAATCAGGTTTCCTCCCGTGTGCAGCAACTTGAAAATGAGGAGCCGCAATATAAAGGCTTCTAAAACAGATGGAGCCAAGCAGATTGATCTGCTTGGCTCCTTTCTTATGTATACAACCAATTAATTACTAGGTTTAGGTGGATAATTGCCTTCTAGAGAAATGATGAAGTTCATTGCAACAAACGGCTGCATATTATTATGCGAATTATTGCTTCCTGTAACTGACAAGGCGAGCGGACTCATTGGAGTATCTACCAACGGAGAATAGATCAGTTGACCGAATGCAGTGGCCGAGCTTGACCAAACTGCTCCTGTCGGCTCGATTTGAGTAGGAGCAAGCTGGGCGTTGATGCTGTGTGTATGGTTTGGAATCTGCGTTTCCAGCAGCATCACATCTGTCTCCCCACCAACTTCACCTACAGTACGCGGCGTTAAGCCTGGTCCAGTTCCTTGATGCACGGGAGCGCTTCCTTGAAAATTCGGCAATGCAAAGGTTGTTGTGCCATTACCGCCATAAAGTCCTCCAATAATCGAATAGAGGGCCGAATTTTGGGACACAGGGAGTATCGTCCCATCACAAAACGCCCAGCCAGACGGTGCATAATTGCCAGCAAAAATTCGAATTTCTCCAAGATAAGGATCCATCTGTTACACGCCTCCTCAATTAAGATCTAGGTGGGAAGATTCCCGTTAGAGCAATACAGAAATTGACAACTGTATAGGGCTGCATGTTCTCGTGAGGCTGACTGCCACCGCTAATGCCAATTGCGTCCGAGCCCATGATCGCATTCGCCGTGCTCTGATAGATTAAATTATTATTTGTATTCGTTCCCCAAGTGAGACCTGTCGGTTTAAAGCTTGTTGCGTTTGAGCCCCCTGTGAGCTGGTGGGTATGCATAGGTATTTCACTCACTGTCAGCGTATGCGTAGCTTCGCCTCCTGTCGTTCCATAAGGAATTGAACTACTGCGATGAATCGGCACTTTTCCTTGAAGATTCGGGAGTGCAAAAGTTGTACGGCCGTCTCCGCCATACGTGGTGCCAATTAGAGAATATAAAGCGGTGTTCTGCTGAATGGGAAGCAATTGCCCATTGCATAGCGCCCAGCCGCGCGGAGCAAAGTTAAAAGAAAAAGCTCTGATTTCTGCCAAAAACGGTTCCATGATTGTCCCTCCTTGATCAATTTAATATTGGCTAGGAAATACGCCTTCAGTTGCAATTATAAATGAAACCGTTAAGAACGGCATCATATTGTCATGGGGCTGATTGCCGCCAACCGAACTGATTGCAGCAGGATTCATCGTAGTGTTTGGCGCAGTTGTGGAATAGGGTTTAACTGCCGTATTGGCATTTGTTGCCCAAAAAGCGTTTGCAGGACTTGAACTTGTACCACTTACACTCGAAGCACTTGGAATATGCTTGTGAGCTGCCATTTGATCCGTTGTCAATGTTACTTTCTCAACACCCGCCATTTGCCCAAGCACGTACCCTGCACCCATATGAATCGGTACGCGACCGCGCAAATCCGGCAAGGCAAACGTAGAACGGCCATCTCCCCCATAAGTCGTACCAATCAGTGTGTATAAAGCTTCATATTGAGTGATGTTCACGATTTGCCCATTGCACAGCAGCCAGCCTATCGGGGCAAAAGTTCCGCTGAACATTCGAATTTCTCCAACATATTGATCGCTCATATAGCAGCTCCTTTAAAGTAGATTAGGATAAACCATCTGTCATTGCGTGCTTTTCAATAAATTGAACACAACTTCATAAACAAATCCTTCGGTACCCCGGGCTATTGGAACGAGCAGCCATTGAACACTGCCTAATTTCTCGTGCAGAAGCTCATACAGCCCTTGCTGAATAGGTACGTTCAAAGGTCCTTCCAGCAGCAATGAGAACTGCTCAATCATATCGTTGCTGCCCTTATCTTTTACTTCCTTCACCTTCAAGATCAGGGGCTCGCCTAACGAAGTCGGCAACTGAAAGCTGCTCTCCTGCAAAAGCACTGCCTCTGAATAAGAGTTCATTCGATCCTTCACCTCCTTAGCTAATTTACTGGAGAATCGATATAGGATGATTCATTCCATTCCATAGAAACGTAAGGAGAGTGCTCTCCCGTAACGAGAAAGCCTAGACGATCATAAAGCCGTTGAGCCGGGTTCGTCTCAAGTACGTGCAGCCGGACTCCGAGACCTTGTTGTCTCGCAGTTTCTTGGAGTTGAAGCAACAGTTTGGTTCCGACACCTTGATTTCGATATAGATGTGAAATGATGATGTCCACAAGCACGATAGCATCTTCAGATACAGCTTGCGAGATCTGGCCGATTCGCTCTCCATTCTGGTAAATAATGCTTTTCTTCAGATCAGCGTATTTCGCCCGGTAAGAACGACGCTGCGCATCAAACTGCATGCGGAGGAAGGTGTTCAGTTGAGCAGCGTCCCAACCTAGTGCATGAAACTCATTCCGTCTCGTTTCGGCATAAAGTTCATACAAAAACAATTCGTCATCTGCGACGGCCGGCATAAAATGAAGCATATACTCCCTCTTTCACTACCAAGTTTTTCTTAGGCCGCAAGCACCAATTAATTCCAAAGTCCTATTTTTATATTGCGGGATAGAGCGAAAATTGTCAATTGTTGTATGAAAAATAATGCACATAGAAAAACCGGGAAAATCCACTGTGTTTCCCGGTTTTTTCATTATTTTTAAATTAAATCAGCCGCTTCCAGCATTCTCAGTATGATGACTGCTGTTTCCGCTCGCGTGATGTCGCTCGTCGGACGAGCAAAGCCTTCGCTGCCTTCAACAATGTTCATCTCCATGCACAGCGCCGCAGCGCTTTGAGCCCAATCGCCAAATGCTTGGCTATCGCTAAACGCTCCAAGTCGATCTGCGATTTGACTCGCTGACAGGGTTTTGTCATGACCAGCGAGCTTCAAGGCACGCTTCACAATAACCATAGCTTCCTGACGGCTGATCGGTTGCTCAGGAGCGAAACTAGCGTCACTGTATCCCTGAACTAAGCCGTATTCCTGAGCAATAGCAACGGCTGTGTAGAACCAATCTCCTTTCGCCACATCCCCGTAT
Source organism: Paenibacillus whitsoniae (assembly GCF_003955665.1). Lineage (GTDB taxonomy): Bacteria > Bacillota > Bacilli > Paenibacillales > NBRC-103111 > Paenibacillus_E > Paenibacillus_E whitsoniae. Next base: position 70,317 of record NZ_RXHU01000049.1, read on the forward strand.
GCAATTGAATGATTGGACTCGCGCAAGCCTAATGCACGCACAACAACAGCCGTAAATTCTGCTCGTGTAATTGCTCGATCAGGAGCAAAATGCGAATCGTCAATACCATTGATAACAAGCCTTGCTCCCATCTCATCAACAGCAGTCTCAGACCAGTGTCCAACAACATCCAGGAACGATTTTTCATTATAAATAACCGAATAGATACTGTTGGTTAAGCTATTAATAACCGCAAAATATTTGCCATCCTTTTGAATGACTCTTGTTGGCACGTGGACGAAAGTACCGTCCGCCATCGCCACAACACCAGTTGTAATTTTTTTCGGATCTACGCCATCAGGAATGGCAATCGTTCGTTCGACATAAGCATTAAACTTGCTGACTTCCACTTCTTTGCCGTTGTAACTTCCAATTAGATTAAATTCCACAGCCGGCGCGATAATCGTCACATTGCCATTTTTCTGTCTTTGAACAGTTACAGCCGGATCATTTGGCGATAAATTCGAAATCTCAACCTTTACTTCAATATCCTTCAGTGCAACCATGCCATTAAAAGCGGCAGAAACCGCGTCAATATTGATTTGTTGCGCAGGAATCGAGTAAGAAGCAGTCTTCGTTTGAACTTGCAGCACCGCTTCCCGGGTTTCCATGTTTTTGACCATTTGCCCATTTAATACACCAAATACTTGATCCGCATCCTTCGTGAACGGAATGGTCACAACAGCCTTATTGCCTTCCTTTTCAAGCTTGGCATTCATCTTCGCTTCATCAATCGTAATGGTGCTGCGCCGGCGCCCCTCAGGCGTCGTTTCACTCTTTGCCGTAGCTAGCTTCTCCTGAACGACCCCATTTACAATGACCTGGACTCCATCCTCAACTACAGCACCGCCTCCAGCAGCAGGCGGAGGTGTATCCGTGCTAGAGTTATCTACATAGGTAAGTGTAATTGTAGCGTCGTGATCTGCGTAAAGCTCGCCATCGTAGCTGTTCCATACGATTTTCGTTTCACCCGACCAATACGAATCCGGAGTGAACGATAATTTGTCGATATCGGCAAAAGGAATCTCCTGATCTGCCACCACTGCTAAATTGCCAAGCTTGAGCGTACCATGGGTTGGGAGTGTGACAATTTTAATGTGTTGCAAGTCACTTTCGTCTTCATTGGAATACCCGAAGTAGTCCTCGGTTAAGTACACTTGTTGATTGACCGTCAAAGACTTCGCATGATTCGTAATAGCAGGAACCGATTTATACGTAATCGTGTCACTATAATTTTCGCTGTTCCCAAATGCGTCTTTGAGCTGCATATAGACGGTTTTCTCGCCTTTGCCATTCGTCAATGTCCACGTTTTACTTGCTGAAGGGCTCTCCCATTCTGTCCATACGGAGTTATCGTTTGAGAACCGAGCTTGAACACCGCCTACTCCGCTCCCATCCGACGCAGCAAGGATCAGTTCAACCTCTTTGTGTTTGGCAGTCGCATCTCCATTATTGATCTGAATGGACCCCGTCGGTGCCGTTTTGTCCAAAGTGAACTGGATGGATACTTCGTTTCCTGCCTCATCTCTCACGATAAGCGAATGGACGCCTTCAACACTAACTGTGCTGCCGCTCGAAAAAGGAGATCCATCCAACATCGCTGTACCTTCATTAAAGCTAACGAGGAGATCATTTGTGTAGCTGCCGTTGTTGGCGGCGCCAGAGATTACAGGAGCCGTTTTGTCGATGGTAAAATGCACCGTCGTCACGTTCCCAGCCGTGTCAGTAACAGTTAGCGTATGGGCACCTTCCGTGCTTACCGTTGTTCCACTGGTAAAGGCAGAACTGCCCAACGTCGCGTTTCCTTCGTTGAAGGTGATCTCTTTATCCACCTTATACAAACCGTTTTCTTCTACACCTGTGACGATCGGGGCTGTTTTGTCAATCGTGAACGTCACCGTCGTCATGTTCCCCGCCGCGTCAGTCGCAACCAGCGTATGCTCACCTTCCGTGCTTATAACCGTTCCGCCCGTGTATGGGGCATTGTCCAGTTTTGCCGTGCCGCCACTCACTATCAAGGTAATATCTGTTTTATAGCTTTGTCCGTCTGCCGCCCCCGTTACCACCGGAGCCGTTTTATCGATCGTAAAGTGCACCGTCGTCAAGTTTCCTGCTGCGTCCGTGACGACTATCGTATGATCGCCTTCCGTGCTTACCGTATCGCCACTGGTGAAATTAACGCCATCCAGCTTCGCGATGCCCTCGTTAAACGTAATCTGTCTATCTTCCTTATATAGACCACTTTCGGTCACGCCGCTCACCGTCGGTGCTGTTTTATCAATCGTGAACGTCACCGTTGTCGTATTGCCTGCCGCGTCAGTCGCAACCAGCGTATAAGTGCCTTCCGCGCTTATCGTTTCACCTGTATATGAAGCATTGTCCAGTTTTGCCGTGCCGCCACTCACTATCAGTGTAACATCGTTTTTGTAGCTTTGTCCGTGGGTCGCTCCCGTTACCACCGGAGCCGTTTTATCGATCGTAAAATGCACCGTCGTCAAGTTTCCTGCTGCGTCCGTGACGACTATCGTATGATCGCCTTCCGTGCTTACCGTATCGCCACTGGTGAAATTAACGCCATCCAACTTCGCGATGCCCTCGTTAAACGTAATCTGTCTATCTTCCTTATATAGACCACTTTCGGTCACCCCGCTCACCGTCGGTGCTGTCTTATCAATCGTGAACGTCACCGTTGTCGTATTGCCTGCCGCGTCGGTCGCAACCAGCGTATGCTCGCCTTCTGTGCTAATAACCGTCCCGCCCGTGTACGGGTTGTTGTCCAGTGTTGCCGTTCCGTCGCTCAGCGTCAGCGTTCGGTCTGTGTTGTAGCTTTGTCCGTGGGTCGCTCCCGTTACCGTCGGGCCGGTTTTGTCGATCGTGAAATGCACCGTCGTCGAGTTTCCTGCTGCATCCGTTACGACAATCGTATGATCGCCTTCCGTGTTTACCGTATCGCCACTAGCGAAATTAACGCCGTCCAGTTTCGCGGTGCCCTCGTCAAACGTAATCTGTTTATCTACTTTATATAGACCACTTTCAGTCACGCCGCTCACCGTCGGTGCTGTTTTATCAATCGTGAACGTCACCGTTGTCGTATTCCCCGCCGCGTCGGTCGCAACCAGCGTATGCTCGCCTTCTGTGCTAATAACCGTTCCGCCCGTGTACGGGTTGTTGTCCAGTGTTGCCGTACCGTCGCTCAGCGTCAGCGTTCGGTCTGTGTTGTAGCTTTGTCCGTGGGTCGCTCCCGTTACCGTCGGGCCGGTTTTATCGATCGTGAAATGCACGGTCGTCGAGTTTCCTGCTGCATCCGTGACGACTATCGTATGATCGCCTTCCGTGTTTACCGTATCGCCACTAGCGAAATTAACGCCGTCCAGCTTCGCGGTGCCCTCGTTAAACGTAATCTGTTTATCTACTTTATATAGACCACTTTCGGTCACGCCGCTCACCGTCGGTGCTGTTTTATCAATCGTGAACGTCACCGTTGTCGTATTCCCCGCCGCGTCGGTCGCAACCAGCGTATGCTCGCCTTCTGTGCTTATAACCGTTCCGCCCGTGTACGGGTTGTTGTCCAGTGTTGCCGTACCGTCGCTCAGCGTCAGCGTTCGGTCTGTGTTGTAGCTTTGTCCGTGGGTCGCTCCCGTTACCACCGGAGCCGTTTTATCGATCGTAAAGTGCACCGTCGTCAAGTTTCCTGCTGCGTCCGTGACGACTATCGTATGATCGCCTTCCGTGCTTACCGTATCGCCACTGGTGAAATTAACGCCATCCAGTTTCGCGACGCCCTCGTTAAACGTAATCTGTTTATCTACTTTATATAGACCACTTTCGGTCACGCCGCTCACCGTCGGTGCTGTTTTATCAATCGTGAACGTCACCGTTGTCGTATTGCCCGCCGCGTCGGTCGCAACCAACGTATGCGTGCCTTCTGTACTTATGACCGTTCCGCCGGTGTACGGGTTGTTGTCCAGTGTTGCCGTACCGTCGCTCAGCGTCAGCGTCCGGTTCGTGTTGTAGCTTTGTCCATGGGTTGCGCCGTTTACCGTCGGGCCGGTTTTGTCGATCGTAAAATGCACGGTCGTCACATTACTCGCCGCGTCCGTAACGATCAGCGTATAATTACCTTCCGCGCTTACTGTACTTCCGTTAGCAAACCCAATACCATTCAGTGTAGCTGTGCCTTCATCAAAAGAAATCACACGATTCGTGTTATATAATCCGCCTTCCGTCACACCAGTTACGACGGGAGGCGTCGTATCAGAAGGGGCAGCGAAAATCAGTTGAGATGGATACGTAGCATTATTATCGTCATGAAAAGTAAACAAGGCGGTTCCACTCGTATTAGGACTGGTAAGAACAAAAGTAACCGCACCACCAGCAAGCTTACTATTGACGTAACTCGTTACATCGAAAATCAAGCACCCCTGCACCTTGCCAGTTACAGGCGCACAGCCGGGATACGTAGTATTCAAATTCAAGATGCCGTAATCGTCATTATTATAAGAAGCCACAAGAACATTTTGTTGCAAAACCGTGTCGGAGGATGGGAGTGTTTGCGCACTCTCAGCCCACGTCGTATTATTAGACGCACTAAGATTTACTTTAAGATCGGACGGGGTAGGCGCAACAGAATGATTAAAGTACACATAAGGCACTACGAGCTTTAACAGCACCGTGCTCGCAGTAGGCGTTCCGCTTAACCCAGTAAATTTAATGGCTGCCGCGAGAGAATCCCCGAGGTAAACCCCCACACCATTCACAAGTGTTTGATCATTATTATTAGGGGTCGTCCCGACAATATTGAGTGCGGGAATACCATCAGAAAAGCCTTGTCCCAGCGCGATAACAACATCATCCGACGCATTCTTCGTCACATCCCCGCTTGCCGCGGCGCGGGATCCGTCCCATATCCACTGGAAATTGGCAAGCGCAAGAGCAAAAATTAATAATAGCGATACCTTTCTGAACAAAATAAGTTCCCTCCATTTTCTAATCTAGATTCTGAGTTTTGTCACAGATGCCCATTTTTTGTATAATTTCGACATTAAAGTTGAGAATTCCTTTCAGAATGATAATATTTTACAAATTATATATGTATAAAGAACTAAGCTTAATAAACCATTGGTTATAAATAAGATACAAACAAGCGAAAACAGTTAGTTCTATACTCCTGAAAAGCCGAAAGCCGACTGCATACCCCGCAGCCGGCTTTTCTTCACATCAACAGCAAACACAGAATAAATACCAATAGCACGAACAGCACTAAAATAAGAAGCATCAGTTGCTCCTGTGGCAGTGGCATAGCCGCCCCTCGTTTCACTTGAAAATTATTCGGGTTGTTGGCCCGACGCCTTTCTAACCTCGTTTGCCAAACGATGAAATTCCGCCCGCGCCTCCGGGTCGTCCGTTGCGAAGTACGCCGCGGACAAAAAAGAGATGATCACATTGGCATCCTCTACACTTAGCATGGTATTTGGCCTCCTATGGATGGGGTTCCCCGGTCGTTATTTGCCGGTCCAATAATCGAAAGTCAGTTTGCTGCTGCGGAAAAAAGCATAAGGGATGTAGCAATAGCCCTGATCGCCCCACGCTTTTCCCCAGGAATTGCGGGCAATGATGTAACCCTCGCCTTTCCGCTTGCCCTCCCGGTAGCCGACGGCCAGTAGCGCATGACCGCCTAGCAGCTTGTCGGTTCGAAGGTTGGGCAGTGGGATTTTCCCCGTCGTACGGGCGGTCTTGCCCGTAAATGAGCTGTATATCCAGATACCAAAAACAACGGGATTGCCTTCCGCAAGCGCCGCTTTGATCCCGGCCAGATCGTGAATCCGGTGGTAGCCGTCGATTCGGTAATAACCCGCAGCCCATTCCGCCTCTGGCGAAGGCTCCTCGCGAAACTTGGCGATCTGGTACGGCCATACCCGCTCCGGACACACGCCTGTCTTATGAAGCACTTTCATACCGTCGCGAATCGTTGCGCCGGAATCCTGCATGACCGTGTTCTCCAGTTCGCGTTCATGCCAATAGTGGAACAAACGGGAAAGTCGCGTCGATGTCCCCCGTTCCTTACGCAGCCAGAACTCCCGAAGCCCGGACACGATCGCGTTCGACGTGCAGGAGCCGAGCGCGCCCTGATTCACAATCGGCGGCATCTCGCCGCGCAGATCGACCCGCTTGGGCAGCTGTGACTCACGAACGTACGTAACGCTGCGGAAAGAAAGGTCTCGGAAATCGCGGGAATCCCGTCTGACTGTATACTTGCGCATCGTTTCTTTCCTCCTATGGAACTGGCGAACCAGCGTACTTCAGTATATTCACCCATAGGCGGGCAGGTGCGTTTGCCAGCATGACAAAAAGAGCCCATCCGCTTCTATTGAAGCGAAGGACTCTTTGGCGCGAGCTCAACGAAGTATCGTTTATTCCTTCATCGTAACCGTGACCGGCGACCATTCGCCGATAACCGTTTGACCGTGCAGCGAGACGCTGCCTTCTGGGGTCAAATCTTTTTCCGTCATGATGCCTAGCGCAACGGTGAATCGGTTGAACTTAATCGGCACATTCCGCTCGCGGCGCGCTTCTTCCCCGTTGACGAAGAAGATGACCTCATCAGCGGCCCGGTTGTACGTGATGCGGTAGGTATTGAATTCACGCGGCATGAAGTTTGTATCTTCTTTGAAAATGCAGAAATACCGCGTTTTATTCGTCTCCGGTACCTGAACGCCAGGAAATGGCAGCACAGCGTACACGCTTGCGTACTTGTCATTGCCGGCGAAGAAATCCAGTGCCGCGCCGGTCGTAAAATCAAGCAAATTCAGCGATACGAACCCGTCATACAAATCGCCGGGCGCCGTCCCTGTCGTACGGGCGCGAATTTGCAATTCGAACGATATTGCTCCGTTCTCAGGGACCTCCACTTCCTTGGCCGAGTAGTACATATGCTTGGCATTGTCGAGGAACTGTACATAATCGTTTTTGCGGCTTAGCTGCGCACGCGCATACAGCGTGTTGTTGCGGACGATAACCGTCGCATTCGGTTCTCTAAACTCCCAGAACGAGCCGTCCGGCAGCGGAAAGCCGCCGATTTTCCATACTTCGCCCTCATCCAAAATCGTATGAAAATCACCAATGGTAAATTGATTGCTCATAAGAGTGTACCTCGCTTTGCAAGTAGTCGGCTTTACCTAAAGCCGCTGAATAATTGCTTGTACAATGAGCGAAAGCATCATGATGACGCCGCCTCGCGTCGAGGCTTTTACCGAAGCACCCATCAACGGGAGATAGGCCGGGGACGGATTCTCGGCTTTCAACAGAGTGTAAACCCGGTAAACCGGAATGGCTGAAAACAGGGCCAACAGCGCATAATAGGGGAAAACCCCGGCAATCACACATACGATCAACGCGATATACGACAGAGCAAATAATGCTTTACTGAACCAGAGAGCCCGCCGTTCGCCCCAGACGACGACCAGCGTCTTTTTGCCTGCGGATTGATCGGCTCTCCAGTGCAAGAAATGATGATTAAACAGAATCAGCGTAGTCAGCAGCCCGATGGGCAACGACAAGATCATGGGCCGAATGGCAACTTGACTCGTCTGCACATAATAACTGCCCAATGTCGGCAAAATGCCGAACGACAGCAATATTGCAATCTCGCTATAGCCTTTGCCGCGGTAGCCGAACTTAATCGGAGGCGCGACGTAGAAGTAAGCGATCAACCCGCCTAATGCGCCAAATACCAGCACCAACCAACCGCTGAACAAGCTGAGCACAACACCGCTGACCAGGGCAATCGCAAAAAGTCCCCACGTCACAAGGCTGAACGTCCTCTCCTTGATTGTGCCATTAGCTAAAAATCCGGAATTCGTGGAAATCGTCGACGCCGTTTCTTTCGCCGCGATATCGATACCGTTGCGAAAATCCCACAAATCGTTAATCATATTGGAAAATAAATGCGCAGCCACCGCCCCGATAATCGTCACAACAAAAAGCCATGGATGAAACGTATCGTTCCATACCAGCGCGCCGAAGCCGCCTAGCAGAACGGGAATCACCATGACCGGAACGACCCGGAACCGTGAAAGCTTCATGAATAATGTCCAATTATTCATCGCCCACGTTCCTTTCTATTTCATCTATCACGCTACGAATCTATCGCCGATGCCCTCATGTTAGCCCAAATAGAACCGACCGGCAAGTACAGATGGTTTCCCTATACACCAAGCCGTCCCTCGTCTGGAGGAAGCTGACAGCGGCAAAAAAGAATGCCGGAACGCATCCGGCATCCTTGACTTCTTCCTTATTGAAAGACTACTCGAGATAAAACACTTCGCGCATCGGCGTAATCGGCACCGCTTCGCGGAAGTCGAAGGAGCCGACGACCATTTTGGACGTAATCGCATTCCAGCGGTTGCATGCTTCACTTTCTGCGAGATAAGCAAACGCTTTATCCAAATCGTCACAGTGGAAAACATAGAAGAATTGATTGCCGTTCTGGAAGATCGAGTAATCGCGGATCCCCGCTTTGCTATGCTCTTCCATAATTTCCGGCCAAGGCTCCAAATGCATGCGAACGTACTCGTCCAGCGCTTCCTCCTTAATCGTCCATGTCCAAGCAAATTTGCCGCTGTTTTTCATTGAGAAATTGCCTCCTTAGCGTTGTAAGATCTATCTTTTTACAAGATCCTCGCGGATCGGTGTGAACACATCCAAGAGTGCAGACGCTTCCAACGCCGTCACGCCGTGCTGTGCGCCGCTAGGTATGTAAACCGTTTGACCCTGCTCAATTACGGTCACAACGCCGTCGATCGTAAATTCAATTTTCCCTTTCAAGCAATAGGACATCTGCTCATGAACATGGCTATGCTGGTAACCGACTGCCCCAGGCTCGAAGTGAACCTCCATCATCATTAAACCGCCTTCGGCTTTCAGAATGCAGCGTTTGACGCCGGGTTCTGCGCCTTCCCATACACCGATATTCGACATGTCGACGTTCTCCTTTCATTCTTAAAAAGAAATAAAGGATCGCAAGCGCGATCCTTCACTTACTTTTCAATTATATCTGAAAGGAACCCAAATGAACATACTTGAAAACAAATGAACGAAGTTAAGCCGTCGTCGCCGCACGGTCTTTCCCTTTGTCCGACTCGCCGGCGTTGCGGTTCGCCGCATCGCGGTCGAGCTGCATCTCCTCGACGGTTTTCACTTTCAAGCGCGCTGCGCCCTCATTCGCTCGCGTTGGGATGAGGTTGCCGGATACCATGCGCACTTTTGCTTCGGCAATGGCTGCCGCGTATTGCGGAAGCCACTTCTCACCGGCAATCAGCATCTCGTCGACCATTTGCCAAATCTCTTTCGGGTTGCACACTGCGCCGACGAGCGGGTCCATCATGAACGCCTGGCGCAGCAGCTTGTCGTCGCCATGGACGGCCGCTTCCACCGCCAGCCGCTGCACGGAGATGCTGACGTTGCACACGGCAGCAGGCCCAAGCGGCAGATCTCCGACAAGCGGCATCGAGATGCCGTTGCGGTCGACATAGCCCGGCGCTTCAATGATGCAGTCCGCTGGGAGGTTCGAGATAACGCCGCGGTTCACCACGTTGAAGTGCCCGCGGTATACGCGGCCGGTCTCCAGCCCTTCAATGATGTACGAACCGTGCTCATCGCTTCTGCGGTCCGGCGCATAGACCATCGCCGGATCTTTCATCCAGTTCGGGAAATCCGTCTCGAACCAGCTGCGCCCTTCCGTACAGACGCGCAAATAGCCGCCGGTTTCGCCGTTGATCCAGGAGCCGAGATCGATCCAGTCCTGGATTTCGCCAGCTCTTTTGCGATACCATGGCACGTATTCACTGAGATGGCCGTTCGATTCCGTGCTGTAATAGCCGAAGCGGCGCAGCATGTCGATGCGGACTTTCTCCGTGCGCGCGTAGTCCTCGTGTTTTTCAAACGCTTCAAGCAGACCTGCAGTCAAATCCTGGCCGTTATGCTTCGCTTGAATGTACCAGGTCTGATGATTGATGCCGGCGCAGACGATGTCCACGTCTTCGCGTTTCAAACCGTATACGTCGGCAATTTGCTTGTGGCCATGCTGAACGCCGTGGCAAAGCCCAATCGTGCGGACACCGCCGTACTTGTTGCAAGCCCACGTCAGCATCGCCATCGGATTCGCGTAGTTCAGCAACGTCGCATCCGGCCTCGCCACCTCGCGGATATCCGCGCAAATGCGAAGCATTTCCGCGATGCCGCGCTGTCCGTACATGATGCCGCCGGCGCACAGCGTATCACCCACGCATTGGTCGACTCCATACTTCAGCGGGATGTCCACGTCTGTCGCAAACGCCTCCAATCCGCCGACGCGAATCGTACAGATCACATATTTGGCATCCTTGAGCGCTTCCTTGCGGTCTGTCGTCGACTGAATCTGAATCGCGAGTCCATTCTCGCGAATATCACGCTGGCACAGTTCCGTGACCATCTCCAGATTGTGCTCGTTAATGTCTGTAAAAGCAACTTCCATCTGCGAAAACTCAGGAACGGACAGCAAATCCCCTAACAATTTGCGCGTAAATCCGATGCTGCCTGCCCCAATGAATGCTACCTTAAATTTGCTCATTATTCTCGTCCTCCCGCTTGACTGATCTTCATCGTCATTGTATCAGTCATCGCAAGGAAACCGTTATCAAAATCCTCACCACTATCGCAGCATTTTGTCAAAAATTCTAACCTCTATCTGGGAACGATCCATTTGTGCGTGTTCATGGAATTGCGATATTCCGCCGGCGTCCGATTCGTATGCGCCTTAAACAGCATGTGAAAATATTGCCGGCTGCCAATGCCGACATAGTCGCAAATCTCCGCGATCGGGACATCGGTTTCCAGCAGGAGCATGCACGCTTTGTCCATGCGCAGCGTCGTCAAGTACGCCATCATCGTCTGGCCCGTCACCTTTTTGAAAATGCGCTGCAAATAGCCCGGGTGCAGGCTAACGGCTTGCGCAATGTCTTTGACCTGCATGTCGCGGTCATAATTTTGCTGCATAAATGCCATACTTTGCTTGACGTAGTAGTCGCTTGGCTCGGAAGCGCCCTGCCTTGTCTCTTCCCGCAGTCTGGCGATACGAACGAGCAATTGCACGAACAACAGTTGAACGAGCATCTCGCTGCGGCCGGCACCTTTATCGAGCTCGAGCACAAGGCTCTTCATGACGTAGTACACCTCGTCCGGATCGCGCAGCACCAGGTAAGACTCCGTCTCCTTTAAAAAAGTCGCCACGACCTCCTCCGCCATGGCCAACTGGAGAATGGACGGCAGCGCGCCGCTATGCGGCACGTAGCGGAATTCAACATTCAGCATGCGGCACGGACCCGTTTCTCCGACAAGCAGCCGGTGCGGAACGGTAGCGTCCAGCACAATGAATTCCCCTTTTTTGAGCTTCACACAGTTGATTTGGCGGGATGACAGCTGCAATTCCACGTCGCAAGTACCGTCAATGACATACATAATTTCCGCGAATTCGTGGGTATGAAAAGGCATTTGAAACCCTTGCCACTGCTTAAAATAATACGCCACCACTTGCGGTTGAACGTGCTCCTCCGTCAAGCGGGCGGGAAATAGTCCATGTGCATCAGGCATGCGATTCCGTCCTTTCCATTAAGGGGTCTACCGTCATTGTAAGCCGGACGCAGACAAAAGAAAATCCCTCCCGGGATCAGGAGGGACTTGCCTTACTCGTCGCGGTCTTGCGGCGAGAATGCCTTTTTCACATTATCCATGATTTCCTCGACCGCTTCGCTGACCAAATCGGTTGGCGTGGTAGCTTCTTCCTCCGGCTTTGTAGGGATCGTATCTTGGCAGACATGATCGAAGTAATGGCTTTTGTCCATCGGGCAGACCCTCCTATCGAAATGTAAAGCTGCATTCGTTTCCTTGTTGTTTGCGTAATCGCCTATGTTTATGCACACTCGCGAGGCAGCAGAGAAATCCCTCTTGCCTAAACGCGAGAGTTGGAGTAAATTAAACCTATATGAACACATATCAACACAAATAAACCTAATGTGAAAAAGGAGACCTCATCCATGGATATTCGCTATGCGTCCCACCCGAATGAAGTTAAACAGTTTGACACTGAACGTCTGCAATCCGAGTTTCAAATCAGCAACCTTTTCAAAGAAAATGAAGTGACGCTCGTTTACTCTCACGTAGACCGTTTTATCATCGGCGGCGTTGTGCCAACGACACAAGCGGTTCAATTGCAAAGCGATCGTAAAAATATGGCTGCCGACTACTTCCTGGAGCGCCGCGAAATCGGCATCATCAACATCGGCGCGCGCGGTACGATTACCGTTGACGGCACAGCTTACACCATGGACAGCAAAGACTGCATCTACATCGGCCTTGGCTCCAAAGAAATTACATTCGCTAGCGACAACGCTTCCGAGCCTGCGAAATTCTATTTCAACTCCACGCCTGCGCACAAAACGTACCCGACGGTGAAAGCGGCGATCAGCGAAGCGACGCCTGCACACCTGGGCAGCATCAATACGTCCAATGAGCGCACGATCTACAAATACATCCACCTTGACGGCATCCAAAGCTGTCAACTGGTTATGGGCATGACGCTCTTGAAACCGGGCAACATGTGGAATACCATGCCAAGTCACACGCACAACCGCCGTTCCGAAGTGTACCTGTACTTCGATATGCCGGAAGATGCGGTTGTTTTCCACATGATGGGTGAGCCGCAGCAAACGCGCCACATCGTGATGCGCAATGAGCAAGCGGTCATCTCCCCTAGCTGGTCCATTCACAGCGGTGTTGGTACAAATAATTACACATTCATTTGGGGAATGGCAGGCGAAAACCAAATGTTCGACGATATGGACGCGGTCGCGATGAAAGACCTGAAATAATCGGTCTTCCGGGCCAAAGAATGGATGATACACGATGAATCCTTTGCGCCGATACGAAACGATCATGGAGGTGCTGCTTGCTCAGAAGGAAGTTACGGTGAGCGAGCTTAGCGAACGCCTGGCTGTTACCGGCAAAACGATTCGCGAAGATTTGGCCAAGTTGGAAGAAAAGGGTCTGCTCGTCCGCATACATGGCGGCGCGATGCTGGCCCAAAGCGACCAGCTTGGCATTCTTTCTGCGAAGGCGCCTAACGTCAAGCATACTGACAAAAAGTCGGAAATTGCTAGCCTGGCGCTCCGATATATTCAGCCGCGGGACATCATCGCCCTCGACAGCGGCAGCACCACGCTTGAAATCGCCCGGCGGCTGGACAATCAGCCGCTGACGGTGGTGACGAACGATCTTTTTATCATCTCCGAGCTCGTGCATAAAGATGAAATCCGCTTAGTCGTTCCCGGCGGCTACCGCTTGAGGAATATGTTGACCGGACCGGAAGCCGTCGAATACGTGAAAGGGCTCAATATCCAAAAAGCTTTCCTATCGGCGACCGGCGTTCATCTTCAGCACGGCTTTACCATTTACACAAGCGATCTCGTGGAGTATAAACGCGCTTTAATCGGGTCCAGCGCGACGGTCTACGGGGTTGTCGACCATTACAAATTCGGCCAGTGCGCTTTGCGAACGTTCGCTTCGCTATCCGAAATGGCGATGATTCTGACCGATAGCGGTCTCTCCGATGAAACCGCGCAAAGCTTCCGGGACGCAGGCATCGATATTGTCACTCATTAGGGGAAAAGGGGTACGTTATGACACTTTTTAATCTTGCAGGTAAAACAGCTCTCGTAACCGGCGCATCCGGCGGACTCGGTCAAGGCATGGCGATTGGACTGGCGGAAGCCGGTGCAAACGTGATTGCCGTATCTTCCTCCGAAAGCGTTCAAACGGTGGAAGCGATTCGCGCACTTGGCGGCAAAGCCGAGTTGATCGCAGCGGATCTGAGCAACGAAGACGTGCTCGAAGATGTAGTAAAACGCGCTATTGGTATCTATGGCGGCATCGACATTCTCGTGAACAACGCGGGCATTATCCGTCGTACACCTGCGGTTGATCACGCGCGCCAAGACTGGCACGACGTGATTGACCTCAACCTGAATTCGGCGTTCTTCCTGTGCCAATTGGTTGGCCGTCACATGATTGAACGCGGCAGCGGCAAAATCATCAACATCGCTTCCATGCTAACCTACCAAGGCGGCATTAACGTGCCTGGCTACACCGCAAGCAAGCACGCGATTGCCGGTGTAACGAAAGCGCTGGCGAACGAATGGGCCGGCAAAGGCATTCAAATCAATGCCATCGCGCCTGGCTATATGACAACGAACAACACGGCGCCGATCCTGAAGGATGAAGCGCGCACCAAATCCATTACCGATCGTATCCCGGCAGGACGTTGGGGTTCTCCTGAGGACTTGAAAGGTCCTGTGGTGTTCCTGGCTTCCCAGGCTTCCGATTACATGAACGGCCACGTGCTTTGCGTGGACGGCGGATGGATGGCGCGCTAATGGGATTCGGCACACTTGCTCATACCGTTGGCTGCCTGCCTCTGGCGGCGCTCACCGACAAACTGCGCAATCGCCCGATCGACTTCGTACAGCTGGCGCTAAGCAAAGCGATCGCCGACATCGATACGAGTCTTGGGCGCTTGAGCCCAGGGCTCGCGAGTCATATCGGCGAGCAATTTGACCGCGCCGGCCTGCGCATCGGCGTGCTCGGCTGTTACATCAATCCGGTCAATCCGGATGCGCAGCAGCGCCGCTATGAGATCGACCGTTTCAAAGAGCATCTGCGCTACGCGCGCGATTTCGGCACATCGATCGTCGCGACGGAAACCGGCGATCTCACAACTTATCGCGGGCAAGATCCTGAGCGCTTCGAGGAAATCGGCTGGAACATTTGCCGCCAGACGTTCGAAGAGCTCGCTGAGGAAGCGGAGCGTTGGGGCGTGACCATCGGCCTGGAGCCGGTGTTCACCCACACGCTTTCCTCGACGGAGAAAATGACTCGCATCCTGAACGAAATTCCGTCCAGCACGCTCGGCGTCGTATTCGATCCGGTGAACCTGCTGCCGCCGACGGAAGTGGATAGGCAGGAAGCGTTCCTCGATCATGCGCTGGCCACGTTCGGTTCGCGCATCGTGCTTGCGCACTTGAAAGACTTTGTCGTCGAAGGCGACAAGTTGACAGCCGTTCGTTCCGGCACAGGCCGTTTCGTGACGAAGACGTTCCTCGAGAAGCTTCACGCGGTGAAGCCCTGGGTCGATGTGTCCCTCGAGCAATTGGATGACACGACGCTGGACAGCACGGTGCAGTATGTGAGAGCACTGCGCTAAAAATAAAGGTGTCCCCTGAGCCATGAAAACTGGCTTGGGGACACCTTTTGCTGTTGTCGGTCCGCTCTACCTCTTCGCTCGATCGATACTGAGGAGCCTCGCATACTTTAAATGCTCCCTTGCCCCTAAGTCCCATCGCCTTGCTCACATAGCTCAACTGGAATTTCTCCAGTTCATTTAGGCGTTTTCCGCTAAAGGTGCACACGAACTGGAATTCCTCCAGCTCATTCGTACGCAGCAACGGCAAATTGGACCAAATCGCCGAATTGAACGGGAGGTTTTCTCGTTCAAGGTGCGGAAAGACAGCCTGCCCGGCAAATGACATGGAGAAATTCCAGTTGAGTAGATGCATGGGACTTCGAGGACATGCAGCCCTCGACATGATGCAGCTTCGTCGGCTAGTCGACAATCACCGGCTTAGCGGGGTCCTTTAAGTACTCGAACATCAGCTGGATTTGCTTCTCCGTGTTGCGTTCCAGAGACAGCGGCGGGAGATTGTCCTCTGCGAAAAAAGCTACTTCGCTCGTCTCCAGCCCTCCGCCGGCCTGGCCGCCGACGATTTCGCAAAGAATAAATAGTTTGTAGATATGATAAGGCTCCGGCGGGTGATTGTGGAACTTTTTATCCAGCACGGCGAGCAGCCGCTCGGGCTTTACTTCGAATCCCGCTTCCTCCCGCACCTCTTTCACCGCGATCTCGGATGGCGAGTACCCAATGTCCGCCCATCCGCCGGGCATCGACCAGGCGCCGTCGATTTTTTCTCTGACGAGAAGAATCTGCCCCTCGCGGAAAACAACACCGCGCACGTCTACCTTCGGCGTCGCATAGCCTTCGTCGCTGGCGAAGGTGAGCTTGATTTTCTCCCGGGATTCGAAGGTATATGCCTCCATGATCTCGACGCTCATCTCCCGCAGCTCTTCAAAACGTTCCCGATCATAGACGTCCCTGGAATACGTTAATCCGCTTTGCGCAATGGCCTGAATTTGTTTCGCCCAACGCAGCCAATTCGGCTGGTTAAGATCATCGGATGAATTGAGATTCATGGCGTTCCTCCCGGTCTAAAGTTTAGAGCCTGACCCATTTAGGGCCCTGCCAAGTATGTACATAGTACCACGTTTCGCCGGATGGAGACGACCAACTTCTTGAAGCGGTCACCGTTTGGGGGGAGAACGTCATTGCGCCCTGAATGTTCCGGGGATCCCAGTTCTGAGGAATGTACGGTTGGTCAAGCGCAACAGACATCTCCGTCAATTCAATGCGGACGAGCTCCTCTTTAACGCCAAGTTTGGCATCGTGTGCCAGCTCTCCGGTCAACTGAGACGCAATTTCCATTGCCGGGCTAACCCACTTGCCGTTCCCGTTACTGTCAATAAAAAAGTACCAGTCACTGATTTGCCCAATTGTCTGGATGTGCTGCGGCTGGAACGCCTCCTCAGTGTCTGCGGTATAGCCATATACGAACGGCCCGTCAAAAACGTGAAACGGAACGGGCATGTCCCATATTTTCGTTGAAGGTTCAACTTTTTCTACCCCCAAACCGTACCGACTGTCTTGTGGAACCCATCGTTCTCCCAGCGAAGTCTGCACCTTATACCAGATACTCGGAGGAACCATCCCCTCTTGATGGGTGTACTTGGCAAGCGGCTTCAGCAGCCCGGCTTCGATCCTGGGCTCACCCGTTAATGGCTGCTCGAACGGATATTGATAAACCGGCCGCTCCGAGTTGATGGGGACGCTGCCTTCAACCGGGACACCTTGATATTTTTCAGCATAAGAAAACGGCCTAACCCATTTATCGCCTAACCACGAAGTATGGATAAGGAACCAGGAATTCGTATTGCGGCAAGGTGTGTACGGGTCGCAATCAGGAATGGACGCGATCGCTTGAACCTGCTGCGGGCTCAGCGCATAGGCACTTGCTCCTCGCGGAGCATCCCATAGAGCCGTTTCCGCATCCAGCAGCGTAATCGTCTGCTCCTTAGATGTCAGTTTGCCCAGCTTATATGAGCCTTCCTTTAAGTTAATCCACGCTGTGCCAAGCCATGTTTCGACAGGCAATTTATCCGCTGTGACGAGCCCCATCAGATTGTCTCCGTACGAGCGGGAAATCTGAACGGATTGCAGTGGGCTCAAAGCGCCTATGACCTGATCTGCCGTCGTGTCTAGACTCCGATACAGCTTAAAGCTGTCAATCAGCGTGATGGAAGGCATCGGGTCCTGCATGTCCGAATCGGCATAAGTACGGCTTGGCGCCGGAGTAAACAAGAACGCGGCAAGCGAGAGAGCAGCAATACTTCTTTTCACAGTAAACGTTCCTTTCTATGGCGTGCTGCCTAAACGTAGATTAGCGTAACCTCACAATGAACTCTCTTATTCTACCATAATAGGAAAAGAAAAGAGACTATTCACCAAAACTTCATGGTGCATAGCCCCTAAGTGCTGCCTCAGCGTTTGATATCCGCTTCCGCCAGCACGTGAAACGCTTCGCCCACATGCTGCTGAAGCGCCTGCAAAGCGGCAACGCCTACGGCAATATCGTCGTGCCCCGCGCCGCCGCTCACACCGACGCCGCCGATCACTTCCCCGTTCACGACGATCGGAAAGCCGCCGACGAATATCGCAAACTTCCCCGGCATCATCGCATGGATGCCGAACGCTTCGCCGCCAACCGCCGCAGGCCCGCCCGGCTGGTTGAACAGATGCGTCGAGCGCCGATGGCCGCTCGCCGTAAACGCCTTGGCCATGGCCAGCTCCGGGCTCGTATTCCGAGCTCCGTCCATGCGCTCCATGGCCAGCACATAGCCGCCGTCGTCGACGATACAGATCGTCTCGGCGGCGCCAAGCGCTCGAGCGGCCGCTATGCCGC
>NZ_RXHU01000005.1:0-66193 GCF_003955665.1 Paenibacillus whitsoniae
ATATTCTTCATCATTTCGTTAGCCATATTCATGCCCATCATCATGCCGGCCATGTCAGCAGCTGTACCGCCGCCATGCACCTTGCCCGATGAGATGCCATCTGTCATGCTCACCTGCTGATACCTTTGCAGATCGCCGATCATGCCCTGAGAAGCGGTCTTCGTAATCATATCCTGAATTTCTTGCGGATAATTGAAGCTCATGACCTGAAACCCCGTGATTGCGATTCCGATGTCACTCATTTCCATGTCCAGATCCTCGCGAATCCCCCTCGCAATATCCGAGGCATTCGCCTGCAGATTGAACATGTCCTTGCCCTCGCGACTGATCCACTTCATCAGCAGCTGATCCAGCACAGCGGTCATTCGAATTTTGACATCCTCCACCAAATAACTTTGCTTAATTCCCGCGACCTTATCGATCAGCACCATATAGTCATTCAGCTTAAAAGTGAACGTGCCGTTGGCGCGAATCGGCATCCCGCCCGGAAGCTGCGGCGTCGGGATCAGGACCGGATTCTGCGTGCCCCATCTGACGGTAAATTCCTTCGTGTTCACGAACAGAACCTCGACCCGCAAGCCGCTGTTGAAGCCGAATTTGAAGCCCTTCAATGTCGATAGGAAAGGAATGATTTCCGAATCGATGCTGAATGACCCTTCCTCCTGGAAAATCCCTTCCACCTTGCCGTTATTGATGAAAATCGCATCCTGCCCGGATCGAATGATAAGCTTGCTCCCCTTTTTAATTTCCCGGTTGCTCCACTTCCAGAAAATCATATCATCCCTGAATTCTTCCCATTCCACCACGTTTGAAAATTGATTTCCGAACAGTCCCATTATAGGCTCATCCCTTCTATATTCAGCATGTCATTCGTTCATTATCAAGCAGTCGTTCTAGGAAGTTAGAAAGAACCTTTGCTTCCACTGTGCGAATGGCCGCCACTACTAACGCCACCACCACCGCCGCCTGAACCGCCGCCATCGTTCTTCGAAATTTTGCTTTTCGTTATCGTTGTTCGAATGTACTGATCCGCATGATCCAGTACGGCTGATGTGCCTGAATCCTCATACGTTGCCCGGTTCACCGTAATCCGGCCGCCGGAGCGGTAAACCATGATGCCGACGATCAGCCCTCCGATGATGACAGCCGCTCCCACCTGAAACCAAAGGGCAAATAAGAGGTTATCCGGATTTACGCCGGGTTTATACCCCATATATTTATGTGCAAGTGTCATATACCGTTCAAAAGCCTGTTTATAATGCCCGCTCGTCAAATCCGGCGAAATCGCCTCTCTGATTAGATCCAGCCTGCCGCTGTCGAGGGAATCTTCCGCTTTCGCAAAGCCAGCCAAGTAAACCTGCCGATTCTTCATATCCATCGTCAAGATGACGGCATTGCCGTGAGCCTTATCATAACCAGGTGCTTGATCGTCATAAAAATCCTCTGTGATCCGCTGAACATCCTGGTTCGCTTGGTTCGTCGAAGTAAAAATAATGATGTCCGTCTTTCTTTCGGCCCCATATTGATTAGCCAAAGCGTTCAGCTCAGCTTTATCCTGCTGGCTAAGCAGATTCGCTTGATCATAGATCAGATTTTTGGACTCAACTGCCGCCGCTGTGGACCCGATGGGTATCGTCAAGCCTGCCAAACAGCCAACGAACAGGTAGAAAGCTGCGAGAATCCCGACATATTTTCTCATAGAAACCCGCCTCCCATCATCCAAGCGACAACCTTCAAGGACAAGAAAGAAACAGCAGATATGCCTGCAAACCATGCGGTTACCTTCGCCTTGCTGAGCGGGGGTTTACCCACGACCTTCCCCGTCTGACCATTCATTGCGAACGTGTATTCCGTCCGGTTAAAATTGTATTTCACCATCCATACAGGAAGCAGGACATAGTCGGCGTGTTTCAATTTCGTCTGAATTTGCTTGTCGGTATAGCTGACACTGTTGTACCCGGATACCGTCGAAGAAATATAAGCATCGATATAGGAACTGATTTTTTCCTTGGCGCGAGGGAATAGCTGTTCATCGGTATAGCTGTATTTCTCCGCTACATAACCGGCTAGATACGGCGTCTTGAACGTTTTCAATTCCTCGTATGGAAAAGGCTCCAGTTTATCCATCAGTTCATCGTTCATTTTCTCTGCTGCATCGACCGGCAGCCGGGCATAATCCAGACGAATTTTGCGATAGAAGTTAAAATGCTGCGTTTCCGTATATTGATAATCACTATCCGCATAGACCCTGACCTTGGTCCCCTGGCCATGCACCTCAATGCTGTTATGCAAATCATACAGCCAGAAAGGGACGTACATCCCCGTTATTCCCGCTATGCGATCTGCTGTCATAAAACCTTTGGGCGTCAGCAAGCCGTTCCTGCACCATTTCTTGAACGCTGCCGTCGCCGCCTCCTTCGTGATGGAGAAGGGAATCACCATCACCGGCGCATAATGACCGGTCAACCGGTCGCTCAGCATCACGGCGGAACCGCAAAAACTGCAAGCCGTTGCGCTCGTCTCCGGTTCCGTCACAATGACCGCTCCGCAGCTGGTGCAGTGATACTCCTTCACCTCATTTTCCGCAAACGTCACCTTCCTCAGCGGATCGGGAATTTGCTCGATATTCTCCTGTCGCCCGCAGCCGGTGCAAGATAATGTCCCTGTGACCGCATCGAAAACCATACCGCTGCCGCAGCTGGGGCACTTGTATTCAATAACCGCCTCCATAGATTCACCTCGACTTTAGTCTCTCCTTGATTGCTGCCAGCTCATCTTCCACACGGGTCGTCGCAGGTACAGCCGTATCCGCGTTGGCATCCTTCTCGAGCTGAGCGATTAACACATCTATATCATCTTCCTGTCTGCCACCCCTAAGTTCGGCCAGCGCCATAGCTTCATTTAACGCCAGGTTCGCTTGCTCTTCCATCGCGTTAAGCGCAGCGCGTGCACGTCCCGCAGCATCGTTGCCGGCATTGATTTGCTGCTGTACCTTGGCAGCCGCCATCTTGCCTTTCAGCTCCGCATACCGCGCCTCCAGCTGGGTTAAATCGGAAACCAGCTTCGTCTGCATCTGTTTCATCATCGCTGCTTTTGCGGAAGCTCGGGTATATGCGGCTTGCAGCTCTTCGCCTTTTTCCGCTTGCTTCGCCTTCTTTTCCAAAAACTTCAGCGCCTTCTCCTCTTCACCCGACTCTACGGACTTCTCAGCATACCGCTGCAGCTTCCTAACCTCGGTGATGCACTCGTCCAGCTCCCGCTTTGCCCTGCTCTCATCCGCCAGCATCGCAGCCGTCTCCGCTTTCACTTGGCCCAGATCACTGTTCAAGCTGCGCATATACGCATCCACAACCTTCTCTGGATCGTCAGCCCGGTCTAATAAGCCGTTCATATTGGCCTTCATCACGTCCCTAAACCTCGATAAGATCCCCATAACCCGTTCCTCCTTCGAAAGGTGTCATTGGTTTCAGTATAGCAGAAAATTCCACGATTTTTCATAAAGTGGGCGTAAAGAGAAGGCAAAAGGACAGCCGTTTGGGGGCTGTCCTTTTGAAAGAATAGGGGGTGAGCATCGCTTGGCAAACATTGCACCCATTTCAATCTTACACTGGCTTGTTTCTGCTGAACCCGTCACCCCTCCGCGCGCTCCGCCAACTCGAGGCGCTTCTCGAACACGGCGATCACCTTGAACTGATCGCCGTCGATGTCGATAGCGAGCGTGCCGCCCTGCAGCTCGACAATGCTTCTGGCGATGGCGAGGCCGAGGCCCGAGCCTTCGGTCTGCCGCGACTGATCGCCGCGCTTGAAGCGCTCGAACAGCTCCTGCGCGTCGAAATTCAGCTCGTGCTGGGAGATATTTTGGATGATGAAGGTGATGCGCTCGGCATCTTCCATCAGGGACACATACACCCGGGTGCCCGGCAAGGCGTATTTGAGCGCGTTGGCGATGAGGTTCTCGAAGACGCGCCACGTTTTCTTGCCGTCCAGCATCGCATACATGTGCGGGTAGGGCACGTTCACGCGAAAGGTCAGCGAAGACGCCTCGATCTTATCGCTGAACTCGGCCAGTGCTTGCGTGAGCAGCGCGGCGACGTCGACTTTTTCCCAGTAAAGCTCGGTTGCGCCGCTGGCCATTTTGGACGCTTCGAACAGGTCTTCGATAAGCACTTTAAGCCGCTGCGTTTTCCGGTCGAGCACCTCCAGATAGTGGGCGGACTGCTCGCCAGACAAGCCTTCTTTTTTCAGCAGATCCACGTAGTTAATAATGGACGTCAACGGCGTCTTGAGGTCGTGGGAGACGTTCGTGATGAGCTCGGTTTTGAGCCTGTCGCTCACCCTCTGCTTTTCCAGCGATAGTTGGAGCCCGTATTTCATATTGTTGATATGCATGGCCATACGGGAGAGTTGCCCCCGCCCCTTAGCGGGCAGCATCACATCGAAATTCCCCTGCGCCATCTGCTCCACGCCTCGGATCATGGCCCGCAGCTGTTTCACCTTGCGCATCAGATAAGGGAGCACGATGAGCAGGAACAGAATGTACCAAGCGAACGTGAAGACGACAACGACAGCTTCCGCTTCGGAGGCTGCGACCACCACCGGCAAAAAGCCCATGATGCCGACGATCAGCGTGAACACCAGCAGTTTGAACCACAAGCCACGCTGCTCCAACGAGTCCTGAAGTGTGTGCCAGAACGAGGACGTCAAGCTGCGCTGCCATTCCCAAGCCAGCATTTCCGGGTCCTGGAGCAGCTTTACCGCCCCGCGCAGACCGCTGCAGACGATCAGCAGCAGCACAGCCGCAAGCGCCACAACGAGTACCTGATACAAACTGACGTACGTCGGCGCTGCGTAAAAGATGTCATTTTCCATCACCACGCCGAACAGCGCAGCCCCTGCAATAAACGTCGCCCATGCCCGAACGTCGAGTGGAAACACGCGGGCCATCACCCTATGGTAGACTTCCGTGCTGAAGTCGGCCCTGCGATATTTGGCAACATACGCGCTCAACCCCAAGGTTAGGAGGAGAATGCCGATAAATATGTAGACAGAATTCTTGGCTTCCCGCTGCATCGAAAGGTACGAGAGATAGTCGCTTTGTATATTCCCGCTACCGATAGTCGGATATAGAATATAGAGCGTGCCCCTCATGGGGTCCGCCCCATAAGCGTTCAAATAGCGCAGTTCCCGGCTCGGCAGCTCCACGGTATGCATCATGCTGCGCTGCGCCTGCGCCTTCTGCCACACATCGTTCGACACGTTGCTGAACGTTTCCGCCGTTCTTTCATTTTTCACCGTGTAGTACACGGAGGTTTTATAGCTGTCCAGGTTTTTCCTTGCTACAGCAAATTCTTTTTGCTTCGCCTCGACGGCGGCTTTGAACTTTTCCTCGAACGCTGCATTCTTCTCCTTCGTCAGCTCCTGCAGCTTCGCGTCCATCTCGGCCTCGAGCCGATCTACTTCGTCGTTGTCTCCACGGTTCTTGGCGGTGTCGATCCGCGAATCGTATTTCTGCTGGATGTTGTTCCAACGATCCTGCACTAAACGCTGCGCATCCTGCTCCAAATTGTAGTAGCTGTTGTTGCCGATCTGCTCTTCTCGCGATTTCTCGCTGAAATGCGGCGCTTCGATATGCACCTGCTGAATCAGGGCATACAGATTGCTGATTTCGCGCTGGAAATCCGCGCTTTTAAAGTACGCGTCCGCCCCAAAATACTTGCTGTCCCGATACACATTCGCCGCGGCGAACAGCGTCAGCGTCCACATCACAACGACTGCGCCGAGCAGGACGAGCGAGACCGATCTACTTCTCCATTTTGTAACCAACGCCCCACACCACCTTCAAATATTTCGGATCTTTCGGATTAATTTCGATTTTTTCCCGGATTCTTCGAACATGCACAGCTACGGTGTTTTCGGCGTTAAAGGCAGGATCCTTCCATACCTTCTCGTAAATTTCGTCAATTGAAAAAACACGGCCTTTGTTCACCATCAGCAGCTCCAAAATTTTGAACTCCGTCGGGGTCATGCGAACCTCTTCACCGTCCACCGTGACTTCCTTCGTCACCTGGTTGAGGACAAGCCCTCGCACGCAGAGTTCCCCGGTTTCGGAGGCCTCCACCCCGTAATGCCCAAGCGCCGTGTAGCGTCTCAGCTGCGACTTCACCCTGGCGATCAGCTCCAGCGGATTGAACGGCTTCGTCAAATAATCGTCGGCGCCCACGTTCAGCCCGAGAATTTTGTCCGTGTCCTCTGTTTTCGCCGAAAGCATGAGGATCGGCACGTTGCAGGTTTCCCTGATTTTGAACGTCGCCTGAATCCCGTCCATCTGCGGCATCATGATGTCGAGGATCACCAGATGAATCTCCTTCTCCTCCAGCATTCGGATCGCTTCGCGTCCATTGTTGGCCTTGACGACCTCCATGCCTTCGCCTTTCAAGTAGATTTCAATCGCTTCCTGAATGTCGACATCGTCGTCGACCACTAGCACCTGGTATTTCGTCACGTTCCACGCACCCTTTTCCATCATTTCTCTCTACTCCCTGTGCAAGCCTAATGTTAATCCAAACAATTTACGAAAAATCGGATATAATTCTTACGAATTTATGAAGAGGAGTCCGTTATGTAGGTTGGTAGAGTTAGTGTAGCATAGGCGGACAAGCCGAAAAACCCCCGAACCGATTGCGATTCGAGGGCTGGTACTAAAAATCCTATTGCAAATTGTTAAGCCGATTCACTTCCTCATCAAGTGCTTCATTGGCCTGTTGGACCTCAGGGCGATCAGACTGATCGTTGAGTTGGACAAGTGCATTGTTCGCTTGCTCAATGGCGTTCAACGCCTCAACCTCCGTCTGTGCTGTCGGATGCGACAGTGCGTGGGACACGGCGTTGTGCGCGTTTTCGACCGAGTTTTGCGCGGAAGAAATCGGGTTTTGGGCTTGTAGACTGGAATCTTGTTGCGACATAGTTCGTCAGCGACCTCCTCAAGCATAATGGCATACCTTGCTAGGTTGAGGAGTTTGGCTTCATTTTATGCGTGGATGGCTGCATGCAGATCCGGCTTCTGCTTGGTCGCGATTTCACAGAGCACCGACAGGTTTCCAACAACACCGCCGGTCGATATGCGCGGCGACTTTACTTGGCAGGCACAGTGGACGCTTGTCCGCCTTGAGTTTGCCCGCCGGTGCCGCCAGGTCCCCCTTGGCCTTGTCCTTGGCCTTGACCTTGGCCGCCCGCTCCGCCTTGTCCCTGGCCAGGCCCTCCTTGCCGCTGCCCGCCGAATTGTTGTTGGCCATTTGACCCGCCACCAGGTCCGCGGAACTGCCCCATACCTGGCCCGCCCTGCATGTCGCGGTGCACCATTTTACCGCCAAGATGGCCGGTGTAGCTCACAAGCACCACCACGGCAAGCGACAGGATCAGATAGATCACGTTCTGGCCAAGCTCCAGCTTCTTCCACACGAGAAAACCGACACGAACCACCGCCAATACAATCGACAGCAGCATCGTGATCTGTGCGAATTTTTCATGCGCGCCGACTCCCGGATTCGGAGAGTCCGGTCCTGTCAGCACACTGGCGATTGCGCCAAGCGCGCCCACGACCAAGCAGAGCATGCCGGCCGCATGCCATTCGTTCTTCCTGAAGATCAGCGCCAATACGTCAAATACAAAACTAAAAATCAAAAGTGCAATCGGAACGTGCGTAAAAATAAAATGCGCATTTTTAATGATATAGTCCACTGCGACACCTCCGCCAATTGGAAAATACTACACACTACATAGTGTAGTGTTTGTGGGGAGGGCTTGTCAAATGTTTTATCTGGTTGCGAGATGATAGCATGTGATTGATCAGACACCTGGGTGCGATTGACAAGCTAGTTCTTGGGATTATGCTACTTATATGGGGCAAGAAATAGAAGGCTGGGTTCTGGCTAACGGGTGCCAGAGAGCTTATTTGGGCTCAAACGCCCTGAAAACAAACTTAACGGTTGCAACAATGGCTATTTAGAGCAAAACCATTCCGAACTCGCCATTTCCGGACCAATAGCCTCGCCGGCAACCGTTAGGTGCGCATGACCACCCGTTTTACCTGATATAGCCACTCCTACAACCGTTAGACTGTCGGTCATAGCGACGAGCTACGTAGTTCCTGCAATTATGCAGGAATCGTCCCGCAACAACGGCATTTTCCGCAAAATGCCTGCGATAAAGCAGGTTTTAGGAGCTGAATCCGCTCAAAAAGCGGGTCCGGGCCAGAATGCCTGCAAAATCGATGGCATTTCATCGAAGCAAGAGCAGAGACGAGGAAATTCATGCAGATTCGCACGTTTGGATCACCCCCGATCCACATACACCTCTCTCGCATCCGGCTGCTCAGCGGCGCATGTCCGCCTCAAGCGCCGGCTGCCAAAGGCCTCCGGCCTGCCTGGCTGGGCGCATGGCGAGCGGGCCCGGCCCGCACTCGCGCTCGCCATGCAGCGTCGCCGCCCGAGGCGCTAGCACAAACAAGCCTAGCCCGAGCGTCAGCCAGGTCTAGGCCTCTTTGGTGTTGGGCGGCACAGCCCCCAACGTTTAAGCACAGGGGCTAGATCAGCCCCTGCAGCAGCACCAGCGCCGCGACGGAAAGCGCGAGGCGGGCAATCGGCCACCGCACGTCCAGCGGCAGCTCAGGGTCGAGAATGTGACGAATGCGCAGATTCATCGACGATTCGGCAAAAGACGCATGCGACATCGCCATATGCAGCGTCGTTTTCTCGCGCAGCATTTTCAGCAGCGCACTGCCCAGATCGGCCGATTGGGCCATCTGCCCAATCGCGAATTTGTCGGCGCGCAGCTCGATCATGATCGGGTATTTGTGCGACATCCACGTAAACATCGGGATGTAGCCCATCGCCTTCGACATCATGGTCAACAGAAAAATCCCCAGCGGGTCCCGGTACCGCACGTGACACTTTTCATGTTCGATCACGGCGCGCAGCTCGCTCTCTTCCAGCATGGCGATCAGCCCCGTCGACAGCACGATGCGCGGCCGCCATAACCCCACGGTCATCGCCAGTGGCGATGCATGCCGGATGATGCGCAGCTGTTCCGGCCGAAGACCGGAACGAGCGGCAATCGAGCGGGTCTGCTCGGACGCATGCAGCTTCCGGATGAATCTGCCGGCTTTGACCGCGGCCCATGCATGCTGCGCGGATAACCATGCCAGTGTCCCCCACGTCACCGCAATGAGCACACCGACAAACCTCATCGCGAAAGGCGCCGGCAGATGCAAATAGGTAAACAAGACAAAACACAGATCAAACAAATTGGGCATCGGCCTCAGATGAAAGAGATGCCCGATCACAAACTGCAGCATTTGCCAAAGCACCAGGCCAAAAGCGGCAAGAACCGCCGCGTACAGCCATTTGAATCGCGATTCCGTCATCGTTATCGATCCTTTTTCAAAAGTTTGATGTGCTGTTCCAATTGGTCCAGCAGCTCTGGGTCCACCTTGTCCAGCGCATCCACCATATGAGTGACGGCCAGCGGACCGAATTGTTCAATCAGGTCGTACGTCAGCTCTTTCGACTGCGTCTCCATAAAGGCGTCTCTCGTGACGACCGGCTTGTATTTCGAGGAGCGGCTCTCCGCGTTTTTGCTTAAAATCCCTTTGTCCACTAATCGATTCATCACCGTCATCACCGTGTTGAAGTTCATAACTTTATCCTCATCCAATTTGAGCTGGACATCCTTAATCGTCATCTCCGCCTCGGCCGACCATAGAACCTCCATAATCCGGGCCTCCAGCGGACCGAAAAAGCGGTTCAAGCCCGTTTCTCTCAGCTTAAAACTCTGCATTTTCATACGTACACGCTCCTTACTGATTAAATTGTAGAGGTGCTGCGGGGAAGAAGTCAAGCGGTGATCGCGGTGATGGTGTGGTTGTGAAGCGTGCTCAACCATCCCCCTTTGACAGGGAGAGAAAAAAGTTTTATAATACTTACATAAAGTAAGTTATTAAATAATATTTAGCGTAGAGGGGTGCATGGTTATGGCGATTCGCGTATTTTCTGTAGAAGAACAAGGCACTGGCGCATTCGACGGCGGCAAGTTTGTGGAACAGCGTGCAATCTCTTTCCCCGGCGAGAAAACGGCCGTAGATCGGGTTGGCCCTTTATTTTATTGGGCATGGGGCAAAGCATCAGACGTGTCGGAGATCGGCATGCATCCGCATAAAGCATTTGAAATCGTCACGTACGTCATCGACGGTCTGGTCGAGCACCGCGATTCACTGGGGTCCTTGGAAACCGTAACGAACGGCGGCGCGCAGGTGATTCAAGCAGGATCGGGCGTCTACCATGCCGAAGCATTCCGCCGGGCAGGCAGCGAAGCGATGCAAATCTGGTTCGAGCCGCACTTGAGCCAATCCGGTAAAAAGCCGGCCACCTACCGTCAATATAACCACGAGGAGCTGCCAACGGCGCAAGTCGACGGGGTAACAGCCACAACCGTCATCGGAAGCCATTCCCCGATTGTGATTGACGCTGACGTCCGCCTATACGATTGGGATCTGGCGGCTGGCGCCAACTACAGCTACTCGCTGCAGGCAGGCCGCTCGCTGGCCTTCCTCGTCATCCGCGGCAGCGGCACCATGACCGGCGATGAGGAAGCGGTGCTTTCGCACAAGGATTTTGTTGTCACGGAAGCGTCAGCAGAGGCCACACCGCTTGTGTTCCAAGCTGCGGCTGAGCAAGCACTGCGGCTGATTGCCATTGACGTGCCAACCGATCCCGGCTATCCGTTATACCGAAAATAATATGCGCGGCGAAATTGACAGCCTCTCGCGCCCTCCAGTATGATCGAAGTAATCGATTGTGATAACGATTATCATTCTTACATGGGGGCGTGATGAGGTTGGCCGCGGAACGGCATGTTGATTTTTCAATCGTTGAACGCTATTTGCATATTTCCCCGCAAGGAATGGATAACCCGCTCGTTCGCATTCCAGGGGCACAACTGCTGGAAGAAGCGACGATGCGTAGACTGCTCTCGCAAGGCCAGACGATGCTGAAAGGCAAAGGTCTCGATATTGCCGCTTCGCACATGGGCTTGACGATGTTCAATGTCATTTCCATGATGTATCTCTTCATGGCGCAGTACAACTTATGGCTCTCCCTGCTGCCGGAAGATTTGGAGTTCCAAATTGAACAGCACGACGATCACGCACATGCGGGGTTCCAGCTGTTGGCGCTGCGTTGGAAGGAAGTGCCGCTGGTGGACCGCGCTGCGTTCATCGAGCAGGAAATGCGCACACTGATGCAGACGCTCGTCATCCCAGTCATCAACGTCACTGCCGCGAGCGCCAAAGTGAATCCGTCGATGATCTGGAATCAGTTCGGGGCGAGAATGGTGTTTTTGCGGGATTTTGTGCTCGAAAATGACCCGAGACCGCACGTTCGTGAACAATTCGTCCATGACTACGAAGTGCTGTCCAAGCAGCTGACGCCGGACGTGTTTGAACGCAAAACCAACCCGTTCGACCATGAGCCGACGTATTTGTCGAGCCCTTACGAAGAAGGCAAACGCGTCATTCTTCGCTCATCTTGCTGCTTCTACTACCGCCGGGAAAACGGGGAAAAATGCTTCACTTGCCCGCTCCTTAACAACGAGCAGCGCGAGCAGATGCGCGAAGACATCACGCGCCAGCGCACCGCCGCATCCGAGGCTACCGCGGGGTAAACCGCGCTAACTGTTGTCTCGGGTGCTCATAGACATGCATGTAATTTCCCAAGTTCCGCCTCATTTCGCCTATTCTAGGGCTGGATCCGCTAATTTACCTGCACAAAATGCAGGTTGTGTCCCTGGAATTGGCAGCATGGGCTTTTTTAGATGACTTTATGCAGGTAAGACTGCTGAGAATCACCTTTGGACGAAAGCGATCGTTGGAGGCCACTATCCTAATCATCCCACACCCTCTGGTGCCGCACTGCGGCCTGGATTTTACGACACTCAAGCCAAATACCCCCGCGGCAATTGAGCGCTGTGCTCCGCCAGGGGGGTATCTCGACTATCCAAACCCTTCGCCTAGAAACCGTTCTCCTCCTCGTCCTACTTGCCTTCCTGGCATAGTAACGCTTGACCGTCGTATACTCCTCCGTAGGACGGAGCCAGTGTCAAGAACTTTTGGACATATTCGCTATCAAACTGCGTACCGCTATGGAGCAGCAGCTCCTCTACCGCATCATGGATTGGCATTCCTTTACGGTAGGGACGGTCGGAGACCATGCTATCAAAGGAATCGACAATGCCACAAATCTGAGCCAGTACGGGAATATTTCTGCCGCCCAGGCCCAGAGGATAGCCTTTGCCGTTCAAGCGTTCGTGATGAAAATGGATGATGTCAATAATCTCGGGCTCTACTTCGTAATCGAGAAGTATTTGTGCGCCCCACTGTGTGTGCTGCTGCATGATTTTCCATTCGTGGGGGCTTAGTGCCGACGTCTTAGTTAAAATATACTTGGGCACAAACATTTTTCCCACATCATGCAAATATCCCCCAAGAAGTAACCACTTGGCTTGCTTCTCATCCAGACCTAACGGAGCTGCCATTGCCGCGCACAACTTCCCAACCCTCACACTATGCTCATACGTGTTCAGGTCTTTTTTCAGCAGTTGCTTCATCACGTCTTTGTAGAGGCAATCCTTCACCAGCATCTTCTCCTTTCATCCTACAGCCTGGCGCAAGAACCGATACATTCAATCCCTCCGCACCATCAGTCCCTGCATAATAGACCAGTCGAACTTTGTCTGCTTCCTTTGTACATTGGCTAAGTAAGTGGACCTTCTCACAGTACTTTCCATACGTTAGCATGATTGCCTGCATGATCTCCGCTCGAAACGATTGTTGAATTTTCATTACATCCAAATCATGGTAAAGTGAAGATTCGCACAATTATCGTTGTTCGAATCATTCAGGGAGGAAAAAGCTTGTCATGTTAAATTCTGGAATCATTTCTCGGCAATTGGTTCAAATCCACAACAATGGGAGCTACTCTAACGATCAAATCGTCAATATGTTTTTCGCAGCCTATCCACGCTCTAAGTATACGGTACGCAATTATCGAAGCGCCTTTGACAAGTTTCGAAATTTTATCGGGGACAAGTCTTTAAACGATGTGACCTGGAAAGAGGTGGAGATCTACAAAATCGGATTAATGGAGGGACTTTTAGGCAAGAAAAATAAACCTAAGGCTCCAGCTACTGTTGCTATTCATATAGCGCCTTTACGTACTCTATATAAGTGGGGAAGCGACTCCAATATCGGCATTTTCCAACACAATCCACTAACCAGCGTCAGGACACCCAAAATATCGGTCACAAGCAAGAACAATTACTTAACCAAGCGTGAGGTTATCCGGCTTTGTGAGCAATTGAAAAAACAAGGTCAACGTGAGTACTTGATCGGATTAACCTTGATCCTGCTCGGACTTCGGGTATCCGAACTGGTTGCAATGGAGTGGGGCCATTTTCATACCGACCCTGAAGAAAGCTCGATGTGGCTGACGGTTTACGGAAAAGGCGAAAAACAACGCGAAGTGAAGATACCTCCATTGCTTTGGAGTTTATTCACGAAGTACTTCCCTCCACTTACGCAAAAATCTGCAGCGTCAGATAGAAAGATATTTCCGTTGTCCGTCAGGCGCATTGAAAAGATGATTCAAACAGCACGCGAGCAGTGCGGCTTAGAAAAAAAGGTCACGCCTCACTGGCTGAGACATACCAATGCTACTCTGGCGCTGCTAAACGGGGCAACTTTACAGCAAGTTCAAGAATCATTAGGGCATTCGCATATCAACACTACCCAGCGCTACCTGCATACGGTGCAACAAATTGAAAAAGCTGCTCCCGATTTTGTGGAAAGCAGCCTGAAAGATAGTTTGTAGAAACTTCCAGAATCATAGGTCACTTGAATTGTCTGGTAAAATTTAATATAATGCACAATATCGGATTATTGTAGAAGTAAATCATAATATGAAGGAATTTCATAGAATATGTCGAACAACGATAATTGTGCGAATCTTAGTTTACTATACTTTCATTTATGAGCATTCTGCAAAATTTCTAATCTTCATCGGCGACACTTCTTGCACACGACTACTTTGTATTGAATTTCTCTATTTCATACATCGTTGTAAACGACCTATCGTTTCCTGCAGCGGCTCTCACCACCATTACGCCAATTAACCTTCCGGGTTAATTGGCCTGCAAGCTTCTCCTCATGCTCCTGCTTCTCCCGAAATGGCCTTTCTTACGTTTGATTTCACTTCCATTTTCCCTACCTTGATACTAGCTCAACAATCTAGCTTTCCATCTCCGAAGCTTAGCTTTAGTATAACTGATCTATTACCTCCTATGGCTTGGGCAATGTGAAGCTAGCAGCTTAAATTTCGCACTCTAGCGGCTACCGACATAGTCAGTATGCCACAGATGTCAAATACCCCCGCGGCGGGGCGCTATGTCTTGCGCTCCGACACGAGGGTATTTTGCTGTTCAGGCTTCCGACTAGAAATCGTTGTCATCTTCATCCCATTTTCGGGAGTAGGCCTTCTTCGTGACCCAGATCGTCAACCCGATTACAATCAGAATCGTAATAATGCTCAGAATAATGGTCAATACCATACGGAAACGCTCCCTTACTGTCTGTCCGGATGCTCTGCCACCTATTGTAGCAAAGTTGAGCGGCTATGGCACCCTGTCTCCGTCCAATCCCCTTCACTCAAACAGCGCCATCTGCTCCGGCGGCTCCGGCGGCAGTTCCCTTCGCTCCTGACCGAGCATCTCCATCAACTGCCGCGCATTCGCGGCCGCATCTCCGCCTGAGTTGTTGTTGAAAATAACGCACAACTCCTTGCTCTCCCGCTGCAGCTTCTCAAGGCGTTCTTTCCACGCCAGCAGCTCCTCCTGGCTGTACTTATACAAGTACCGCACCGCGCGCCAATCGTCCTGCCCGTTGTTCGTCCACCCCGGCGCATTGCGCCCGTGAAAACGGACTACCGTCAGCGCCGGGTGCGTCGCCTCCGGCACAATCGGCACCGAGCCCGGCATCACCTGCGGCTCATCGCAGACGCTGTGCGCCCAGCCTTCGTCTCGCATGAACTGCAAGGTTCGCTCCCGCATGCCGGGTTCGAACCAGCTTTGGTGCCGGAACTCCAGCGCGAGCGGCACATCGTCCATCCGCCGCCTGGCGGCGCGCACAATCTGCACATGCTCTCGCGTGCAGTCAAACCAAGGCGGGTACTGAAACAGTACCGCCTTCAATTTGCCCGCGTCGATCAGCGGTTCCATCGACGCCCTGAAATTCCGAAACAGTTCCGCCATGTCACTGTCCGAATACTTGACCTGCGATTGCCCCGTCATGCCTTGGAAGGCCTTCACCAAAAAAGTAAAATCCGCGCTCGTTTCCGCCGCCCATTTCTCAAACATCTCGGGCTTATGAATCGCATAGTACGAACTGTCGACTTCCACCGCCTTGAAATAGCGATTATACGTTCTCAGCTTATCCGGCTGGCGAATCCCCGGGCCATAGATCAGGTCGTGATCCCCCCAGCCGGCCAGGCCAATCGTTATCATAAGCTCTCCGCTCCGATCCCCGCGCAGCCGGCTCCGAAACTGCGACGAAATAAGGTATACCGCAAACTTCCCGCAGCTCCCTAGACCCGGCTCTCCACCGGCACCCAGTTGGTTACGCCGTTATCTTCAATAATGCCGATGGTCACGTCCGTAATGTCCGGGTCAAGCAGCAGCTTGTCGCGAATGCGGAACTTAATATCGTCGGCATCCGCCAGCGATAATCCGCGCTTCAGCTCGATCAAGCCCTCAACGTGATAATAACGGCCTTCCTGCAGCACACGCAGTTGGTAAATGTCTGTGACCTGTTCATTTCCAAGGATTAGCCGCGCAACCTTCGCTTCCACATCCGGAGGGGCCGCTACACCGATCAGACCGACCATATTGTCATACCCGACGCGGAACGCAACGCCGACCATGAGGAACCCAATAAGCATCGTCGCAAGTCCGTCGAATACAGCAAGATCCGTGAATGTGGTGACAACGACCGCAATCAAAGCCAGCAGCGAGCCGGTCGTCGCGACCAGATCTTCATAGAATACAAGACGCGTCGGAGGCGCCGCTCGCTTCACATTCCGAAATGCAGCGGCAAAGACCGCCACCCCTTTCGCTTCATTACGGGACTCGTGCACGATCTCTTTCATCGCTTTCACGAGCACGTAGCCATCAACAAGAATGGACAGAATCAGAACGACAAAATTTAATATAAAGCCCGACGAGTGCTTCACAGGATGGGCAATTAAATGAAAGCCCTCTTTGATGGTTTCATAAGCCATGACCGTCACAACAATTACGGCGACCATACAAAATATATTTATAACCCGCCCGAATCCAGTTGGAAAACGGCGAGTCGGTTTCTTCTCTGCAAGAACGCTGCCGACAAAAACAAAAGCCTGATTGATCGCATCGGCGATCGAATGCATCGTAGAGGCGAACATCGCGCCATTGCCTGTCAGCACGGCGGCGACCCCCTTAACGATCGCAATAAACGTATTGCCAATGGCTGCTGCCATCGAAGAGGTGTTGCCTTTTTTAACTAACTGCCAAAAACTTTCCTGCTCTGATTCCATCTGAACGATGATACCTCCTGTTATTTGTTATGACAACTACATACGCGTGTCCGCCTGAAAAGTTCCAACCGCAACCGGCTACGCCTGAACCGATTGCCCAATGGCTCCACCTTCTTTCCGACGGATTTTAGGCGGCAAATTTTCCCATGCCGCCACGCTTGTCCTGTGATTTTACCCAAAAAAGCGCGAATTTTCAAATAGATCTAGAATGCCCATTGCTTTTTATATCGAGCCTTGATATACTCACGTTACGATATATCATAACACGATATAACGAATCGCGATGCAAGACAAGGAGCCTCCCATGAGCCAAGGAAAATTGTATCAACACTACTTGCCTATGTCGGAAACCGCCTACTATATATTGCTTTCATTGACTGAAAATCGCCACGGTTACGGCATTATCCAATTCGTCGAGGAACTGACCGGCGGTCGGATTCGTCTAGGTCCCGGAACGATCTACGGCAGTCTCTCGCGCATGGAGAAAGACCGGCTGATTGCAGCGATTGCCGAAGAAGACCGACGCAAGCTGTACCGGATCACGCCTAGCGGAATCGAGCTGCTGAAGCTTGAAATCGCACGGCTCAAAGAGCTTTACGAAAATTCAAAACTGCTGGAGGGATATGGAGATGAGTGAAATCAAACACGTGTTCAAATGGTGGAGCGCAGGCCGGTCCGATCTGCTTGAACGGTGGCTCGAAGACATGGAGGCGCAAGGCTGGCATCTGGATAACATTGACCGTTTGGGAACCCGCTTCCGATTCAAGCGCGGGGAGCCGCGCAAGATGAGCTACTGTGCTGATTATCAAATCCGAAAAGACCCCAACTATATTCGGATCTGCGAGGATGCCGGCTGGCGGCAGTATTATTCCGGCAGCGGCTGGTATATCTGGGGCATCCCCTATGAGGGAGCCAAACGTGCTCTGTTTACCGACAGCGACTCGCTTATCGAACGTAACAATCGGCTAATTGGTCTGTTTGCCTGCGTGCTTGCTGGGCAAGTTCCGATGATTACCATGAATTGGGATCGCCCTGCTTTCCTATATTTTCTCATTCTCTACATTCCTCTGCTGGCGCTGATTGCTGGAACGCTCATTCAACTGGCTGCCGCCAACAAACGGCTGAAGCATAAAAAGAACGGGTTATAGCGGGTCCATGCGAAGTCGAAGATCTGTTCCTGCAAGTGCTTTTTTGCCCAAAAGTCTTTACTTGCCCTGCCTGCCCCTGTATAGTAAAAACTGAAATCACATAATGCACGTTCCGGAGGAGTCTGTCAAAGCAGGCTTCTTTTTGTCTTTTTTCGGACATAGAGCGCCACTCCTCTGGAAAACCTATGCAGAACACTATTCTAGGAGGCTCTATGGAAGATCAAGCTTACTGGGCAATCGGCATCTTTGTGCTCATCTATGGCATTATTATTTCTGAAAAAATTCATCGTACCATCATCGCCATGGCAGGGGCCGTCCTGATGGTCGCCTTCGGCATCGTCAGCCAGGAAACGGCGGTGCATCATATCGACTTCAATACACTAGGCTTGCTGGTCGGCATGATGATTATTGTGGGTATTACGGCCGAGACCGGGCTATTCAAGTTTGTCGCCTTGAAAGCCGCCAAACTGGCGAAAGGCAAGCCTAGCCGCATCTTAATCGCTCTCGTCGTCATTACAGCTGTCTGCTCGGCGTTTCTGGACAATGTCACTACCGTTCTGCTCATGGTTCCGGTTACGCTGAGCATCACCAGACAGCTCCGTGTACATCCGTTTCCCTTTCTGTTCACGCAAATCATCGCTTCCAACGCGGGAGGTACGGCAACGCTCATCGGTGATCCTCCCAACATTATGATCGGGAGCTCCGTACCAGAGCTGACCTTTATGGCATTCATCGACAATTTGGCTCCGATTGTGCTCATCATCATGGTGATCTATATCCCCATCTTTCTGCTGCTTTTCGGCAAGCAAATTCGCTCCACGCCTGAACTGCAGATGAGCATCCTGAATATGGATGAGAATGCCATGTTGACCGACCGCAAGCTGCTATGGAAATGCCTGATCGTGCTGGGAGTAACGATTGCCGGGTTCTTCCTGCACCAGAGCATCCACCTGGAATCGGCGACTGTCGCCCTCGCCGGCGCATTCCTGCTGCTGCTCCTAACTGGAGAGCGCATGCTGGAGCCTGCGCTGCACAGCATCGAATGGCCGACAATCTTATTCTTCGTCGGATTGTTCGTACTCGTCTCCGGGCTGGTGGAGACCGGGGTCATTGCCGAGCTTGCTGCCAAAGCGATTGAGCTGACAGGCGGCAATGAGGTTGCGACCTCCATGCTCATTCTATGGATGAGCGCAATCGCCTCTGCCTTCCTGGACAATATTCCCTTCGTCGCCACTATGATTCCCATGATTCACGAAATGGGTAACATGGGCGTGAACAATCTGGAGCCGCTCTGGTGGAGTCTCGCGTTAGGGGCATGCCTTGGCGGCAATGGCACACTGATTGGCGCCAGTGCCAATCTAATTGTAGCAGGGCTGTCCGGTAAAGAAGGATATCCTATTACATTTATGAAGTATTTGAAATTCGGTCTACCTTTGATGTTGTTATCCATTGTACTGTCAAGCTTCTATATTTATCTGCGTTATCTTATGTAATCATAAAATTGGGAGGTGCTTGCTATGCTATCCTACACGTATGATGCCAGCCAGCTCACGATTCAAGAATCACAAAACGGCGACGACATCGAATTCCGGATTCATGTACTTGGCGGAGATGCCGTTGACGGGCAAATCAAGGGGGTACAGCATGATTTCGAGAACAATCATGTGCTGACCGATGTCCTGTTCTATGCTTACAAAAATCACGACTACCAATTTATCGTACGCCCGGATTTCTACGACGATTTCCTGCTCTCACTGATGAAACATCGTTTGCTGACCGGACTAACGTGGACGTAAATTAAACGGAAGGTACGGCATGCAAAAAAGAAGCACGGCGTTCAAGAGAACTACCGTGCTTCTTCTTATGAAAATGGCTTCAGCGGCTACAAACCCGCTTGCTGAACCAGCTTCGTGCTCTCCTCGTTCAGCCCGACAAGCTGGATTTCGATGCCCAGCGCTTGATATTTTTGTACGGTCTTGGTAATCGCCGTCACTGCTGAATGATCCCACACGTGGGAACTGCTGAAATCGATAATGACATGGGCAGGGTCTTCTCGATATGTGAACAGATCGACAAAATGGCTCATCGTGCCGAAGAACAACTGACCCGTAATCCGATACACCTTCGCCCCTTGCGGGTCGATGTGCGTAAGAGTTTTGATGGTGGCAGATTTCCACCCAAACGTAAGCGCGCTGAGGACGACGCCGGAGATCACACCGATGGCGAGATTCGACGTCGCGACGACAATCGCCACCGTCACGACCATGACGAGGGCGTCGCTGCGCGGGATTTTGCCCAGTGTGCGAAGCGAATGCCAGTCGAACGTACCGACCGACACCATGACCATTACCCCGACAAGCGCGGCCATCGGAATCTGCTTCACCACACTGCCGGCAACGAGAATCAGGAACAGCAGGAACACCCCCGCGACGAACGTCGATAACCGTGAGCGCCCACCGGATTTGACATTAATGACGGTCTGCCCGATCATCGCGCAGCCGGCCATGCCGCCGAAAAAGCCTGTGATGATATTGGCAATGCCTTGACCGCGAACCTCTTTATTCTTGTCGCTTTTCGTCTCAGTCATTTCATCCACGATCGTCGCCGTCATCAGCGACTCGGTGATACCCACGACCGCGAGCGCCAGCGAGAACGGCAGAATATGGCCGATGAGGGACCAGGAAAGCGAAATATCCGGAATGTGGAAGAACGGCGGTGCCTGCGTAATATCGCCCATATCGCCGACGGTGCGCAAATCCAGATGGAACGCGACAGAGAGGATTGTCATCACGATGATAGCAACCAGCGCCGATGGCACTGCCTTCGTAACAAGCGGCAGTCCATACACAATCGTCAACGTACCAGCCACCATCAGATACATCGCCCAGGTAGCTCCGGCGAAGTTCGGAAGCTGCGCCATAAAAATGATGATCGCCAGCGCATTCACAAATCCGGTAACGACGGAATGGGGAATAAACGTAATAAAACGGCCGAATTTGAGTATACCCATCAAATACTGAATGACACCGGTCAGCACCGTCGCTGCAAACAGCGTCTCAATGCCGTATTTGGCCATCAGCGGCCCCATGAGGGAAGCCATCGCGCCCGTCGCGGCGGAAATCATGCCGGAGCGTCCTCCGATGAATGAGATCGTCACCGCAATAACGAAGGATGCATACAAGCCGACCATGGGATCGACTCCCGCCAGCAGCGAGAAAGCAATCGCTTCCGGAATCAGGGCGAACGCCACCGTCATGCCGGCAAGAACGTCCTTGCGCACGTTGGAGAACCAAGCTATTTTCAATTGTACGAACAACCAAAACCACTCCTCTTTCATCAAAATTAATTGGTTTTCCACTCTCAGAAAAACCGGGGCCGATAGTCAATGGTTCTAATTATACATAGGTTTGGCAAGAAACGAAACAACAGATATTAGGAGGTTCCTATGATCCACTACTGGTTAGTGCTGACGGCGATTGCCGTAGCGATCGCATATATCGCTCACCTGATTAAGCAGCCTTACCCTACGCTATTAGTCATTGCGGGGCTGGTGTTGGGTATCGTCCCTATTAGCGCGCTGCACGACATCAAGGAATATGTTGCATCCGATCATGTATTCCAGACAACGGTCATTCTGATTTTCCTCTCCGCGCTCATTGGCGATGCCGCCCTCAAGCTGCATTTTCACGAGGTCAAAGAAAACAAGCGCTCCATTCTGCTGCTGGCGCTGCTCGGCACGCTGCTTACTTTCCTGCTGATAACGGTGCTCTGTCACCTGCTCCTCGGCCTTTCCTTGCAGAAGGCACTCGTCTTCGGAGCCCTGATGGCCGCTACGGACCCCGTGTCAGTGCTCAGTATTTTCAAATCACTTGGCCTGAACAAGCGACTCTCGATCATTGTCGAAGGCGAGAGCCTCGCCAACGACGGCGTCGCCGTCGTCCTGTTCAAAATCGCCTTAGTGACCACCGCGCTCAGCGTATCCGGCGTCACCAGCGGTGCCTTATCGTTCTTGAAGGTGATCGTCTTCGGCATCGCGATCGGGCTCATTGGCGGCTATCTCGCATCCCGCATTACATCGCGCATCGACAATTATCTCGTCGAAATCGGACTCTCCATCGTGCTGTTCTATGGCGTATTCGAAATTGCCGAAGCCTTTCATCTCTCCGGCGTCATCGCCGTCGTCTTCGCCGGTCTGATTCTCGGCACTTACGGCAAGAACGTCGGCATGTCCGATACGACGCTGGAGAAAATGGATTCCTTCTGGGAGGTGATCGCCTTCCTCGCCAACGCCATTATCTTTTTGATGGTGGGTCTTGAAATCTCCAACATCAATTTTGTCGACAAATGGCCGGAGATTGGCGGCAGTATACTGATTGTACTCGCGGCAAGATTTATCGCGGTATACGCAAGTCTGGCGCTTGACCGCACCGTTCCCGAAGCATGGAAGCCGATTATCGCCTGGGGCGGCCTGAAAGGCTCCTTATCCATCGCCTTGATTCTGAGCGTCAGTCCCTCCTTCGAAGGACGTGACTTGCTGCTGGCCATGACATTCAGCAATGTCGTGTTCTCTTTGCTGGTGCAAGGGACGACGTTGAGTAAACTGGTCAAAATATTAAAAGTCAAATAAAACATCCCCGGGCTGTATTAAAGTCCGGGGATGTTCTACGCTCAGGAAACAATTGACTGTCCTATCCGCACATACGTTTCATAATCGCAAATGACGAACAGGCGGGCATCGGGCGGAATCGTCTCCTTCAGCCGCTTGTTAATATCGAGGCGGTCACCTTCGGCAATCAGCGTCGCCCCCTGACGAAGCAAGGCGTGGAAGGCCTCTTCAAATGTCACCCACTCCGACTGCTTCGGAATCTCATACAAATCTTCACCGTCCGGGGTTCGCGTCAGCAATTGGGAGACAATCCGGGAACTGCCGGGATTAAACGCCGCGCGCACCGCCAGTTGGGAAATCGTCTCGCTTCCGAATATAAACTCATCCACATGAATATGCTCAAAATTCGGCAGATTCCGCTTGTCCCGCACCTCAACAACGGTGTACACATGGCTGTAATTGCGCTCAACGGTTGCGGCGACCAGCAGTGTCCGACCGTCCACATAAGACGGATCGCGCACCGTATTCTGATACATCGTCACCTCATCGGCGAAAATAAATACGGCTTTGGCCTGCCCGGTATTCGCCATTTCGAGTGTCTCTACATGTTGAGGATTGCCTTGAATATAATGGACCCGCTCATGCCGAATCGGGCTTCTCTCCATCATGTCGATCAGCACAATTTCCGCCTGCGGATCCGTTTGCAGAATCTCCTTCATGGCATTGTCCGCATGCTGCGTCCAATCAATCAATACAAAGTGACCCTCACCTGAATATTTCAACTTCCCTTCCTCCCTCCGTCGCTGGTACACGAACAGCGCATCGACCACTTTGCTGATGGTAATGGAAATGATGCCAATGCCGAACATATACACAACAATTCCTAAGCATTTGCCCGCAACCGTATGTGGATAGAAATCGCCGTAACCCACCGTCGTCACTGTCGTCATGACCCACCAGAACCCGTTAAAGCGTGTTTCAAAGGTGTCCGGCTCCATCGCATACGCCAACAGGGCACTGAAGACGATGAAGAGCGCAGCGCACAGCACAACAAGCCAATTATTCAGGTGAATCAGCCGTCGCAAAAATTTTGCGAAGAAAAGCATCCTGTCCCCTCCCGCACCCATCCTAATCTTTCCAATACGTTTATTGTAGCATGAAATGAATGTAAATATTGCGAAGAGACGGGGCAAACAACTGAGCAGGGCAGGCTCTCCATTCGTTTGCATGCAAACGAAAAAACCTCCCGCTGATTCGGGAGGTTTCCTTCGTAATGGCGCCGAGGCTGCTTATTGCTTCGCCCGCTTCGCCCACTTCGCTTGCAATGCGCTCTGGATCTCGGCAAACACCTGCGCCGTCGTCTTGCCGTCCGTAGAGATGCCAAGCTTCGCCGCCCTCTTGTTCACAGCGTCCGCTTTTTTGGCATCGCGTTCGGATTTTTTCGCAGCCTTAGCGGCTTTCAGCGCCTCTCGCAGCTCCTTATTCGTTTTGCCGTCACTGCCGACACCAAGCTTATCGGCTTTCGCTGCCAGCTTCGTGTGCACAGCCGCCTGCAGATCTGTCTTCAACTGCTCCGCCGATTTACCATCTGTGGCGATGCCGAGCTTCGCCGCGGCCGCCTGCAGACGCGCCAAACGGTCCGCCTCGCTTGCGCTTTTGATCTCCGCTTTTATTTGCTCTTTCGTCTTGCCGTCCGTTGCAATACCGAAAGCCGCGGCTTTCTCCTGGAGCAGCTGCTTGAGCGGGTGGAACGCCTCCGCCTTCGGAGCCGTCCCCGAGGTATTCTCCGCAAACGCCATGGTCGGCACGGCAGCTATGATGGCGCCTACGAGCGCGAGACTTGCTAACTTTTTCAACATAGAAGATCACTCCTTGGTTTAGATAAGTTTGGATCAAGTTTGCCTGACTTGCTGACAGTTCCTATCTTACTGCAGAGTTATGTCATAAGTTTGTCGCGGAAAAGTTTCCTTGCAGTTGACTTTTTCAACTGAAATCAACGACGAATCCATTGCTCCACATGGCAGAAATCAGAGATAATTGGGTCAAGGAGATGATCATCACGCCATGAAAGAAATTCAACTCGCTACGATTCTAGCCGCCAAACGAAGAGAAAAAGGCATTACCCAAGACGAGCTTGCCGCCTATATCGGCGTGTCCAAAGCATCGGTTTCCAAGTGGGAGACAGGCACCAGCTATCCGGACATCACGTTCCTTCCCCAGCTGGCCGCTTATTTCAATATCTCGATTGACGAACTGATGGGCTATTCGCCGCAGCTGCCCAAAGAGGAAATCACCAAACTGTACCGACAGCTCGCTGCCAAATTCGCCTCGCAACCGTTCGAGGAAGCGCTAGCGGAATGTCAGGCATTGATTCGAAAATATTACGCCTGCTTCCCCTTGCTGCTGCAAATGGCGGGGCTGCTGCTGAATCATCACATGCTGGCTCCCCATCCAGAGCAGCAATCAGCTGTCCTTCGGCAAATTAGCGAACTCTGCGAACGAACCGCCCGCGAAAGCGAGGATGTTTGGCTGGCGAAAGACGCCGCGTTCCTACACGCTACATGCCGTTTGATGCTCGGCGAGCCGCAATCGGCGCTTGGCCTGCTGGGTGAAGAGGTACGCCTCGAATTGCCGGCGACCAGCCTCATCGCCCAGGCGTACCACCAGCTTGGTCAGGCCGACAAAGCGAAAGAGGTACTCCAGGCCGCCGCCTACCAACATGTGATGAGCCTGCTCGGGGCGATGCCTTATGAACTGCTTTTACACGGGGACCAGCTGGCCAAAGCCGAAGAGATTCTGCGGCGCGCGGAAGCGCTCTCCGGCATTTACCGCGTGGAGGCGCTCAATCCGAATCTGATGATCCAGCTGTATATGGCGGGAGCGCAGCTGTATCTACAGCACGGGCTGCCTGAAAAAGCGCTCGACATGCTCGGCAAATATGTCGAGATCTGCGGCGCGTTTCGCTTCCCCGCGGCGCTGAAGGGAGACGATTTCTTCGATCGCATCGGCCCATGGCTGGCCGAAACCGCTACGGCGGCTCCCCGGGAGGAGCCCGTCATCAAAGCCAGCATGGTGCAGGGGCTGACAGCGAATCCCGCATTGGCCAGCTTGACGGAGCTACCCGCTTTTCACCGTCTGATAGAGCGTTTGAAATCCAAATTGGAGGTGCAGTAACATGCGATGGATCCATTCCCATGCGTTACGATTCGCTCTGGCCATGCTGCCTGTCGGCCTGCTCGGGGGAGCGCTTGTTGGACTCACCACGTTCACCGACGAGATCGCCGCTCAAGCCCATCTGTCCAAATCCGCCTATGTGCTGGTGACCGCTCTGCAAACGG
This sequence comes from Paenibacillus whitsoniae, assembly GCF_003955665.1. Classification (GTDB taxonomy): domain Bacteria; phylum Bacillota; class Bacilli; order Paenibacillales; family NBRC-103111; genus Paenibacillus_E; species Paenibacillus_E whitsoniae. The sequence continues at coordinate 25,766 of NZ_RXHU01000005.1, forward strand.
GCGTGCTGTACACGGGACTGCTCGGCTATTTCGGCTACGTGCTGGCCGGCAAACTCAATCTGCTGCGGCGCATCAGCTGGAACACATCCACCCTCTTGCCCGCAGTGTTCACTGGCGTGATCGGGATGCTCTTCTTCCTATTCGACTATGCTTTCTTCGGGCCCAAAATCCCTCAAGTTGCTGACAGCTATACGAAAGCGCACTACAGCTTACTGCAAGTGTTAGCCGGCGTTGTGTACGGCGGCATCATCGAGGAGGTCATGTTGCGGCTGTTCATGCTCTCGCTGCTCGCCTTCTTGCTGTGGAAGCTGACCCGCGGCAGGCGCGACGCTGCACCCGTCGCTCCCTGGATCTACGTCTGCGCCAATATCGGCGCGGCGCTCCTGTTCGCGGCAGGACACCTGCCGGCTTCCTATGCGCTTTTCGGCGAACTCCCCGCGTTGATCGTCATCCGCTGCTTCCTGATGAACGGTGTGCTCGGTCTGCTTTTTGGCTGGCTGTACATCAAAAAAGGCCTACCCGCCGCCATGCTCGCCCATGCGCTGACGCATGCGATCACAGCTGTTGTCCTGGTAAGCCTGGTCCTATAAAGGGTTACCTCTGAGCTGACCCCCGGATGAGTCTAACCACACTGCGCGTGCAGCCGTACAGGTTCGGCTCCGCCTCCGCCATGCACGCCTCTAACGAGGCCGGCCCCGGTACAATCGCGAAGATGGCGTCGAATACGTCGAACAGCTTCTCACTCTCCGCTCCGAGAGAGCCGGAGATGAGCACCGCTCGCTTGCCCGCATCCTTGGCCCAACTCGCGACACAGAAGGGCAGCTTCCCGAACAGCGTCTGCCCGTCGCTTCGCCCTTCTCCCGTCAGCACCCAGTCGGCCTGACGGATGTGCGCTTGAAGGCCGGTCAGCCGGGCCACGACCTCGGCGCCGGAGCGCACGCTCGCCCCGAGCGCGAGCAGCGCGAAGCCGAGCCCGCCAGCCGAGCCGGCGCCGGGTGTATCGCGGTGCGCCGCGGTGCCGAGCGCCGCCGTCACGACGTCGGCGTAGCGCGCCAACGCGCCGTCGAGCAGGGCCACCAGCTCGGGCGTCGCGCCCTTTTGCGGGCCATAGACGTTGGACGCCCCCTCTGCCCCGCAGAGGGGGTTGGTCACGTCGCTGGCCACGGTGATGGCGCACGCGGCGAGGCGCGGGTCGAGGCCGCTGAAATCGGCGGCCACCACCAGCGCCAGGTCGCGGCCGAAGCCGCCGACGGGCTCGCCGTCTGCGCCGGTGAACTGCGCGCCGAGCGCGCGCAGCAGGCCGAGGCCGCCGTCGTTCGTGGCGCTGCCGCCGAGGCCGATCACCATGCGCCGGATGCCGCCATCCAGCGCATGTCGCATGGCTTCGCCAAGCCCTGCCGACGTCGTGTGCAGGGGATTGCGCCGATCGGCGGGCACCATCGGCAGGCCGAACAGATTGGCGGCCTCCAGCACCGCCGTCCGCTCGCCTTGCTGATCGATGATGCCGTAGCACGCATCGACAGGCTCGCCCAGCGGGCCGGTCACGGTGACCGGCACCAGCTCGCCCCGGCAGGCGGCGACCACCGCCGCGACCGTGCCTTCCCCACCGTCGGCCATCGGCACGACGGTGACTTCAGCCTCGGGCAGCTCCTGCCGGATCGCCCGTTCAATCACTTCCCCCACCTGGACCGCCGTTAAACTTCCCTTATACGAATCTGGTGCTACGACAAATTTCATGCCTCGATCCCCTTTGGCAAAAAGATTTTGAAAATCGTCCCCGCCTGCGGCCCCGACTCTACCTGAATCGAGCCGCCGTGCGCGTCGACAATATGCTTGCAAATCGTTAACCCGAGCCCGGCTCCGTTGCGGTTCCGGCTCTCGTCCGCTTTGTAGAAGCGGTCAAACAGATGCGGCAGTTTCTCCGCCGGAATCCCTGGCCCTTTATCCCACACCTCGATCCAACGTTCCTGCCGCAGAACGCGAATATGGATGCCCGCATGGGAGCCTTCCGGAATATGATTGATCGCATTATCCAGCAGATTGATCAGCACCTGCCGCAGCCGATCGCGATCAGCTAAGGTCATGTACGCGCCATCACTGGCCGCATGCAGCTCGATGCCCTTCGCTTTCGCCTTCATCGTGAGCTGTGTGACGACGAGACCCGCCAGCTCCGGCACGTCAACCTCTTCAAGGTGAAGCTTCACTTTCTTCTCTTCAAACGAAGACAGCTCCAGCAGATCCTCAACGAGCCGGCTAAGCCGGAGTGTCTCCTGGAGGGAGACATCGATATATTCCTTGGCGTCCTGCGGCTCGACAACGCCGTCAACGATCCCTTGCAAAGACGCCCTGATGGTCGTCAGCGGCGTCCGCAGCTCGTGGGAAATTTCCGAGAGGAACTGCTTGCGGCTTTCTTCAACCTTTTGCAGCTTGCCGGCCATGCGGTTGAGCGAACCGGCCAAGGAAGCGATCTCGTCCTTGCCGCGCACGGGCACGCGATCGCCGAAGTCCCCCGTGGCGAGCGCTTCTGCGGTTCGGCTCATGCGCTGAATCGGCTTCACAAAATGCCGTGAAGCGAAGTAGAGTCCTGCGACAGCGAGCAATGCAATGACCAGCGCTGCACTATAGATCGCGCGATTAATCTCCTGAATCGTGCCCTGAATGTTGACGAGAGGCGTGTACAGAAAAATCGCCCCCACTACCCGGTTGTCCTGTTTGACGGGACGGCCGACGATCAGCATTTTGACGGAACTGTTCTGTGCAAAAATGCCCCGCGTCGTCACCGGATTGCCGGACAGCACCTTTTCCAGCCACACCTGCCGCACGGGCTGTTCCCCGATCGTCATCCCGCGTTCCGGATTGGCCCGAGGCGTTTTCATCACCGCTACGCGTACGTTTGACGACTTTTCGAGCGCCTGAATCTGCTTGCGGAAATCCTTGATCGGCGTCTCGTTATTGAAATAGTCCGCCGTCAGCTCCTCCACCTGCTCCACCTTTTCCAGCAGCAGCTTTTCGCTGCGGTCGTACGTTTTCTGCTTCATCGTATACGAGATCGTGCTCGAAATCGCCAAAATCGATACCAGCGTAATCGCGATATAGATAAACAACATCTTACGGTAAAAGGAATTCAGCATGCCCCCGGCCCCTCAAACTTGTAGCCGACGCCCCAGACGGTGCGGATGCTCCAGTCGCTGCTGCGTTCGGTGAGGGCGGTGAGCTTTTGCCGCAGCCGCTTGATGTACAGGTCGACGACACGATCTTCGCCCTCGAAATCCCAGCCCCAGATTTTCGTAATGAGATCTTCCCGGGTGAACACCTGGTTCGGGTTGCGCATGAAAAAGAGGAGAAGCTCGTACTCCTTCTTCGGCAGCTGCACGGGATGACCCTCCACGGTGACCTCGTGGGAGAGGCTGTCGAGGCGCAAGCTGCCGCTCTCGTAGATATGCGGCGCCGCTTCCGGCGCGGCTCGCTTCGATGACCGGCGCATAATCGTCGCCACGCGCGCCACCAGCTCGTTCGGGTCGAACGGCTTGACGACGTAATCGTCGGCGCCCATCTTCAGCCCCTCGACCCGTTCGTCCACTTGCCCGCGCGCCGTCAGCATGAGGATCGGCACGTCGCTGCGTGCCCGAATGCTTTGGCACACGGCCCAGCCGTCGCGCTTCGGCATCATGATGTCAAGCACGATGAAATCCGGCTGGATCTCCTCGAACTGGCGAAGCGCCTGCTCGCCATCGTTCGCCGTCACGACCTCGTAGCCGTTTTTCTCGAGGTACAGCTTTGTGATTTTACAAATGTTGATATCGTCATCTGCGACCAGAATCGTTGCCACTCACGCACGCCCCCAGACAGGTTTTCTTCTATTGTACTGGAAAAGTGTGAAGGAAAAATTACTTTTTTTCGCAAAAAAAAGCCATCCCCCGCCTGCTAACAAGCAAGCGGAGAATGGCTTGAAACAACGACAGTATCGGACTTACGCCTTACACCTCTATTTCTTCGTATACCACGCGTTTAACGCGTCGGTGACTGTCTTGCCCGCAAGGGATATGCGATAGGATGTCTCTCCATTCCAATTCGATACGAAAGGTTTCACGGGCCCCTTGTTCGTGAGCAGCGCTGAGCTGGCGGATTGCCGTTCGAACTTGACGGCATCAGCCCTCGTATAAATCATGTCCGCCGGAAGGGTTGGTGGATCTACCGTCGTCGGAGTCTCTCTGGTTAAACGAACATACTCGGTGCCGTCTCCTGTAAAATCGAACGTGCCCAGATTCACCCAACCCGACGTGCCGACAGTCGCATCGATATACGTGACCTCGGTAACCGACTGATGCTTCACTTCCACTTTAACATGATTATCGTTTGCCGTCGTATGGACGATTTTGTAGATAGAGACCGTATATCTCCCCTCTGGAAATTGAGCCTTCCATGTCGCCGACGATCCTTGCACGGTTGAATAACGGGACTTCACGCCAATTTTGTAGCCGGCTAAATTACTTTGGCTCCATGACCCTTCCGTCGTATATAACCCGGTCGTATTCGTGCTGTCGACGATAACCGTCAGATCCTTGATCGCGATGGTCAAAGGCGGCGTTGTTAAGGTCGCTCCGTCCATCGTTACTGTGGCCCACACCGCGATATGATCCGTAATCCCATCAAGACTTTGCAGAGTCAGTGCACCGTTACTGTCTACATGAGCTAGATCCGTTCTATCAACAAAATACTGCACGTTTGCCTGCGTTAAATCGGCGATCAGACCGTTATCCAAATGGCCAACTACGTTCAGTTGAGCAGCTTGAGTCATCTGCAGTTCATCCCGATCCGACAGGATCGCCACTGATTCCAAGTGGTGCGCCTTATTCGGATCCACCCACATCATGGCATCGGCCACTACCCGTGACTTGTTGGCCATATTGGTTAATTCGACATACCCGCTATCGCCTGCTGCAAAAGGGTAGGCTCCCAGGAACACCCACGTCCCATTGGCCGCTGACTCATCAACGGTCACCGTCTCGGAGCCCCCGCTATAATAAACGGTAAAAGCGGCATTGGTTGCCCAATTTTCGCTTGAGGCAGTGATTTGCGGCAGCTTGTAATACACGCTATACGTGACACTTTGCGGCAGCTCTGGCCGCCATTTGATTGTACTTGTGGCTGTACCGGCAGTCGATTTGGCATATACGTAGTTATCGTAGTAATAATCATTGGCGGTTGTATCTCGTATCCAAATGCCTTCTGTCTCCGCCTCTGTATTATCTACAACAATGGATGGTCCCTCCTGCCATTCCGGTTGAACCGGCGTTGCCGCTACCTGATCAGGCAGATATAGCGTCCGCGCGCGGGTCTGCTTGCCGTCCGATTCCACGTAATAAGTAAAGGTTTTGGATAAATCGTTTACCCGTATCGACCATTCCATCGGATAGATGGTATCCGGAACGGTCGTGTACGTGGCCCCGCCATCCAAAGAGTAATGGATCGTCGCCGGTTTCGTCGTTTTGGCCTCTACGTAAGCATCGTAGGACGTTTCGTCGGGCTTAACGATGAGCATGCCTTTCACCGCATCGATTGGGCTGTGCACATCAAAGAAATAGCTTGCATCCGAGGAATCGGCTGTTCGAACCTGATGTAACGGCACATCAATGTTCAGCCCCTCCACAATGATTGCTGTTATTCCCTTGCCTGACACGGTGGCTTGGATGATTCCGCCGCTCATTATCGCTTGCTCTGGTGCCCCATTGTCGCGGATGATCGTTACGTTATAATTTTGTGCTGGGTTGAACCCGATCATCTGTGCATTCAATGCGATCGGCGTCTGGACCTCGGCCGTCGATTCGTTGCTTAAACTGATGTAGAACTTATTTCCGCTCTCTCCCGTTATCCAGTTCAATTGCGGATCGTTCGTCTGAATGATCCCTTTGGGCATCCAGAGCCAAACGTTCGAATTGCCGTAGAATTGACCTGGCTTATTCCCATAGAGGTGATATTTGAACCACAGGAAATTCGTTTCGAACACGGAAGGGAAGGTAATGCTTCCATTCGATTTGAGCGATTGTTCGCTAATCAAATAATCCATCGTTTGCCCGAGCTGCGCCGGCATATGGTGATAATAGATGGATGTCGCCCCGCTTGGCCCCTCCAAAGGAAAATCCGGCTCGAGTTGACTAACGGCGAAGCCCTTATAATAATACCCCGGATAGCTGGAATAGCGTCCGATGACTGCATTATGGGCAATATCCTGCAGCAGTTTATCGCCGGTATAGAGCGATAATCTCAGCATGAATGGCGCCTCCTGCGCATTCATCCGATAATAGCCGGTCGTACTTCCCGCTTCAAACGTCAATCCGTTGGGTGACACAAGCCAACTGTCCGCTTGTACGCCCCCGGCTGCATCTTCAGGGAGTTTGGTCCTTGGATATGCGTATTTACCACTTTCCGGCCAATGGAACGATTCCGCGTAATTATACGTCTCCGGCTGCGGGATCGTAACGGTGCCTTCAGGAACCGGACGAGCTACAAACATGGTGGCGTATCGTTTGGCTTCTTTGTACGCGGCATTCAAGTATTTGGGATCCTTTGTTTCTTCGTAAAGCTCCAAGATCTCCATCCACAGCTTGCCGTAGTAATAAATAAATTCATTTTTACTCACATTCACGGATGCAGGCGTATCGATATATTGAGCGATATAGTTGTCGGCTGCATCCTTGGCAGCCTGTAAATACTGCGTATTACCTGTCATCCGATACATCATCAGGGGCTGAATGACAGGTCCCCGGTCTTTCTGATCAGGATCGCGCATCAGGTACTCTTCCTGCCCCAGCGCCCCAATGCCAGCCGAAGTGCCCAGCATTTGATTGACGGCGGCTACGCTGGAAACATCAAACGGCAAGGTTGCCATTTTCCATAACGACGGTACACCGTATACCGGCTTCTGTGTCGGCGACCAACCGATCCCGTTTCGCGATACCCCGTACTGTATGGACGGCAGCGCCCGCGTATCGTAAAGCTGGTCGTCCCCTGTTAAATAGTAGGCCCCCAGAAGCGCCGCACTGGATGTTGTTCGTACGCTATCCTCGTTCTCGATATCAATGAAACCCTTGGCCCGGTTCCACCACCCGCTGGGAGACGGGACATAATTTACAGAATCATCTCCCTGCGGTTCGATCTTGAGCAGATCAATCATATTGAACATGGCGTCCGTCAGCGATTGACCCGCGACATTTTCCCGGTACGCCGAATAATCGTATTCACTGCGAAGAATGTCTTCGTAGGCTTCATACAGACTGCTTCTCTGAGCGATTAGCCCCATATGAAATTGATAGGTGTTTTCCGCAGTCATTTGCGAATACGTCCCTAGCTGCGGCGCGTACAGGATCGGCTGCACGCTGCCTTCGTTGTTGACAAGACTCATCCCAAGCCGCTGTTGGGAAACGCCTCCCGTCGGTTCAAATTCGACCGGCAGTTCATCCGACGGTACGAATACGCCATACGTCAAGGCGTTCCCCGCACCGTCATTCTTTTCAACCAGACTCATCGGAGCGCTTAACTCCCTCAAGCTGGTCGATTCCACCGAACCTACCATTTTCGCATGCGACCTGAAGCCATTTAACACTTCATTGATGCCAGCGGTTGACTCTGCTGTGAAAGACTGATAGCCGACCACATAATTGCCATCCCGGCGAGGCGTAAAATCGAAGGATACATCAGGTTTGTCCCCTGCCATGGACCATTTCACTTGTAGATCGTAATCGCTTCCATGCAAAGAATCGGTTAATATAGCCGTATGGCTGTCTGGAAATTGAATCCCGTCAAATGTAATCCACCGTTTGTTCATCGTATCGTAGTAATTGGTCCGACTCCCTGCATTTCCATCCAATAAAACCCATTGCTCTTCAAGTCGTTCCGCGACATTATTAATGGGTACCCAGTTTCCTGTACCCGTATCCTTGTAGAACAGATCACGAACGATGGTTTTGCCACCATCCCAAGCTGCTTCATAGAAAGTTGCCTTATAGTTTGCGTTTGCTATGCTGCCTTTCTCCGTATAACTGAGATTCGCTAATGTGCGGCTGCGCAGCGGCGGCAAAGGTGGCGCTTGCTGCCGAATATTCCCTTCGAACTTGACGCTATCTGCCCGCGTAATGATCGTTCCCGTCGTAGGCTGCATGCGAGTCAACCTGACAAATTCGGTATCATTTCCACTAAAATAATAAGAACCTAAATCAACCCAACCGACGGATGGGCCTGATGAGGGCCTTAGATCCATAAACATAACATCGGTAATCCCATTGTGAACAATTTCGATTTTCACATTACTATCTGCTTTATCCGCCCAATCAAGCTTGTAGAACGATATTTTCGCCGTTCCCGCTTCCAATCGCGGATTCCAGGTGATAGTTCTTCCCACAGCATCTGTATAGCTGGAACTGGAATTATTGTACCCCTTCACCCCCGTACTGGTACTCCAATAAGGAGCCGAGTATCCGTTATTCTTGTTATCCACATCGATGGTGACGACACCATCCGTCGTGATGCTTCCATTATCAATAATGATCGTCTTATAAGGCCCTTTCTGCTGGATATTCCCTTCGAACTTGACCGCATCCGCACGCGTAAGAATCGAACTGCTGCTGGCGGTAGACCGGGTCAATTTAACGTATTCTTCACCAATCCCGGAAAAATAGTACTCGCCCAGATCGACCCATCCCACAGGCGCCCCGAACGAAGGTCTTAGATCGATGAACTGAACATCCGTACTACCATTATGGACGATTTCGATTTTCACATTGCTATCTGCTTTATCCGCCCAATCAAGCTTGTAGAACGAAATTCTCGCCGTTCCTGCTTCCAATCGCGGATTCCATGATATGGTTCTGCCAACTGTGCTTGTATACTTGGAACTGGAATTATTGTACCCCTTTACCCCTGTACTTGTGGTCCAATTCGGAGCCGAGTATCCGTTATTTGCATTATCTGCATCAGGGGTCACGACACCATCGATTGTGAGGCTGCCATCATCAATGATGATTGTCTTATACGGTAAGGACTCCGCCTCAGCGGTTCTTATTCCAAGAAAGCTTAAAGGAATGATCATCGTCATCATCAAAACCATTAAGATCAGCTTCCTTTTCATCCTATCACTCACATCCTCTCCATAGATTGTTTGCGCTTTCAAAACATCATATCCTCCTTTGCTGGCATGATCGCAAAGAAACGACTAGCCCTATTCCGGCTAATCCTCCTCCGTCTTGTTTATCATAGCATCTCACCTAACCGCGAAATTTCTTTGATTTCAAGAATTTCTTATAAGATTTTAAGTAAAAAAAGCCTGTCTCGAATCTGACCGCTCCATCGCAGTCAGTTACAAGACAGGCCCTCAAGAGGACACTTACTGTGGCGGTTGCACCAGCAATAACTTCCCAAGCTGGATCACCGTTTGATCATACCAATCGGGATGCTGCCGAACATGCTCTCTACTTCGTTCATTGCCGCATGCCTCAAACACAGCCGCTTTGTCCGTCTTCTCGTGATCGATTTCGAAACGAACCGTGTGTTTCCCGTTCGGAAGTTCCGGCAAGTACACATACTGATTCCGATTATGGTCGTTGTATGTAGTGAATCGGTCGACAAGGAACGGTTCCCCGCCATCCACCGTCACCTTCAATCTGCCGGAATCCGGCCCTCCGATATCGAACAGCCCGATGTGCGTGCCTTCGAACTGCACCGTGAATGCCTCTCCAGGATCGACCGCACGCCATAAGCCAGGGAACAACCAATGATACTCGCGGGCTAAAGTGAAATCATCGGCGGTCATGTAGGACCATCCTGCCGATAAAACGGCATGCCCCTCCAGTGGCAGCATAGCGGCGTACTCCCAAGGATTGGACGGGACCAAAGGGTCCTGCGGCAAGTTATGTGCCACACTTCCCGAACCAACTTGAAGTTTACGAATTCGCTCCAAAGACCGGGTAATCGTATCCGTATAAATCTGATGTCCCTCGGGGATGATCGGATGGATGGAATCATGCGTAAAAACAATGGCCCCCGGAATGGACTTGTCTGCCCCTGAACCCCCTGAGGTAAATATAAGCTTCCCTTCCGACACCAATTGACTGACCCTCACACCAAGATGAATCGATGGAATACCATAATAATCGGCCACTTCCTCCTGCATAAGGGCCCCTTTCTGGTACTCCCCAGACTGAAAACCTGCGACATCTCGCTCCTTCAGCGTGTAAACGAACAGAATATCGATAAATCGGCTCCGCTTACGAATTTGACGGACAATGCCTTCGATCCGCGCCTTCGACTCAGGCACGCCGCCATCATTGCCGACGAACTCAACAAACACAAGATCAGGCTGATGACGAAGCACATCCGTCTCCAAGCGGGCACAGCCCAAGTCGGATCCCGTGCCGTCGATACCCGCATTCACAGCGCGGATATCCGCCTCGGGATATTGCTCACGCAGCCATTCCGCCGTCATGACCCGATAACCTGCAGAACGCGTATTACTACCGCCAAAATAGGCTATGGTCACGGTTTCCCCATTTTCCAGCTTCTGAATGACATTAGGTAATCCTCTTCGAGGGAACAATTCCTGCATCGCGACTTCACCTGACCTCACTGATTATTTTTTGGCGCATACAATTTCACAGCAAACACTTCATGATACGGCGCACCGTAGGTTGCGCAGAAATGAAACCGGATTCGGGTTACACCTCTCGCATCCGCCTTGTGTTTATTCAACGTGAGATAATTTCCACGGATATTGAATTCCCTCTCGGTTCCATCTTCAAAGGTTAAGGTCACATCATAATCTTGGATGAGGGAGTCAATCGGATCGTCGAAATGCTCCAGATCCAGCTGTGAATTGAAAACAAGATGGATTTCGTCTACATTTTTGGGGCTTGCAAAACAGAATTCCAACCATTCCTGCCCCTCCGTACGCTCCGAAATCCAGCCGTTCGGCAGACCATACGGTCGGGAGTAACCGTTGACGACATTCTCGGGATTATACATATGCTGGGCTGGCTGTAGGTCCCTAAAGCAAATGCTCTTGTTGAATTTCTTCAGCCTGGACGGCTCCTCCGGCCTATAATGGAAGCTGACCGCTCCTGTAAGCTTCTCTTCATTGCCGTATACGGCAAGACTCGCCGTTCCTTCCAGTACGATGTAAATTTTATCGTCTGCTGGCTTCTCTAGGCCCAAATCCAGCGTAATCCAGTCGTCATAACCGACGGCAATGGCCAAGCTGTAGTCTTTCAACTGGCTGGCGGGAATATAGTTTTCCTTCCGTTCCCCGCCAAACAGCTTCACATGCAGCGTTTCGGAATGCCTGGAACTATTTTTTATTTTAATCCGCACGCTTTCCGCCACGGAGGTCTCGATCGGCAAGACCAAACATAACCCTTCCTCCAAGGGAATCGCTTCAGTTGGATGAGGATTGTCATAGCTGCGCTGGGATGAGGCACGAATCTGTAATCCGTCGGCGAAGTAAGGATCTAGTTCTTCTTGAAGGCCTACAATTGTTTGTCCGTCTCGAAGCAGCAGCGCCTGCAGCTCGCCCATATGAGCTTCGACGATGGTTGCCGGGTCGACTTCATATTTCGAGCATAACGAAGCAGCCGTTCCAACCGCCTGCCCCATACAACCGCAGGTTGCCATCACCCTGGTGGATCCGAAAGCGACATGAGTAGCGCTTATATTGCGGCCAGCGAACATGAGGTTCGGAATATTCCGGGAAAATAAACTGCGGAACGGAATATTGTACAAGCCAGGTACGAAATTCCACGCTGTAGCCGGACCCTCATCATAGATGCCCTTAGCCGCATGTAAATCCATATACCATCCCCCGACAGCTACGGCATCTTCGAAATGCGGCTTTGTGGTGAGGTCGTTCTGAGACAACATGTGATTCCCCACAAACCGTCTCGACTCGCGTTTCCCCGGAATCGGGCATACATAATCCAGAATAAGATTGTCCACATCGTCAAATTCGCCGCTGTTTTTAATATAATCCCAAATCCCGTACACCAATTTCCGCAGCTCCAAGGCGATGTCTTCATTCTTTGTGATGACATCCAGATGCCCGCCGTATTCCAGCCACCACAATCCGCCGAGTCCGTTGATTTTTCTAGGAAAAGACCGGTGGTTCAAGCCTTTTCTGATACTATCAAAAAAAGGCAGCTTCGTAATATCATACGCAAAGGCAGGCCTCTTGTACGGAACGTGATACTCGACATCACGGGCTTGGAAAAGAATCGTGTCGCCCATGGTGTAGTGGTCCGCCACTTCTGGGGCCAAATCTTCCCCGTATTCATGCTTCGCTTCTCTCCCCCATCGGTAGAGCGCACCTGCCTGATACCCGACGACCCCGTCTCCGGAACAATCGATGTAGGTTCGGCTTTCAAAGCGGAATTTCCTTTCGGAAGCCAATTGAAGGCCCTCCACCCATTGGATTCTGCCGTTCTCCATGCCCGTTGCATGCACGCATGTATTTAGAAATAGGGATATGTTGGGCTCCGCATAGACCATATCCAACAAGACTGTATCCGACAGCGAAAGCATAAGTTTTTTGTTATATAACGGATTATAGTGGAAAATCTTCAACTTGAGCTCTTCCACCAATCCCCCCTCACGCGCATAATAGGAGGGACTTTTTCCGAGATAAGCCGACCCGTTGATATGCACTCTCACCTCGCTGCTGGCATTTCCCCCTAGAACCGGCCGATCATTAATGAGTGACACTTGCAGCCCTTGACGAGCAGCCGCAATGGCCGCACATAGCCCAGCAATACCTCCGCCTACGACGGTTACATCCGCTTTAATAAGCTCCATTTGGTTAACCTCCATGATAAGATACATCTATCATGGTAGTTCTTTTAATCCCCGTTTTTTTACAGGATTTCGCGAAAAACTCATACATTTTTTTGCAACCTTATTTGGATTCATACCGTGTCATTTTAATCCGATATTGCTTAGGTGTATCGCCCGTATATTCTTTAAATAGTTTGCAAAAATACCCTTCATTGACGATGCCTACTTCCTCGCACAATTCCAATAACGAATAATCCCGGACATTTAGCAGTTCGAGGGCCAGTTGAATTTTTTTACGATTGATGTAGCTGATCACGCCTTCGTTCATCGTTTTTTTAAACAGGCTGCTAAAATACGATGGCGCTAAGTTCACATCCTCGGCAATCGCCTCCAAGGTTAAACGCTGTGTCAGATTGTTCTCTATAAACCGTAAGGCTCTCATGATTTCTGCACGGTGCAACAGTTGGCCGGCGTGTACATATTCAAAGGTAAAGTCGCCAATATAGGCGAGCTGCTCCCGAAATGCCATAAACGCCATAGGAAACTCTGCTACATCCAGGGTTAAGGTGTTCCCCGCTTTAAACTTCGCGGCAATATCTCTATACAAGTCCCGAAGCATAGGGGCCATGATGGACTTATGGATTTTATGATCCGTAACAAATTGGTTCAAATCAGCAAGTTCTTTCTCCAACTCTTCCTTAGAGGCCTTCCTTTGCACCCATGCAAGAAAATCGGCGAGCTTCTGCTGAAAGTCCGCTCTTCTGTCGTTACGGTAATGGAACCGATGCGCGGGTGTTTTGACGACTTTCTCTGCATGATAATAGAAATCGTCACTCACATGATGGGCTTCCTGGTAAGCTTGTTGAATGGATTCCCAGCCCCGATGCGAACCGCCAAAAGCTACAGATACACTTTGATTCAAATACTGATGCAAATGGGCGACGAGCTGACTTCCCAAGGCCTGACAAGCATATTCCGTATCCATCTCACTGCGATTGTTCTCCCAGGAAAGAAAGCCAATAAACCGATTATCCGCCAGCTCGGTGGCTGTCCCCCTGCCATAATACATCACCGTTTCTTCGATGACATTCGTAATCGCATATTTCAAGATGTTTTGGTCCGCCGCTGAGTATTCATTTCGGAAGCTTTCATACAGATTCATTTCAACAATAAAGCAGCAATAGTTGGCTTGAAAGAACTGGAACTGCATGCTCCCCGCAAAATGCGATATCCGATGCGAAGGTATTTCGCCTCTAATCAACTCGTTAAAAAATTGCTTGCGGACTCTATATTTATTTTCAAGAACCGATACGTTCAGGGATTGAAATTCTTCTTCTTTTTTCTTAACCTCGTCCAAAATGCCGGCTGCCTTACCCAAAGCCCGATCCAAATCTGCTTCATTTAACGGAACCTTAACAATGTACTCCAATACGTTCGCCTGAATAGCCCGCTGTGCGTATTCAAAGGACGAATAGGCGGTCAGCAGAATGTACTGGGTATGCGGCAGCTCCGGTTTTAACTGCTCAATCATGGCGATCCCATCCATTCGCGGCATCACAATATCGGAGATCACGATATCCGGCTTTAGCTTTAAGATCTCCTCGATCCCCTTCAGCCCATTATTCGCTTTTCCCACCAGGCGGAATCGCCTTTCCCTATGGGAGAGCTCGCTAAAAAATAGTTCCAATCGTTGTATGATTAGATCTTCATCGTCAACGATGAAGCAGGTATAGTCTCTCACCATCATGCATCTCCTTTAAACGTACCTACGGGGAATACAGCACGGACACAAGTTATTTCTTTCGGTATGCTTATGATTTGGAGCCCGAACTGCTCCCCGTAATGAAGTCTTATTCGACCATGAATATTGTTTAACCCGATTCTTTTTCTTTTAACTTCCAGATCACGCGGTTCTGCCGTTAAAATATGCTGGATTTGATCCGCTGGAATTCCCTCGCCTTGATCAATGACCTCGATCATGACGACGCTGCCCTTCCTGTACGCATGAATCGTAATCGAACCTTCGATTCCCCCTCCGTTATAGCCATGGAAGATACTATTCTCCACCATGGGCTGCAGCAGCATTCGAAAAACGGGAAAATCCATTAACCCCTCTTCGATATGCGCAATCAGGTCGAAGTGCCTGTTATATCGGATGTTCTGGATTGCGATATAATCCGATACGTTTTGTAACTCCTGACGTAGGGAAACCTTCACCGAAGCGTCGGCGATCCCGTACTCCAATAATGAAATGAGAGACCCAATCACCACATCGACTTTCTCTATTTGTCCGAGGCGGATGACATTGCTGATAGATCCAAGCGTGTTATATAGAAAATGAGGATTTATTTGTGATTGCAGCACCTGGATTTCCAGCTTCCGCTCCAGTTCATTATGCAGCTCTCCCCGCCGAATCAGTTCCACAATCTGCTGCAGCATCCGGTCGAACGCCCGGGAAAGGTCACCGAATTCGTCATTTCGCTTCATGGTAACTGCCGTTGTCAGATCGCCTTGCTCTACCCGCTTCATTTTTGTTTTGAGGGCATAGAGCGGATTCCTAATATATTTGGCAATAAAAAAGGAAATGAATAGACTTAAGAGCAGACCTGCAATAAGCAGCCCGATATAAAAAGTTTCCAATCTGGATAATGCTGCCGCCATGCGCGATTCATCGTTTATTGAAATGATGAACCAATTGAATTTCTCCGTCGGTTTCTTCAGAATGGAGACCGGTAAACCGTCTTTTGTATGCAATTGAAGGCTTGTTCCCGTAGCATCGAGAATTTGTTCCGCCGACGTTTCCCCGATGGAAAACGTATGCGCTTGAATATTCAGCGGCCCTCTATTTTCCGAGAATCCGGCAATGATTTTACCCGATGCGGTGATCAGGGCCAGGTTCATTTGTTCTTTTTTATTAATCTTGAACAAGGCTTCTTCAATGGCATTTAGATCCAAGTCTACCGCAATGGCCATTGGAAACGGAGCGCCGTTCAGATATCGCACCATCGTAACGGTCCAGCCGGAATACTTGGATTTATAAGGATCACTGACAAATGTTGTCCGTCTGTTCGTATCGACCGCATCAAACAAAGACTTTCTGTCCGATAAAGGCTCATCGAAAATTCGTGTCGGCGTACTTCCGCCTAAAATGGATAAATCACTTTTGATCAAGTAAATGTCGCTGACATAACTACTGTTGAGTTCATAAAGCTCTCTTAATTGCTTTTTGATCACTTCTGTATTGTCAATGTTTGCTTTCACCGATGTTTCGACCGAGAACAAGATGGTCTGAAAGGAGGAAAAGTTAACCGTCAAATACTGGTCAACTTTGTCTACGATTTGGTTTGTGTAGTAAATATCGTTCGTTCTTATTTCCTTTTGGACATAGCGATAGGACAATTGACTTATCAAGATGATGCAGCTTAATACAAACGCAAACACAATTAAAAATAGTTTTAAAGGCAAGCTGATTCTTCTTCGCATCGGTCATCGTCCTTTTTAAAGCAGTAATGAACTAAGCATAGCATAGGACAACAAAGAGAGGGGCCATATATCGCCACTCTCTTCGTTTATTTACTTGATTAAACCGGCTTCTTTAAATTGTTTAACGGCTGTATCTTTATATTTCTGCATGTCGAACTTGGTATCCAAGGTTTTGAGGAAATTATCCCAGTTCGTAAGAGGATCTTTGCCTGTCATAAATTTGACTAAGCTTTCATTAATGAAACGTGTGCGATCCGCTGCCAAGGTGTCGCTCGGGTCTGCCGTCAGTATATTTCCTGGCAACGTCGGCCCCACATATTTCTGATTGTTCGTGAAGGCTTCGGCCGTCTTCGGATTCTGGAAGGAGAAGTACTCGGCATCGTCGCCACGGCGCGGCATTCGATAATGATCCACCCATAGGTACTTTTCTTTCATTTCTTTGGATAATTCAGACGTTTTATTTTTGATCTTGCCGTCTACGATATCCCAATGAATCCCTTTAATTCCGTATGCAAAGTTCGGATAGGCTTCCTTATCTGTAAAGAGATATTCCAGCATAGACAAGATCCGAATGATTTTATCCTTGTCGGCCTTCTTGGAAATGGCCCATGAATTGCCTTGGAACGATTTTCTCTCCACGATTTGATCGCCGTAAGGCCCTTTCATTGGAGGAATGACGATCCATTCCGGTATCTCCCCGCCGATTTCTTTCATCTTCTGTTGGTAATCCGGTTCCAGCCTGCGGGCATCTCTGATCATGAAGCCAACTTTACCTTTAAATAACTTTTGATCCAACAAATCTGGCGTATTCATCGTCACCCAGTCCGGGTCCACAACTTTGGCCTCCATCATTTTATTGATGTAAGCGAGCGCCTCTTTCATTTTGGGATCAATAAATAGGAATACCGGTTTATTGTCCTTCACATCAATGGCTGAAGGAGGATTGACGCCAAACATCCACATCAAGCTATCGAAGCCGTACGTTTGCAGATTGCCTTCTTTATTCATACCGCCGATGAATCCGTACGTATCGTTTTTGCCGTTTCCGTCCGGGTCTTTCTCCGTAAAGGCTTTCATTACTTCGAACAGCTCGTCAGGGGTCGTCGGCACTTTCATATTGAGCTTTTTCAACCAATCGTTGCGGATGAAGTAGCTTCGGCTGATACCGTTTACATTATCATAACCCGGAACGCCAATGGTTTTTCCTTGATAGGATGTCGCATCCCAGGAGTCTTGAGCAAAACGCTTCTTCAATTGGGGAAATTGATCCAGGTATGGCGTCAAATCCGCAAGAACGCCTTGGTCATAATATTGCGCGAGATCGGCCCGGCTTTTCAAGAAGATCAAATCCGGAATATCTCCGCCTGCAATGAGTGTGTTCAGCTTGGTTGTTGCTTGCCCAGCTTGGGGAATCATCATGTCCAAGTCAATGTTCATCGCCGACTCCAACATTTGGCGTTGAATATCTTCTTCACGCGGAGGTATCGGAGCGGCGGCATTGAACGTACCTTGGTTAAACATCGAAATTTTCATTTTGTTTGCAAATTTGTTTGCCCCTGCTTGAGGGCTGCTCGAAGCTGTCGGCTTTACTTCCGCTTGATTCCCACATCCTGACAATAGCGTTCCCAGCCCTACAATTGCAGTCAGAACCGTAAATGAAATCTTTTTACGTTGCATATTGACCTCTCCTTTTACTTGTATCTATATTATCACGGTGTCCCGTAACAACCTAGGCAGGCATTGCTTCTAGCCTTTAATCGATCCCATGAGCACACCCTTCGTAAAATGCTTTTGCATAAACGGATACACAATCAGAATTGGAATCGTCGTCACGACGACAGCGGCCATTTGCACAGCAAACTTACTAACCGCCTCGGAATTGGCCATCGAATCAGCGCTTTGGGCTGCGATGTTCAGCAGAATGTTGCGCAAGACAACTTGAAGCGGCATTAATTTCGCATCATTCAAGTACACAATCGCATCGAAATAACTGTTCCAATGCCCCACGGCGTAAAATAAGGAGATGGTGGCAAGCGCCGGCAGAGACAGGGGTAAAATGATTCGCCATAGCGACTGAAGTTCACTTGCGCCGTCAACCCTTGCCGATTCCTCGATTTCAGCAGGCAACTGCTCAAAGAAGCCTTTTATGATGACCAGATTAAAGGCACTAATGAGATGCGGAATAATCAATACCCATGGACTGTCCAGCAAGCCCAGTGAGCGGATCAACAAGTACGTCGGAATCAATCCGCCGCCGAACATCATGGTAAACACAATGAATAGCAGGAAGGTGCTGCGCCCCGGCAAATACTTTTTGGATAACGGATACGCCGCTATGATCGTAAAAAACACATTGAGCGCAGTACCAACAATCGTTCGAAACAACGTAATTTTATACGCCTGCCCGATCCCATGAGAGATGAATACCTCTTTATAGGCTGCAAAGGTAACCGATTCCGGGATAATCACAATTCCTTTTCTTAGCACTTCCGATTCTGGCGTCACGGAAACAGCGACGACATATAAAAAGGGAAGCAAGCACACCAGGGATAGCACAATAAGAATCATATAAACAGCTGCTTGCCATACTTTTTCCCCGACTGTCATGTTGATCATATGAAAATCACCTCACCAAATTTGCCCATCGAATTTCTTGGCGAGCTTGTTTGCAGCCAAAACTAAAGCAAATCCGATGATAGCTTTAAACAGTCCCACAGCCGTCGCCAAGCCAATCTTAAGTCGCTCTAAGCCTTCGCGGTAGACCCACGTGTCGATAATGTCGATCTTCTCCTGGTTAAAGCTGTTGGCGAACATGAATATCTGGTCAAAACCGGCATCCAGAATATGGCTTAACTTGAGGATCAGCATCAGAATAATCACGCCCCGAATGCCGGGCAATGTGACATGCCAGAGCTGTCTCCACTTGGAAGCGCCATCCATTCGGGCCGCTTCATACAGACTCGGATCGATCCCCGCTAATGCGGCGAGGTATAAGATCGCTCCCCATCCTATATCCTTCCATATCTCAGATAAGATGATCAGCAACCGCCCCCAGGCAGGTTCCGTCAGAAAAGAGATAGGCGCAACGCCATTGTCCTTCAACACCATGTTAAAAAGGCCATCCCCGGGTGCTAATAATGCCACCATCAGTCCGTAAACAATGACCCATGACAGAAAATGAGGCAAGTACGTGATCGTTTGTACGACTTTTTTAAACCACTGGGTATACACTTCATTGAGCAGCAAAGCAAGTAGGATGGGAGCAGAGAAACCGAACAATAGCTTATACAGCGATATGATGATCGTATTTCTCATAATGTCCCAGAAGTAGACACCGTTTATAAAATCTTTAAAGTTCTTCAACCCCACCCAGGGGCTGGCCCATAGTCCCAAAGCCAGATTATAGTTCTTAAAGGCAATAAGGATTCCTGCCATAGGAATGTATTTGAATACCGCAAAGTACACTAAGGCCGGGAACAAAAGGGCATACATCACTCTATACTTGTGAATCGTACTTATCCATGAATTCCGCTTTTTGGGGAGGGGAATGGTGTCCGCTGCCAATTTCGCTTGCATATCATCACCTCGTCTTTGTTTATATGTGTATCATAGCACCCGCCTATTGG
The DNA here is from genome assembly GCF_003955665.1 of Paenibacillus whitsoniae. GTDB lineage: Bacteria > Bacillota > Bacilli > Paenibacillales > NBRC-103111 > Paenibacillus_E > Paenibacillus_E whitsoniae. The sequence goes on from NZ_RXHU01000005.1 coordinate 45,685, forward strand.
ATAAATTTCTGTGATTTCAAGAATTTCTTATAAGATATTAAGTAAGTACCGTTGAATAAAAGAAAGGAGCATCTGCCGCGGCAGCGCTCCTTCTAGTCTCATCCCTATTTTTTTGTATACCACTCGTTCACTGCATCGATCGCCGTCTTGCCGCCCTTCGCGTCAAATTCCTGTACAAATTTGTCGAATTCTGACAGATCGCGTTTCCCCATAATGAATTTCATGGAATTTTCTTCCGCATAATTGCGCAGCTCTGTGAATTTCGAGTCATACGCCTCAATGGACGGGGCAAAATTCGTTTCTTCACGCGGTTTGTTATATTTCAGTTGAGGCTCATAATACGGCAGCAAGTTTTTCGCTTTCAGTCGCGCCGCAATGCCAAAATCCGTATCGCCTAAACCGTACATGGAGCGCCAGCTAATTTTATCGCTTTGCTCTTTGGTTTGCGTGTATTCGCCGTTTGCTTCTGTGTAATCCTCGCCTTTAACCCCGTAGTTAATGAGAACATCCGCGTCCTTACTGTACAGGTAATTCAAGTATTGCGCTGCACCCAATTTGTTCTTCGCTTGTTTGGGGATGACTACAAATTGCGTCGACACCGATGTGTCCTGAATACCGGATTTTCCATCTTTCCCTACAGGCGGCGCAATAAACTGTACATTGCCGCCTGTTTTCTTATCCTGCAGCGCCTTATCGACATCAATGCCGGAGGAGAAATATAGCGTATTAAACACGGCAGTTCCGTTGATGAGCTTTTCTTTGCTATCTTTGTTAACGGCAAATTCCGGATCCAGCAGGCCTTCGTCGTACCATTTTTTCAGCGTTGTCAAGAATTCCTTATATTCCGGCTGAACCCAAGAGAATTTCAGCTTCCCGTCTTTCACCACCGTCGGTGTCGCTACGCCATATGCAGCGGCGAATGGAAAGAAGCCGTCAAAGAAGGAGCCCGCACTTGATGTTGCCATCGTCAAAGGCGTAATGCTTTTCTTTTCTTTAATTGTCTTCATGGTCGAGGTGAACTCATCAATCGTTGTAGGCGCATTCAAATTCAACTCTTTGAGAATGTCCGCTCGCTCGATGAGGCCGTTGCCTACTTTTAAGGCATTGCGATACGGAATCGCATACACTTTCCCGTCGTAACGCAGGGCATCCAGCGCTTCTTTACTAGCCATAGTGGACAAATTCGGGATTTGCTTCGCAATGAGATCATCCAGAGGCTCAAGCGCACCTTGTTTGGCTAGTTTGAAATAATCCGACTTGCCGGCGACCATGATGATGTCCGGCACGTCGCCGGAAGCAAAGATAATGGATGTCTTTTGTGAAGGATTTTCATTCGGCAGTGACTCATACTGAATGTTGAAGCCTGAACCTTCTCGCAGCTTATTAATAATTTTGTTGTTATTCATGGTGTCCGAACCTTTAAATTGCTCCATAACGCCGTGGTAGAGCCGAGTGATTCTCAAGTCTTTCAGCGCTTTCGCTTCTCCTCCACTTGCACTCGTTGCCGCCGCCTTCTCGGTTCCAGCTGGACCCGCATCCTTGCTTGTGCTGCACCCCGACATGAAAAGAATACACATGATGACGCCGATACTTATTGCTGTCTTTTTTCTAAAAACCATGAATTGCGCCTCCCCGTCTACTATATGATATATGAAAGTTCGGACAAGTGGCCATTTACCCCTTAACCGCACCTAACATAACGCCCTTAACGAAATATTTCTGAATGAACGGATACACACACAGGATGGGGAACACCACGCAGACGATCGCCGCTGCGGTTGTCGATTCCGGTGTCAGATCGTTCAAGGCTCCGCCTACCGCCATATCCCCCGGCTTGGAATTCGTCACCAGCTGCATGAGAAATACTTGCAGAGGCATCAGTGCTCGATTGGTAATGTACATCATCGCTTGAAAGAAGCTGTTCCAATATCCAACGGCATAGAACATCGCGATCGTTGCAATGCTCGGCAAGGACAGCGGCAAGTAGATCCAGGTCAAAATGCGAAGATTGGATGCCCCATCAATAACGGCCGATTCTTCCAACGCCTCCGGCAAGCTAAAGAAAAAGTTGCGAATTAGGATGAGATTAAACGGTGCCAAGGCCATCGGCAGCATGATCGACCACAACGTATTAAGCAATCCTAATTGCTTCACAACGAGGTACGTTGGAATCAAACCGCCGCTGAAAAACATGGTGATGACGAAGAACAGCATCAGTCCTCTTTTGAGAGGAAAGTGTTTACGCGACAGCGGAAAAGCCGCCAGTATCGTTACTGCCATGGAGATAACCGTTCCGATGACGGTAATGAGAACGGAATTATAAAAAGAGATGTAGAACTGCTTGTACGAGAGCACATACTGGTAGGAATCGATCGTAGCCCCTTTCGGCCACAGCCAAATATCCTTGGCTAGGATGTACGCCTCTCCGCTCAACGACTTTGCGATGATATGAATGAACGGCAGGATCGTCGACAAGGAGAGCAGCGACAACAGCAGCACATTCACATAACTAAACAGGGCTTCTCCCCGTGATGGTTTCACATCCACCTCTCCTTCCTTGCTAAAAAATTCCTTCTTCTCCCATCTTCCGGGCAAATGTATTCGCGAGCACAAGCAGCACGCAGCCAATGGCCGATTTGAACAAACCTGCTGCAGTTGTTAGGCCAAATTGCATGGAGCCTAGTCCCACTCGAAAGACGTACGTATCGATAATGTCAGCCACATCATAGACGGTCGGATTATACATAACGAGCACCTGTTCAAATCCTGCATCCAAGATGTACCCAATCCTCAGCAAAAGAATGATAATAATCGTCGACCTTAGACCTGGCAGTGCAATATGCCATATTTGCCGCAGGCGATTCGCTCCATCCACGGTAGCTGCCTGGTACAGCTCCTCGTTAATTCCGAGCAAGGCGGCAAGGTAAATAATCGCTCCCCAGCCCGCTTCCTTCCACACATCGGAAAGTACGAGAATCCAGCGGAATATCCGTTCATCCGACATAAAGAAGATCGGTTGAAAGCCCAGCATTTCAATGATGCGATTGACGATCCCGCTGCTCGGTGACAGCAGGTCGATGGCAAGCCCTCCGATAATGACCCATGAAATAAAATGGGGCAAATACGTAAGCGTTTGCACGGTCCGCTTAAACTTGAGAAATTTAAGCTCATTGAGCAGCAAAGCCAACACAATCGGAATCGGAAAGCCGACGAGCAGCTTCATCAGGGAGATCATCAGTGTATTTCGGACGACTCTGGGAAATTCATCGAACATAAACAGCTCACGAAAATATTGCAGTCCCACCCAATCGCTTTGCCATACGCCTTTCATCAGATTGTAGTCTTTGAAGGCAATGAGGACGCCGTACATCGGCATGTATTTAAAGAGGATGACGAGGATGACGGCAGGCAATATCATGAGATACAAATCCCAATATCTTAGGAATTTTATCAATCTGGAACTCCTCATAGCTGCTTCCGTCTGTCTGCTTACTACCCAAGAATTTGTCTTCATGCTTGTGTCTCCTTACCCTTCGTGCTTTTCTTCTTGTCTTAACTATAGCGCTGCAAATACGGAAAATGTAGACTAATCCTTCTACTTTAATGACAACAAATTCTACGTTTTCAGGGTAAAAAAAGACACCAACGGTTTGTGTTGGATGTCTCTTTCCTGACCTATGGCTTATAAATCTCACTGGGCTTAATCCCCCAATACTTCTGAAAACTCCGTGAGAAATAATTCCCGTTCTTATACCCGACACGTTCGGCCACTTCGTACACTTTGCTCCCCGCAGCCAGCAGCTCCTTCGCCTTTTCCATCCGCAGCCGCAGCACGTTGTCCGAGAACGAACTGCCCGTCACTTCCTTAAAAACGCGGCTGGCATAGGCGTAATTCATATACAACTTCTCCGCGACAAAATACAGGCTCAGCTCCTCCTCATATAAATGGCGGTCTACGAAAGCCAAAATTTCGCTCACCGTGACATGCGTCCCCGATCTCCGGCGCTCGCTAATTGAGCGGGAAATCCGCGCCATCATGCGGTGCAGCCACTCCACGAGCTGTTCCTTCGCCAGCAGTTGATTAAAATTCATAAAATCGTTATAATCCTCGACCAGCGTCTCGCGCAAACTCCACCCATGGGAATGGACAATGCGGGTGAGCAGCGCCGTGATACGAAGAATCATCTCCTTCGCATCCGCAATCGGATGGTCTGGAGAAAAACCGATGGCCATCACATGGCGAATCAGCTCCGACCGCTTGCTCTCATTGCCGGTTTCCACGGCGATTTCAATCTCTTTCTCCAAATCCGTTATATTCAGCCATGGCGTCTTTGAAGGCACGTCATTTCGGTAGGGAATGACGGTTTCATTGCCCAACACGATGCGTTCTTGCAATGCCATGCGGCTCATCTTGTATGCAATCGGCAGCAGGGTCGGATCCTCCACGCAGGTGCCGATGCCGGCGCTAGCCGTCAGCTTTAAACACGTTTTCACCGTACTGAGCAGTCTCCCCAGCAGCTGGTTAACTTTTCGTTGAAACGCTGTCACTTCCGCACCGGTAGGCGCGAAAAAAATAACAGCCGTTAATCCGTCATCATCCTGCAGCACGATACCATCCGAATCCTCCATGACATCACGCGTAATATTATAGAGTGAATACTGAATCAACGGCCGCTCACCTGCCTGGAAACGGTCTTCCGCTTCAGCAATCGGATCCATATCGAGCGTAACCGGTAAATAGATATTGCCCGCCAGGGACACCCCGATTTCCTGACTCCGTTTCTCGAGTTCCCACGAAGACAAGCGTCCATTCAGCCAGTTTTTATAAAATAATTGCTTCAGATGCGGCAGATGCTCGATCCATCTTTGTTGAAGCATTGCTAGATGATGAATTTCCCCCAGTTCCTGCTCACGAAGCTGCTTGGCCTTCAGCACCGCCTCCAGCACAACTTCATTCTCTGCCGGCTTTACCAGGTATTTCAATACGCCATAATCAATGCTGTCACGCGCATATTCGAAGTGATCAAAGCCCGTTAAGATGATAATTTTCACATGCGGATACTCCTGCTTCAGCACCTTGGCCAGCTCGAGACCGCTCATATCGGGCATATGAATATCAGTAATGACGAGGTCGATACAATCCTTCTCCACAGCAGCGACAGCTTCCCTGCCATTTCCCACAGCGCCGGCCATTTCAATCTCATAGTCCGCCCAGGTAATCCCATAGGCAATCCGCTCCCTGACTTGAAACTCATCTTCAACGACGAGCAGCTTCATACTCCTCTTCCTCCCTGTGTATAGGAATGATTAAGGTGACCTTCGTGCCAAGTCCCTCTTCGCTTTCAATGAGCACGTCCGCTTCTTCTCCGTAATACAGCTTCATTCTTGACTTCACATTTTTCATCCCAAAAAATTGACTCGCCGGGCTCTCCTGCGGCACTCGGTACAGCTTGCTTGTCAGCAGGCTAAGCTCCTCCTGAACTTGCTTCAATCGGGCAGCCGGCATGCCCAGGCCTGTATCCTCGACCTCGATGTATAGCAGATGCTGATGTACCTTCGAGCGAATGTGCAGTTCCCCTTCAAACGGGCATTTCTCGATGCCGTGAATTACCGCGTTTTCGACAATGGGCTGCAGCAGCAATTTGAGCACAGGGATACTCTCCGATCCTTTTTCCAAATCGACCTCGACCGTAAAATGGGCCGTTCGCATCTGCTGCACGCGGATGTAATACAGGAGATGCTGAACCGTTTCCTCGACGGTAAACGTAATCTTCCCTTTGCCTAGGCTGACTCTGAAAAATTTGGCCAAGTTCAAAACCATCTCACTGATTTCTTTCATGTTGCATTTGACGGCAACCGAGTAGATCGAGTCGAGCGTGTTATACAGAAAATGCGGATTGATCTGCGATTGCAGCAAACTGAACTCCGACTTCGCTAGCCGCAGCTCTTTCTCGTAATCCTCCTCAATCATCCTTCGCTGCGACTCTGCCATGTGATTGAAACCGTTCATGACAAATCCGAATTCATCCCTGCGCCCATGCCGAATTTGATAATTCAGCTCACCGCTGCCAACATATTTAAAAGCGCTCGATAATTGGCGCAGAGGCTTAATAATCTGAATATACATCAGCCAGGCTGTCCATACGGCAAGAAGAACGCTCAGAAGAATCGTGAGGTAGGTAAACAGTTGAAGCCGCTCCGATTGCTTGAAAATTTCATCCTTCGGCTGCTCGAGTTGAATGGCCCACGCTCCGCTGGACTCTTTCATGGAGAACATGTCGGACGCATAAGTCATCTTAGCAGCGGGGTTCGTCTCCAAAATCAAATGATGATTATAAAATAAGGAGATGTTCATCCGTTCCGTCGTTTGGAGATGTTGAATCATGTTCTGCAAGGCCAGTTTATTGACGCCAAAAATCAACACGTTCGGCTCTGGCGAATCCCTTAACGCGTCAAGCAGCCGAATATAGTAGATGTTAGCGTCTTTTAAATAGAGGTTCTGCCCTCCGCCGGGGCTCGAAGTCGGCATATAAATGACCAATGCGCCAATGCTTTTCACCACCTGCTGGAACCAGGCTTCCTCTTTGACTTTCGGCCATCGCATCGCGCCCAGTTCCGTCGAAACGCCGTTGCCGCTTGCGCCATGAACAATATACGCTTCTTGGATGGCGCCATTGATATTGGTCAGCGAGCTCAACTGCTGCTGTACCGTGTGAATATCGTACAGATGATTCGGGGCCAGCGGGTCCTCAATATCTCTAAAAATATTGACGATATTCGGGTTGGAGCTGATGAGCAGCGTCTGCTGGTCCATGTTGCTCGCAATTTGCTCCATATAGGCCAGGGACGTGAGCAGCGCGCCTTTTGTTCGGTCGCTAATCTGGACATTCATAATGCCCTGCGAGTAATGATTTGCAAACATGCTCACGCCAACAAGCGGAATCAGAATAAGCAAAAAAGTGAAGGTAAGCTTCAGTTGTAAGGACATTGAACCCAGCATGCTTCTCACGTCGATGACTTCCTCTCTATTCCGGCATCTTTGCAGGTTTCCCTCCAAGTACCCGGCGGAATGCCGTAATACTTGCTGAACGCGTGAGTAAAGGCGTAAGGATCCGAATAGCCTAACAGCAACGAAACCTCACTGATCATAAAATGGGAGAGCAGCAGTTCAGCCGCTTTTTCCATCCGCAGCCTCTGCAAATAGTGGACAGGCGATATGCCCATCTGCTCGGAAAAGACTTTCGAGAAATACGCGCGATGCACCGCCACATAATCGGCCACATCCTGTACGGTGATCCCCTCCATATAGTACGTGTCCATGAAGGCCACGCTCTTGGGAATCCAGTTTTCCTTGCCGATCATCCGCTTCTTGGTATCATCGGCTGACAGCATAAGACCAAACATCCGATATATCATCGAGATCAGCTCGTTATGGCGCTTGAGGTCGTAGGGCTGCGGAAGGAACAATTGACGAAGCGTAGATTCCAGTTCCTTCGACAAAACACCGCGCAGGTAGGGAGACTGCTTGTTGAAACCAACTGCATCGAATAAATCTGGCGCCTGTGCGCCGTCAAAGGACACCCAGGTCATCTGTAACGCCGTCTCGCTTGGAGCCAGCCGGTATCGGAAAGTGAGGCCCGGGAACATGGCAAATACATCCCCTTTGGCAAGCACAATCTGTTCATTGCCAAACGTAAACTCGACTTTGCCCTCCGTAATAAAATGCATGTTGTAATATTCCAACACCATCGGCCCCGCTTGATAGTTGGGTTTGGCGATATTGCGGCCAAGACGAAGCGGCCAGATACCGCCTTTTCGCGCGAACGCATCCGGGACAAATAGTTGTGATTCCAAATATTCCTTGGCTGTCTCCTGCATACCCACTCACCATCCTATCCGTACTCTCCTCCATTGTAGCAAACGAAAGAGAAGCTGGAATACAAAAACCTCTCTGCGCAGGAGCCTCAGCTTGCCCCTAAGAGAAAGGTTTTTGTGCTTTTACATATGAAGGACAATATGATCTTGCTCGACAGAGACGCCAAACTTCTCGACAGTCACATCGTACGTCTTCGTGCGCATCACCGCATCCGTAATCATGCAGCCTGTGGCAATGTCAAACTCCCATTGATGCCAGGGACAGCGCACAATTTCGCCCTCTCTTTCAAAGTGATAATCGCCGGGACCCTTGGATGACACGTACGGGGTTACCAACCCTTTGCACAGCTCCGCTCCTTGATGGGGGCAGATGTTGCGCAGGGCATGAAACTTGCCGCCGATGTTGTAGATGCCCACGCTGCGTCCTTCCACGACAACGATTTTATGGGAGCCAGGCGGGATTTCTCCCACTGTCCCTACCGTATGCATCGACCCTGGTTTCATTGGGATGCCTCCGCTTTACGCCCAGGCAGACCATATAGCTTGGCGGCATTCTGGTAGTAGATGTTATCCCACAGCTCAAGCTCCAGCTTAGGCAGCGCTTGGCTTGGTGAGTCATAATCCCAATGCGGATAATCGCTGCAGAACATCAGCGTTTCTTTGGCATAAATGCTCTCCAGCATATGGTCCAGGACCTCGCGATTCGGCGTCTCCTCAAAAGGCTGCGTCGTCACGCGAACGTGCTCACGGAAGTATTCGCTTGGCTTCTTGCGAACCCACGGGGTTTGCACACGCAGGCCTTTCCATTCCTGGTCAAGCTTCCATAAGAATGGAGCCAGCCACAAGACGCCCGCTTCTTGTAATACGACCTTCAGCGTCGGAAAGCGCTCGAACACGCCATCGAAGATGAAGCTTGCAAGATGTGCGGCCATGACCGCAGGACGCGCGCACCGCTGCTCGATATAATGCGTCACATAGCCGGCTCCTGTGTGCGGGCTATTGATGCCTTCCCCCTCCAGTCCGACGTGGATGGTGAAGGGCAGGTTATGGCGGACGCACGCTTCATAAATCGGATCATAGTGTCTATTTCCGTAAGGCTTCGTCGCCCCGCTCGAAACCACCACCTGCACCATTTCGGATCTTCCGCCGATGCGATCGATTTCTTGTGCGGCAAGCGTCGGTTCCTGCTTCGCAATGAACACCGAGCCCCGCAAGCGGCTGTCCTGGGCGAGCCAGTGGTCCATGGTGTACTCATTAATGGCCCGACAGAACGCTGCGGCATACTCATAGTTCGGCGTTGCATGAATGGCATAGCCTTCCCCAGTCAAAATCCCATACTCGACGTTATAGCGGTCGAGATGCTGCCTTTGCATCAAGGCCAGATCGCTGCCGGCTGAACCGCCGCCCTCCGGATAGCTATCGGCCATTCGGCCGCCCACGCCGCCATTAAAATGCATGCCCCCCGGCAGCGCCGGGCCGTACTGCTCGATCAGTTCGCGGTAAGCCCGTGGCAAATACGGCTTGATCGCCTCTAGGCCCGTCGCTTGATGAATGTCGCAATCAATGATCGATCGTTTGAGCTTCGGACGTTGATCCCCCGGTAACTTTGTGTCGGTATTGGTTGTCTGCATCGTTTATGCCCCTCCAAAAGTTCACATTCGTGATCAGGATGACGGGCTCGCAGCAGCCCGTCACCCTGTCATCTTGACTCTCATGTTACGCTGCAGGTGGCCAAACAACAATGCTGTCCTGTCTTGTGTATTTTGTTATTTTGTAAGGTGGCTACATGTCCCCTACGGAATAGCCCGCACGTAAACATCGTCAAAATAGGCTTGTGCAATATGCGTGTATACGCCGATTTTTCCCTGCGAGAATGTACTGTCGGTGGCGCTGATCTTGAGCGTCCCATTCACATAAGCCTTCAGTGAACTCCCGTTTACCTCCAGCTTGAACAGATGCTGAACGCCTGTGCTTAACGTAAGCGGCACAGAGGCAAGCGTACTATCTGAATCGTTGACAAGCTTCCTTAGCGTAAGCTGATGGAGGTTGTCATCGTAGTAGACATAATAGAAATTTTTGTTGTCCATGAGTCTGGCAATCAGCCCCATCCGTCCGTAGATACTGCTCCAGCTATTGGCTTTCACTTTCGCCTCGACGCTGTAATTTTGCCAGGATGTACTCCCGGCTGAGGCTTTGGAGCCGCCGTAGCCGAGATTGTCGGCAAAATAAACGTTCGAACCTCCGTCTGGCACAATACTAAAGAGGCCGTAATGAACTGTCCACGCGCTGTTTCCACCTTCAAAACCATCATAAAAGATGATATCCGAAGTCGTAACCGAAGCCGTGCTGCTCACAGCCGAAACGTTCCCGGATGGGTCGAAGGCCTTGATCGCATAATTGTAGGTCGTATTCGCAGATACTGCCAGGTCCGTGTACTTGGTCACGTTTCCGTTCAATGACGCGATTTCCGTGCCATTGCGGTAAATCTTGTACCCCGCCACGCCGACGTCGTCCGTCGATTTGTCCCAAGATACATTTACCTGCGTGGAGAAAGGAGAAACGGTCGCTACATTTGTCGGAACGGTTGGCGCGCTCACATCGGTGCCAATGAGCGGCGCGTACACCAACTCGAAGCCGTAGCCTTTGTCGGTCTCGAGCGGAATCGTCATCGTATCGCCGAGCACGCTGATCGGAATCTCCTGCAATCTTACACCATTCATGGCAAGCTTGTAGGCCTTATAGGCGCTTGGCGTTTTGGTTGTTGTCAGCTTTACTTCGGCTGTGCCGTACTTCGCCAGCGTCGGTAAGGTTCCGCGATAATACGTGGTTACACCGCCGCTTACCGTTTCTTCATGCTCACCCGTTGCTGCCGCGTCCGTCGTATAAATCATCAGCATTCTATCGCTCTCATCCAGCGGCTGATCATCCAGGGACGCAACCGACAACGTGCCTTTCGGCAGATTCGCCTCCATCGTGACCGGGCCAAGCTCATAGCTGTTGTTGTTCATCGTTCCTGCAGCCGCCACTACGTAAGGGGTGTTAATCAAATACGTGTTCAAGTTCAGGTCAAAGAGCAGCTCGCCTGTATCGGAAACCAGTTTATTATTATTCAAGTTCGCCAGCATACTGGTTTTGAGGCCGGTATCATCGATAGCGTTAATAAACGTTTCTGCTACTTGCTTCATCGTCATGCTGTTCGTTATCGTAATCTTGTTGGCAGCGGGAATATCGCCGGCGGCAATCTGCGCGTCGGTGAGGTCCGGCGTAATTTTATAGATCGCATACGGCTCTCCCGGCTTATCCGCATAAACCGTTACCGTCTTGAACAGATGCGGGATGTACATGCGATTCTGTTCAGGAGATTCATTCTCTGTTGAGGAGCTGTGCGTCTTTACATAGGTTTGGTCCCGCACGATCACGAATTTGGCATCCGCCGGCGTCAGATGCGCTTGTCGAAAGACGAGTGCGCCCTGATATTCAGACATCGTAGCGATCACATCGGTCAAGGCGTCAAAGGAAGTCGTTCCTCCCTGCAGCGTCTCGTTAACGGCTTCTTTGACACGGCTGACATAATCAAATCGATTCAGCATATCCCATCCCTGGTAAGCCCCGGCCGCCGCCGTCATTAAGCCAATATCGTCACGGCCTTTGTTCGGAAACTCGTGATTCCATTCGGTTAAAGCAAAAGGCTTGTTATACAGCTGCCCCAGAGCAAGACCGGGAACATAATTTTTGAAAATAAACGAGCCGTACTGCGGCACATAATTCGCGCTTGATTCAGGGGCGAAGATCATACTGTAACGTGGATGTGTCAATGGATTGTAAGTGAACGATGCATTTCTTCCATCGACAATCCCATTATACAGATGCGTTTCATGAATATCGGCCTGCGTCCGCCAATAATTCGCCAAGGCATCATTGATATAATTGATGCCGCCAATCGGTGCTTTAACGCCAATGGTATCCTTCAAGTACGACTTCATGGCACCGTAAGTAGCAAACTGCTTCTCGGTAAAGTACTCGGCGAGATCGTTCTTCATACTTGTCGGCGCGCCCCAGAAATTATTTGGAAACGTAGTAATTGCCGGACGTCCTTTGCCAGCCAAAAACGCGTTAAAGTCATTGCGCATCCAGGCATTCCAATTTGGGTTGGAATAATCGCCATTGTAGAGGATGACTTCATTCATGGGGGACACGCCCATAATTTGCGGCTCATCCTTTAAGGCATAGCCTGTATATGGATTTACATGATTAAACAGCTGGTACGCAAAAGATTGCCAGATGGCTTGCCCGTCCGGAAGTAGCGTAGCCAAGAACCTCGATGCGGTTGAGCCATACACCGTTTTGCCAATACTCGGCACATCTTCAAAATTCGCAAAGGCCAAGATGTCCATATCGATATAAACGCCGCGCGCCTTCAGCAGCGCATTGAAATAATCGAAATTGTCCAGCTTGGTTGGATTCAGGGTCACCGTTGTGGACGTGAGGGGCTGCATAAGTCCCTTGGCCCAGCTATAATTCTGATCAACGGACGAATAGCGCACCACGTTGTAGCCCATCGCTGCAATCCGGTCGGCCATGACGACCATTTCCGCTCTCGTCGGGTCGACGAGATAACTGCCATTCAGATTCCCGCCATAGAACTTTGCTTTCGTTTTGACCCCGTCTTGTTCAAAATAATAATCGCCGTACACGTCGATGTGCACCGAGCCCTTTGCACCCGCAGGCTCCGTATTTAAAATCGACAAATCCATGGCACTGCCCGGGGCCACCGCCAACGTCGTATCAATCGGCCGCCAATTGCTGTCCGCCACAATAGGCGCTGCCTCGGCTGGCGTAGGGATGCTCGCGATCCCTGCAAGCGGCAGCAGCAAGGCGGCCAACATAAGTCCCGCAAGCTTTGACATCCACTTTTTTCTCATCTTCATTCCTCCTGCTTTCGTTTAGTCCATGCGTTTTGAAAGCGCTTTTAAAAATGCACTGCCGGTGTTGATCTCGGCATCCCCCCTCACATTCAGTGCTCCCTGGCTGTCTGTAAAACACGGTGCCAGCCTACTATAAGGGATTGCCCACGCATCCAACAATGATCGGATGTCTTGCGGGCTTGCGATTTTGTAAGCTGGCGTGTCTATGTTGGAAAATTCTCAAGTCATCATTAACCGACATGTATTCACTTCAATGAAAAAGAAACCAATTTAGATTTTTGGGATCTAAATTGGTTTCAAGTATCGAATCGAAACAGCTGATCATTCGTAAATATCCACTCAGGTGTTGAACCAGGAGAACTGTAAGATATCGTTATTCCTCTTTACTACCAAGGAAGCATGCTGTCCAAGTAGAAGAATCCCCCCGTCGGGCCCTCGTCCGGAACGAGCGCCAGCCTCACCGCCGTCTTCGCTCCTTCTTCCGGTGTCAACTCCGCCTTATTTCCGCCCATGCGGGTCTTGACCAGTCCCGGATGCACCGAGTTGACCTTCAGGTTAGTCCCTTTCGCCTTTTGCGACCAATAGGCGGTTAGCATGTTCAACGCTGCCTTGGAAGCCGAATACGCGGGGGTGGATATCCGCTGGGCAAGTTCGTTGTTCAAAAGGAAGTGGATCGAACCGAGCGCGCTGCTCTGGTTGACGATACGACCCGCTTCGCTCTTAAGCAGAAGCGGCAGGAGAGCTTCGGTAAGGTAAAAAGGAGCGAAGGCGTTCACTTCGAACGTCGCCCGGAACGCGTCGCCTTCATAATCACCGTTCTCCACCCAGATGCCTGCGTTGTTGACCAGAATATCCAGGCGGCCGTATTCGCTCTCGAGAAACCGGGCCGCTTGTTCGATATGCTTCGAATTTGTCACTTCCAGCTCCAATCCGATAGCCTGGATGCCCTCCTTCCTCAGTTCGTCTGCCGCCTCGTTCGCCGCGACTTGAGTGCGAGCAGTCACGAGGACCGTTATTCCATGCTGCCCTAGCTGCCGAGCGACTTCCAATCCGATTCCTTTGCTTGCTCCGGTTACCAATGCGATCTTGTTTGTCATAATAAATCTCCCTCTTCTGTCTGGCTTACTTATTGATGGTGACAAGTCCCGGCGTTTGAAAATGACGCACACTCTCCAAATGACTGATGTAAGCAGCCGTGCTCTCGGAGATCTGCTCGTCGGTCGCATGGTTTGCATCGTGGTGCGCGAACGGGGGCAAGTAGCGGGCGCTTACGTAGTTGGCGAGCGCCTCCACCGGCTTCGCGATGTCGCGGATCGTGAATAAGTTGTACCCGCCTGGCTGGTAGGAAGCGGCGGTGCCGGACGTCGAGATGGCGATGCCGATCTCCTTGCCCTTGAGATGGTCGCCGCCGGGGCCGAACGCCCAGCCGAATTCTAGCACCTCGTCCATCCATATCTTTAGGAGCGGCGGCGTGCTGTACCAATAGAGCGGATATTGGAAAATAATCCGGTCATGGCCATCCAACAAAGCTTGCTCTCGAGCAACGTCAATGCGATGGTCGGGATACTCCTCATAGAGAACGTGGACGGTCAAGTTCGGCAGCCTCCTTAGAGCTTCAGTCCAGGTCCGGTTAATCCGGGATTGCGGAAGATTGGGATGCGCTACGATTATCAATGTTTTCATGAGATAATAACTCCTTTATCCGTTATTTGGGAACGATCGTTCTAGTTTATTCAAAAAAAGAAGAGATTCTCTTTTATCTCTTCAAAATATCCAGCGACAAGTCAGCAATCCGGTGGAGCTTCTCCTTCGACGCCGACGTACGGGCCATAACCCGGACGCCCGACAAGGCGTTATGAAGGTATTCGGCCAGCTCCTTCGCTTCGAATCGCTTGGAGAATTGGCCTTCGCGCTGTCCTTGTTCCACGAGATCAGTCAGCAATTGCTCCGACTTGGCGAAACCGTACGAGGTCTTCTCGTCTACGGATTGGTCCCGGTTCGCCAGCTCGACCGCCGAATTCACGAGCATGCAACCGGCAGGCGTGTCTTCCTCGCCTTCGATGACTAAGTTGAAGACAAGCCTTATCGCCTCTTCAGCCGTGGAGGCTTGCTTGATGCTAGCCTCCCAGCGGGCAGCCATTCGTTCCCCGAATCGATCCATCGCCTTAAGAAACAAAGTATGCTTGTCGGTAAAGGTATCGTACAGGCTTCTCCGGTGAATCCCCATCTTCTCGACCAGGTCGTTCAACGAAGTCTTCTCGTAGCCTTGCTCCCAGAACAATCTCATGGCCCTCTCCAGGACGACGTTCTCTTCGAATTCCTTGCTTCTAGCCATTTGCTTTTCCCTCCCTTGGCCATCTTATCAAATCGGGAACGATCAGTAAAGAATGGAGACGGTAAGGAAATCCTGCTTCAGCCGATCACTTGCAGCTTCGGCGAAGAAGCGGAGAGCCAGTTCACGGCTTCGTCCCAATCGGAGAAGTTCTCCTGAAGGTAAGGCAGGGTTCCCAGTCCTTCTACGGTTCGATTGATGCTGAGCTTCGCGACAACGCTGCGAGGCTGTACCAACGCAATCTGCCTTAGCCCGCTCTCGTATGCTTTCTTGACGAAGATCTCGCCAATCCACGCCTTATCCTCCGCCTTGATCGCAGCTCCGTTGCGCGTATCCATGAGAACCTTGCTACCCTTCTTCTTATGCAGCAGTTCGGCTCCCTTCATCAGGATCGTCTGGAATTCCTCTCCGTATGCGAAGCCGTTCCATTCCATCATTACACTCTGCAGTTCGTCGTTCCAAGCAACAACGCCATGCTTCGTTTCAAAGAATCCTTCCATGTTATCCTCTCCATTTCCCATTTTATTGATTCACCTTTTGGGAACGATCGTTCTCTATGGAACAAAGAATAACATATTGGGAACGATAAGTANNTACTTATCGTTCCCAATATTAAGTCCCCAGCGCCTATGCTTCGATACCGGCGTATACGATTAATCCAACGGCCTTTGCGATTCCGTCCCTCAAGGCTTGAACATTATTTAAGCTCGCCGAGTCGAATGCCAAGCCGAAGGGGTTGGCTATTGTCCAAGAAGTAGCAAGCGTCATAATCGTCGTCAGAATAAAGGACGGAGGGAAGGCCTTCCCGATCAGACCCGAATTTTGTGCTTCCGTTATGGATATTACTTTCATGCTATGCGCGTCGTCCCGCTCGCTTAGACCTTCCGCATGCTGTTCGATATTGGACCATGCCAATAAGCGCATCAATTCAGGATTGTTCACTGCAAAGTCAAAAACGCGAACCGCAAATCCGGGCAAGTCCTCGGGAGTAAAGTCAATCTCTTTATAAACGCGCGTAAGTTGCTTCTGCAGTATCGTGTTAAATAAAGTTTGCTTATTTTTGAAATAAATATAAATCATGTTTTTATTGATGCCAGCATTCTCGGCTATTCGATCTACACGAGCCCCTTGGATCCCGAAGGCGGAGAATTCGGCCATAGCTGCTTCCAGAATACGTTCTCGAGTCGCTTCCGCATTACGCATAAGTATCTTTCCTTTCATAACGCATAACAATAGGTTACAGTATATCATTTGACAAAAGGGTTAGATAGTTTTATTGTATTAACTAACCAGTCAGTTAGTTCTGGTTCAAATTATCGAAAGAAGGTTTCCTTAATGACTAAACGAACATGGCTAATCACAGGAGTAAGCAGCGGATTTGGTCGTCTCATGACAGAACAACTGCTGGAGCGCGGAGACCGCGTTGCGGGAACCGTTCGGAACATGGAAGTTATGGACGATCTTAAAAATAAATACGGAGATCTATTATGGCTAGCTCAGCTTGACGTAACGGATACGTCCGCTATTCGCCGAGTTGTGAATGACGCATTTCAAGAATTAGGCAAGATTGATGTCGTGGTAAATAACGCCGGCTACGGCTTATTCGGAGCTGCCGAGGAATTGACAGATGAACAAATCATCCATCAAATCGAAACGAACCTCATTGGCTCCATTCAAGTCGTTCGAGCCGTTCTTCCTAATTTGCGAGCCCAAGGTAACGGGCGGATTATTCAACTATCTACCGTAGGGGGTCAAGCCGCTTTCCCTGGAGGTTCTTTGTATCATGCGAGCAAATGGGGGATTGAGGGATTCATGGAATCGGTCATGCATGAGGTTGCTCCCTTTAACATTGGAGTTACGATCGTGGAGCCGGGCGGTGCTAGCACCAACTTTAGATATAAGAACTCCAAATTAGCTCCGAAGATAGAGGCTTATGAAGCCTCCCCGGCCATCTATGCGCGTCGCATGCTTGAAGAAGGAACGGCTACATCCATCGGCGACCCGGCGAAGATGGTCACCATTATGATTGACAGTGTCGCCCAAGATCCGGCACCCCGAAGAATCGCGCTTGGGAGCGATTCCTATACGACTATACACAAAGCTCTTACCGAGCGACTTGAATCATTAGAAGCACAAAAAGATCTAGCGTTTTCCACAGACTTTTCTCATGAGAAATAAAATCTTGAATGAAAACGGCAGCCTGTCACGGCTGCCGTTCTTTGCAAGCATTAAGTTATCCTTATCATGTAGGTGCTGGTATGGATTCGTCATATGAACTATACTTCCCATAACAAGACAAACCAAAGGAAGCTGGGGTTAACAATGAAGAACAGGAAAGAAAAAGTCGACGCGCTGATTATCGGTTTCGGCAAAGGGGGCAAGACGCTGGCTCCCTTCCTGGCCGACCAAGGGCTAAAGGTCATGGTTGTGGAGAAATCCTCTCTGATGTACGGCGGAACCTGCATTAACGTGGCTTGCATTCCGACGAAGACGCTGGCTCATCGAGCTCACTTGCTCTCGCAACAGGCAGGAATCGGCATAGAAGAAAAGAAGGCGAACTATGCCGGCGCGATAAAGGAGAAGGACGAGCTCGTCGCTTTCCTGCGTACCAAGAACTTCGATAACGTAAACGGTCATCCGGGAGCCACCGTACTGACGGGAACGGCTTCCTTCCTGTCCCCTCATGAAGTTCATGTGAAGACGCAGGAGGGATCCTGGATCGTGGAAGCGGATCGGATCTTTATCAATACGGGCGCCAAACCGGTTGTCCCTGACATCCCCGGCATGACAAGCAGTCTCGTCTATACGAGTGCCGGGTTGCTGGATCTTGCGAAGCTGCCCGCCCGCTTGGCGATTATCGGCGGAGGCTATATCGGCCTGGAATTTGCCTCGATCTACGCCGGCTTCGGTTCCGATGTGACGCTTATCGAGAGAGGTCCTCTTTTCATGCCCAAGGAGGATCGGGATATCGCTCAAGAAGTGCAGAAAGGGCTCGAGAAGAAAGGAATCCGCATTCGGCTGGGGACGCGAGTTAACCGGATCAAAGAGAGCGGGTCAACTGCAACTTTGTATCTGACTTCATCCGATGGCGAAGTGGAAGAGCTGAAGGCGGATGCGGTACTGGCGGCGACAGGCCGAATAGCCAACACCGAAGGCTTAAATCTCGAAGCTGCTGGCGTGGAAAGGGACGAGCAAGGCTTTATCCGAGTGGACGAGAGGCTGAGAACCAACGTTCCGAACATCTGGGCCGTCGGCGACGTCAACGGTGGCCCGCAATTCACCTATATTTCGCTCGATGATTACCGCATCCTTAAGGACCAGTTGTTCGGCCAGAGCCTGCGGACAACGAAGGACCGCAAGAACGTTCCGACCTCCGTTTTTATCGATCCGCCTCTATCCCACGTCGGTATGACAGAATCCGAGGCTATAAGCAAAGGCCATAAGGTGAAGGTGGCCAAGCTGCCCGCCGCGGCTTCGCCAAGAGCCCGTATGCTCAAACAAACAGACGGAATCCTAAAGGCCATCGTCGACGTGGAGACTGAAAGATTGCTAGGATTCACGATGTTCGCCGCGGATTCGAGCGAAGTCGTGAACATCGTGTCGATGTTCATGAATTCCGGACAACCGTATTCAGTTCTGCGCGACACCATCTTTACGCATCCGTCGATGGCCGAGACTTTGAACGATCTACTGAACGCGTTTCGTTAAACGATACCAAAATCGTAAATTGATTTTCAATAAAAGATGAACCGGCCTCTGACCTCATAAGCAGCGAAAAAATAAGCCCGTGCTCCGAATTGGAGAACAGGCTTTCTTTTAGTTTGCGATGACGATTTTGCCGATGGTGCTTCCCGTTTCGATAAGGGCGTGCGCCTCCTTCAACGTGGCGGCATTGATCGGGGAGAGTCTCTTCGTCACGGTCGTGCGAAGCTTTCCGGCGTCGACCCGGTCGGCTACCTCGTTCAGCAGCCGGTGCTGCTCGATCATGTCCGGGGTACCGAATCGGGATCGGGTGAACATCAGCTCCCAAGAGAAGGTCGCGCTCTTGTCCTTGAGCAGATTCAGGTTCAACGGCTCGGAGGTCTCCACGATGGAGCAGATCCGGCCTTGGGGAGCGATTGCCTCGGCCATTTGAGCCCAGTGAAGCTCCGTGCTGTTTAAGCAGAGAATGTAATCGACGGTATCGAAGCCGATCTGCCGAAGCTGAGGAACAAGCGGCTCGCGATGGCTGATCGTATGGGCCGCTCCAAGCTCTTTGACCCACCGGACGGTCTCGGGACGCGACGCCGTTCCGATGACAGTCAGGCCCGCCGCGGCGGCAAGCTGCGTCGCGATCGAGCCGACGCCTCCGGCGGCCCCGATGATCAGCAGGTTACGCCCCTCGTTGCCAGAGGCCTCGCGCGAGATGCCAAGCCGATCGAACAGGCTCTCCCATGCGGTGATCGTGGTGAGCGGAAGAGCGGCTGCTTCGGCGAAATCCAGCGATCTCGGTTTGCGCCCGACGATCCGCTCGTCGACCAGATGGAACTCGCTGTTGCCGCCGGGGCGGACGATGCTGCCCGCGTAGTACACTTCGTCGCCGGGCTCAAACAGCGTGGCGTCTTCGCCGGCCTCGACGACGATTCCCGCGACATCCCAGCCGAGCACGCGGGGCTCGGCTTCGACGCGCTCCTTGGGAGAACGGACTTTGACGTCGACGGGGTTGACGGAGATCGCTTGGACGCGAACGAGAAGGTCGCGGCCGCGGGCCGCGGGCTTCTCCACCTGCACATCCATCAAGCTGTCTTCGCGGTCGATCGGCAAGTAACGGGTAAGGCCTACGGCTTTCATTAAGGTCATGGAAATCTCTCCTTTGGGTTTCGTAATAGCGTGAAGTTCTACCGATGAGTTGATTATATGTGATATCATGAATATGCGTAAGTACCTACATTTTAGTGCTATACTATCAATTATTATAGTAAGGAGGATACTCCCAATGACTGAAGAGGAACACAAGAGTAAATACAGCGGCTGCGAGAAGGAAACCGAAGGCTGTCCGGTGGAATACACGTTGGAAATCATCGGTGGCAAGTGGAAAGGAATCGTGCTGTATCATTTGTTCGAGGGGACGAAGCGGTTTGGAGAATTGACGAAGCTTTGTTCGGGAGTCACGCAGAGGATGCTGACGCTGCAGCTTAGGGAGCTGGAGCAGCAAGGACTTGTCCACCGGGAGGTGTATCAACAGGTACCGCCGAAGGTAGAGTACTCGCTCACTGAGTACGGACGGACCCTGGAGCCGATCATCCTGTCTATGAAGGTATGGGGAGAGCGCCATAAGCGCAAAAATCCAGATATGTATGCAAGAGAAGTTTAAGGGCTGGAAAGCATGACAACACCA
>NZ_RXHU01000005.1:66200-78027 GCF_003955665.1 Paenibacillus whitsoniae
TGGTGTTGTCATGCTTTCCGTCACGCCTCGAACTGGACATATGAAAAGACACGATGATCGCTTTGTTTGCCCGAGTGGTCGCTAAGAGTGGCAAAGAAATAGTTCAAGTCACAATCTACAAAGAACTGCGCCCTGCCCCATACGCCGCAGACACCTTCTTAAACACCTCATAGCTGCGATCCGCGCATTCCGAAATTGCAATCGGATGGAACCCTCTCACCTCGGAGTACAGCGTATCGTGAAGTGGATCCGCCCAAGAAGCCGGAAGCTTATCTCCGCCTAGCTTAGCCCCCATAATGGATCCTACGGTAGCGCCGTTGCAGTCCGTATCCCAACCGCCAAGCACCGCCGTCGTAATAGCGAGTTCAAAATCATCCTTCGCAAAGATGAGCGCCGCAGCGACTAAAGCTGCATTATTATTGGTGTGAACGCAATGATACTGCTTGAATGCCTCCCAGATCCGGTCGACCAAATCCAATTGATCAACCGCACTGCGTGCAATATCAACCGCTTTGCGTATATCGTGCGCCAGTCGGCAGTTGCTTGGAATCTCGCTAAGTCCAATTTCCACAATGCGCTCATTATCCGTTTCGTGGAAAGCTGCTGCAATCATGGCTGCCACAAACATTTCCCCATAAATACCGTTCTTCACATGTGAAAAAGAGGCATCCCGCCAGGCTAGTTCCGCTGCAAGCTGCGGATTTCCCGCCGCACCGTAAGCCAGACCATCGGCTCTGATTTGAGCGCCAATCCACTCGCGGTACGGATTCAACCATGTGCGGACCCATTCACTCTTCTCGGCCCAATCCGGCGTCTTTTCACCTTTCATATGCGAAGTAACTTGAGCGAAATTCAAATACGCTTGCGTCTCGGCTGTACATACTTGCTGGTAGCTAAGATACATATGCCACAGCTTGCCGATATCCCAACTATCGAAATCCAATCCTTGTTTTTCCAGCAGAATTAACCCTAACACGGTATACCGGATATCATCGTCAGTTTCCATAAACTGAATATGTTCCTTCATACTTTTCTTGCACCACACACTCAATTTCAAATCATACTCGGCGGACGCCCGCGAGCTCTCCGGCGTGTATCCGCGAATTGGCCAAGCGTCGGCGCCTTTGAACCAAAGCTCAACATTTTTCCAACCGGGTCTTCCCTCGCTGCCCGCCATGAAGGGACCGCATTCCAGCGGTTTACCCAAAGCACACCCGATGCTTCGGCCAAGCCACGCTCCTTGAAAACGGTTGCGCCACTCGGCTTCCGAATGATCCGCTGCCAATTGGCGCGGTCCCTCCGGCCGCAGCGCACGAATGCTGGGCAGGTCCGAAGGCTCTTGATAAGGAAAATCCTCACCGATTTCCAGTGCCATCAACTGCTGATAGACCCCCATCAGCTTCGCTTGATCGTCCCCGGCTGCAGCCCGTAGGTCGTGAAACCCGCTGACATCACAGCCCTCTTCTCCCCTTTGCACAATTTCCAGTTGCACGATTTCTTTTAACGCTTCCCAGCCAGCCATCGTAAAACCACCTTTGATCTAAGATTTTAAGCTGATTATACGGACTGGGCCTTGCCGAATCTTCTCAATTTCCTTCACACTTCTCAAAATAATTGCTTCACGCCAAATTGTTTTCGATACTCCTGCGGGGAGATGCCGGTATCTGCATGAAAGGCACGGTAGAACGAAGCCAAGCTCTGAAATCCGCTGGAAAAACTAATATCCGCGACGCTATCGAGGCTCGTGACAAGCTGTTTCTTCGCTTCGCTGATGCGCAGCCCGGTCACATAATTCACAAAGCTGCTGCCCGTATGCTCCTTGAAAAAGCGGCTTGTCCGCGCCGTACTCCAGCCTACATGCGCAGCCACATCCGTGAGCTGAATCGGATCAAGGAACCGCTCCTTGACAAAAAGGAGCATTTCCTTAATCTCACGCTGCGAGGCGGACATTTTGAGCCACTGCTCGCTGCTGAGCCCGCTTCGATAGTGACGCAGCAGAAGAACCCCCAGCTCCAGCAATTTGCAGCGGGATACCGTAAGGTAGCCCTCCGCTTTGGCGTTCAACTCTTCAAAAATCTGCTGAATCAGCACCCCGACTTGCTGCGCGAGCAGTGTGCCGGCGGCAATATGATTCTCGAAGCGTTCCGACCGGTAGGCAAAGGGTAACAGCAGCTTTTCATCTTCTTCCAGAAACAGACTCGGGTCAAAATTAATAAAAATATAACGGCTCGGATCGCGCGCATCCGACTGGGCAATATGCAGCTCGGTGTTATTGACGATAAAGACATCGCCCTTGCGCACCTCATATAGCTTGCTTTCAAAAATAAACTGCCCCCGCCCCTCCCGGCAATAACCGATTTCGAGACTGGTGTGGAAGTGAAGCGGCTCCGGGTACGTTTTGGGCGTCCACTGGAAAGCATTGATAGGAATAGGATTGTCGTACGCTATTTTTTGCTTCATGCCTGGCTTCGCCTCTCGTCACGTGGCCCCGCCGGCCGCCGTATTGGTATGCTTCTGAATCTCATGAATGCCCATGATCACGGCGAGCAGCTCGTAGGCGTCCAGCCGGTCACTATGGGTATCCAGCAAATAAGCGCCGGACGAGAACCAGCGGCTCACCTTCTCAAACCGCGCAACCAACGCGCCAGACTCGTCCATGACCTCATACTCTTTGGAAAACGCAGGCGACTCGATGTCAAAGCTCCCCCGCCCGTCTTTCTCATACGTATACTTTTTAGAGAAAAACGTAAATCGGCTCCGAAGCACGCCTAGCTCATCGTCATTCCCGTCCGTGATGACCCACTTACTTGAGAAAAACCTGAACTTGCCGCTGCACAGTAACTCATCTCGCGACCCATATACATGAATCGACGAGCCAAACGCGCTCTTCAGATCCAAATGGCCAACCACGGCTTGCTGCTCATCCAGAATTTCCGTTACCCCGGCATTAAACATGTTATCGCGAAAATATAGCTGCACTGCTCTCGCCTCCTTTTACTCATACATACGCCCCGGGTGAGGGATGGTTACGACTTTTCCACCCGATGCACCCGCAAATTTGCATATTCCGCTATGAGCGGCGCCATCTGCCGGAAGCCGACTTTTCCGCCTTTCAGCACCTGCCCGAACGTTTCGCCATCATCTTCCCACTGAAAAATCGGCAAATCGTTGATGAAAAAGTGAATCTCCCGCCCCCATTTGACCACTTTTATCTGGTATGGCCCCTGCGCATCCGCCACTGTCGGAATCGGGTCGGCGCCTTGCGCGACGAGGTGGAAGCCGTAGCTTTTGCGTAAGTTGCACAACTGGAAGCTCCGCTCGCTCTCATACTTGCGCCGAAAATACGAAATATGGTAGGCATTGATGTCGCCATGGTGATAGTGATCGTAAGGACCTTGCCGTAGCTGAAGGTTGTCGTCGAAAAGATCCTCGCCTCCGGCACCCCTGGCCGCGAAAAAGAACACACACAAGCCCGGCTCCCGAATCGGCCAAAACTCCCATGTGATCGCGATGTTATCCGGAAACTCCTCCGGGCACCAGAACACAAAGTTCGATTGCTGTCCCAGCTTTGGATCGAGCAGATTCTCCATGCGCATACGCCCGAGCGGAAAGCTCAGGACAGCTTCGCCTTCCATTTTGAATCCCCTTACATCTTCTTCACTAGCTAAAGCGTTATGATAAAGCAGCTCGCCCATAGCAAACGTTGCCGTTGTTTTCATTTCAGTGTGTTCCTCCTCATCCATCCTCTCCCCCTATTTTAGCATAAAATGGGGGGCTTCCCCGCTGAAATCCCATATCGCCGACGCTCGTTATAGATAACGGACTAAACACGCGCTAGGGGGGGTTAACTTAACGGTTGTCACAGCGCCTATTTGCTATAAAAAGCTTCATTTCCAAATGCAGCGGTTGCCACAGCGCTTATTTGCCTAAATTCTGAGTGAAATGATGGCATTTCGGACAAATAGCCGCTGTCATAACCGTTACAGCTTGTCATGCCTCCTTTTTGGGCAAATAAGCTCTACCGCAACCGTTAGCTGTGGCAACTATGGTTCTAGCTTGCGCTCAGTCGGTCAACACTAAAGCAACAAAATTCGGGACAAAACTTCGATGACGGCAACTGCCGTCTCACCCGCCGTCAACCTCGGCCCACAGCGCCGTCGCTTCCCAGAGCGCGTGCGCCCGCGACCGGCCGGGCCGCTTCAGTATACGCCGGCCGCTATGCCAAAAAAACCGCCGGCATCCCGCCGGCGGCTCCAACACTCCTGTGCCCCTCATTGGCGACAGAACCCTGCCGCCCACGCCAAGCGGTGGCAGCGACAAATCCCGATCACGCACTCCACCTTCTTATTCTTTGATGGAGCCAAGCATGGCCCCTTTGGCAAAGTATTTCTGCAGAAACGGATACACCGCAACGATCGGCAGCATCGCCAGCAGGATCGCGGCGTTCTGCACGTTCGGCCCCAGGTTGACCGCCAATTGGGCGTCCAGCGCAGCATCCGCCGAAATGTTGGAGGCGCTGATCGCCACCATTTGCCGCAGCAGCGGCTGAATCGGCCAAGAGTTCGTGTCATTCAAATAAATGACGGCCGAGAAGAACTCATTCCAATACTGCACCATGAAAAAGAGCGTAAACGTCGCAATGATCGGCTTCGACAACGGAATCACGACAGAGAACAGAATGCGGAACTCCCCCGCACCGTCAATTCGCGCTGCCTCGTCCAGGCTCTCAGGCAAGCTCTGGAAAAAGGAGCGAATGACGAGCACGTTAAACGCGCTCGACGCCGCAGGCAGGATGATCGCCCAGTAGGTGTCGAGCAGCCCTAAGCTTTTAACCACGAGATAGCTCGGAATCATACCGCCATGGAAAATCATCGTGAAGAAAATGAACAGCAGCATGGCGCGGCGGCCCGGCATGATTTTTTTGGACAAGGCGTAGCTGAGCGTAATTGACACGAGCAAGTTGATACAGGTGCCCAGCACCGTAATGATGACGGAGTTTTGAATCGACTTCAGGAAGGTTTGCGCATGAAATAAATAGCTGTAAGCATCCAGCGTCCAATGCGACGGCCAAATGTAGAAGTTCCCGGCCAAGGAGTCACCGGGCGGGCTGAACGAAACCGCGATAATGTACAGAAAAGGCAGCAGCACCGTCAAGGAGATCAGAACGATGATCACGGTCAAGATACTGTCGAACCAGGTTACACGTGCTTTCATGTTGTCGTCTCCTCTCTAGAAAATGCCGTCTTCGCCCAGCAGCTTGGCTGCGTAGTTGGCGCCAAGTACGAGAATCAGGCTGGCCACTGATTTGAACATGCCGACGGTGATCGCGAAGCTGTAATTGAACTGCTCCAAGCCGATATGGTACACGAAGAGGTCGAACACATTGGAAACCTCAAGATTCAGGGAGTTCGTCATGAGGAAAATCTGCATGAAGTTCGAATCCAGCGACGAACCCAGCTTGAGGAGCAGCAGGATGACGATTGTGCTTTTGATCCCAGGCAGGGTGATATGCCGAATATTATGAAAACGGTTTGCGCCGTCAACCTTGGCCGCCTCATACAGCTCGGGATTAATGCCAGCAAGCGCAGCCAGGAAAATAATTGTTCCCCAGCCCGCATCCTTCCAGATGGATTGCAGCACGATCAAAGGACGGAACCAATCGTTGCTCACGAGGAACAGCGCATTGGTGTTCATCCATTGTTCCAGATAGTGATTAATGACCCCGGATGGGCCGAAGAACGAAATCGTAATGCCGTATATGACAACCCACGATAGGAAATGCGGGAGATAGACGATAGTTTGGGAAATCCGTTTGAACACTTGAAGCCGCAATTCGTGCAGCATAATGGAAAGCAGAATCGTAAACGGGAAATAAATAAACAGATTGAGGAAGGAAATCAGCAGCGTATTTTTTAAAAGGATGTAAAAGTCCGATGTACTGAAAAATGTTCTGAAATTTTCAAGGCCAACCCAAGGGCTGTCCCATACGCCCCGAAACGGGCTGTAGTCCTTGAATGCGAGCACGAGCCCCCACATGGGCGCATAATGAAAAATAATGAAGTAAAGCAGGCCCGGCGCAGCCAGCACGTAAAAAGGCCACAGTTGTTTGAATCGTTTGGGTCGATGAAGCCGTATCGTTCTCTCCAAGCCTTTCTCCTCCTTTAGCGAAAATAAAGGGGGCCGTTCAAGCCCCCGTGGTCTTGCTATTTATGATCTTCGTTGTATTGGTCTTGAAGCTCTTTCGTAATCTGCGCGCCCAGGCCGCTCGTCCAAGCATCGATTTCCTTCTGAACGTCGTCCCACTTGCTCTCGCCAAGGACATACTTCGTCATGATTGCGCTCATTTTCTTATAGCTGTCCGGATTCTTGCTTGCCACCTGCGAGTTATAGCTCAGGAACGGATTCTCGACACCGGCTTTGCTGATCACGTCAAGCAGCGCTTTTTGCACTTTCAAAATCGCTTGGTCTTTCGATGTCGCGTACACGTACGGATCGAATTTGTTTTGCAGCACGAATGTCGATGGTTTCTCCAAATCATAGAGCTTCTTTTGATCCTCGGTTTGCACCGCCACCCCATCCTTCATTTCAGAGGAATGCACACCGATAATGCCTGCCTTGCCGAACACGGCGTTCTCCTCGGAGGCGCTAAAGTCCAGGAAGTCGACGATTTTCTGGACTTTCTCCTTCGGCACCGAGCTTGGAATCACCCACAGCCCGTAGTATCCGCCTGTGATCGGAACGCCTTTCTTGCCGCCCGGCCCTTCTAACAGATCAACTGCTGCGATCTCGGCATTCGGGTCCACCTGCTTCAACTTCGTAACGTTGGTTTCCACCAAGTCACTCGCATTCCCCGCAAAGACACCAGCCACACCAGCCAGGAATTTGCTGCGGGATTGTTGTTGGTTTTTCAGAACCGGCGCATCTTTATCGATCAAGCCTTTGCTCCATATATCTTTCATCCAATCGAGGTACGTTTTGTACTCCGGCGTCTGGAAGTCGCGAACCGGCTTGCCGTTATCCAACTTCCATGTGTTCGGCACGCCGAACGCATATTGCATCGGATTCGTACCTGCGAACGGCCCCGGCGAGCCGATGCCGTCAACCGCAAAGACGGAGAGCGGAATTGTTTTTCCGCCGCCTGCCGGATCTTTTTCCTTGAACACTTGCAGCACCTTCGTTAAGTCATCCAGCGTTTTCGGCATCGCCAGATTGTATTTGTCCAGCCAATCCTTCCGGATAATCAGGTTGCCGTCGCCGCCGCCATACAGGCCACGAGGTCGCGGAACGCCATAAATCTTGCCCTGCACCTTGGTGGTGTTCCAAATGACGGAATCAATCTGTTTCAGATTTTTCGTCTTCTCGATATAAGGGGTCAAATCATGGAACGCGCCCATTTTGACCAGGTTCGTATATTTGTCGTCTTTGCCGCCTTCCATCAGCAGCAGGTCATAAGAATCACCTGCGGAAACGGCGACGGAGAGCTTGTCTTTGTAAGCCTCGGAAGGAACGAACGTCACGTCGAGCTTCACGTTGCCTCTTTTCTCCAGATCTTCTTTCGCTTTGTTATTATCTGTTGAGGGCGGATTGCCGAACAGAATCGTCATGGCTTTAATGGTCGTCGGCGCAGCCGCAGGAGCTTGGGAGGCTTGCCCTGCTCCGGGTGTACTTCCGGTATTGCTGGAACCGCTGGAACATCCAGCCAGCACCGTTGTCAGCAGCACGGTTGCCGCGAGCACGGGTACAAGCGTTTTTTTGCTAGTCATACGTTCATTCCCCTTTTCGTTTTTTCTAACGCGTCAGTTGTGGTACAGTTCGAATTATAGAGATCACCGGAAGGCAAGAACATGTCGAAAATGAGGGAAAGTGTCACCGTTTTTAAGATATGCCGGTAAATCGGTATCTCCGGACAGTCCCTTGTACTATAATCGAAAAAAGCCCCCGCATAGCGCGGAAGGCGTCAATTACTCGCGTAACGGATGTGATCGGCACCATGATGTCGCCATTTTTCGGCTTTCTAACCCGCAGCTTCTATATCAAAATGATTCTGGTCATGCTGGCCGTCTCGCTTATCCCGCTCATTGTATTGTCCTACATTTCCGTGACTGTCTCCAGTTCGACGGTGGAAAGCCAGGTCAATCGGCTGAACGCCCAGCTCGTCAATCAGGTCGTAGACCGAATCGAGCTGACCATGTCCCGGTTCCGGGAGCTTAGTGAGCAGTATTCCCGCATTTCCTCCATCCAAAGCGCGCTGGTGTCTCCATCCAGCCAGTACTACGAGGAGGTTGTTCGCAAAAAAGATCTGATTGCGGTACTCAGTACCGCTTCCGCCGTAATCGGGAACGTCGAAGGGCTGCAGGTGTATTCGGCAGCAACGGATGAAGTCTTGTCATCCGACGAGGCTCCCTCAACGCTGGAGGGCTCCAAGTTCAGACCGCTCATTGAGGAGTTCCTTTCAAAGTGCGGCTCCTCCCTGTTTCTGGACAAAAGCACGCATCCGAATGTGCCGATTTTGCAAAATTCCACCTACTATATCGCGCGCATCCCGTTCGATACGTTCGAGGATTTGCGCGGGGTGCTGCTGATTTCCATGAACAACACGCAGTTCCAACGGCAGATCGAGAACATTCAGCTCGGTTCGCTCGGCTCCGTGTCGCTGCTGACGCCAAGCGGCGTGACCATTGCGACAACGAGCAAGCTGGAGCGTAGCCGGGACGATGCGCGGACGCGCAGCATCCTATCCCGCTGGGCGGAGCTCGGCAAGCCGAATCAGCTCGAAATGGGCACGTCCATCGTCTCCGTCAAGCAGACGAAAACATTCGACAGCTGGATCGTGATCTCGGAGATCCCGTCTCAGGAACTGACGCGAAGCGCGGAGATTATCCGGCGCACGGTCACCTATTTTCTGATTGCCCTTGTGACCATCGGCGGCCTATCCGTTATCGGCTTTGGCTACCAATTGTATCGGCCTTTGCAAGCCGTTAAGCGGCAGGTCGACGCCATCAAAAAGGGGAATTTTGAAGCGCGCGTCACCCATTTTGCCCCCAATGAAATCGGCGACCTGGGACGCATGCTCAACACGATGGCCGTCCGCATCCAGGAGCTGCTGTCGGAACAGCAGGAGTCTGAGGATATGAAGCGCAAGCTGGAGATTCGGGCGCTGCAGTCGCAGATTAACCCGCATTTTATGTATAACACGCTGAATACGATTCGCATGTTCGCGATGCTGAAGGATTACGACAATATTAACACGCTGATGGGCAAATTCGTCTCACTGCTGCGCTATAGTATGGAGAATTATGATCAACATGTACAGCTCCAGCAGGAAATAGAGTACGTGCAGGACTATATCGCGCTCCTCAACATGCGGTACAAGTACCAGACCCAGCTTCACGCCGAGATTGAAGCGCCGCTGGAACGTATGTCGATTCCGAAGCTGGGCTTGCAGCCGCTGATTGAAAATGCCGTGTTCCACGGGATTCTCCCGAAGAAAATGGCGGAAGGACACATTTATTTGCGGGTGTATTCGCATGAGAGTGCTGAGCCTGCAGCAGTGATCATCGAGGTTGAAGATAACGGCGTGGGGCTGGACGAGGAGCAGTTGGAGAAGCTGCGTATTCATCTGCAGCAGGAGCAGATTGGCGACAATATCGGCCTCAAGAACGTTTGGCTCCGCATGAAGCTCATGTTCGGCAAGGAGGCGCAGGTGCAGCTATCGGCGGTGGCCAGCGGCGGTTTGCTCATCCGCTTCATGCTTCCTGCTGATACTGTACGTCTGAAGGAGGGGCCACATGGTTAAAGTTCTTCTCGTTGAAGATGAAATCCCAGCAAGAACGGTGTTCCGCCATATGATCGAAGCCTATAGCGACGGCTTGTTTACACTGGTCGGTGAGGCCGAGGACGGCGGTGAGGGGCTGGAGCTGTTTCGGCGGCATAAGCCTCAGCTCATCGTCACCGACATTACGATGCCCGGCATGAGCGGTCTGGATATGCTGCATGAGATCGAGCAAAGCGGCGAGGGAGTGCCGCAGGCCGTTATTTTGACGTCCCATAAGGACTTTCATTACGCGCAGCAGGCAATCCAGCTCAAAGCTGCCGCCTATCTGATCAAGGACGACTGCCTCTCGGACCCCGAGCTGCTCCCCCGCACGATGGAAGGGCTGGCCCGGCAGGCCGTTTCGCAGGACGAGAGCCGGGAAAAGCAGCTGCAGCTGGAGCAAAAGGTGCGGGCGAGCGAAATGGAAATCGAGCGCAGCACGTTTCTAAACATGCTTCGTTCGCCTGAAGACGAGGCGGCTTGGCTGCAAAGCCTGGAATCCGCGCAAATTCCAGTTCGCAGCGGGCGCGTGCATGCGCTGCTGCTCGAGCTCGACCGCAGTTCCCTGCGCTTCTCGATCGATCAGCAGGAGGAGCTGAAACTGTGGCAGTTCGCCGGCGTCAACGTGCTCAAGGAGCTGCTCGGCGACTGCGGGCCGAATAAAGTCATCGCGCTGGACAAAGGGCGATTCTTCGCGATCTACGCGCCAGCCGGCGGAGTGGCGCAAGCGCAAGCGCCTGCGTCTGGGCTGCTGGCGCACATCGTGCAGGCGTTCACGCTGTATTTGAAAATGAGCGCCCTCGGGCTCGAGTTCACCTTCGAGCACGGGCTTGCGGCACAGCTGCCCGAGCTGAAAAAGCTGGTAACGGCGGCGTATCCATTCTTTTACCGCAGCCAGGCGGTGATAGCCCGCACGGAGTGGGCGGAGCTCGCCGGCTTCCAGCATGTGCCGGAGCATTTCAGCCGGCTGTGGATCAAGATCTTGAAGCAGGCGCTGCTGGAGCCGCTCCGCAGCGCAGCCGCCCTGGAGCAGGAGCGCAGCTCCTTCTTCCGGCAGGCGATGGAGCAGCGCTGGGACCCGGAGCAGATCAAATCTCTGTATCTGCGCGTGTTTCTGGACATCAGCCATTTTACGGCTGATTCCGAGGCCGCGGCGGAGCTGGAAGCGGCGTTCCGCAAGAAGCTGGAGCAGTGCCAGACGTTCCACGACGTGCACGATACGACGTTTCTTTTTTTCCGCAGACTGCAAGGGCTGCAGGGGGACGGGAAGACGATCGATGCGTCGATTTCCCGCATGATTCAGCGGATGCACGAGGATCTCAGCTACCCGTATAAGCTGGAAGAGTTGGCGGAGTCGATCAACTACAGCGTGCCGTATTTCAGCTCCATGTTTAAGAAGACGACGGGCGAAAGCTTCGTCCAGTATGTGACCCGACTGCGGGTAGAGAAGGCGAAGCTGCTGCTGCTCACCACCGACCAAAAAACGTTCGAAATCGCCGAATCCATCGGCTTCGAGAATTACCGGTCGTTTAACCGGATTTTTAAGAAGGAAACGGGCGTGACGCCGTCGGATTTCCGTCGCATGCATCAGGAGCAGTTGTAGCCGGGTTATCGGTTGCGGCTGCTTTTCTGCTGCTGGATGGAGGGGTAGACGGTTGATCTAAGACTGCAGAATGCTTCATGAACGTGGGGTGGTGAGGGTTAGAGTAGTTAAGATTTGGGCTTGATTGGCGGAGCGTACGGAAGGTTAGCTAGTTTTGGTGGGAGTGGTGAGAGTTAACTGCGGTTTCGGTTGCTGTTGCGGTTGCTGTTGTGGCTGCGGTTGCGGTTCGGTTGCGGTTGCGGTTGTAGTTGCGGTTGTAGTTGCGGTTGGGGTTGCGGTTGGGGTTCGGTTGGGGTTGGGAGCATTGTTGACAGGAGCGTTGAAGTTTACCTGCAAAACCTACATCAAATTTGCCCAGTATGAGGCAATCCACAGTGGAATCCTGTATTTCTGCTCTTCTGTCAAGAAAG
>NZ_RXHU01000050.1 GCF_003955665.1 Paenibacillus whitsoniae
AGATGTGTATAAGAGACAGAACCTGATCTTATTTCCCTTCTGCGAACCGCCATCATTTGTCTTCTCAACAGGTTCTCCGTTCATCCCCGCACCCCCCTCATCCTCAGCGCCAAATAAATGAAGAACGGCGCCCCAATCAAGGCGGTCACAATGCCGACCGGCGATTCGTACGGAAACGCAAGGAACCGGCTCACAAAATCCGCAAACACCAGCAGCACACCACCCAACAGCGCAGTAACAGGCGCAAGCACGTTCAGGCTGCCGCCAACCAACTCCCGCGCGATATGCGGCACGAGCAGGCAGATGAAGCCGATCGGCCCGCACAGTGCGACCGCCGAGCCGGCCAGCACGATGACGAGCACCATGCTGACGCCGCGTACGATCAGGATGCGCTGCCCAAGCCCGCTGGCCATTTCATCGTCGAGCAGCAGCAATTTCAGCGAAGGCAGCATGAAAACGAACAGCGCTATCCCCCCGACAAAAAACGGCAGGATCACCCGAACCTCCGTCCACGCGGCATGCGTTAGCGAGCCGACGAGCCAGAACATGATGCTGTCCGTCGCCGCCTGATTGAGAATGATCAGGCCCTCAGTCAGCGAGGACATCAGAAAATGAATCGTGATCCCCGCCAGCGCGATGAACACGTATTGCTTGCTCCCGCTGCCGGCGAGCGACCAGACGAGGACAGCGCCGAGCGTCGCCCCGGCAAAGGCGAGCCCGATGAGTCCCAGATTGCCGCCATGGCTCTGGGGCAGCAGCACGAGGCCGGCGACGACCGCCAACGCCGCGCCTGCGTTAATGCCGAAAACGTGGGGCGAGGCGAGCGGGTTCTTCGTTGTGAGCTGCGTGAGCAGTCCGGCCAGCGCAAGCTGCATGCCGACGAGGCACGCCATCAAGGCGCGCGGGAGGCGCAGCGTTTGGATATACAGGTGCGCTTTCTCGCTGCCCTGGTAGGTCACCGCCTCGTACAAGGTGCGCCAGCTCACGTACGTTTGGCCCCATTTTAAGCTGCACACAGTCCCTACAGCCATCATCGCGAGCAAACCGAAAAAAAGGAAGAGCAGAGGCCGGTACCGGCTCTGCTTCTTGGTTATAGGCTTCATCCCTTTATTGCCCCATATTCTTGACAAGGTCGTCGAGCATTTTCTCGGAACCGAGCAGTCCGCGGGATAAGGACCAGTCACGGCGCTCAACGGTGTACACTTTGTTGTTCTTGACGGCATCGATTTTCGCCCACAGCGGGTTTTTCTCCCACTCCTGCACGATCGTCACTTTGTCGGTTGGGAGCAGGAACAATGCTTGCGGGTTCGCTTCCACCAATTGCTCCAGCGTAATTTGCGGGTACGAAGCGTCGTTCTTGACTGGATCCGTGTAGCCGAGCATGGCGAGGAAGGAACCGCTGTACGCGTGGTCGGAGTGGGCGAAGAAGCCTTTAGGATTCACGACTGCAGGCAGCACTTTCATGCCGGATGCGTTCAATTTCTTTTTTATCGTGTCGACTTTGGTTTGGTGCTCGGCGAGACGTTTCTTCGCTTCGTCTTCTTTGCCGACCGCTTTACCGATCAGGGTCACGTTCTTAAGCATTTGATCGTAATTCGCCATGAAGTCATCCAGCACGAGCACAGGAGCGATACCTTTCAACTGCGCGATCGCGTTCTTATGTTTGTTGATGTCCACGATGATCAGGTCGGGCTTCAGCGAGGAGATCAGCTCGATGTTAGGCTCGTAACGGGAGCCGACGGAGGTGTACGTGGGGAGCAGCGCCTTGACGGAATCCATCATCAGCGAAGCGTCGCCGTCATCGGCAACCCCAACCGGCTTCACGCCGAGGGACACGAGGATGTCGGTAAAACTGAACTCCATCGCGACGACGCGCTCCGGTTTCTTAGGCAGTACCAGCGTGCCGGAGGCGTCTTGGATGGTGATCGGGCCGTCGGCTTTGGCAGTCGGAGCAGCACTCGCGCTCGCCCCGGTTGCCGGGGCTGGCGTACCCGCTGTGGACTCCGTATTTGTCCCTTTGCCGCAAGCTGCCAGGCTTAGCGCAAAGAGGCTGATGATGAGCAAAAGGATGATGCGTGAAAAATGCGTTCTCATGATTGCTTGTCTCCTCCGTGCAAATGATTATTATTCTCAATGAGAATAATACCGAATATGCCGAAGATTAGACATGTCTAATGTGCAGATGACGCATGTCCCATTTTTAGATTTTGTCGATGGCCCCCTGGTAGGCGCTGGGGGTGGTGCCGGTTTTCTTTTTAAACACCTTGCTAAAATGAAAATAATCCAGGAACCCGACGCATCCCGCAATCTCCTTGGCAAGCAGATCCGTCTGCTGGAACATCATTTTCGCTTTCTCGATCCGCAGCGTGTAGAGGTAGTTCATCAGCGTGGTGCCGGTTTTCTTTTTGAACAGGACGGTAAAATACCCCACACTCATCCCCGCGCGCCGCGCGAGCATCGGCAGTGTCAACTCAAGCATGTAGTGCTCGTTGATGTAGGAGAGCGTGCCTTCGATCGCTTCGGCGGCGGTCTTTTTCTCATGCGTCAGATCGGACTCGTGCAGGTAAATGTACAAAATCCGCTCCAGCATCATCCGTTTTCGAAAGCTCATCTTCGCTTCTTCTTCCGCTGTGCTCGTAGGAACCTCTTCTGTCGTGCGGATCAGCTCGTCGAGCATGTAGTGGATTTTGATCTCGCTGAGCGTGGTCAGATGGCCATGGAGATGCCATGTCTGATCGTCGGGCAGCACATGGTAGGTCAGAAGGACATAGCTGACCGCTTTGGTGCGGGGTACTTGGATAACGTAGTCCCCTTGGTCGGGATGACAGGCGTACGCTTGGGAGACGATGATCGGCTCATGGCCGGTGCGATGGAGCGTGAGGTGGCCTTGGCGGACGATAATGAGATGATGCCGAAGGGGCTGTACCGTCACTTTGTACGTCTCCGTGTAAGCCTGAACTTGATCGATAAGGGGAATGAGCGGAATCAGTTGTTCGAAGTTCATTGGCGCGCGGCCGTCCTTTCCGTGAAAAGCATCTCCCTTGATAGTGACATAAAATGGGGGAGGGGACAATACGCGGGGAAAAAGAAAAAGCACCCTGACCGGGTGCCTTCTCCTGCTGTTACAGGGCGTACACGCTCCTGCATATAATTTCGGGCAGTTCCGCGCGCTGAGCGGCATACTGCTCAGGCGTGATGCTGCCGCTGCTGAAACGGGCTTCGAGCTGAGCCGCGAGTTCGGCGAGCTGCAGTTCGATCACTTTTTGCACATCCACGTGATTGGCTTTGGCGATGTCAGCTAACGAGTAGCCGTCCCATTGGGCCTTGTACATAGCTTGTTCCGAAGCTAATCCCAGGATTTGCAGCAAATCGTCTCTAGGTTCTGGGGAGCTGATGGCAATCACCTTCTACATAGCGTGTATAGTAGTATATTCAGTTCACTTTGAAATGGAATGGGGCAATTTCCTACATAATCACATACCCGCGTGTGGCATATTAGTAACAAGTCTGAATGCTGCAAGCAAGGAGGAACGTTTCATGAAGCTTATGCGAGTGCTCGTTGTGGGTATGCTGCTGCTGTTGTTCGCAGGGCAGGCGACGCCGGTGTCCGCCGATGGCGCGTATCATTTTGGGTTTAAAAAGAGTGTGAACGGCCAGCCCCCGTCGATCGATGAGGAGGGCTTTAAAAATTTATTGAAGGAGCACGGCGCCGTGTTTACCGGCGATCAGTCGCAGAAGGAGTTGTACCTCACCTTCGACAATGGGTACGAGAACGGCTACACCGGCCGCATCTTGGACGTGCTGAAGGAGAAGCAGGTGCCGGCGATTTTCTTTGTGACGGGGCATTATATCAAAACGGAGCCGGAGCTCCTCAAGCGGATGGCTGCAGAGGGCCATCTGATCGGCAACCATTCCTGGAGTCATCCGGATATGAGTCAGATTTCAACCGCACAGATCCAGAAAGAGCTGGATCAGGTCAAAGCCGGCGTCGCCGCCGTGACGGGGCAAAAGGAGATGCGCTATCTGCGGGCGCCGCGCGGCATTTTCAACGGTCGTTCGCTGGCGACGAGCCATGGGATGGGCTACACCAACGTGTTCTGGTCCGTTGCGTATCGCGACTGGGAGCCCAAGAAGCAGAAGGGCTGGGAATACGCCTATAAGAATGTCATGGCGCAGCTGCATCCGGGCGCAGTGATTTTGCTGCACTCGGTGTCGAGCGACAACACTGAAGCGCTGGGGCGCATCATTGATGCGGCGCGCAGTCAAGGCTACCAGTTCAAGAGCCTTGACGAAATGAAGGGGCGGACGCCTTAGGGGGACGCGCTGCTGGCCGGTACCAGGCGGTCAAGGGAGAAGCCTGCAAAATTGCAGTCTTTTCGAGGCGGACATGGGGAGAAAAGAGGAATTCCTGCGAAAGTGCAGGAATTTTTTCTGTTTCGCGGCAAACGGCCCCTTTTTTAGAAAAAAGGATGTCGATTTGCAGGTTTTTGGCTTTAAGCGGGGGGAAGCGAGCGAAAAGGATGCAAGTTTGCAGGAATTTGTGCTAGGGGAGGGGATTGCGTGTTCATCAACGAGATACACGATGATCGCAGATACAATCTGGAGCCACATTTTGGTAATTGGATGGTTTATCAAAATGCAATAGCGGGCCATCCGAATTGAATTTTTTGCATGTTCCCTCTTCCCAATCGACGGCAAACCTAGTATAGTGTTTGGTATCGGACACGATAAAAGCGTTTTCATAGGCCAAGAGATGACGGAGAAGGCCCTGATAACATGCGATGAAGCGAAAGCTGCATCGTTGTTGTCAGGGCTTTTTGTCGTCTACATAAGGAGGGATACCGGGAAGATTTGGCTGCAGCGTGGTGAATGCGTCATTCAACAATAAGACAATGGAGGAATGCACATGGAAGGAAACCGTTTTTCAAAAATCGTGGCCATCTGTTTGACGGCACTGCTGCTTTCGTTCAGCGTGCTTGGCTTTGGATCGGCTCAAGTCGCCCATGCGGATGTCGACCTGCCGCCAGCAACGCCTGTCGGGCTAACGGCGGTCGCCGGCCCCTCGCAGATGACGCTAACCTGGAATGCCAATGCAGAATCAGACTTGAAGGGCTATAAGGTTTACATGAACGGAACCGATATTTCCGGGACGGTGACCGGCACGACCTACCTGATTTCCGGACTATCGAACGGGACGACATACAGCTTTGCGCTCTCGGCCGTGGATAACGTCGATCAGGAGTCTACGCTTTCGAATGCGGTCACCGCCACACCGCTGCAATATCCTGCACTGATGATTACCGAGGTAGTTCCGGACAGCAAGAAGATCGATTATACAAGCGGCACGCCGGATGCCTACGAATTTGTCGAAATCTATAATACTAGCGATGCGGCGATAGCCTTAAAAAACTACAAAGTCATTTACACGACACCTGCTGTGTACAAATGGCCGATTACGACGGACACGATCATCCCTTCGCACGGAACTGTCGTGCTGTGGGCGAAAAATACGAGCAATTCCACCACGAATACGGCCACAGCCGCCGGCTTCAATACGAGCTATGGCACGAATCTGACGTCGGATCAATTGATTATGGTCGATGCCTTGGGCGGCATGGCGAATACATCCGCCCGTACCTTGTCGATCGCCGCACCCAATGATGTGCCGATCAGTACGGTCTCATACGGTGCATCCGATCCCGTAGAGAATCGCGGCATCAACTACATGTATCCGACAGACGGCTCGATCACACTGCGGAAGATGAGCTATGTCGAGGAGGCGACGCCCGGCACCGTTTTCGCCGCGCAGCTCCCGCCATCGCCTTCGGATACCACCGCTCCGTCTGCACCTGCAGGCCTTTCCGGAACGGCAGGAACGAACAGCGTCGTCCTGAGCTGGAATGCCGCTCCTGAACCAGACGCTGCTTATTACAAGGTGTACATGGACGGTGTGCTCCATCAAACGTTGCTCGGCAATCATACGGGCGTAACGATCAGCAGTTTGCAAAACGGCCAGTCTTATCTCTTCGAGGTGACAGCCGTAGACACCGCCGGCAATGAGTCCCCGAAATCGAACGCAGTCACGGCAGCACCTACGATTGCATCGCTGCCCAAACTGCTCATCACGGAGCTCGCGCCCGATACGGACAATTATTGGCCGGCAGGGGCAACGACCTCCTATGATGCCTACGAATTTGTAGAGATTTTCAACACAGACGCCGCGCCGATTGACCTTCAGGGCTACAAGCTGAAGTTCACGAGCAATGACCCATCTAAAAGCTGGGAAAAGGCGATCGACGGACCGTTCGTCATACAGCCGCGGGAAACAAAGTTATTTTTAACGCACTTCACGGGTCTAGACTTCTACACAGCCGATCAGTTCAATCACTACTATTTCGATGAATATCCGGAAAAGTATGTGCCTGCAGGCAATCTGTACGCGATGAACGATGTTAACGGCCTGATCAACGCCGGAGCACAAACGATTGCGATCCTGAATCCAAGCGATACAGAAATCGTGAGGGCTTCCTACAACGACAACGGCGGGAGCGATTTTGCTGAAAAGCAAACGATTACCTACGCCTATCCGATCGACGGAACGACCGTGATGAGGAAAGTCGGCACGAAGCAACCGGCATCGCCTGGCGTTATTCAGAACGGACAAGTGCCGCCAATAACGAAATTGGATCAAGTCGCGCCCGCCGCGCCAACCGGCGTCAGTGCGACGCCCGGGGAAGGTAAAGTTACGGTTAGCTGGAACGTAAATGCGGAATCGGATGTCACTTCCTACCTGATTTACAAAAACGGCAAGCTGGACGTCACGCTGCCAGCCACCCGAACCTCACTCGACGTGCCGCTGCTTCAAGGAGATGTGACGTACACCTTTCAAGTTTCCGCACTGGATTCTTCGAATAACGAATCGCCGAAATCAACCACCGTATCGGCAACGCCGTCCCATCAGCACATTACCCAAACGGTGCGGGCCGACAATCCGCAAGCTCCGGCATATCAGATGCTGTGGGATGTCAGCAAGCCAGGACCTGTCGTACCGGGGCTTGTCGAAGATTTCGTGCCGCAAGGCATGGCTTACGACAAGGCGCATGATTGGATCATCACCACCAGCTACATGGAAGATAAGCGGCCGAGTACCCTTTCGGTTCTCGACGCGAAAACCGGTCTACTGGTTAAATACGTCAACCTGTATGACGGCAGCACCCCCTACAACGGTCATGCCGGCGGCGTCGCCGTCAGCAAGAATCATGTGTGGATCGCTTCCGGTTCATATCTCTATCAATTGAAGATGGAGGACTTGATCCAAGCGCCGAACAAGGGAAGCGTTTCGTTTGAAAGCAAGTTTTTGACGGTCGCGAACGCATCTTTTACCACATACGCAGACGGTGTGCTGTGGTCAGGCGAATACTACTATCCGCCGACGTACAATACCGATGGGAGCCATGCCCTGCTCACACGGGACAACACTTACCAATATGCGTGGGCAGCCGGGTATCGGTTGGACGATCAGACTGATGTACTGCCTTCCGGCAAAATGAATGGAACAAGCGCCGTCGTCCCCGATCTGATCTTATCCCTTCCGGACAAAATTCAAGGCATGGCTGTGTTGGGCGACAGTATCATGCTGAGCCAGTCCTACTCGAGAAGCCGGGACAGCGATCTTTTAAAGTATGAGAAACCGGACTTTACAGGGACGCCGCATACGCTTGCCGCAATTGGTGCAACGGAAGTACCCGTCTGGTTCCTAGATAACAGTGCGAAGGCAGCCGGCAATAACGACCTTCTCGTTCCGCCAATGCTCGAAAATACGATCGAACGAAACGGAGAGCTGTACCTGCTGTTCGAATCCGGTGCGAACGCATATCGCGACACGGCGAATTATGTCATGGATCGCATGCAAAAAGTCGATTTAACAAAGTGGGCCAATTATGGTAAGCCATCCATTCCCGCACCCGATGGTGACACACCACAATCAACGGGGGGCCAAACGTTTGGGCCTCAGCCAACACAAGAGCCGGCGAATTCGGTTATCGTGAAGGCGGATGATCTGAAGCCGGCACAAGGAAAAGCTACAGTAGAGCTGCCGAAAGCGGCGGATACCATCGTACTCCCTGTGGATACCGTCAAGCTGCTTCAGAGTAATGCGCTAGAAATCGTGAAAGACGATGTGACCATCACCCTGTCGAGCGATGTGCTTCAGGATATCGCGAGCCAAGCGGCTTCGGCGGACCAAAAGGGCGAGAGCATTTCGCTTCGTGTGAACATCGTCGGTACCGACGGGAAGGCAGACCTTCCGACTCCAGCCGCTAATGCGGAAGTGAAAGCCGCCAGCCTCACCGTCGATTTTCAACTGACTATTACGAACGGCAACGGTGATCCAACCGTTATTCGTACTTTCGAAAAGCCGGTCACCGTCTCGTTCAAAATCCTTCCGAATGCAGACAAACGCCTGCTCGGCGTGTACTATATCAGCGATGACGGCAAGCTGGAGTATGTCGGCGGAGAGCTGCATGGCGATGTGGTGGAGGCTCAGCTGTATCATTTTAGCAAGTATGCTGTGCTGGCCTATGCCAAGACGTTTGCTGATGTTCCGAAGGAGCATTGGGCAAATTCGGTCATTGCGGAGCTAAGCGCTAAGCATATCGTCGAGGGCGTCACCGAGAATACCTTCGCGCCATCGCGATCCGTTACGCGCGCCGAATTTGCCGCGCTGTTAGCAAGAGTGCTGAAGCTGCAGGCGAAGCAAGGCGCTCCGTTCTCCGATGTACCCGCTGACGCTTGGTATGCCGGTGCCGTCGGGGCCCTTGCGGAAACGGGAATCGTGAACGGACTGGATG
Source organism: Paenibacillus whitsoniae (assembly GCF_003955665.1). Lineage (GTDB taxonomy): Bacteria > Bacillota > Bacilli > Paenibacillales > NBRC-103111 > Paenibacillus_E > Paenibacillus_E whitsoniae. Next base: position 8,850 of record NZ_RXHU01000050.1, read on the forward strand.
ACGGGACGTTTTCGCCCGAGCAATCGATAACGCGTGAGCAGATGGCTGCCATGCTGGTCAGAGCGGTTGGTGCGAGCGGCACACCGGTAGAAACGCAAAAGCTGGAGCAAGCTTTTGCCGATGACGGGACGTTCAGCCCCTGGGCATCCCAAGCTGTGCGAAAAGCCGTGGCCATCGGTTTGCTCCAAGGGAAGGATCAAAACCGTTTCGATCCGCATAGCGAAGCATCTCGGGCCGAGACCGCACAAGCGGTTTACAACCTGTTGGCAGTTTTGAAAGGCAAATAAACGATGCAAAAAGGGGCTGTCCCAAAAGTGTTCGCATGACAAGGAACGTCCCATTTTACAAGCAAAAGAACCTCAAATTCCACTTCAAAGTGGAGGATGAGGTTCTTTTACTTGACGATATTTGGCTCAAAGTGGGGCTAAAAAAATCACAAATTGCCTTTTGGGACAGCCCCTTTGCTGTGTGGAGGAACAATACACGCTCATGATTCCCACAGACAAGAGTTTCAACAGCTGAGCCCAACAACAAAAAAAGAGGGGGCCATAACCGCCCTCTTAGATGAAGCGAGTGTTCTAACGCCCGTTAGGTAACGCGAAGCAGCTCGTCTCTTTTTCAGTGTAATCGATTCGTGCCAGTACGCCAACCTCCTCTTACACGCCATTCACCAAATCGCTCTTGATGGTCGCTTCAGATTTCTTTTGTTCCAGCCATGTCTGGGACATGTCCGAAATCTTCTGCTCGGTTAGCGTCTGCTTGATCGAATCTTTCTTTTCGTCGAGCGTCGGCGTCGCCGCGGCTTTATGGTCGGTCACTTTGATAATGTCGTAGCCCGACGCGGTTTGCACCGGCTCGCTCAGCTCGCCCGTTTTCAGAGCAAAAGCCGCTTTCTCCAGCGCAGCATCCTGCGTGCCGGCCGAGAAATAGCCTAGCTCACCGCCTTTGTCCTTGGTATTCGCGTCCGTAGAGCTTTCCTTCGCGAGCGCGGCGAAGTCGGAACCGCTTTTCAGCTTAGCCAGCAACGCATCGGCTTCTGCTTTCGTCGCTACGGTAATATGCGAAGCTTGAACTTGCTCCGGCGTTTTTAAGGTCTCGAGATTTTCATCGTAGTATTTCTTAATGTCGTCATCGGTGACGGTAATTTGCGGTTCGAGTATTTTTTTGAGCATGACTTGGGAGCTCATGTTTTTCTTCAGGTCATCGATCGTCATCCCATACGAGGTGAGTGCCTGCTGGAACTGCTCTTGCGATGGGAAGGAAGCTTGAATCGATTTGAGTTCAGCGTTAACGTCATCATCGGTGACGACGATGCCAGCTTTTTTGCTTTCTTGCGAGATCAGCTCATCGTTAATGAGCGAATCCAGCGTCTGCTGCCCGCCGCCCGCAACCATCGCATCGTAAAGTTGGGTTGAGCTTATTTTGACACCGTTGACGGTGGCGATTGTTTTCTCAGCTTTGCTCGCGCTGACAGGCGGATATACGACAATATAAGCGATAAAACCGGCAAGCAGTACGGAGGACGTCCAGATCCATTTGCGGTCTTTTTTCTTCGTTGTCATAGTAGTCTCCCTTCGATTGGCTAGCTTCTTGGTGTTACGGCTTATTATGACGGACGAGTCTGAAGGGGAGATGAGGGGAACCTGAAAATTGGATGAATACTTAATTTGGCACGGAGGTAGGTGAAGCATGCAAAATAATAAATTGTATAAAATTAAATTGTTGACAATATGAATTGCGAGGAGTAAGATATAGTCATTAAAGATGTTAGCAATTGAATTTCACACAAATTAAATTCACTCCATATAAGGAGGTCCATATTTATGAAAAAACACGATGTTGTCATCGTCGGCACAGGACCAGCGGGGCTTACTGCGGCGATCTACTTATCTAGGGCGGGCTTGGCACCGCTCGTTATCGAGGGCGTTCAACCGGGCGGCCAACTAACCACGACGACGGAAGTAGACAACTTTCCCGGATTTCCGGAAGGCATCACCGGGCCTGAGTTAATGGAGAACATGCGCAAGCAAGCGCTGCGGTTCGGAGCCGTCATTCTGGCGGGCAGAGTCGCATCGGTCGATACGTCGCGCCGTCCTTTTGCGCTTACGTTGGAGAGCGGAGAGCAGTTAAGTGCGGAGGCTGTCATTATTTCCACGGGAGCGTCCTCCAAAATGCTGGGCATCCCTGGCGAAAAAGACTACATCGGCCGCGGGGTCAGCACTTGCGCGACGTGTGACGGCTTTTTCTTCCGCGGCAAAAAAATTATCGTCATCGGCGGCGGCGATACCGCGATGGAGGAAGCGAACTTCCTGACGCGCTTCGCCTCGGAAGTGCGTATCGTGCACCGCCGCGCCGAGCTTAAAGCGTCGAAGATCATGCAGGACCATGCCCGCGCCAATAGCAAAATCGCTTGGAGCCTGAACCGGACGCCGCTCGAAGTAATCGGAGGTCCGCTTGGCGTGACTGGTCTGCGCGTGCGGGATGAGGCGACCGGCGAGGAGGAAGTGCTTGAGGCGGACGGTATTTTCGTGGCCATCGGGCACACGCCGAACACGGGCTTCCTTGGTGGACAGCTGGCGACTGACGAGCTGGGCTATCTGCAAGTCACGCCTGGCGCATCGATGACAAGTGTACAGGGTATTTTCGCTTGTGGGGATGTGCAGGACCGGATTTACCGGCAGGCGATCACCTCGGCGGGCAGCGGCGCGATGGCTGCGCTGGATGCCGAACGCTTTTTGACTGAGCAGCACATAGCTGTAACGGTATAAATCAATCTAAACTTTGGAGGCAGATGAATATGACAAACGCAACATTACGCAAAGGTGCAGCAACAGTAGGTGGGCAGCCGGTGACTTTGGTCGGCCCGGAGCTCAAAGTGGGAGATCAGGCGCCGGACTTCAAGCTGAATAAAGATCTGATGACCGAAGTAACATTGGCGGACTATGCAGGCAAAATCAAACTGATCTCCGTCGTCCCTTCCGTCGATACGGGCACGTGTGATGCGCAGACGCGCCGCTTCAACGTCGAAGCCGATAAGCTTGGCGATAACGTCGTCGTGCTGACTGTCTCGGTGGACTTGCCGTTCGCACAGGCCCGCTTCTGCGGCGCAGCCGGCATTGACCGCGTCGTGACGCTGTCCGACTACAAAACCCGCGGCTTCGGCAAAGCGTACGGCGTGCTGATTGACGAGCTGCAATTGGATCAGCGGGCGATTTTCCTGGTGGATGCCAACAATACAATTCGCTATGTGGAATATTTGGTCGAAATGAAGGAGCATCCGAATTACGAGGCGGCCTTGGCGGCGCTGAAGGAGCTTGCATAAGCAGATAGGTAGGGGAAAGAGGCCTAATGGGGCCTCTTTTTTGTGTACCGAGGAATTTCTAATATGCGGTTTCCTCGGGAGAGTCGATTTACACGTATAAATAAAACTCAAGACACTGCTTCTGGCGTAAGCTCACTAGAGAACATGCATTTCATACAGTTAAATTGCTCGCGAATGCTGTTTCAAGGGGAGGAACCTGTAATTTGTACAGGTAAAATGCAGCAGCAGGCTCCCAATCGGGGGGGAAACGGCGGAAAGTCATTTTTTTGATGTACTTTTTGCAGGTCTTCGTGTGAAAAAGGCGACTTTTGAAGAATTTGCTGTAGGATTTACAGTTGAGGGCCGAGGCGGCTGTGAGAAAGAAGCCGGGGGATTCGGCGGGAGCGGTTGTAGCGTGTACGGGCAGGGGAAACTTGGCGCGTGAAAGGGGGAGAGGAAAGAAATAAAGGGTGAGTGAGGTGATTGGCTGTAGCGTAGGGGGAACGAGGTGAGTGAGGGAGAAGCAATAAAGTGTGAGTGAGGCGGTTTGGCTGTAGCGGTAGGGGGAACGAGGTGAGTGAAGGTGAGCGAATAGTAATAAAATGCGATTGATGTGATAGGTTTGAGCGCGGAAGAGCGTGCAGCAAATGGGCGTATGCGAGGGGACGAATGAAGGGTGAATGCTACTGGGAGCAGCATGCAGGTGGGGCCCCGTTCGCGAGCCGGGGCAAAAAAAGAAGGCGGCAGACTAAGCCTGCCGCCTCAATCGTGCGCCTCCTCCTTTGGCAAGGAGGCGCCAGAGCCGTCAGCGCGGTACCTCGCGCTGACCCTTCACCATGCCCGCCCCGCAGAGCGGGCATGACTTCGCCGGACGCCGCGCTTCCTGCGGCGTCGAAATGCGCGACCAGGCCTTGCAGCCGGCCTGGCCGCACACCCACGCCGCGACGGTCTCCGTCGCGCGGCGCACGGCTTTATCGCCCGCGGCTTCGCGCAGCCGCGGGCTCACAACAGCCGCCGGCTGCGCCGGGCGGCTCGTCACCCCGGAGTCCGCGTCGGTGAACGCGGACACAATGAACCGGGAAGGCTCAGCCTTCTTCCCGCGATAAAACGCCGGCGAGCTGATCACCAGCTCCGCCTTGGCTCTGGTAACGGCGACGTAGGCCAGTCGCCGTTCTTCTTCCAACGCGGCGGCGGTCTTCGCCGCGCCATCCAAGCCCTTCGCCACACCGTTCGCCGCCTCAGCCATCTCGCTCGCCACCCTAATATCGCCCAACTGGCGGGCTTCCAGCGCTGTGCTGTGGGGCATATTGCCCTCAATCGCGCACAGCACGTACACGAGCTCAAACTCAAGTCCTTTGGACTTGTGGATGGTCATGAGCGAGATTTTGTCCGGATCGCGTTGGCGCTGGCTCGCTTGCATGTCGATGCGTTTTTCCGCCACTTCCTGGATAAAATAAAGGAACTGCTCGAGCGTCGCGAACCGCTTCGCCGAAGCTTCGAGCTCATCGAGCGTTTCCTTCAGCATCTCGCGGTGGTGCGTCAGCTTGCTCCGCTTGTTTGTCTCGAGGAATGCATCATAGAAGTCGCTGCGCACCGCCTGCACCGCCGCCAATGGCGTCATCTCGGCAAGCGATTTGATGAGCTTGATCCGGTTTTTGATTTTATCCTTCTGAAAATCCTTGAGCTGCGGCAGCCCCAGCAGGTGAATGAGCGGCCACTTTTTGGCCTGAAGCGCTTCGCCTTCCTGAATGATACGCATGCCCTGCTCGCGTCCGATATATAATGTAGGGAGGACACCCTCCATCGCTTCAAAATTCCGTCGCTCCTGCGCAATCCGCAAATGATCGATAATCGGCTTCACCATCCACTGTTCGTAGAACGAATCGCTGCCGCTGTAGTCGACAAAGGGAAGGTTATGTAAAATCAGCTGCTCAATGAGCGCCCGGCTGTTATTCGCCGTCCGATACAGAATCGCGATGTCGCCATACGCGCACGAGCCCTCCGCCACGCGCCGCTGCATATCTTGAATCAGCCAGTCAGCCTCTTCGTCGCTGGTGGCGGGCTTGACATACTGCGGCTTGACGTCGCTGATCTTGGTGGCGAGAAGCGTTTTCCGCTTCCGCTGCACATTGTGGCGGATAATCGCGTTGCCCAGTCCGACAATGCTGGAGGTGGAGCGGTAGTTGATGTCGAGCAGAACGGTCGCAGCGTCCGGATAAGTTTCATGAAATTTTAAAATAAATTCATTTCGCGCCCCATTAAACGAATAAATCGTCTGATCGTCGTCCCCCACAACCATCAAGTTGCGGTGGTGGGCGGCGAGCATTTGGACAATCGCATATTGCACCGTATTCGTATCTTGAAACTCATCGACGCTAATGTACGTATATTTTCGTTGCAGGGCGTGAAGGACATTCTCCCGTTCCTGCAGAAACGCATACGTTTCCAGCAAAATATCGTCGAAATCCATCTTGCGATTTTCTATTTTCCACTGCTCGTACTGTTCAAAAATACGTTTAACTTCCTTCTCCTCGGGCGTCTTGTCGGGGATGTCGGCGACCGTAATCATCGCCATTTTGTAGGAAGAGAGCAGGGCAATCAGCACTTCCGGCTGGTACGTGTCCTGCAGGCCCATGGCGAGCATAATTTTTTTGAACACAATTTGCTGGTAGCGGCTGTCGCTGAGAATCTCCTGCTCGAACCCGTTTATCCGCAGCAGACGCAGGCAGAACGCATGGAACGTGCGCACCTGCATAGCGGACAGCGCGTAATTTTCCAAGCCTGGCATGTGCTCGAGGCGTTCGCGCATTTCTTCGGCAGCTTTTTTGGAAAACGTAATCAGCAAAAATTGGCCAGGCTGCACCCGCCGCACGCGCAGGAGATACGCTGCTCGGCAGATCAGGACCGTCGTTTTGCCTGAACCGGCGCCAGCCAAGGTAAGCAGAGGGCCTTCCACATGGCGGACGGCCTGAATCTGAGCTTGATTGAGCAGAATACCGTGCTGCTCCAACCCGCGAAAGAAAAACGCATCCGCATCCGTATCCGGCACGCAGTCGATGCTGTAGGTCGGCGGCGCCATACGCGCGTGGGGAACGGGGCGGCCTTCCGGTATGATGTTGCCCGTGGGGGCAGGGTAGTGCGATAGAGCGGTCATCGTATTATTTCACCTTTTATTGGAAGATCGAAAAGCATATTCTTGCAGCAGCACTGTGCCACTGATTCCGTTTGTGTGGTACATCCATTCGTCATTGGGGTACACTTCTGTATAAACACTGAGCCCTTTATTCTACCATAAATCCGGATTGAGGAAAGGAAAAGGCAACATATGGCGATCTCTTACGTAAAAACGCTCTGGAAGCAGTTCTCCGAGCACGACGCGACGGGTCTGGCTGCGCAGTGCGCGTACTACTTCTTGCTTTCTCTTTTCCCGCTGCTGCTGTCTGTGATGAGTTTGCTCGCTTATCTGCCTTTTTCGTCGGATGATGTGATCGCGTTGATTCGGGAGTACATCCCCGGCGCCGTGGCGGGGTGGCTCGAGGAGACACTGAGCGATTTGCTCAATATTAAAAGAGGGGGAACGCTCTCCTTCGGTCTGATTTTTACGCTTGTCAGCTCCAGCGCCGCGATGAACGCCATCGTGCTCTCCGTGAACAAAGCGTACGGCCTGCCCGCCCGCAAAAGCTACATCCACTCCCGCGTGCTGGCTTTTCTGCTAACGCTCGGCATGCTGGTCGTCATCGTCTCTGCGCTGCTGCTCAGCGTATTTGGCCACTGGATCGGCGACTGGAGCATGGAACACATCCATATCGCAGCCGCCCATATTGAAATCTGGAACAACTTTCGGTGGATTGCCAACTTTGTTATCATCTTCGCCGTGTTTATCGGCATTTATTATATCGCGCCCAACACCTGTCTAACTTGTAAAAGCGTGCTCCCCGGCGCCCTATTCGCCGCCCTCGGCTGGCAGGCGACATCGCTCGGGTTTTCCTTCTACGTGAACGGGTTCACTAACTACAGTTCTACGTACGGAAGCATCGGCGGCATCATTGTGTTGATGACGTGGTTTTATATTTCCGCGCTGATCATCGTCATCGGCGGGGAGATCAATGCCCTGCGGCATGTGCGGCAGACGCAAGCGGTCGCTGCGGAGAGTGCGGATCCCGCACCTCATCGCTAACGGTTGCCCTGGCGCTTATTTGCCGCCAAACGCCACTTTTCCAAGGCTAACGGTTCCAGCAGCGGCTATTTGGGCAAATCAGCCAGATTTCGCTCGTTTTTTAGCAAATAAGCGCTGTCGCAACCGTTACAAATTGAAATGACGTATTGGAAGCTAAATAAGCCCAGTGGCAACCGTTAGACAGCGTCGGCACCGACAAATATGCCAAAGAGCCTGAGTTAAAGCCTCAGGTTCTTTGGCATGTACGAACTTTACCAGCTGAGCAACCCGCCATCCAACCGCTTAATCCCCCGGACCTTGCTGAGGTCCTCTGCCAGCTTGAACAATGCGAGATCCTTCACCTTGGCCTCAATCATCACATCGATGCGCGCAAGGCCGTGCTCCTTGCAACGCTTGAGAAAAGCAAGAAGCTGCTCCGGCTCGATGTAGTCGGCGTGGGAGCGAAATTCTTTTTCACTCTTGGGCGCCGAGACGTGAATCTTCATCGGCAGCTCGCCCCACGTCTCGGCAATGGCAGGCAGCAGCTCGAGCGGCGTCTGCTCAGATGGGTTGCACCAGTCGTGGTGCAGATCGAGCATACAAGGCCGCTTCGTCTGCTGGCAGACGGCGAGCGTTTCACTGAGCGTGTACGTTTTGTCATCGTTCTCGAACGTTAGTCGATCCAGCACATGCGAAGGGACGAGCGGCATATTGCTGTACAGCTTCTCCGTCGCCGCTTCTTTGTCCCCATAGACGCCGCCGACGTGGATGTTGATGATGGCGGAGTTATCCAGCCCCATGCCATCTAGAATCGCTGCGTGATACAGCAGATCTCCAATCGCCGCTTGCACGACACTTTCCTTCCCGTTCAGCAGTGTAAACTGGTTCGGGTGCATGCTCAGCCGCATGTCATGCGCTTTCGCGAAATCGCCAAGCTGACGCAGCTCGTCTTTATACTCGGCCGCTACATCGATGCGAACGTCCGGATGCGTCGCCAGCGGAATGAGCGAGGACGAGAGGCGGAACAGCCGGATGCCGTGCGCCGCGTTGTAGTAGAGGATGCGCTGCGTCGCTTGCAGATTTTTGCGGCCGATGGCGATGGCCCGCTGCATGGCCTCCTCCCGAGGCCGCTCCGAAAAAAGCTTGTACGTGAACGTCGAGCTCGGTGTATTATTGAAAATCGCGATCGCGGTGGATACATAGCCAAGCCGGATAATCATAACGTCAGCACCTCGTTAAGTTTCGTTAAAGGTTTCTCTTTTAAGCTGTAGCTACAAGAATGATATAATACAATAACCCGCTTAGAATGGAAATGCCGAACATAGCTATGTCCTATTGTGCGCAGCCCTGCTGACGGCATGCAACCAAGACGGCTCGCGGACGTCAACCACTCAACCGAGGCCGCGGCAACGGTCGAAGCGAGCAGATGTTAGGCTATGTGAAGGAGATGGAAAAGAACCAAATCTGACGGCAATGCCGGAACCGCGGCCCGGGCGGCGGTATCGGCAAGGGCGGCTTAGGAAGCGGCCAAGGTCAGTTCCCGAACGGGATGAACGGCGGGACTGGTGGCAATGGAGCTGGGCAGCAGCGGGAGAGTGCCGTGGGCGACAAGTCCTCGCAGTAAGCCTGCCAGTTCATTGCCAATCAGCTGAAATAAGACAACCGCGTTGTCTTATTGACCAGTTCAACCCCGGCCGCTAACGCTTGTTCGTCACGTAAAAAAGCCCCCAACATCCATGCTACCATGAAAGTTGGGGGCTTTCTTAACTATACGCGCTCGACCTTCATCAAGTTCGTCGTACCGGCTTTGCCGACCGGCACACCTGCGGAGACGACGGTGAGGTCGCCTTTTTTTACATAACCCAGCGCTTCCGCTTGGGTGATCGCCTGGCGAATCATCGTGTCCGTCGATTCGCAGAATTCGCCGAGGACAGGGATGACGCCCTGTACCATGCTAAGGCTGGAGATCGCGTGGCGGCTCGCCGTGACCGCGATGATCGGCGCGTCCGGGCGATATTTCGCCAGCATTCGCGCCGTAAAGCCGGTTTCCGTCGGCGTCAGGATTGCCGCCGCCTTCAGCTTGTTCGCGGAAGCGACGACCGCTTGGCACACGACTTCCGTGATGTCGATGCTGTCTTGCAGCTGCGCTTCCAACGCCGCGCTCGGCGCCTTCAACTGCTGCGCACGCTCCGCGATCGTCGCCATCGTATTCACGGACTCGACCGGATATTTTCCGGCCGCCGTCTCACCCGACAGCATGACCACGTCGCTGCCGTCGAGCACAGCGTTCGCCACGTCGCTCACTTCGGCGCGCGTCGGGCGCGGGTTGCGCTGCATGGAATCCAGCATTTGCGTCGCGGTGATGACCGGCTTGCCGGCGAGGTTGCAGGCGCGGATCATATCTTTTTGCGCGATCGGCACTTCTTCTGTCGGAATCTCGACGCCGAGATCGCCGCGCGCGACCATGATGCCGTCGGACGCTTCCAGAATGTCCGCGAAGTTGATCAAGCCTTCGTCGTTCTCGATTTTGGAGATGATCGGCGTGGCGCCGGCACCGTGCTGCTCAAGCAGCGCGCGCACTTCGCGCACGTCGTGGCCGTTGCGGACGAAGGACATCGCGACGATATCGATTTTTTCTTCGATGCCGAATTGAATGTGCATAATATCGCGCTCGGTTACACCTGGCAGGGATGTGCGGACGCCCGGGAGGTTGACACCTTTGCGCTGCTTGAGAACGGCAGGGTTCAGCACGCTGCACGTCACTTCCGTGCCGTCGATGGTTTCAACGCGCAGCTCGATGGAGCCGTCGTCGATGAGGACGAGGTTGCCTGGTTTTACGTCCTGTGGGAGACCCGGATAATTGACGGATACACGGCTGCCGTCGCCGATGATTTGCTCGGTGGTGAGGACGATGTGGTCTCCGATCTGGAGATCATAAGATGCATCTTTCAGTTGGCCGATGCGGATTTCAGGCCCTTTAATATCCATCAGGATCGGGACAATGACGCCCATTTCCTCAGCAGCCTGACGCACGCGCTGAATGCGCCCGCGGTGCTCGTCGAGATCGCCGTGAGCCATGTTCAGGCGGGCGACGCTCATGCCGGAGCGGATCATTTCTTTGAGGGTAGGGACGGAGTCGCAAGCGGGCCCCATGGTGCAAATAATTTTCGTTTTACGCATCGTGATGTGTCTCTCCATTTCTCTCATGTCGAAATATGTTGATTCCATTATAGGCCTTCTTGAGCGTTGTTGCTATGAATGATAGTATTAGGTATGGACTATAGTACGTTATTGGAGTGGTTGGAGGATGCGGATAACGGCGTTTACTTATCAGAAAAGCGGCACTTGGAACGAGGAGCAGGCCGAAGCGAGAGGTGGTATGACGTTTGTCTTTATGTTGTATGGGCGCTGCATGTACGCCGTTCGCGACAAGAAGCTGGTGCTGGACAAGGGGCAGTATCTGCTGATCCCGGCGGGCATCCCTTATTATGGACGTAGTGTGCCGACCAAAATACACGAGAAATTCGTGCTCGTCTTCGAGCCGGACGGGCAGACGGAGCTGCCCTTACTGCAAGCAGCGGAGGCGGTCTGCAAGCGAACGGGAAAATTCGATCTCACGGCCGACAAGCTCCGCTTGATGTACCGTGAATGGCAGGACAAACAGCCCTATGCCGGGACGCTGTGTGCAGCGCTCCTGCAAGAGCTGTTCGTGTATTTGCAGCGCGAGTGGGGCCAGGCCGCCACGAAGACGGGAACCACTCTGCTCGCCGAGCAGATGAAGGCGTATATTCAAGACCATTACCGCGAGCATGTGACCAAAGAAGCGCTTGGCGCACATATCGAGCGATCGCCGAACTATGCGGCAACGCTTTTCCGCAAGGTGACGGGGCAGACGATCTCCGAGTTCGTCCATGTGACGCGCATCAAAACCGCGGTCTATATGCTGCGCCATTCGGCCCTCACCGTGACGGAAATTGCCGAGTTTATCGGGTATAACGATCCGTCGTATTTTTATCGCGTTTTTCGTAGACAGACAGGGCTTGTCCCGACGGACCTCGTATCGGACCGCGAAGACATCCGCAAGTAGCTACATCGTGCCGCCGCCCAGACGGACATTAGGCGGAATTTGCTCAGGTCCTTTGTTGATATACGTGTAGATGAACGTGCCGACAGACGCTTCGTCATACTTGGTGAGCGCCATCGTTTTCGTCCATGCGGTCACGACAACTTCTTGATCCGCAGGCACGTCCATATTCGGAACGGCCAGCACGCCGGCGCCTTCTTTGGTAAAGTGCGTCAGGAATTCGAGCTGATCGAGCAGCGCTTTCGGTGCGTCGGGGTGGTAGTGAATGATGATATCCCCATGCTCCAGATTATGGACGAGCTTTTCAATAGGCGGACGTTCCTTGTAAAAGCCGAACTTCAAATCATGCGGGCTGTGGGTGCCGGATGTCGGAATTTTCATTTCGTACATCAGCGTGCCTTCCGCGTGGTCACGGCCGTAATCTTTGTCGGTCGTCACTTGAATCGGTGCACCCAAATTCAGCTTGTCCAGATCGTATTTACCCGCCGAGCGCTGAATCAAGCCTGTGCCGGCAAAGCCGATCGCGATAATGAGCAGGGAATGCGAGATGAGGAGAATTCGTTTATATTTTTTATGCAGCGCTTCTTTCTCCGCCTTTTTTAGCCGGGATGTATTGCTTTTGTTCGTTCGCGAAGCGAAGACATAGCCGAGAATAGCGGCAATGAGTACAATGAGGCCAATGATAAGCAGAATGATCGGTACTTGCGAATTCTGCTGAAGCGTGGAATGATCCATGGTTCGAAGCTCCTTTATCTCGAAAATAATGATGACACTACAAATTGTAGTTTTTATACCGGGCGGCGTCAACTTCTATCTTGAGTCCCCAGACTTTGATGGAAAAATTGCCAAGCTTTCGAAAAAAGGGATTGCCAAACCGCTGGGAATCCGCTACAGTTAAGCCAAATGAATAGCAACACGGGTGCTTGATGAAGTCAGGCTGAGATAGCGGCCTTATGCCGCTGACCGTTAATCTGATCTGGATAATGCCAGCGTAGAGAAAATGTGGTGCCCTTTGAGTCACGAAATGGACTCAGTATGCACAAATTTTTAAGCCTGCCGGTATTCGGCGGGCTTTTTTGGCATAGCACGGGCCCGCGCGAGGCGTCATGCCTGCGCTTTGAACGCTCACGTCCACGAGGACGGCGTATCCGTTCTGTTTTGACACGATAACACGTGTTCGCCTATCTCATTTAATACGATCCATGCAAAGGAGTCGAAGCAAGATGGCGCAAAAAGAAACACAACAGCGAGCAGCAAAAGGATTGAAACTGACCGATGTCTTGATCACGATTGTGATCGCGGCGGTATTCGGCGTGATTTACCGGATCTGGGGGCCGATGTACGATCTGCTGAAGCCGCTGGGTCTGCATGCGGAGCAATTGAGCTACGGCATGTGGTTTATGGCGGGAACATTCGCTTTCCTGGTGATTCGCAAACCATGGGTGGCGCTGCTCGCGGAACTGGCGGCGGCGACCGTTGAAGCGCTGTACGGCGGTTCTTGGGGCGTGACGACGTTGGTGTACGGCCTGCTGCAGGGTTTGGGGGCGGAGTTGATTTTTGCCGCGTTCCGCTATCGTCGGGTGAACGTGGGCGTGACGATGCTAGCCGCTTTGGGCTCCGCGATATTCTCCCTGTTTGTTGACAACTATTACGGGTATATTGAGGAGTTGGCGTTCTGGAACTTTGTGTTGTTCATTGTCACGCGTTTGATCGGCAGCGCCATTATTGCGGGCGTGTTCGCGTACTATTTGACCAGCGCTTTGGCGCGTACGGGCGTGCTGAATCTGGTCCGTCCTGTATCCTCCAAAGATTACGACGCGCTCGGATAACGCCATGAGTTTACAGACGGAAGAGAGAATTAAGGTAGCCAATCTCAGGCTGAAGTATCCGGGGACGGAGGGGGAACTGATTTTCAAAGGTCTTTCCTGTTCCATAGAGCCGGGGGAAAAAGTACTGCTGCTTGGCCCGAGCGGCTGCGGCAAATCGACGCTGCTGCAAGTGATGAGCGGCATCGTGCCGGATATCGTAGAGCTGCCGCTCAAGGCCGACGCCATTCGCCGGCCGGGGCGCTGGGGCTACGTGTTCCAGGACCCGGATACGCAGTTCTGCATGCCGTATGTAGATGAGGAGATCGCGTTCGTCCTCGAAAATCGACAAATACCGCGCGAGGAAATGCCTGCGCGGATTGCGCAGTATTTGGCGCTGGTCGGGCTGCGGCTGCCGAATACGCACATGTTGATCAGCGAGCTGTCGCAAGGCATGAAGCAGCGGCTGGCGCTGGCGAGCGTCCTTGCGCTCGAGCCGGAGGTGCTTTTTCTCGACGAGCCGACCGCGCTGTTGGACGAAGAAGGCACAGATCAGGTATGGGAGACGATCCGCAACGTCGCGCCCGGCAAAACGCTCGTCATCGTCGAACATAAAATCGACGGCATCCTCGATCTGATCGATCGGTTGATCGTCCTCTCCGCTGAGGGGGAGATCCTGGCGGACGGTGCGCCGCAAATGGTGTTCCAGACGATGAGGCCATTCCTGCGGGAAGCGGGGATCTGGTATCCCGGCGTGTGGGAGGATTGGGATGCGGCGAGGGAGGAAGAGCGTGCGTGGAGTGAGCGAGGTGCGGGGGAAGGGCGAGATCAGCAGGCTCAGAGCCGAGGCCTAGGGATAGGGCAAGAGCAAGTGCAAGGGCAAGAGCAAGTGCAAGGGCAAGAGCAAGTGCAAGAGCAAGTGCAAGGGCAAGGGCAAGTGCAAGAGCGAGAGCACGACCCGCAACCCCTCACGGTTGATAACTCGTCCACGCTTCTGACGTTTCAGCAGTTCGAGGCGTTCCGCGGCCGCAACGTTACAGTCGCTGTGGATAACTTGACTGTCACCCGCGGCGACTGGATCGCCGTCGTCGGCGTGAACGGCGCAGGCAAAAGCTCGCTGCTCCTCGCGATCATGGGGCTGCTGCCGACGCGCGGCGAGTGCCGCGTTGCCGGCGCAGCCGGGCGTAAAGTCGAGCAGCTCGCGGCCAGCATCGGCTTCGTGTTTCAAAACCCGGAATTTCAATTCGTCACGAATTCCGTGGAAGAGGAGCTGACCTACTTGCAGCCGAAGGTGCAGCAGGAAAGCATGCGGGCCGCACGCGAAGCGCTGCTGCGGCAGTACGGCCTGCTCGAGCTCCGCGAGCGGCATCCGTTTGCCCTGTCGCTGGGCCAGAAGCGCAGGCTGTCCGTGGCGACCGCGATGGTGCGCAGCCCTCGCGTACTGCTTCTCGACGAGCCGACCTTCGGGCTCGACGCGCACGGCACGCTGCGCATGCTCGAGGAACTCGAGCGGCTGAGCGCAGCCGGGACGGGGATCGTGATGGTCACCCACGATCCCGAACTTGTCAGACGCTTCGCAACGCGCGTCTGGCACGTCGCTGACGGCCGCGTGCGCGAAGCGGCGCGGCCTGGATCGGCGCGGCCGGCGGACGCAGCCGCGTTCGCCCACACCTCCGCCTCCGGCAAGGAGGTGCCTGCATGCAATTGACGTTTCCGCAACGCGAAACGTGGCTGCACCGCGTGAACCCCGGCGTTAAGCTGGTCACCGCAGTTATGCTGTTCATCGTGGTGGTGTTTACACACAACCTGAGCACGATGCTGTATGTGACGCTCGGCTCGCTGCTGCCCCTGGCGCTGCTGAGCGGCCATCCCTGGAAGCGGCTGCTGCTTTACGCATCGCCGTTTTTGCTCATTTTCATCTCGTCTTCGCTCGGGATGATGATGTTTGGCCAAGGGGAAACGGAGTGGTTTCGCCTTGGCATTATCCATATCACCGCGGAAAGCTTCTATCGCGGCATTCATCTCGGCCTGCGCGGCATGCAGATCGCCGCAGTCGGCCTGCTGTTCAGCTTGACGACGCGGCCGGTCTCGCTATTCTATGCGCTGATGCAGCAATGGAAGGTGCCGCCGAAGTATGCGTACAGCTTCCTGGCCGCGCTGCGGATGGTGCCGGTGATGCTGATGGAGTTTCAGACGCTCCGTTATGCGCTCAAGGTGCGCGGCAAGCCTTCCGGGCAGCCGTGGAACCCGTTGGGGCTGGCGTACGGCGCGCTGCGCCGCTATGCGATTCCGCTGCTTGCGCAGAGCATCCGCCGCGCGCACCGCACGGCGGTGGCGATGGAGGCGAAGCGCTTCTCGCTGAGCAAGCAGCGCACTTACTACTACCTCATTACGTACGGCTGGTTGGATGCCGCCTACGCGGCGTACTGGCTCATCCTTCTCCTTGCGGCGCACGAACTTGCAGTTCATTATCCGGTTGTCACGGTGACCGATGTGCGGTAATTTGAAAACGGCTGCCCCTGGGATGTGATCCCGGAGGCAGCCGTTTATCTTCTATTTATTTATATCGGTAATCCTTTTGTTCCAATTCTCTGAGAAGAGGCTTCGCAGTTCTAGTCATTCTGGAAGTTGACGTGCAACTTCCCAACCAGTAGAAGGGAGATGCAAAAGGCGTTCGCATAATTCTCCATTAGCGTCTTCTATGGTTACTAAAATACCTTCAGGCCTAGGCAAAATATAAAGAATTTCACCATCCTGGACAAGATTGCTTGCAAGCGGAGCTAAGATGGGCACTAACGCATCTTCTAGCCATATTCGCTCACGATACCATTTCGGGGCGGGTTTTGGTTGAGGAAAGCCGCTGACAGGTGCACCGAGTTCAATCGCCATCTTGTGGGGATCGGAAGAAAGCTGGAGCCCTGCCCCTATGGCCGCCACGAAACGAAGACAAAATTCAATTGTGTTGATCACTTCATTGTAGTTTAACGAACCATTACCATAACGAATTTCTACCGTGCCAATATCAAACCAGGCCGCCAGATTAATTCCACACCGATGGGATTGGGGACGTCCCTTGTGGCATAGAACGGTTCTCCCGGGATCGGAAATAAATCGGTCATACATCTCCCGTGTGACAGGCGGACAGAATTTCAGACGGTCTTCGCTAGTATTTAGTAAACGCCTTACAGTTTCTTGATATAGCAAAGCAGCCTCGATAAACCGGGGGATAACTTCTTGTCCCCAAGGATCTAAGCCTACATGGACATGAAGTCCGCAGTTCCAATTCGCAACAGCTCCTGTCGCTTGGAGTCGCGTTAGCATCTCGTGAATTTGCTCTCGATCTTCCCACTGGATAGGAGGCGGTTTAAGCTCGCTGCCGGATTCATCTCCAGTATCATCAATCTGCCGTTCATCAAGCGACATGATCCAGCCTGGCAGTAGCTCGACATCCTCTGGGTTACCACCAACAAATTCAATTTCGACGCCAAACCGAAGTTCCTTCCAATCTACAAATAAAGGTTTCATCTTTTTATTCCTCTCTCTCTTTGGTCAAATGGTGCAGGAATGAAAAAGAGAGAAGGTGGAGCACGGGCTTAACGGGGCACTTTTTTTCTCGGCACGGCGATCCCTCCAACTGAGGATTTTGTAGTGTTTGGAAATTAACTTGCCAGTACAGACAGCACGGTGAGCGTATCACAACTCGTGGATACAAAAACAACCTGGCTCTGCTAACGAAGCGGGGCCGGGTTGCTTTTGATTGCAGTCAGCCCTTGCTAACGAAGCGGAGAAGACTACAATTGCCGTAGGTTTTGTTTATCTTAAAATAGTATGCGCGGATTGAAAAGTCAAGTTTTAAATAGACATGTGGTCAACAATGATCTACTTGCCCCATTTCAAAGATAAAATCAACTGACAGCAGGGCGCTCCTCCGGTGGTTTTCGGCCCAAGCGAAAACTGCACCGTGCTGGGCGTATAAGTCGTGACAACGTCCGATTTACTGCCGAAGGCATGGACAATGTGGTCGACTTCCTTTTGATTGCCGCTCTGGGCGTTGCTCATTAATTGTTTGGCGACGACGGGATCATGCAGCTTGCTGAGGATTAAGGCGGCATCTTTCAGCATGATGTCCGAAAGCGCGATCGAATTGCTGAGCTGGTTCGTTGCGACAGGCGGGTAATCGCGATCCCAAGCCCAGTACGGTGCGTAATGGTACGGATGCGGCGGGTACGCGTAGTAGTGCAGCGGTGCGTAGGGATACAAAGAAGGGTCATTATACAAGGCGGCCGCCCCCTTTCTTTAAAAGAGGTTATTTAAAAATATGCTACTGCACTATATGCCTGCGTTAGGCGAGTGTGCATCGCGGAGGGAGCGGGCCTGGTACTCGGAATTTCCGGAGCGGCTTCTAAGGCCGCGGATAGTACGAGAAGCCGGGGTATTTGACGACGGGCCATTTTTCTTTGCGCAGCGTCCGGAGGAACTCGGGCCCGGCATTAAGGTTGGATGAGACCAGCTCCTGCGGGGTCAACGCCAGCCATTGATTGAGTGAAACGTCCTGGAAGCGGTCGCTTTTGAACATCTCCAGAAACCAGAGGGACTCGGTTCCGGTATTTTGGATATAGTGTCCGAAGGCAAAAGGGACATAGCCCACGTCCCCGGCGCGGTAATCGAACGTTCTGGCCACACCGTTCGCTGCAAATACCGTCATGAGTCCCTGTCCGGCCAAATAGTACTGCCACTCATCCTGATTCGGATGCCAGTGCAGCTCGCGCATCCCGCCGGGTTCAACTTCTACAAGCGCGGCGGCAATGGTTTTGGAAATGGGAAAATTGCTGGAGTCGACGATCCGGACGCAGCCGCCCGGTGTGCGAAGAGGAGGCTGCGCAAGCAGCTTGTGCGTGAAGCTGAGCGGCACTTGCCCGTTGGGTGACGGCACTTGCTGCGTTGCGATCGGGCCGGGGATCTTATCTTGATAGATGTATTTCTGCTTGGGAGAAATGTCGGCAAAAGCATCCATGCTGACGCCAAAGTTGGCGGAAAGCACATCCTTGGGCGTGTGCGCGAACCAATCGGACAACCCCAGTGTCCCCAGATCGGAGAAGCTTCCGTCGTCGAACACAAGCAGGAACTCGCAGCCTTCTTCCAGCCCTTGAATGGAGTGCGGAATTCCAGGCGGAAAATACCACAAATCCCCGGGCCCCACATCGGCGATAAAGTTGCGCCCGTCCTGATCGACGGCGGTAATCCGCGCACTTCCCAGCAGCATATACGACCATTCCGCTTCCTGATGCCAATGCAGCTCCCGCACGCCGCCCGGCGTCAGGCTCATATTGACGGCAGCCAGCGTCTTCGCGATCGGCAGCTCGCGAATCGAGACGCCGCGGGACCAGCCGCCGTGATTGAGCTGCATATGGGTATCCGAAAACGAGAATTTGAGATTCGGCACCGTCCCATGATCTGTCATAGGCGGGACCAGCATATCAGGGTTTTCCAAATCCCGCATCACATCGCGGGGGCCGCGGTCGACGTTGCCCATGCCGTCGGAACGAATCGGCTGCGGGATAGGGGACGGCGATATATGAGGTCGATTCATACACTCACTCCTTTTAGGGACCTTCATCCTATTGATGCTTATTCGCCAGCAAAAATAAAAATGACCCCGGAAGGGGTCATTTTGACATGTTTACAGAGGTAGATTAGCGCGTCATTGTGACGTAGCTGGTCACCTTTTGACCGGATGCGGAGACGGCTGTCAGTTCAAAATACTTCACATTGCCGGAGACGTTCACGGTCCCGTGCTCATCTGCCGTTACAGTGCCGACCGCTCCCAACGCAGCGTCGCCTTGAATGTCGTTAACGATGAACAATGTGCCCAGTGCAAAATTGTAATTCGCAGCATCTGTTTTTTCATACTTGATGCCGTAATTGTCGGTAATCGTGAGATCCATCGCGGAGTATGCGTCAAACGAAGCCGTGTAGTTGCCGTCAACGGGAGTCATTGCTTTCGTAATGGATGTCTCGCCCGCTTTCAAAGCGGCAGCCTTGACAGGATCGCTGGTCACCGTCACGGTAACATGAAGCTGCTTGGCATCACCGGAGCCGATCTGCACCATGACGCTGACGTCTGCCGTGCCTGGCTTATTCCCCAGCACATAGGCGTGGTGGTCTGCGCTCAGGCCTACTTTAGCTACGTTCGGATCGGATGAGAAGACGGACTGCACCACGCCCGGAATCGCAACGGTGTCGCCCCCGTTTGTCGTGGCTTTAATTTCGATTTCTTTGGCAAATTTACTGATCGCAGGATTCTCAGCATCCGCTTTGGAGATCGCGCCGGATGCATTGTCGGTCAGCCCGCTGTCGATGACGCTGGCCAGTGTGTAGGAACCCACAATCGAAACATTCCCTGATGTGCTGCTGCCTGTCCCTGGGTTCGTACCCGTACCATTTCCTGTCCCTGGATTTGAGCCATTACTGTTGCCCGTTCCCGGATTCGTGCCGGTACCATTGCCATTGCCCGTACTAGGAGGCGTTGCCTCTTGATAAGCTTGCTGAGCGCCGTATGCGCTCACGACCAAATCCTCGCGCGTTGCTTGCGCGTCGCCGCCTTTGCCAGTCGGATGAATGCCCAACGTCGTCGCTTGCGAGACCGCATCGGCGTACCATGGGGAACCCGTAGTCACAACTTTTTTGCCTAAGCCTTTCAGCAATATCGTGTCGAGTTGAGCCGTAGTGACAGAGTCGCCAGGCGCAAAGGTCGTATCCGTCATACCGTCAATGAGACCTGCCTTTTTCGCGGCTTCAATGTACGGAATAGCCCAACCGTTGGCGGAATCATCCGCACGTACGTCGGTGAAGCTCGATGCAGCAACAGTCAAATCGACCGGAATTTCAAAAACTTTCGTCGCCACTTTCGCAAACTGAGCGCGCGTCATCTTTTGCTGGATGCCGAATGTGTCGCTGGATACACCGTCGAAAATGCCTCCGCCGATCATGGCATCAAGCTTAGCCTTGAGGTCGGCGGAAACGTTGCCCAAGTCTGTGAAGTCAGCGCTGGTCTTCGCGGTTGCCGCGGCAGCCGGCTGAACGAGCATCAAGCTTGCCAGAAGCGATAATGCCGTTGCTGTATGGGTTAAAGGAAGTTTCAATGTTTTCATCATAGTCCTCCATCGAAGATAGTCGTAAGCGTCGCTCTAGTAAACTAGCTTGTCTAGTACCTATCGTGATGCTTCTACTATAGCGTGTCATAGAAAGGACGTCATTGTCAAATTTCTGTCAAAGCAGGGGCTGGTGATTTCGATGTAAAAGAGTGCTAGGTCAGCATCCGTGCCCTGTTGAATTACGCGCTTGGAAGCGGTAAAGTTAGGGCGAAGGCTGCAGATTAGCGGCCACATCGCGGCTTTGGGCCAATTCAGGATGGAGAGTGGGAAGCATGGACGTTCAAGAGGCAATTCGCAGTCGCCGCAGCATCGGCAAAGTCAAGCCGGATCCGGTGGATCGAGCATTAATTGAAGAGATTTTGGAAGCGGGCATTTGGGCGCCGAATCACGCGCATACCGAGCCATGGCGGTTCTGGGTCATGACTGGCGAAGGCCGGGGACTGCTCGGCCGCGGTTACGCAGAGGTGGCGCTGGCGGAAGCTGTTGATCAGCTTTCCGACGAGGAAGCGGAGAAATTGCGTGACGCCAATATGAAAAAAGCGTTCCGCGCCCCTGCGGTGATCGCTGTCGCCGTATCGCCGTCCGAGAAAGCCGTCGTGCCGGAGATTGAAGAATACGCCGCCGCCCACGCGGCTGTGCACAATATGCTGCTCACCGCGCATGCGCTTGGGCTAGGCGCGATCTGGCGCACCGGCGCTCCGACCTACCATCCGAAAATGCGGGAGGCGTTCGGCCTCGCCGGCAAGGAGGAGCTGGTCGGCTTCATTTACCTCGGCTATCCGGAGCCGCTGCCGCTGAAAGCGGTGCGGAAACCGTTCGCAGAGAAGACGATCTGGGTAACGGAGTAACAGGGTCATGAAACGAAATCGATTAGGTACTTCGGAACTCATGGTCGGCGAGGTCGGACTCGGCTGCATGTCATTAGGCACGGATCAACGTCTGGCTATCTCTATGATTCACGCTGCGATAGAACGAGGGGTAAATTTTATTGATACGGCAGATTTATATGAGGAAGGCCGCAATGAAGAAATCATTGGAGCGGCACTTCGTGATCGCCGTCGTGAGGAAATCGTCCTCGCCACAAAAGTGGGAAATCGACGAATTCCAGGCCACGAGGGCTGGGTGTGGGATGCCTCTAAGGCCTATATTTTAGAGGCAGTCAAAGGTAGCTTGAAAAGGCTGGGCACGGACTACATTGATCTCTATCAACTGCACGGGGGGACGTTGGACGATCCGATCGATGAGACCATCGAAGCATTTGAACAATTGAAGCGAGAGGGAGTTATTCGTTATTATGGCATCTCCTCAATTCGTCCGAATGTCATTCGTACGTATGCAAGACGCTCATCGATTGTGAGCGTCATGAGTCAGTACAGCTTATTGGATCGGCGTCCGGAGGAAGCGGTGCTGGCGCTGCTTGCCGACGAATCGATCAGTTTGATCGCCCGCGGTCCAGTGGCGAAAGGGATTTTATCGAGCGGAGGACAGCAGCGTCTGGAGAAAGGGTATCTGGACTACGGAAAAGAATCCTTAGGCGCGCTGCATCCCCAATTGCAGGAGGTGGCCGAAGCCCGTGGCTGCAGTCTGAGCCAGCTTGCCATTCGCTATGCCTTATCGCATCCTACAGTCGCTGTAACCATCCCGGGGGCCAGCTCGCTTCATCAATTGCAGGACAACATCGAGGCGGCAGCGGCAGCTCCACTAACCGAAAGTGAGGTCGCGCTGCTGCGTCAGTTAACCCGATTGAATAGATACGAGCAACATCGATAGATAGAAGGGTCCAGATGAAATGAAGAAAGTCCTGCATGCCTACACACATCGTTGATGTAGGTGATGCAGGACTTTTTGGTTTCAATCTGAGCGCGGCGCTATTTCTTCAACGCAACCGCGAGTTGCGCCGCGGTCTGCGCATTGTGATAGACGAGCGCCAGGTTCGTGTCCAGGCTGCGGCCATCGGTAAGCTGCTTGATGCGCGCGAGCAGGAACGGGGTTACTTTTTTGCCTGTAACCTGCTGCTCTTTCGCCTCGTTCAGCGCTTGCTTGATGTATGTTTCGATGTCGGACTGTTCCATTGCCGAAACCTCCGGCACCGGGTTGGCGATGACCGCGCCGCCTTTCAGGCCAAGATCCCACTTCGTGCGGAGCATAGACGCCACGTCTGCTGCATCGTCGAGGCGGAAGTCCACGCCGTAGCCGCTCTCGCGGGAGTAAAAGGAAGGGAATTCATCCGTCTTGTAACCGACAACCGGTACGCCGTGCGTTTCCAAATATTCGAGCGTGCGTCCGATATCGAGAATGGATTTGACCCCGGCGCAGACGACGGCGACATTGGTTTGCGCCAGTTCGGTAAGGTCGGCCGAGACGTCCATGGAGTTCTCGCCTTCGCGGTGCACGCCGCCGATGCCGCCGGTTGCGAACACTTCGATACCTGCTAGCGAAGCGCCGATCATGGTGGCGGCGACGGTCGTCGCGCCGATTTTGCCGGAAGAGAGAATATACGCGAAGTCGCGGCGGCTTACTTTTTCAACTTGACCGTTCGTTGCAAAAGCTTCGAGCTCCTGTTCGTTCAGGCCAATTTTGATTTTACCGTCCATGATCCCGATCGTCGCCGGCACAGCGCCGTTGTCGCGGATGATTTGTTCGACTTTACGCGCCATTTCGATGTTCTGCGGGTACGGCATACCGTGGGAGATAATTGTCGTTTCGAGGGCCACGATCGGCTTGTTGTTCGCCAGGGCGTCTTTTATTTCTTCGGTGTAGGTAAGGTATTGGGACATGAGCAGCATGAGAGCACTCTCCTTAGTTATGGGTTTGTGGGGTGGCCGTAGTGGCGGTATGGAGCAGACGCTCTTCAGTCAGCTCGGATGCTGCGGAATGTTGGGTTTGCAGCGTTAGATGGGCGGCAGCCAGGCCGTAGCGGCAAGCTTCCAGGTAAGACAGCTGATGCAGGACGGCGTAAGCGACACCGGCCAGGAAAGCGTCTCCCGCGCCTGTGACTTCCACGACTTTGGTAGGCAGTGGAGGGAAGAGACGGTTCTGCTCCTTGCTGTGGTAAAATACGCCTTTGCTTCCCAGCGTGATAAATACATGGGCTGCGCCGCGCGAGCGAATGGCTTCGGCAAGCTGGCTCGCATCGTCGTATTGGCTGCCTGCCAGCAGCTGCGCTTCCTCCAAATTTGGGAAAATAGCGGTAACACCGGTCAGGTCGGCGGGCAGCTTTTTCGCTTTTTCCGAGGAGACCGGGTCGATGAAAAGAGAGATTTCCTCCTCGCGGCATTTGCCGATCAGAACCGCCAGCGTGTCGGCCGGCAAGTTCGTGTCTGCGATAATGAGCTTCGCAGCGGCGATGTGCGGCCATTTTTCCTGAAGCAGAGCAGGCGTATAGTGATCATAAATATCCATATTGGCAAAAGCGAGCGCCATCTCGCCCTCAGGATCGAGCAGTGCGGTGTAGGTACCGGTTGCGCCGTCCTTAAGCACGACGGACTGACTCACGTCGACGCCGCGCTTGCGCGTCTCTTCCAGTACCCACGCGCCGGCCTTGTCATCGCCGACGATGGTGAAAAGCGATGTGTGGCAGCCGAGCCTCGCCAGCGTCTCCGCGATATTGCGCGCCACGCCGCCGCACGATTCGGTGACAGACACCGGATTCGAAGAAGCCATGCGGATCGGTTGCTTGGCCGTCGCTTTGCTATCGAGGTTCGCGCCGCCAAGGCAAAGCACGGTCTGTTCCTCCGCCATGATGTAGGCGCGTCCGCGAATGATGCCTTTCTTCGTCAGCGCGGCAATGTAGCCGGCGACGGCGGATCGGGAAATGCCGATTGTGCTTGCCATTTCCTGCTGGGTTATGAATGGGTTTTGACGAATTAGCGCCAGAACGTGCTGTTCACGGTCCATGAAAGACATGAAACTCCCCTTTCGACTGACGTATGCTTCTAGTGTAATGGAATAGCAGACAAAAGTCTATTTCATGGACATTTGTTTTGAAGGTAGACAAAGTGCCCGTCCCCTTACACTCCCAGCTGCGCCGGATAGTAGAAGGAAACGGGCTCGTGAGACAGTAAATCTGGGGGATACGTTGACAGATCGATTCAAATTGCCTCGCGTATGGTTCAGGAGAGGTAACCATCACTCTGAAGTGCCGAAAGGTTCGAGGATCAACCGCGCAGCCATGCGCCACACGTCCCGCCAACGTTCTACTCTAGCTGCGCTCAAGGAACGGTAAATCATGGTGTACACCTCCGAAGGTCAGCGTTTGCACACGCAATATGAAGATATACGCGGGCCGGGTACAGCCTCAGGCACACTGAACCGCGCTGTCACAGGCGGGTAGCCCCCGCTGTTCGCCTTATTCCGCATACGGTGCATTCGAGCGGCGGCCAAGGCCTAACAGACCGAGCAGTCCCAGCAGCCCCAGGTAGCTGTACCAGGGGCGCGGTTTCGCCTTGGTGTCCGCGACCGAGTGAGCTGCAACCGTGCCGCCGGGGCCTGTGCCGACTGCACCGTCCTGCAGCGCCGTCGGCGGGGTCAGCCCGTACGAAGCGGCATGGCTGTGCCGGCTGTGGCGGTGCGAAGGATGCAGCGGCGCCGCGGGCATGCCAAACGGATTCGTTTCGAAAAACGTCGGCGCTCCTTGTTTCGCAGATTGCTGTACTTCAGCTTGCGACATCATTTCCATGTCGTGTTTATGGGATCTGAGCCGGTATTGGTGGGCGCCCAACAAAACGGTAATGGCTAAAAAAGAAATCGAAGCGAGCTTAATCGATCGATTCATGGTAGATCTACCTCCAAAAGTTCTCGATAGGAGACAACTCCGAGTAATTAAGCATATATTCCCCTATGCGCAAGAACTTATGCAGAAGATGCAAAAAGCCCCGCTCTGGGAACAACCAGAGGGGGCCGCGAAAAGCCGACGATTTCGTTATTTTGTAACGGTCACTTGAACCGTCGTGCGCATATTGGCAAAAGTGACGGAAATACGCGCCGTGCCTTTGCCGGTCGCCTTAATGACGCCGTCCTTGACATCCGCGATCATAATATTCGAGGTCGTCCACAAGGCAGGCTTCGTAACGTCATCTTCCGAACCGTCCGAGTAAGTCGCGATTGCGCTGACATTGGCCGTTTGGCCTTCTTTCAGCTCGAGTTTCACGACATCCGTTTTCAAATATTTCAGCGTGTCGACTTCCACCGGAATAGCGACGGTTTTGCCGCCGAAGGAGACCGTGATCGTCGTTTTGCCGGAACCGGTCGCCGTGAAAAGTCCATTCTCGATGGAGCCGATTTTATAGGCCGCCACTTTCCAGGTGGCGGTGTTCGTGACATCTTTGGTCGTGCCGTCCGACATCGTTGCCGTCACCGTCAATTGTGTTTGATCGCCGCTCTTCGTGATGAAGAACGTTTTGCTGGCCTTGAGCGAGTCAATCACGCCGATTTCGACCGGAATGGAAATGCTCTTGCCGCCATATGTCGCGGTGACGGCTGCTTTCCCGCGTGCGACAGGCGTCACCACGCCTTTGGAAACGGACAGGATGGAGGCGTTGCTCGTCTTCCATTCAGCATCGCCAGTTACTGTGCGGGCCGCGCCGCTTGCGTCGGTGGCCGTCAGTACGATCGTTCTCGTCTCATTCAGATCCATCACAATGTTCATGACGCTGGCCGAGAGGTCGCTGGCCATATCTACGTCAACCGGAATGGTGACGGTTTTGCTGTCCAACTGCGCCGTAATCGTCGCAGTGCCGGAGGCGATCGCTTTCACGACACCTTGATCGACCGTAACAGCTTTCGTATTGCTGCTTGTCCAGATGACATCGGACGTCACATCGCTTTTCGTGGCATCCGTGTACAGCGCTTCGGCAGTTAACTTGGCGGATGCGCCTTTTTTCAACACCAGCTTTTCTTCGCTGACGGTCAGACTTTTCAGCTCGCCGACGGACACCTGTAAGACGGCTTTGCGCGTGCCGTATTCCGCTGTGATCGTGGCTGCTCCTGTAGCCACGCCGGTAATGGCGCCTTTGCTGGCTTCCGCGATTTTCTCGTCGCTGGACGTCCACGTCGCTTTGTCCGTCACATCCACACCTGCGCTGCGATCTTTAAAATACGCCGTCAACGTGACGTTCGCCGAGTCGCCGCTTTGCATATTGACCGCTTTCTGCGACAGCTTGACGGAGGTTGGCACGTCGACTTCTACGCGCGTTGTCGTCGTTTTGCCGCCGTAGGAAGCGGTGATCGTCGCGATACCGGACTTAAATGCTTTGACCTTACCTTTCGTCACCATCGCGATGTCTTCGTGATCAACGCTCCATGTTGCGCTGTCGGTTACGGTTGCCGTCGTGCCGTCCGCATAGGTGGCGTATAGATCCAGCGACGCGTTGGCATCCGCTTGCAGCGTTAGGGAGTCTGCGCTCACAACGAGACGGTGCGGCACTTCCACATCAATGCTAGCTGCAACGGTGCGGTCGCCATACTTGGCAAACACAGTCGCTTCGCCAATGTCGGTGCCGAGCAGTTTGCCTTTGGTCACTTGCACGACATCCTCATCGCTCGATGACCATTCGGCGCGGTCGGAAATGTCCGATGTCGAGCCATCGGCATAGGTTGCGGTCAACTTCAGTTGGCCGGTACCGTTTTTCTTCAGCAAAATACTCGTCTTATCCAGCTCCAGCTTCACGGTACTGTCTACGTCGACGCGGATCGTCGTCGTTTTGGTGCCGTAGGAAGCCGTCAGCGTTGCTTTGCCGACGCTATAGCCGGTGATCGTGCCGTTAATCACGTCGGCAACGTCCGGCTTGTCGGACGTCCAGACGGCTTTGCTTGCAACATCGCTTGTTGTGCCGTCAGGATACGTAGCCATCAGCTTCACTTTGCTCGTTCCGTTCTTCAGCAAGGACACATCGGACTTGTCCGCATCGAGTCGGCGCACGACCTCAACATCGACGTCGAGTGTGAGCGATTGATTCATATACTTGACCGTAATCGTGCCGCTGCCCGGATTTTGCCCGCGAACGAGCCCGTTCGTCACGGTAGCGATCGTGCTGGCAGCGACCGTGTAGTCGGCGAGGGTGGACACATTTTCAGACGTGCCGTCCTCGTAATAGGCCGTAATCGTTAATTGCTGCGTGCTGTTAAGACGCAAATCAAGGGACTTCACATCGGAGGTCAACGACTTCACCTTTTTGCTGACGGTGACCGTAACGACTTCCGTTTGCCCCATATAGGTGGCCGTGATCGTGGCTTTCCCTTCTTTTTTGGCAGTGACGACGCCTGCATACACCGAAGCGACCTCAGGCGTGCCGGAGTTCCAATCGGTTTTGACCGTCGCATTCTCTGTCGTGCCGCTGACAAAAATGGCCGTTGCCGATAGCGTGGCGGTGTCGCCCACCTGCAGGCTGATCTCATTTTTGTTCAAAACGAGCTTCGAGATGCTATCCGCTGCGAACGCCGCGCCGGCCCAAAGGGCTTGACTGGCGAGGGCCAAAATAAGGAACAGGGACAACCACTTCGTGTGACTTAGCCTTTTCATGTTTTCCGTTTCCCTCCAAAAGTAAGCTGCTGAATTGACCAAATGAACATAGATCTCTATTTACATCGGCATTTGCAAGCGGAAAATGAAGGAAAAACGTGTCGAGAACCTTAAAATTTGCTGAAAAGTGGCTGAAAATGACGAAAAACCCCATCTCTGCTGCGCCAAATTCTACGAATTTGACAGCATTCGGGGCGCCGTCAGCAGCGTGAAGCAGCGAGTCGGCTTGAGGGGACACCGCGTTGCGGCCGCTAACGTGCGCCACAGCGCTTATTTCGCTGCAAAACCGCGATTTTTGAGCGTAACGGTTGCAGCAGCGGCTATTTAGGTGAAATCGGTTAGATCTCGTTGAAATGGTGGCAAATAAGCGCTGTGACGACCGTTACAATTTGACAAAACGGATTTCGGGCCAAATAAGTGCTGCCGCAACCGTTACAGCTTTTAACCTCCGGCCAGCGATCCGCTGTGCAACTGGGGGGGGGGGTATTGCTACACCGGCGCATGGCAACGGTCAACGGTCAACCCCTTGTCAGGTCACTGCTGCCTAACGGACGCTCGTGTCTCTTAGCGTTCTCTTTTTGGAGAGTGAGCGCTCTAACAGACGAGAATGACCGTTATAGCTTGTGAAAGCGCGTCAACAGAGCCGTCTTCAAGCTTTAACGGTCATCGCTGACCTTTTTACGGCGAAGAATCCCGGTGTAGCGGCTCTAGCGGCCGTGAGTGTCCATTTTATACAGTCGGCATGCCCCTGTCCATAAAGGCCTCCCTTGGCAAGGCGAGGGTCATCCCCGCTTGACGATATTAAAATTGTCCTCCAGCAGCAGCCAGTTCTGCGGAAATTTGAGGCCCAGCTTCCAGTAGCTGATGCCGCGCAGGCCGAGCTCTTGAATGAGCCGGAACTTGGCTTGAATCGACCGTGCATCCTCCGACCACACCGCATGCTCCTTGCCATTATCATCCCAATAGTTAAAATGCGGCGCTTGCGCGGTATAGTCGTACAAGATTTGCGCGTTGAACTTGCGCGCGAGGTCAATCGTCGCTTGCGGCGAGATCGCCTTGGCGTAGGCGCCCCCTGGAACGAAAGGCAGTGTCCAGTCGTAGCCGTACAGATTTTGCCCCATCATGATTTTGGAGGCGGGCATTTCGCTCATCGCATATTCGAGCACCTTGCGTACAGGGCCAATTGGGGAAACCGCCATCGGAGGCCCACCGCTATAGCCCCATTCGTACGTCATAATCACGACAAAATCCGCGATCTGCCCATGCGCTTTATAATCGTGCGCTTCATACCATTGGCCGGCCTGTGTGGCGCTCGTCTTGGGTGCCAGAGCCGTAGACATCAGGTTGCCGTCCTGGTGAATCATTGTGGCTGCTTTGCGCAGGAAGCGGTTGTATGCTTCGCGGTCAGCGGGGAGCAGATGCTCGATGTCAAAATGAATATCCTTAAAACCGTGCTGCTTCGCTGTGGCTTGAATCGTCTGCAGGAGCTTATCCTGAACGGCCATATCGTTCAAAAAAATATGGCCCAGATCGGCGCTGAACTGATCGTTCTCGAGATTGGCGACAACCATCATCAGCGTGGCCCCGTTATTCTCGGCGATTTCCCGCAGTCCGTTCAGCGGGGGCGCTTTGAGCGTGCCGTCCCGCTGGATGCGGAACGTAAAAGGGGCCAAATACGTCAGATGCGGCGCCGCTTCTCTCGACGCTTGCAGGAGCACCGGCGATACTTCGTCGCCCCTCGGTTCGACGTACGCGTTCGACTCCGCTTTGCGGCGCGGATGCGGCGGGATGTACAGCCGGAAGCCGGCCGAGAGCGACTGGTAGTCGGTCAGTCCGTTGACGGATGCGAGCGTGTGCAGATCCAGCCCAAGCTTGTGGGCGATTGCATACAGCCCTTCGCCGGGCTGCACCCAGTAATACGAACCGACGATCGGAATGACAAGTGCCTGTCCGATGACGAGCGACTGACTCGGCGTCAGCTCATTGGCCGAGGCGATCTCGTCCACGGAGCTGCCGTAAATCTGCGCAATGCGGTAGAGCGTTTGTCCGCGCTGGACAACGTGAATTTGCATATGCAGGTTCCTCCTCGTTGCAACAGGACAGGGTCCTGTGAGCCCATTTTTCTACACTGTATTCGGGCCGGAGGCGATGGGTGAATGTCTAGGAAAATAAACCGTGCTCGCGCAGCAGCCTAGCGGTCTCGCACGGATGGGAGATCGGAAAATGGTGCGCAGCTTCGATCGTCGCTGTCGGGATGGCGGCGCGGAGCTCCGCCGCCAGCGTGTGGTGATGATCCTGGGTGCCCCACAGGATCATGGCTTTCTCCCGCAGCGTGCTGAGCAGCTGCGGGGCCGGTGCAGCGGCGCGCTTCGCCAGCGCCGCGAGGGTGTCCGCCGTCGTCCGCCGCACGCGGGACGACCGCAGCTCTTGCAGGACATACGCGACATAGCCCTCCGGGATGTCGCGTATGTCCGCGAAGCAGCTCTGCGCCACGAGCTGCCGGCGCAGCCCGGCCTCGCGCAGGAAGCGCAGCGCGGCGGCGGTGAGGCGCGCGCTGCGGTACGTGCGCGCGGTCGTGAAGGCAGGCTGCAGCAGATGCAGCCTGTGGACGCGCCCCGGGACGCTGGCGGCGGCGAGGGCGGCCACGAGGCCGCCCAGCGAGTGCCCGACGAGCGTCACGGGCGCGGGAAAAGCGAGAATCGCTTGCACAAGCGATTCGACATGCCCCGCCATCACGTCCGGGGCGTGATGGTACGGGCTGCGCCCGAAGCCTGGCAGGTCCACCAGGCAGACGTCGGCCTCGGGGAACTGCTCGGCCAGCGGAAGCAGGCAGTCGGCGCTGCTGAACGTGCCGTGGACGAACACGAGCGTGGGCATGGCGGCGGAATGGCCAGATCCAGCTCCGTCGTTTGGCAGCATCACTGTCTCGCACGCGCTGATCGCCGGCTGCACCGGCGCAGCCGCTTCCCGGCCCCTGCGCACTCCTTCAGTTGCCTGTCGCGTTGTCTCCTCGGTCCAAGTCGTTTGTGCCGCCCCGAACGCTTCCCGGCCTCCACTTGCTCCGCGCTCCAGCGTCGCCAGCGGCCCGCGTTTCCCGCGCGTGTAGCCCTGCGGCATGGCCGGGTTCCCATGCTGCAGCCGATAATCCAAATCGGCAATCACAGAGGGCAGCATCTCGGCCTGTACCGCGGCAGGCATTCCGTGCGCCTGCTGCACGCGCTGCGTAGTGGATAGTGGATACGGGGTCTCCCTCTCCACAATAAAATCCATCGACTCCGTAGGGACGCCCAGCTTGCGGCCAAGCGGCGTGCTCAGCAGCTTCGTCAGCAGCTTGGGCTTGATCGTGCCGATGGGCTTGCCGACGCGCAGTTCGCGGGCGATGCCGGCGACGAGCTTACCCATGGGCGGGCTCTCTTCCGCGGGATCGAGCAAATAGTACGTCTGCGAGACAGGGGCGCTCTCCCCGGCCAGCGCGCAGATCATGCTTGCGGCATGATCGACATGGACGAGCGGCAGCCAATGGGTTGCGGCGCCCGGTACAATGCGCATGAGGCCGCGGCCCGCGGCGCCGACCAAAATGCCAAGCCCGCCCGTCTGTGGCGTATCCCCGGTTACGGAGCTGCCGATGACGACGCTGGGGTGGACGACGGACAGCGGGAAGCCCAGCGCGCTGGCGCCTTCGCGAATCCGCAGATCAGCGAGGAACTTCATCTGCTCGTAAGGCGGGTAATGTGCTAACTGCTGGATAATGGCACCCGGCTGTCGGAAATTGTCCTCTGTAAAAGGGCTCTTAAACCCGACCACATGAATAAAATGGCGCAGCCCAGGCCCTTCATGTATGGTTTTGGCAAGCTTCAGCAGCTCATCCGCCGCTTCAAGAAACACCGTTCGCGCTTCCGTCTCGCTCAGCCGAATATCCATCGGGCCTCCGGCGTGAATGACAACTTCGGACGACAGCGCTTGGCTGCGGTCGAATTCACTGAGTCCCAGCTCCGGGAGGCTTAAATCGCCGAGTACAGGCACGCTCTTACGTAGTCCGAGACGCTCGCGCAGCGACTGCCACTTGGCCATCGACCGCACCAGCACGGTAACAACATGCCCCTCCTGTTCAAGCTGCTGAAGCAAAGGGGAGCCGATAAATCCCGTTCCACCAGTTAAAAAAATGTTTGCCATCTAGGAACACCTGCCTTTTGGATTTTTTAGTACTGTTTAGTGCTAATTGTGATTAAAAAAATTACTTTAGCAATAACGCTAAAGTAATGAGTGTCTGCTCCAGCAGCGCCGGATTCTGGCGGGCATGCTGCAGGAACAGCGCGCCTTCGATCGTGGAGACGATCAGCCCGGCGACGGCGGGAACCGGCAGTTGTGCGGCAAATTCGCCGTTGCGAATGCCTTCATGCAGCATCGCTTCCACGGCTGCGGTCTGCGCTTCGAAAAAAGCGCCCACTTTGCGGCGCAGCGGCTCGGCTTCTGGCGGAAGCTGCGTGTACAGCGTCAGGAACGGGCACCCCGCGAGGGAGGAATCCTCCGGGGTGGCGACTTCTTTTAAAAACAAGGCAAACCGCTCATACACCTTTAGCTCCTGTCGCGCGAAAATATCCTGCATCTTCTCGTTGTAAGCGGCAATCAGCCCGTCAAGAATGGCGGCGAGCAGTTCATCTTTGCTTTTGAAGTAGTAGTAGATGTTGGTTTTGGCAACTTTGCTGGCAGCCACGATGTCGTCGATTGAGGTGGTAAGATAGCCTCTCGTCAGGAACAGCGTCATGGCGGTACGGAGGACGACGTCGCGATTGGATGGTTTTGTCTTTTTCATGATTAGTACTATACGGTACTAAACGGAGTGTTGTCAATAGGGGTGGTGATCGAGGGCGGTGAGAGCCCGGGTCCCATCCAAAGCGCCCAGCCTGCATCCAGCAACTACAAAAAAAATCCCGCCCCAGCGCAAAGCTGAGACGGGATTTTGGAGTTAAAATGGTTGGTCTTACCTCTTACGCGTTCGTCAAATACTGATTCACCGTCGCCTTGATCAGTTCGAGGCGGCCGGATTGGTTCTTGATTGGGCCGTTGTTCGCCAACGCGTAAGCTTCAAGGGACTTGAAGTCCGCTTTGCCAGCGACGATGTCGGCACCGATGCCGGACTTGAAGGAGCCGTAGCGTGCGTCAAGAATATTGTCGAACACTTTGTCTTCAATCAGCTTCGCCGCCACTTGCAAACCGCGGGCAAAAGCATCCATCCCTGCGATATGCGCGTACACGACATCGATCGGCTCGAAGGAGGTACGGCGCACTTTGGCGTCAAAGTTCACGCCGCCGCTTCCGATGCCGTTCTCGTTCAGCAGGATTTCGTACATCGCCATGGTTGTCGCGTACAGATCCGTCGGGAACTCGTCGGTATCCCAGCCGAGCAGCAGGTCGCCTTGGTTGGCGTCGATGGAGCCGAGGATGCCGTTCAGACGTGCGACGCGCAGCTCGTGCTCGAACGTGTGACCCGCGAGCGTGGCGTGGTTCGCTTCCAGGTTCAATTTGAAGTAAGGGAGCAGGTCGTATTTTTGCAGGAAAGAAAGCGTCGTCGCCGCATCAAAATCATACTGGTGCTTGGACGGCTCTTTCGGCTTAGGCTCGATCAGGAATTGACCGGTGAAGCCGATTTCCTTCGCATACGCAACCGCCATGTGCAGGAAGCGCGCCAGGTTATCGAGCTCGAGGCCCATGTCCGTGTTGAGCAGCGTCTCGTAGCCTTCACGGCCGCCCCAGAAAACGTAGTTTTCGGCGCCGAGTTCTTTGGCGTGATCTAGCGCTTTTTTCACTTGAGCAGCCGCATAAGCAAAAACTTCCGCATTGTTCGTCGTCGCCGCACCGTGCACAAAGCGAGGGTTGGTGAACATGTTCGCCGTGTTCCACAGCAGTTTTTTGCCGGTGGCGTTCATCTTGTCTTTAATGAGAGCGACGATTTCGTCAAGGTTCGCATTCGTTTCTTGCAGCGTGCTGCCTTCCGGCGCGATGTCGCGGTCATGGAACGCGAAATACTCGACACCGAGGATGTTCAGCAGCTCGAAGCACGCTTCAACGCGGGCTTTGGCCAGTTCCATGCCGTCGTATTGGTCCCATGCACGGATGTTGGTGCCAGCGCCGAACGGATCGGAACCGTTTGCCGAAAAAGAGTGCCAGTAAGCGACGGCGAAGCGCAGGTGATCTTTCATCGTTTTGCCCAGAACGACTTGCTCGGGATTGTAGAATTTAAAAGAAAGCGGATTCACAGATGCCGGACCTTCATACTGAATCGGTTGAACGTTATCAAAATAGCTCATGTGTGCAGCCTCCATAAGATAGGGTGATGATGCCTGATGGAGCCATCATACCACCAAACGAAAAGTTTGTAAATTCATTAAACAAACTTAGTTCGTGCGTCGCACACTTTTTTCTGATAGAATCAGGTTCATAGTCGAATTTTGGACGCAAAAGGTACGGCAGGAGGCATTATGAAACAGACTGGCGATTTGAATCTGGTGAAAAAAATCAATAAAACGATCGTGCTGAACCACATCCGCACGGACTCTCCGATCTCTCGCGCGCGGATCGCGGAGGTGACGGGGCTGACGAAGGCGACGGTGTCGAGCCTGGTGAATGAACTGCTGGAGAGCAGCCTCGTAGAGGAGATCGGCGCGGGCGAGTCGAGCGGCGGGCGGAAGCCGATGATGCTGCTTTTTAAAGGGACGGCGGGGTATGCGATCGGGGTCGATCTGGGCGTGCACGATATACTGGCCGTGCTGACGGATTTGAACGGCGCGATTGTGCGGGAGCTGCGCGTGCAGCATGATAATGCGTCGGTGGACGCTGTGATCGCTCAGTTGAAGGCGGTGATTCGCGAACTGGTGGAGAGTGCGCCGCAGAGCGTCTACAGCGTCATCGGGATCGGCCTCGGCGTGCCGGGGATTTGCGATGAGGAGGGACGGCTGCTGTTCGCACCGAATCTCGGTTGGGAGAATGTACCGCTGCAAGCCGAGCTGGAGGCGGAGTTCGGGCTGCCCGTTACGATCGACAATGAGGCGAATGCCGGCGCGGTCGGAGAAAAGCAATTCGGCGCAGGCAAGGACACGGCGCATCTCGTCTATGTGTCAATCGGCATGGGGATCGGCGCCGGGATGATTATTCGCGGGGAGTTGTACCGCGGGGCGACGGGGTTCTCGGGCGAGATCGGGCATATCTCGATTCAGCATGACGGGCCGCAGTGCCGCTGCGGCAGTCTGGGCTGCTGGGAGCTGTACGCCTCGGAGCAGGCGCTGCTTGATCAGGCGCGAGCAGAACTGGGCGGAGATTCGGCATCAGCGATGGACTTGGACGGGCTGCTTGCGCGGGCGGCGGATGGCGAGGCGGCGGTCATTCGGCTTTTTGAGCGGTTGGGCTACTATCTGGGGGTAGGCGTCGTCAACATCATCAACGCGTACAATCCTTCGTATATTATTCTCGGCGGACGTCTGGCCAAAGGGGAAAAGTGGCTGATGAAGCCTCTGCTCGAAGCAGTCGAGCGGCGTTCGCTGCCGCATCCGCGTGCGGGACTTCGCGTGGAATTCTCGGGGCTTGGCGACCGTTCGACGGTGCTCGGAGCGGCGTCTTTTGCGGTGGCGAAGTTTTTTGCCTCGACGACGGTGACCGTAGAAGCATGAAAATGATTGAAAATTTCCATTGACCTGAACGTTGGTCGTTTTGTAGAATGGGTAGAGTTTGATAAAAAAGGACGGGAACCAACGATGCTTCTGCGTTCACTTGTTGTATGCTGCTACTTGATGGGAGCTTATTGGGCCTCCTATCACTTCCCATCAATGAAGATGGTGTTTTATCCGACGCTCGGGGCATTCAGTTTTCTGTTCATGCATCGCGTGCATAAAATTAAAGAGATTCGCCTCATCATCTTCGGCGCTTTGATTGCTGTGACGATGGGTAGTGTGTTTTATTCGATTAGTCACGGGGCGATTTCGTTCTTCCTGACGGCGCTGGTGACAATTACGTTGATTCAGTTTTTCAAATGGAATGCAGCGCCGATTCTGGCGGTTTCCTTTGTCCCCTTCTTTGCTCATCCCGTTTCGATATGGGTGCTGCCGATTGCGGTGTTCGTATCGCTGTGCGGTTTGATGCTGTCGATGTGGCTGATTGGCAGAGTGGAGCGTTCCGGGTGGTATGCATCCGTTACGCAGCGGCTTTCGTCTCTGCGCGGCGGTTACGAGTCTGTACAGAAAGAAGTATAGTTTGATGGAAAAAGCGATCAGCCTGCGGCTGACGCTTTTTATTATGCCGGAATGCGGTGAGCTGCGGTGATGTAAGAAACGGGTAAGTGAGCTGCGTATGAGGTTAGGACAAGGCGATTGTGATAGCAAGGCAATGGCGGCCATGGAGCTGGACTATGGTGGAGATGGCAACAGGGGGCGCGGTGCGAACTGGAAAACCTCCAGCTCATTCCGCTCCGAATGGAGGAATGGCGAGTCTGAACTGGAAAACCTCCAGTTAATATGAAGGGAATGCGCTGAAATCAGGCGATTCGGCCTGAATAAACGGGAGAAATTCCAGTTGAAGCATGCCAACTGCGGGAAAATGGCAAAATGAGATGGAGAAATTCCATCTCGTGGTTTTAGCAAGCTGTCGCGCGGCCGGCCAGGCTGCATGTCGAAAGAAGGAGGGGGGCAGGTTACGATGAGGCTGCATAAAGGAGAAACCTTGTTCCGCCAAGGGGAAACAGGGCCGCTGTACAAGCTGGAATCCGGCTTGCTCAAAATCGTGCGCATCCAGGAGGACGGGAACACGCATCTGGTGAATCTGATCGTGCCCGGGGAGACGATTCCCCACCATTCGCTGATCTCGCCGGGGGCGTATCACGGCACGGCTATCGCACTCGTCGCGTGCGACATCCAATTGCTCCCCGCCGCGCAGTGGTACGCGGAGCTGGAGGGCGATCCCGCGCAGTACCGCGCGATCGCACGGCAGTTGCAGGACAAGCTGCGCATGATGCAGCAGCGCATCGACCAGCTGACCGCCGTAGCCCCTGCGGCAAAGCTCCAAAAGTTGGAGAGCTGGTTCCGGCAGTACATCGGTGATCTGAAACTGACCGACGTGCTGACGCAGGAGGAGATCGGTCAGTTTATCGGGCTGCGCCGGGAGACTGTGAATCGCTTGCTGCGCGAGAGCGGGAGGAAGTAGCGTAACCGTAACGGAAGCGAAGCATGAGCATTTCAACGAACAAGCAAGCTGCGCAACCCCGTCGTTCCCCACAGAAGAGCCGATCCCCGGCCTAACTAGTGGAAATTGTAACGGAGGCGCAGCACAAGTCTCTCCAACGAACAAGCAAGCTAGTCAACCCCCTCGTTCCCTATCCAAAGAGCCGATCCCCGGCCTAACTAGCCATAATCGGAACGGAAGCGCAGTACGAGTACGTCAACGAACAAGCAAGCTAGTGAACCCCATCGTTCCCCCGAACCATAGAGCGCAATTTCATGCCTACTTTTGGGCTGGAATGGAATCGGCAGGCGCCAAAAACTGCGATTATGCAGGAATTTCAGCTTATCTTCTTCGATTTCGCGAAATGCCTGCGATTTGGCAGGTTTTTATCCCGAATGGGGCTAGAATGGCTTGGAAATAGGAAAAAACCTGCTTATCTGCAGGCATTTCCTTCATTCGGCTAAAAAAATGAAAAATTCCTGCCGTTTCGCAGGAATTTTTCGAACAAGCTTCTATGATTATGAGAGCAATCGTGCTACAAAGTGCCTTTCGGACCAAAAAACTCATACCGGCGATCCGCTTCCGGCACGCCCCAAGCCGTCAAGGCGGCGTTCACCGCTTGCATGAACGGTACCGGGCCGCAGAAGTAAAAGCTGCCGTCCCGTCCAGGGACAAGGCTTTGAATCCAAGGCAGGTCGATATAGCCTTCCTTGTCAAAAGCGCCTGCCGCACGGTCCTCTTCCGTAGGTTGGGCATAGCACCACGCCACGTTCACCTGCGGATTCGCCGCCGCGACGGCTTCCACCTCAGCACGCAGGGCGTGATGCCGGCCATCCAGCGCCGCGTGGAGGAACGTCACGGCGCGCTCAGGCTGTTTCGCAACCAGTGTGTGCAGCATGCTCACCATTGGCGTCAGCCCTACGCCGCCGCTGATCAACGTCACGGGACGCGTGTCCTGCAAGTCCAGTGTAAAATCCCCCGCCGGCG
Organism: Paenibacillus whitsoniae; assembly: GCF_003955665.1. Taxonomy (GTDB): domain Bacteria; phylum Bacillota; class Bacilli; order Paenibacillales; family NBRC-103111; genus Paenibacillus_E; species Paenibacillus_E whitsoniae. Next base: position 47,063 of record NZ_RXHU01000050.1, read on the forward strand.
CGGACAACTCCACGACGTCGCCTTCTTGCAATTGCTCGTGCAAGTAGACAGACACCTTGCCCGCCGGCACGTCATCACGGGTATTTTCCCGTTTCACGGAAATACGGTAGAACGATTGTCCTGGCGCATGCGACAAGCTGTATTGACGAATGTGTGTGTTCGTCTCGCCAGGGATTTGAAAGCGCAGGGAAACGTACTGCCCCGGCTCAAAATCCGCGATCGGCCCGCCATCCTGCGGCCGCAAATAGAAGGACGTGATCACGTCGCTCTCCTGCTCCTTTCGCGAGATAACGAACGGACGGAAGTCCGCCCAACCCCCGGGCGCTTCTGCCGCTTCCTTATACATTCCCGCTTCTACGCCGATAAAAGCTCCCGCGATCACGCCGTAAGCATCTGCCCATGCACCAAGAATTTCGTCTGTCGCGGCATCGCCGAGGACATCTTTGATCGCCCCGAGAAGGTTCTCACCAACGATCGGATAATGCTCAGGTTTGATCCCTAAGCTGCGGTGTTTGTGGGCAATCTGCTTCACCGCCGGCAGGATCGCTTCCAAACGGTCGATATGCAGCGCCGCGGCATAGACGGCATTGGCGAGCGCGGCTTGCTGACGTCCTTGTTTTTGATTCGCGTGATTGAATATGTTGAGCAGCTCCGGATGAGCAGCAAACAATCGTTGGTAAAAGCGTTTCGTAATCGTCTCGCCGTGCACTTCCAACACCGGAACGGTGGATTTGATCACACGGATGGTTTGTTCGGATAACATGTAAATCGCCTCTTTTCCTTGGGTTTGGTTCATGGCTTCAGTATACCGAACCCGAGCTTCACACCTTGTGATTGGAATCACACGAAATCGGAACAAACTGTGACTGTGCCGCGGGCGGCCCACCTAGTATACTGGAACTATTAGGGGAAAAAGGAGGCGTCTTATGCCGGACTGGTCGTATCATACGCTATTTAAGCCGCTATTATTCCGGCTTCCGGGCAGATTGGCGAGGGACCTCACGCTGCAGGCGATCGGAGGCCTCAGTCGCCTTCCCGGCGGGACGTTTGTCATCCGCACGATGGGGCATATGGAACTGTCGCCGCTCATGGAGAGCGAGCTTGCCGGCGTTCCCCTCGCTTGTCCGGTCGGCTTGAGCGGCAAGCTCGACCCCCAAGGCACCGCCCACCGAGCGCTCGCGCAGTTCGGCTTCGGCTACATCGAGCTCGGACCTGTGACGGTCCGGCCAGTCGTGAGCACCGCGCCCATCGAGCGCGCGGTGGAGGAGGAAGCCATCGTGTACCCCGATGGCTACGAAAACCCCGGCGCAGACGCGATCGCCGCGCGTCTGCGCAAGGGCACGAGGCATCGCCTGCCGCACTTCGTGCGGCTCCGGCCGATGCCGGGGAGCTCGCCGCAGGCGGCGCTGGAAGAGCAGCAGGAGCTGCTCGCCAAGCTGGCGCCCTATGCGGCGGGGTTTTTCGTGGATGGCCTTGCTGAAGGCTGGCCCTCCAACGAAACCACGGCGTACCTGGCCGAGGTACGCCGCCTAATCAGCACCGCCGCCCCCGGCAAGCCGGTGCTGCTCTATCTCCCGCAGCCAATCTCGCTAGAGGAGCTGCGGCACGAGGACGACACCGTGCGCAGCTTCGACGGTGTTGTCCTGGGCGACGCGCAGCCGGAGCCGGGCTCGCGGCGCGAACGCGTCGCCGGCGGCTCCGCGGCGCTCGGCGTGGAGCTTCATAAAGTCCGAGCGCTGCGCCAAGCGCTCGGCCCCGGCCCCGCCATCGTCGCGGGCGCGGCTGTGCATGAGCCGCAGGACGCGATGGCGCTGCTGGAAGCTGGAGCGAGCACCGTTCTGCTGCACAGCGGCTTGGTCTACGCGGGGCCGGGGCTGCCCAAGCGGATCAATGAGGCCATCGTCCATAGCCGCATCACTTCATCCAGCGCCCACATGCAGCCAAGCCAGCCGCAAGGCCAACTCCCCCCATCCCCATCCTTCTGGGCCAATTGGGGGTGGATGTGCCTGCTCGGCCTCGGCATGATCGTAGGCGGCATCCTGGCTTGGCTCATTGCCATGACCAGCGTGCTGCTTCCCTATGACGAGGCGTTCCTCGAGAAATCACGCAGCGAGATCCTCCGTTTCAAAGGACATCTGCTTCATTTCATGTCCCATGACCGGATTACGTTGGCGGGTACCATGATCTCAATCGGCATCTTTTATCATCAACTGGCCAAACATGGCTTGCGCTATGGTCTTCATTGGGCAAGAACAGCCGTCATTTCCTCCTGCGTCGTTGGATTTAGCAGCTTTTTTCTCTACCTGGGGTACGGCTATTTGGATCCGCTTCATGCAGGTGCTGCCGCGGTCTTACTTCCGATGCTGCTTCTCACCTTGCGAGGGTTAAAAGACCTCCCTTCCCGCAAACCGCCCGGCGTACGAAACGATCGAATCTGGCTGAGGGCACAATGGGGGCAATGCTGCTGGGTGGTAATGGGTTTTGGTTTAGGCATCGGCGGTTTAACGATCTGCTTTGTCGGAATTACGGATGTGTTCGTTTCAACCGACCTAACATATTTAGGCCTGACGAGCGCTGAACTTACAGCCTGGAGCGACAAAGTCATCCCGCTGATCGCGCATGACCGCGCAGGCTTTGGCGGCGCCTTGTTCTCGTTGGCAGTCGCCCTCACAGCATCGGCGCTGTGGGGTGTGAATCAAGGGGAGGGCTGGCTTTGGCACACATTTCTGTGGGGAGGCATTCCCGGTTTTGCCTCGGGCTTGCTTGTTCATTTTCATATCGGGTATACGGATTTCGTCCATCTATTGCCGGTCTACGCGGCGCTGCTTCTTTACATAGCCGGCCTGTATCTCACCTATCCTTATTTGGTCGGCCGACACAAAAATCCCGAAGGCGTATAGCCCTCGGGATTTCTTATTACAGTCCGCCATTTAGAAGCTTTTCGCCACATCCTGCGCATGTTTGATGGCGTCGGCTTTGATCTGTTCCTTTTTATCCGGGAACTGGTTGTGGCCTTCGACAAAGACACCCTGAACGTCAGTGATGCCGAAAAAGCCCATAATAATCGTAATATAACGATGACCGGACTCCATCGCGGCCGCAGGACCCTCGGAGTAGACGCCGCCGCGCGCTTGGATGTGTAGCGCTTTTTTGCCGGACAGGAGGCCGACAGGGCCGGACTCGGTATATTTGAACGTTTTGCCGGCTACGCACAAGGCATCCAGATACGCCTTCATCACAGGCGGGAACGAGAAGTTCCACATCGGGGTCACGAACACGTATTTATCCGCGGCGACAAATTGTTCCACGAGCTCGTTGATCCGACCGACTTTGGAGCTCTCCTCAGGCGTCAGTGACGAAAAGTCCTGGCCGCCGCGCAGCTTGCCCCATCCACTGAACACATCGGCGTCAATGTGCGGAACGGATACGCTGTAAAGGTCGATCGGAACGACTTCATCGCTAGGATGCGCTTCGCGGTAAGCGTCGATAAAAGCTTTGCCGACAGCCATACTATAAGAAGTCGTGTGGTCATGCGGATGCGCGGTAATGTACAGAACAGTAGCCAAGGTCATCGTCCTTCCGGGTTAATAGTAGAATTACGCTATTAATGTTCTTTAAACCCGTCCTAAATATGCTGGTAAAAGAGGGCTGTGCCCCATGCAAATTCATGCTATTTTGTAAACGTTCATGCATTGAGCCTAAGCGGTTTTTGCGATATGATGGTAGACGGTCAATCTTTGCAGAACGGACGAGCCGCGGCTCTTAAGATAATGCAATCATTTTATATAAAGCGAGTGATGATAATGACGACGAATCCAAAAACGTTAGGCTACCACATGCCGGCCGAATGGACTGCGCATGAACGTACTTTTATATCCTGGCCAGTGCAGGCTTCCATGGTGTATCCGGAGGATCACGCGGCGGTGTCGCAGGGCTATGCAGAGCTTGTGAAGGCGATCGCGGAATTTGAGCCGGTGACGGTCATTGTAAACCCTGTGGATGCCGCGGCGGTTAAAACGTTGGTCGGCGAGGCGGGCGACGTCTCCTACTTGGAAATTCCTCACAACGATGCGTGGTTCCGTGACAATGGCCCGACATTCCTACTGAATGAAGCCGGAGAAATTGCGGCTGTGAATTGGAAATTCAACGCCTGGGGCGGCAAATACGCGCCTTGGGATCTGGACGACAACGTCGCTCCGCAAATTACGGAGACATACGGCGTTCGCCGTTTTGACGCTCCACTGGTGATGGAGGGCGGCTCGATTCATGTCGATGGCGAAGGTACGCTGTTGACGACGGAAGAGTGCCTGCTGAACACGAACCGTAATCCGGAGCTGAGTCGGGAGCAGATTGAAGCGCATGTGCGCGAGTTTGTGAACGTGGACAAAATCATCTGGCTGAACAAAGGCCTCGACGGTGACGAAACGGACGGCCACGTAGACAACATCGCCTGCTTCGCGGCGCCAGGCAAAATTATTTTGCAAGTTTGTCATGACCCTTCGGACGCAAACCATGCGATTACGCAGGAGAATTTGGAGATTCTCCGCGCGGCGACGGACGCGAAGGGGCGTTCTTTCGAGATTATCCAAATCGAGCAGCCGCCGATTGCTTTCTTTGAAGAGCAGCGGCTCACGCTGAGCTATTTGAACTTCTATTTTGTGAACGGCGGTATTATTTTGCCGGTGTTTGGCGGCGCGGCGGCGGAAACCGACCGCAAGGCGATCGACGTATTGCAGGCGGCGTTCCCGGATCGCCGGATTCGCACAATTGACGGAATGGCGATTATTAAAGAAGGCGGCAATGTGCACTGCACGACGCAGCAAATGCCGGCCAGCAAGAAAGGATGATTGGGGCATGAGAAACGTAACTGTAGCCGCGACGCAAATGAGCTGTTCAGACAATATCGACGAGAATATCCGCAAGGCGGAGAAATTGGTTCGCGAGGCGGCCGCGAAGGGCGCGCAAGTGATTTTGATTCAAGAGCTGTTCGAAACGCCGTACTTCTGCCAAAAAGAAAAATCCGACTACTACCGCTACGCGACGGAGCTTGAGAACAACAAGGCGGTTGCGCATTTCCGCGAGATTGCGAAAGAGCTTCAGGTAGTGCTGCCGATTTCTTTTTATGAGAAAAAGAACTACGCGCGCTACAACTCGCTTGCCGTGATCGACGCTGACGGTTCGGTGCTCGGTCTGTATCGCAAAAGCCACATCCCGGACGGTCCGGGGTATGAGGAAAAATTTTATTTTAACCCGGGGGATACGGGGTTCAAGGTATGGAAGACGCGCTATGCCAAAATCGGCGTCGGCGTCTGCTGGGATCAGTGGTACCCGGAAGCGGCGCGCTGCATGGCGTTGATGGGGGCGGAGCTGCTGTTCTACCCGACAGCGATCGGCTCGGAGCCGCAGGACGGCTCGATCGATTCCAAGGATCACTGGCAAATGTGCATGCGCGGCCACGCTGCGCAAAACCTGATCCCGGTGATTGCGTCGAACCGGATCGGTCGTGAGGAAGATGAGGATTCTTCCATCAACTTCTACGGATCTTCGTTTATTGCCGGCCCGCAGGGTAATCTGATTGAAGAAGCGGGGCGCGACGAGGAGACTGTGCTCGTAGCCTCGTTCGACCTCGATCAGCTGGAAGTGCAGCGGATCGAGTGGGGGATTTTCCGCGACCGCCGTCCGGACTTGTACGGGGCGATTGCGACGTACGACGGCGAGCGGAAGCTGTAATGCAGCCGCTCCTGTGTGGCTGGCGTTGAGCGTAGGTGTTGGCTTGCTGTGCGACCGTTTGGGCGGCGCTGGGTTGGTATGAATTAACCGCATCTCGGGCGTGATGTTGACCGCGTTTGGATGCGTTGCGCTAGGAGGGCTGCTCGGGTGAGCGGCCTTTTTTGCGTTGCGTAAGAAGCACCTGAACTTGCCGATGCTCCTCAATATGGAAAAATATTGTATACTGGAAAATGGAAGGGGAGTGCGTGCATTGCTCAAATTTCTAATTCCGCTGGGGTGTTTTTTCGTCGGGAGTTTTCTAGTGATGCGTTTGTTTAGTTGGTGGGCGAAGACAACTTGGAGGCGGGATATGTATGTGGCTGGTCTGCAAGCGGTCTTGTTTACGGCGATCTTGCTTGTGGTGTCGCAGCATAGGGGAAGTAACAACATGAGTGAATACATGCATGTAACGAATGTGATCTCAACCAATCTGAATGAATTGAATCAAGAGCCGGGGATTACACGAATCGGCGTTGCGGGTAACGGAAACGAGCATCTTATTAAAGTGGGGATTGGGTGGGACCATTCCAAGGTAACGGAAGCGAGAATGAAGGAGCTCATCGATCGGGTGTTAAGTCATGCGGCAGCTTCCTACGGAGAGCGGGAGTGGCAGCAGTCGCTTGAGACATATACGTTGAAGATTGAGGAAATCGTGGATACCATGGGCGGTGACGGCAAGGTAATGGCCGAGAAACCGGCGGGTACGACTGAGCTTGTGTGGAGCAATTCCACTCAATAGACGAGTACATACGTAAGCATTAATTTAGCGAGAAATGAGGGCAAGTCCGATGGCCAAATGGGATAACATGCTGTCCATGCTGTGGATGCTGCGATCGGGCAGGAAGCTGACCGCCGCGCATATCGCGGACAGTTTGGAGATCAGCGTCCGCACCGTGTATCGGTATATCGATGCTTTATGCGCCAGCGGCGTACCGGTCGTCGCGGAATCGGGACATGACGGCGGCATCCGCATCCTCGAGAGCTTCAAGGAGACGCCGCTGTTCTTCAACGCGATCGAGCTGAAAGCGTTGGTGGACGCGTTTAAATTTGCACAAGGCGCGGGTTATCCGTACACGGAGGAGCTGGAAAGCGCGTTGAAAAAGGTGGAGAACGGGCTGCAGGAAGAGCAGCGCGATGATCTGTCCCGCCAGACGAGCGGACTGGATGTGATTGCGCCGGCGCGGCCGCCCTCTGTCGTTCCGCTGCTGCGCGATCTGGAGCAGGCGGAGAAGGAGGGCCGATCGGTTCGCATCGCCTATCGCAAGGCGAATGCCGAGCAGCGCGATGAACGCGACATCGATCCGTACGGGCTGGCGTACGACCGCAACGAATGGTATGCGGTCGCATGGTGCCATCGGACACAGGCGGTGCGGACGTTCCGCGTAGACCGTATCGCGGAGCTCACGTCGACGGATGCGCGGTTTGACAAGCCTGAGGGCTTCTCCGCCTCCGCTTATTTTCGCGATCAGTCCGAGCAGGGAAGAGAAGCGGCGGGGCCGCTTGCGCTCATCCGCATCGAGGGTGAGCCTGACACGCTGAACGCAGTTTGCGCCCACTGGCACCTGCGTAACTACTTAAAGGAGCGGACGGATCGGGAGGCGCAATTTCTCCTCGACGTGCCGACGATGAACAAGTACCTTCCCGTGTATTTGCTCACGTTCGGCACAGCGATTCGCATTCGAGAGCCACTGGAACTGAAGCGCCGCGTTCAGGAAATGGCCCACGAAATCGCCGCACATTACAAAGACGATAGGAATTAAAAACTTTACTGACAGCGTTTGTCAGCGAACCTGGTCTATGCTAGAGCCAAGGCTGAAGCCATCAAACGATGTATCCAAGAAGGGTGAGGTATTTCATGTTACAGCAACAACCATATCGCATGTACGATTATCATGTTTGGGCGAACGAGCAATTGTTCGCTCATCTGGCACAACTGCCGGAAGAAGTTTTCCATGCGGAAGTGACGAGTGTGTTTTCATCCGTAGCGCAAACGTTCGCCCACATCTACCGGTTCGAAAAGCTCTTCATGGCCGTGCTCGCGGAAGTTCCGAACGAAGAGATTTATGCGCGGATGACAGGCTGGGCGGAGGAGGCGCAAAACAAATCCGTGGACGAAATACGGCAATTGTTCGCAGACGTTGCGGAACAGTTTCGAGATTTGCTGCGGCGGACACCCGATCCGGATAAAGCGATGACCATCCATCATCCGCTGTACGGCAGTCTCGATACGCAGTTCTCCGAGATTTTGCGGCATGTGGTCAACCACGGCACGTATCACCGGGGCCAAGTGACTGCCATACTGAGGCAGCAGGGGTATGCCGGCGTTCCGACGGATTATATGTTTTATATGGTGGAGCGGCGGCAGGGGGAGAAGTAGCCGGGAGTTTGGATGGGGTTGTATCATCATCGCTAGAAAGAACGACAAGTATCACAAGGAAGGCACCCGGTCGGGTGCCTTTCCTTCTATCTGCCCATCGTTTGTATTAGTTCATTAACCTATCCATTCTCGCCTGAAATCCCTCTATAACTTCTGTCGGTATTTCCCTGATCTTAATATCCTCACCTAAGAAAAGCAGCCAATTTGTGATTTCGGCCAATTCATCCGAACGATGAACATCGACGAAAGTTTTTAAAATAGCCGTAGTTTGATAAGGATTCGTGTATGAAATTGTGATTTTTAATGGATGGTACTTCTTGAACTGAGCAATCGCCTTGGGTCCAAGTTCGAGGACCAGGTTGAGGGCTTCCTCCTGTTTGCTGAGTTGTTCGGCAATCTTCTTCCTGCTTATTCTTTTTTTCTCGGGATAGGGTTGGACACCGGTGAGATAGTCGACTGGAATAATCCGCCGCTTCTCCTCCACCAGATCGAAGGCCTCCATTTGCCAAGAGCTTTTTTCCCGATAGAGGTGCACGAGATAGATGGGATAAGACTTAACTTCTCTTCCTTCTTCGACGGAAACGACCAAATAGCGGTCGACAAGAAGGAGTTGAATGAATTGTTCCAACATAGGATGGGGCAAATCCGATAGATCAAGCAGGTCAGGATTGTGGGGATTAGTCCCTTCGAAGAGCAGGATTTGATTTAACAGCACAAGATCATCCTGCTGGTTTTGAGAGATGAGACCAAGCAATTTTTCCGCTAATGAATGGCGGCTCTTGAGATAAGGGAGCTGCAGATTGCGTGTAGCCATGAAGGCGATAAAAAGAGCCTTGATCTCATTGTCGGTAAAGCGGACGGTGGGCAAGACGGAGTTGTTCATCACAAAGTAACCCCCGTCCCTCCCGACCTCGGCGACAAGAGGCATTCCCATTGCTTCAATTTCCCTGATATCTCTAATCGCCGTGGAACGGGAAATGTTAAACTCTTGCATGATTTCCGTAATGGTAAAATGGGCGCGGTTATTGATATACCGCATGATGATATTAATCCGTTCTACTTTTTTCATCGGGTCCTCTAAACAGTATCATATTTTGACATGATTTAAGATTATTATAAACTCATCAAGTTGAAAAACAAAATGACTTGATCACATCTAAAAATCAAAGGAGAAATGGATATGAGTACGATTACCGATCATGCAAAAATTGAAAAAGTCGGAACCCGCCCCACTGGAAGGATAGCCGCTTATTGGACCGTCACGATCATTCTCGCGATCTCGATTACATTAAGCGGGATCGGGCAATTGCTTCGATATGGCGGCAATGTGGATCTAGTAACCCATATTGGATTCCCGTTATATGTCACGAATATACTCGGAGCTTGGAAGTTGCTCGGCGTCATTGCAATCGTAATGCCAGGGTTCCCCAGACTTAAGGAATGGGCTTATAGCGGTATCTTTTTTCTAATGACGGGGGCGGCTCTGTCTCATATATTCGCTCATGACTATGGCGCCGGCGGATTCAACGTGCTTCTTCCGCTGTTCTATGCCGCGCTTGGCATCGCCTCCTGGGCGCTGCGTCCGAAAAGCCGCAAGCTCTAATGGGAGTACCAGGAAGTCGCCTTTTAAATAGTATCAGATTTTGATATCATTTATGGTTATGATGAATCTACCAAGTAAATCTACACATCAATTGACAATCAAAAAAAGGAGATTGAATGATGGCAACCTATACTTTTGAGGAAAAAGACAGCTTTATTGTTCTTGGCATTGGAACGGAGCTAAAAAGCGATTACACGGATTATGCCGGTATAAACAAGGAGAAGGAAAGCTTCTGGAGGTCCGTGGAGCAGGATGGAAGACTTGACACGTTAAAGGCTATTGCTGCGAACGACTATATCTTTGCTGTAAACGAAGCGGTCAATCACAAGATGATGTATTATGCTGGCGTCATGACAGATGCTTCGGTAAAGGAAGAACATAGATTAATCCAGTTCCCTAAGGGACAATACCTCGTCGTAAAAGGTGAGGGGAGGACGGCTGATGAGTTGAGCAGTGTACTTACTGGCATTGCTTTTGGTCAAGTCTTGCCGGCAGCTGATCGTTACGCCTATGTTGGCGGGCCCAATGCAACGGTTGAGATGGGACAGCGAGAGGGCTCTGTCTATGGTGAAATGTGGATTCCGGTTGTGACGAAGTAACGAAAATAGCCTGTAGGAGGAATGTGGAATGTCCTTGATCGTTGATTTTAACCATGTATCCACGGTTGGTCTGGAATCTTCGCCCGTAGCGGAAGCGCTGGCTGGATTGCGCGCGAATGAAGCCCGTTATTTTATGAACAAATACAAGCACGAATTTACGGTCGTACCCGCCAGTGAGAGCCAGGAAACGCTCGATTACGTGAATCGAGTTTTGAAAGAAGAGCGTGGTATTGCGTTTGCGGCGCAACCTTTGGAAACATCGCGTTTTCAAGTGGAAAATATCAATTGGGCCTTCGTCTTTTATGAGGACGGTCTCGCGGTCAACGTCTTGTATACCGTGGATGATCCTAAGAAGCGGGCCGTAGGGTTTAAGCTATCCGAAGGGATGGAAATACCTAAGGAATTGGAAGAAAAGAAGTTCAAATTTGCCAGACAGAAGTCCAAGCTGGCGGGGACCATTCGAGGTTCGTACTTCGTCATTAAAGGAGAATATTAAAATTTATCCCGTTAATGCATCAATCAGGCATTAGCGGGATATTTTTCAACAAATTCAAATCCTGTGCGGCAACCAAGGCCTGGGTGCGCGAGGAGACGCCGAGTTTCTCGTACAGGCGAGAAAGATAGATCCGTACGGTTCCCTCCGATAAAGAGAGAGCCGCGGCCATTTGCTTATTCGACGCGCCTTGTTGGATCAAGCGCAAGAGATCGCTTTCTCTCCTGGTCAGTGCTTCGGCCGTGACGGGATCAGGTGTCGTATACGGCTTGGACACTTTTGGAAATAGCGCCAGCAGCATGCGGACGTACGCCTCGGATACGCCGCTCGAAGAGCTGAGTTCCGTGTCGCTGCTGCTTAGATAGGCGGACAACAGCTCGGCCATAGCCGCTCCCTCATCGAGGAAGCTCCGGATATAACCGAATGGCTCACCGATGACCAGCGCCTTGTGAACATACTGCAGGGCGGCGCTTCGCTGTCCTCGCTGAGCTTCCAACAAAGCCTGCAGGATCGCAATTTCTACGAGACTTGAATAGAGCTGCTCCCGTTCAGACTGAGGCCACAACTGCTCCAACAGCCGGAGCGCTTCGGTCTCTTTGCGCTGTTTTCCTAAGAAGCGACAGAGTGTAATGAATTCAAACTCTTTATTGAACGTAGGCTTGTCTTTGACGGTCAGGCCGAGATGCGCCAGTTCTTTTTTTGCCTGCGAAATCTGCCCGTCCTGCACATACAAGCGAACCTTGCATGCTCGCAGCACATCGATCCAGTGTGTATCCAACTTCTTGCAGGCCAGCAGCGTCTCATCGATGACATCATGGGCCAGTCGGCTTCGACCTTCGGCGAGATGGATACGGGCTTCAATCAGGCAGAGCGGAATCAGCAGCCCGGGAATTTGATGGCTCATGGCCGCTCGCTTGAGAGCCGGGAAGAGCTCGCGGCATTGCTCTAACCTGTTCCACTCGTAGTAGCCCTCGTATAGCGACTGTTTGACGTACAAATTAAGGAGCGATTCCTGCCATCCGTGGGATTCCAGGACACCCATGAACAGGTTGCCGATCGTTTCGGTATCCCGTGAGAGGGCGCCTTTGAGACCAATAGCGGTGCGTCTTACCAGAGGTTCGGTCGTATTATAGTTAAAATTGTAATAGGTTGGATTCGCCGGCAGGATCCGATCCAGGATGCCTTCCGCAAATGCGAACCACCTGTCAAAATCCCCGTTTAAAAACACTAGGTTGGATCTTACAAAGAGGATGCCGCTTTGCAGCTGCGCCCATCGCTCCGTTTGCTCCATCGTCGTGCTGATTCGCTCAATGTGTTCCAGCTCCTGCTCGGCTTGTCCCAGCTGTCCGGTCAGGACGAGAACGAAGGCATAGAAGAGAGCCAGTTCAGGGGACATCTCTGTTTCCGCAGGCATGCATTGGAACCAGTGCAGCAGCGTCGACAGTTCTCCTTTGTTCAGCACCGTCGGCAGATGCCGCTCCAAATGAGCTTGCATCAGCTCGAAATCTTCAGCCGCAATGGCATGATGAATCGCTTCCTCCATAAATCCGCGGGCAGCCAGACACGTGCTTGCCAGCCGATTGGCACGGTACCAAAGCGCAGGGTGTTTTTTTTGCACGAGTTCTTGCAGGTATTGCGCGAATAGGTGATGGTAGCGGAACCAGTTATTCTGTTCGTCAAGGGGCACCAGAAACAGGTTTAAGCTTTTGAGTTGTTCCAGGAGCTGTGCACTGTTCGTTTCCTGCGTGACGGCATGACAGAGGATGGCATCCATGCGATGGAGGCTTGCGGTTTGAAGGAGAAATTGGTAAATGTCCGCAGGCAGCTTGGACACGACCTCATGGAATAAATAATCCGCGATGTCCCGGTAATTTCCGCTAAACCCCAGTACATAGTCAGAAACCTGAGTCCCGGCACGAAGGTTCAATAAAATTAATTTTAAGGCGGTCACCCAGCCCTCTGTCCGCAGCGTCAATTGTTCGATTTGATCGGGGGACAGCCCCGGACTAGACATTGCCTGGAAAAATAACGTAGTCTCTTGCGAGGTGAACTGAAGCTGAGACACGTCAATGCAGCTGTATTCCTCGCGTGCCAACCAATGGACAGTGGGAAAAGGGAGCTCGTTCCGACTGGCGATGAGGACGTGCAGCTGCTGCGGCAAATAGTCGATGAAATAGGAAAGGCTGCTATGGATGTGCTCGTTCCGTATCCGTTGGTAATCGTCCAGAATCAGCACCGCTGTTTCTGGAAGGACGTACATCTCATTCAAGAGGGCATCCAGGAAGGTGCTGATGGATACGTTTGGCAAAGCTTCGATCAGAGATGCAATCCGCTGAGCGGCCGTTTCCGGGACGATGGCTGTAAGCGCATGAACCACGTACCGCCAAAATCGGACAAGATCGTTATCCAGCTCATCGAGAGACAGCCAAGCCGGAGCTTGCGGCTGGCTGTGTGCCCACTGTGAAAGCAGCGTTGTTTTCCCAAAGCCGGCCGGCGCGCAGACGAGGGTGAGCCGGCCTTGCAATCCCGCGGTAATGGCTGTTAGGAGCCTCCCCCTTTTAACCAGGGTCTCTTTCAGCGCGGGATAGGTGGTTTTGGCTTTTAACAAGATGGGGGCCGGTTGGCTGATCATGAAATCCTCCCCAATCGCGAAATTTCGTTCGCTAGTTTGATTTTGTTTGTATGGCTTTATTATACGAAAAAAGTAGTGCGAAGTTAACATTCGTCAATCGTGCGGGATGTCAGGAATTTGTAAAATGGGGGTGAATTGTACAAAAGAGCTAAGGCCATGGAGGTACAAATGCTAAACCGACTTAACAAATTGATCGTCGCACTCGTTGTTCTTTTAGGGTTCATTCCCATTGCTCCAATGAAGTCTGCGCATGCTGCGAATTATGTTGTTGCCCCGCAGCTGGCAACCGGCTATTACCATAGCGCGGTCCTTCTTAGCGACGGAACGGTATGGGCATGGGGACGAAATGATAAGAGCCAATTATCTTATGATACGGGGACGTACTCCACTTGGCCGCTGCAGATAAAGAATCTGGATCACGTGAAGCAAATCGCGACGAGCATTATGAGCACCTATGCGATTAAGGAAGACGGGACATTATGGGCCTGGGGCTTGAATGGGAATGGTCAGTTAGGGGACGGTACGCTTACAAACCGAACGACTCCCGTGCAGGTCAGAGGGATGAGCGGGGTGACCGCTGTGTCTACCGGGCTTGGTTATCATGTTTTGGCGTTGAAGGACGATGGGACTGTATGGGCGTGGGGACGGAACGACAACGGGGAGTTAGGCGACGGAACAACGACACAAAGACAACTGCCCGTGCAAGTAGTCGGCCTGACAGATGTCGTCGCCCTTGTCAATGCAGGCTATCACAGCCTGGCGCTGAAGTCGGACGGAACGGTATGGGCGTGGGGAAGAAATTCGTATGGAGAGTCTGGGGGCGGGATCTCCGCAGACCGCACGTCGCCCTATCAAGTGAGCATAAGTGGCGTGAAGGCCATCGCAGCAGGAGATCACCATAGTATGGCTGTGAAGGAAGACGGAACGGTCTGGACCTGGGGGAGAAATACGTACGGAACGCTAGGCGACGGAACCACCACAACCCGGGTAACCCCCGTTCAAGTTACAGGCCTGGACCATGTGAAGAGCGTTGCGGCAGGCACTCACTTTAGCTACGCGTTGAAGGAAGATGGAACGGTTTGGAGCTGGGGCTATAACAATTATGGGCAATTGGGTGATGGAACGACGACGACGAGATTAAGTCCCGTGCAAGTAAGCGGGTTAACGGATGTGGTCGCTCTGGGCGGGGGCGGTTACAACGCTACAGCCATGCAGTCGGGCGGGGAAATCTGGGCCTGGGGCTATAACGGATATGGCGAACTAGGGGATAAAACGAGGGAAAGCCGGACGGTGCCGGTTCGCAACGCGGCAGTGTTGGATCTAACTCCGCCTACCATAGCCAATCCGGACATTACCCCTACCGACATTACGGAAACAGGCGTTACGTTGTCTTGGCAGAAAGCGACCGACAATCTTAGCAAGCAGGGAGAGCTGGAGTACCAGGTCTACCAAATCGGCAGCAGAACGGCAGCAACCGTCAGTGCCGTTGAATCCAGCGGTATTCGAATCGGTACTTATGAGCCGGATATGGACATCAAGCAAGTAACGGACCTCTATGACGATCAATCCTACACATTCATCGTGATTGTGAAAGACAAGGACGGCAGAAAAAGTATTTACAATAAGGTGACCATTCGAACTTTAGCCATTCCGACTTTCTCTATCACCTATCATACAAATGGCGGGACAGGAACGGTACCGACAGATCCGAATGTGTATTATCAAGGCGAAACGGTTATCGCATTAGGAAGTGGAGATCTGACGAGACCTGGCTATACCTTTGCCGGGTGGAATACGCAGGCAGATGGAAACGGGACGACGTACGCCGTGGGAGCAGCTTTTAACATAGGCACGGCGGATGTGGAGCTGTATGCCAAGTGGACGCAGAACCCGACTTACACGGTCACCTACGTTGTGTATGGCGGAACAGGCGCTGTACCGATCGATAGCAATGCGTATGAGCAGGGGATGCCGGTCACGGTGCTAGGCAATACGGGGAATCTAGCGAGGCCCGGCTACACGTTTGCGGGATGGAACACGCAGAAGGATGGCAATGGAACGACGTATATGGCGGGGGCTACATTTAACATCGGTACGGAGAATGTGGAGCTGTATGCGAAATGGACACAGAACCCGACCTACACGGTCACCTACGTTGTGTATGGCGGGACAGGCGCTGTACCGATCGATAGCAATGCGTATGAGCAGGGGATGCCGGTTACGGTGCTGGGGAATACGGGGAACCTGAGAAACCCCGGTTACACGTTTGCGGGATGGAACACGCAGAAGGATGGCAGCGGAACGGCCTATGTGGCAGGGGATATATTTAGCATTGGCGCTGAAAATGTGGAACTGTATGCGAAGTGGCTCGCAGATCCGGTAGACGACTCCACGGATGAAGGAGACTCTGATCCGGAAACAGGCAACCTCTCACCAGAGGAGAATACCGAGAAGCCGCTGGAAACCTACACGGGACTGCGTGTGACCGTGGATGGTGAAGATCAGGATCTGATTCATGATGTTTCCATCTCACAGAATCGGGCTGAGATGACTGTGTACATGGATGCGGATAAATGGCAGGCGCAGCTCGAAGAGAAGGACGAGCGGCCGGAAGTCGTCATTTCAGTTGCGCAACAGGTTGACAAAGTGTCCTTGGTTCTGAACGGGAATGCTGCAGCAGATATGGCGAACAAGCAGGGGATGCTTATTGTGCAAACGGTAAATGGCAATTATAAGCTGTCCATGGGCGCGATCATGCTTGATGCATGGACGGAAGCATTCGGAGAGCAGGCGTCCCTGGCAGATATGGTTTTCCACATCGATATTGCGAAAAGCAGATCTGCCCAGACCGGGAAAGAGAACGCCGCTGTTATTGGAGTGCCAGTTGATTTTAACGTAGTGATTTCCTACCGCGGCAAAGAGATACAAATCAAGGCGTTCAACGCCTATGTGGAGAGAGAGCTTCTGCTTCCTGAGGGTGTTCGTCCACCCACAGTGAGCACAGCGGTGAGAATCGACGCAGACGGAACCATTCACCACGTGCCTACGCGTTTTACGACGCAGCAAGGCAAGTCAGTTGCCGTTGTGAGCAGCCTAACCAACAGTACGTATGCGCTCATTGCGAATTCGATCCGATTCGAGGATGTCGAGTCCCATTGGGCAAAGGACGTCGTGAACGATTTGGGAGCACGAATGGTGGTGGGGGGAGTGGACGAACATCATTTTCATCCAGACGCCTCCATTACACGTTCGGAGTTTACGGCTATTCTTGTACGGGCCCTAGGGCTGGCAGATTCGATGAGCGCATCTCGTGCGTTCACGGATGTGAACGAGGATGCGTGGTATAACGGCTCGGTAGCTGCAGCCCTTTCGTATGGGCTGATTGAAGGGGATGCCAATGGCACTTTCCATCCAGATCGTACCATTACACGGGAAGAAGCGATCACGATGATCTACAGGGCGATGAGGCTTGCCGGACTGGATACGAGCTTCAGCAGCTCCAATATACAAGCGAGATTATCTCAGTTTGTTGACGGCACCTCCGTTCACGCCTGGGCCGAACAAGCGGTCGTCGCCACCGTGAACAGTGGGCTTATACAGGGTTCCCAGTCGGAACTAATGCCGGGGCGGAATATGACGAGGGCAGAAACGGCGGCTATCGTGTACAGGATGCTGGCTAAGGCGAACTTAATTGACTCCTTTCATTCTTGAATGGTTTAAAATCCAAAAGGCTGACGTTTCCTCCTGCTTTAGCAAAGGAATCGTCAGCCTTTTATGCCACTTCCCGTTTCAAGTGTCATTTACCCTCCCCGATAATCATTAGCTCAGAAATGGGCAATGTGAGCAAATGATTATTTCGGAACCATCTCCCCGACTGCTAAGCTGAGAATGTTCTAAATTATGGAAGTTGATTTGAGCTTTCCTGAAGCGAGGGGGGATCTCACGCAAATTTACAAGCGATTGTAAGCGGATTCAAGTGCGTCGCAACCAAATTCACGCGGGAGGGATTCAATTGAACAAGAGTGTTACGAAGGTAACGAACTACGTATTGTTATTTGCGCTTGTACTGTCTTTAATTGCAAGCGGATTTGCCAGCAAGGCCGTACAGGCTGCCGGTCTTACCATCACGGGCAGCGGCGGTTGGAATGAGACGGCTTACGTCCAATGGTCGCCTGTCAGCAACGCGGTGGGATATAACGTCTATGTGAAACCTGCAAGTGCATCCGATTCCCAATACCAGCAGCTGGATACTGAATTGATCCGCAAGTACCCTTCCTACTGGAGAGCCGATGCGGTAGGGCTTGCAGCCGGCAATTATGTTATGAAAGTGGAAGCCAAACTGTCCGGCGGCTCAACGGAAAGCGCCGTTACCAATACGCTGGCTGTGGCCGCGCATGACCGATCCGGTTTTGCTTTTTCCAGCAGCTCGCAATATGGCACTGGGTCAGGGGCTTATAACGATAACGGTACGCTGAAAAGCGGCGCCCAAGTTATTTATGTAACGTCGGAGACGGCGCAGACCGTTGCCCTGGATGTGAAAGTTAACAGTTCGGGTGGTAAACAAACAGGCGTTGGTCTGGCTGCCATCATGGCTCTCCGGCAAAAGGGCTATGACACCACACCGCTTGCCGTCCGATTCATTGGCAAAGTAACTGATGACGATATGAGCGGGCAGTTGAACAGCAGCGGATATCTGCAAGTCAAAGGCAAGTCGAATTACTCAGAAATGAATATTACCCTAGAGGGGATCGGAAACGATGCTTACGCTTACGGATGGGGAATTTTGCTCCGATATACCGGGAATGTTGAAGTCAGAAATCTAGGGATCATGTTATTCCCTGATGACGGAATTTCGTTGGATACGGGCAATGTGAATGTCTGGGTGCATCATAATGATATCTTCTATGGAACCGCAGGTGGAGATGCTGACCAGGCCAAAGGCGACGGCTCCACGGACATGAAAAAAGGTTCTACGTATCTGACCGTTTCCTATAACCACTACTGGGATTCCGGAAAAGCGGCACTGGTCGGCTTTGATGAGTCGGCGGAATTTTTTGCCACATTCCATCATAACTGGTTCGATCATTCCGATTCTCGTCATCCGCGTATCCGTACAGGCTCGATTCACATCTATAATAACTTCTTTGACGGCATCTCCAAATATGCTGTGGGTGTGACAACAGGAAGCTCGGCCTTTGTAGAATCCAATTATTTCAGACACGCCAAAAAACCGATGATGAGCTCGTTGCAGGGCTCCGATGCATTGCAGGCCGAAGGAACATTCTCCGGCGAAGATGGAGGCATGATTAAGGCCTACAATAATGCGGTTGTGGACGCGGAAAGCTTGATTTATGCAAATTCCAATGCAGGGACGGCTGCGGCGAATGCGACATCGTTCGATGCGTACTTGGCTTCATCCAGAAGCGAGACGGTGCCTAGCTCCTACAAAGCATTAGTAGGCGGCACCGCCTATAACAACTTTGATACACTCAAAGATACGGGCGTAAATGCCGCTAACATTGACAGCGTAAGCAGTGTGGAACAGGTTGTTTCGGCAAAAGCCGGGCGCCTAGGCGGGGGGGACTTTACTTGGTCCTTTAATGACGCCGTGGATGACGCATCGTCCAGCCTGAATGCACCGTTGATGACGGCCATTCGCAATTACACAACGCAGCTTGTATCGATAGGAGGGAATTCCTCGCCATCTACGCCGACACCAACGCCAACACCCACACCACCGACATCGACACCAACGCCAACACCACCAACGCCAACACCACCAACGTTGACGCCGACTCCTACACCGACACCTGGAGCGGCAATTGTCCATAACTTTACGACAGACGGCACAACAAGCAGCTTCTTCAACATTCAAGGCAATCTTTCCACATCGAAGGGAACCGTGGTTTATAACGGTTTAACGCTGACGCAATGTTTGAAAATGGAGAGTTCAACCAGCATTGCCTTTACCACAACAACTGCCCAAACATTAACCTTAGTGCTGAACACCGCAAACGGGACAAAAGTGAAGGTAGACGGCACGAGTTATGCGATGACAAACGGCATTATTACCGTATCGCTTGCGCCTGGGGCACATACGATTACCAAGGATGATGTGACTAATCTGTATTACATGAAGCTGGAATAGCCGATGGAAAAGCAAAAACCGGGTGCAAGCTGAGTGCTTGCTCTCGGTTTTTGGCACTTCTGAGCGCTTACGACGCCAGGCTTTTAATCGATCAGTACGTTCAGTTCAAGTTGTTGCACACGTTCGTGATCGGAGATCAGGTCAACCTCGGTAATTTTTCCGTTCAGTATCGTAAATTGAAGAACATAGCGCAGTCTCCCTCGAGGGGCAACGATAATGCCAATCGCTCCGTTTACCAGGGCGAGCTGCGCTGCTTTCTCTGCTCGACCTGCTACTTGATCCGCCAATGCTGCGGCTCCACGGGTTACGTTCACAGAAGCGGCTTGGCGATCGTCACGGAGGACGACATCCGGGTCCAGCACGCGTACAAGCGTAGCGAAATCCCCTGTGTGAGCTGCGGCGAGGAAAGCCTGAACAACGTCGCGTTGGCGGGGAACGTCGACCTCAGATGATGCCTGAGCTCCACGAATCCGGCGGCGGGCCCGGCTCGCCAGCTGTCTTGTCGCCATCTCCGATTTTCCGACAATAGGAGCAATCTCGCCAAAAGACACGGCAAAAATATCATGGAGCACGAAAGTGATGCGCTCTGCCGGGTTCAAATTGCCGAGTACGACCAGAAGAGCAACACCGACAGCTTCAGCCAGTTCGGCTTCTTGTTCGGGATCTGCGAGATTCGTATAGCTCATGGACATTTCGGGCGTTGGCTCTGCCATCGGAGCTTCGCGTCTGGCTTTTCGCGACCGCAGCATATCCAGACATATACGCGAAACTACGGTGGTCAACCATCCTCTCATATTGTCAATGGAGCTCGCATCCACGCGGCTCAGCCTCAGCCAAGCTTCCTGTACGGCATCTTCCGCTTCGCTTAAGGAGCCTAGCATGCGGTAAGCGACAGACTGAAGGTGGTTTCGGTGCATTTCGAATGTGGCGGCTGTCCCTGCTTGTTCACTCATGATTCAGACTCCTCCGCGAAATAAATGCAAGCTTTCTATAAAGAATTGACGAAGGTCAGCCTGATTATGTGACAGATCCTCGATAGCTATCTTTTTTCGAAAAGAATGTCACATCTCGCTAGGTTTGATTCGTCAACCAGATGAAGGGCCTCCACCGGCTCTAATCATAATTAAAAGGAGTCTTTCTTATGAAGCCAAGAATGGCCAGTCCTGCCATAATCCTGCCCGAAGCATCCCAAGCGCTGCAAGCGCTGGGCAAAGCGTTGTTTGCATCAGCGGAGTAGGCAGGGATCCCGAGCCGTACGCTTTTTCTTATGTATCTGCGAGCAAGTCAGATCAATGGGGACAGTGCGTGCGTCGAGCTGCACTCACGCAATGCCATGGCGGCGGGCGAATCGAAAGAACGTGTGCTGGCCGTGTCGGCGTGGCGCGAGGCGAATGGCTTTGATGCCGCTGAACGCGCCGCCCTAGCGCTAAGTGAAGCCGTTACCCGACTCAGCGATCAGGATAATCCGGTGTCGGATGAGATCTTTGACGAAGCGGCCCGTCATTTCGACGAGACGGCGCTCGCCACCCTCATCGCCGGAATCGCCACAGCCAACCTCTGGAATCGATTTAATGTTTCCACAAGACAGCTCCCAGCAGGTCCTGCGGCAAAATAATTGCAGAGAGGTGTTCGGCAGTAGAAAGGAGGCGCAGAGCTGGCTTCTGCAATGGACATTTTTGGCCGTTAGCGCCGCTAAATCAGCGATTCTTACTAGTTAACGGTCAGAAATGACAGTTAAGCCTGAAAACGGCCGTTTTGACGCAGCTTCACGCGTCTAACGGCCGTTTCTGTCTGCTAGACCGCGTATTCTCCGAAAAAGCGCCGCTAAAGGACATTTGTGTCCACTAGGCAATCACGGTATATGCCCAATCACTCCCGCTGGCTCCCATGCGCTGATCCTGCCCGAAAAGCCCGGAGGCCGATCAGGCCAACGCCTAGCGCCAGCAGCGTAAGCCCGGACGCAAAGAGATACAGGTTCACGATGCCGAACCGTTCGGCAATGCCGGCCATGACCAGCAGCGAAATGCAGAATACGAGATGCAGCAAGGAAGCTTGGGCAGACAACACGTTCGGCAGCACCTCTTGCGCTACACTGCGCTGAATCAAGGTACGTCGGTTGACGATGGACATCTCGGCGAACGGCCCCATCAACAGAACAAGAACAAGCGCGATATACGGGCTGGTCGTGAGCGCGTAAAAGGCCGTTAGCACGCCGTATCCCGCCATACCCACCAACATGGCGGCAAGGTAGCGGGTGCCGATGACTCGAACAAGCGCAAGTACCAACAAGCCGCCGCTGACCGTTCCCGCAAAATAAGCCGCATTAATGAATCCCCACCACTCTTCACCTTGGCCGAGCGCAACTTGTACGAAAGCGAGCGTAAACGCGCCGACCCATACCGACCCGCCTAGCATATCGATGATGTCCATAAATGTGAGTAGTCGCAAGCGCGGCATCCGCCAGATCAGTTTCCAACCTTCGGTCAGCATGTGCCATTTGGAGGAGGAAACAGATTCGCCTGTGGCAGCAGTGCTGCCTTCGGACTGTACTCTTGAATAAGGTTCTCTAACGCCAAGCGTAAACGCCGCAGCCAGCCCGTAGACGACAGCCGTCACCAGCAGTGCAGGACTCGGGCCAAGCCAAGCAACGATCACACCGCTCAGCCCCCAGCCGGCAAACTGCACAACCTGGTCGCTGACGCTGATCAGACCGTTGGCCTTGAGCAGGCCCTGCTCCTGCGTCACAAGTCGCGGAACAAGCGCGTTGCGGGCAGGAACCGTCCACCCGTCGAGGAAGGACATTGCAAAAACTAACGAAAAAACAAGCGCAAATGATGCTCCGTCACCGTGAAGCTGGAGATAAACAGCCAAAGCCACGAACAACAGAAACTGGCCCGTCTGCGATACGAGCAGCAGAGCGGGCAGCTTAAAGCGGTTAATGAGGATCGGCGCAATCAGCCCGCTCATCATCTGAGCGGCGCTGCGCATGAGCGGCATGAACGCTGCGGAAACTAACGAGTCGGTCTGGTTCAGCACCAGCACGGTAAGAGCCATAATGTATAGCACGTCTGCGGCGTTCGCCGCAGTCTGTGTCGTCCACAGGAAGTAGAATGGCCGAGTTAAGAAGGAGGATTTCATCATGGGAAGTCGGGCTCCGTTTCTTGATGCATGACGCAAAGGATGTGCAACAAGAATAAGGATACCCCTCCCCGCAGAAATAGGCAAACCTCCACCCCGTGGTTTACAATAAAAGAATCAACCCAAGGAGTAAGGAGGGAAGTCTCCCGATGAGCCTATATAACTTTATTGCGGCGGATCAACCGCTGACGGAAATCGATTTGACCGGAGCCGTTTGGAAAAAGGTCAAGGAGATCAAACAAATGGACAGTCCGCCTTCGGGGCCGGTTTCATGGGATGAGCTCGACGACGAGCTCGAGGTTATGGTCGTTGCGAGCCATGGGATGATGAATGCGCTTCAGATCGCGGTATGCACAAATCCCCCGTACGGGCTGGAACATTATATTAGCAAGCCGTATATCTATTGGCTCGGCGGGCATACGGATGAGAAGTGGAAGACGCAGCTGCTGAGCTATGTTGAGGAGCACTGTCGGGAGATAACTGGGGAGATCGAGCTTTGGTCGATCTGGTTTCACGAGAGCGTGCAGCCGATTGCTGCAAGAACGCAGCGCTTGGCGGAATTGGACGCCCAGGATCTCGATTGGCTGCTGTGCATGAATCGCTGTCTAACGCTTCTACCGGAGCGGCAGCTGTGATGAAGGATTGGAGAGGAGAGACGCGTATATGCTGTTCTATTTGATTTCTCTAATTGTCGTGTTCATTGATCAACTGACCAAAATCATCGTTCGCCTCCATGTGGAGATGGATGAAACGCTGACTTTCTGGGGGCAGCCGATTACGCATATCGAGAACAGCGGCATGGCGGGCAGCTCGTTTCAGGGGTATGCCCGGCTATTTGGCATCGTAGCTGTCGTATTTGTCGCCATTGTGCTCTATTACCGCCGAAAAGGCAGCATTCGCGGCAAGCTGAACGACATCAGCCTAGCCTTTCTGGTTGGCGGCGCCGCCGGGAACGGAATCGACCGGCTGCTGTTCGGGCAAGTGACGGATTTTCTCGTCTCCCGTTCCGGCAAAGGCGTGCTGAATATGGCCGATCATGCGATTGAGCTCGGTATCCTGCTCTTTGTGCTTAATGCTGTCGTCCAGTACATCAAGGAGCGGTTCTACCGCCGATGCTCCGCCTAATGTGAACAAGGAGATACACAGCCTATGCTAACCTCGATGCGTACAGAACAACAGATGATGACCTTGATTCTGGACACCGCAGAACAAGACGAGACCATTCGCGCCGTCATTTTGAACGGCTCCAGAGCGAACCAGAACGTCACGAAGGATACGTTCCAAGACTTCGACATCGTCTACGCGGTGGAGAGTCTGGAACCTTACCGCCACAATCCCGCGTGGATCGATCGCTTCGGCGAACGTCTCATCCTGCAAATGCCGGATGAGACGCACATCGACCCGGAGGCAAGCCCCCCGGAGGAGCAGGAGCGCATCGTGTACCTGATGCAGTTCAAGGACGGCAACCGCATCGATCTGACGCTGATGCCGACTGCGAATGCGGCCTATTATCAAAAGCTCGACAGCCTAAGCATTGTGCTGCTCGATAAAGACGGACGGATCGGCGAGGTGCCGCCGTCGAACGACAGCGACTACCACATCCGCCGGCCATCCGAAAAGGTGTTCCGCGACAACTGCAACGAATTCTGGTGGATATGCCTGAATATCGCCAAGGGACTGCGGCGCGAAGAGCTGTCATACGTCATGTTTATGTTGGAGAGCATCAACCGCAAGGTGCTCATCCGGATGCTGGAGTGGCGGATCGGCGCGGCAGCGGGATGGGGAGTGAGCGCGGGCAAGATGGGCAAG
This sequence comes from Paenibacillus whitsoniae, assembly GCF_003955665.1. Classification (GTDB taxonomy): domain Bacteria; phylum Bacillota; class Bacilli; order Paenibacillales; family NBRC-103111; genus Paenibacillus_E; species Paenibacillus_E whitsoniae. The sequence goes on from NZ_RXHU01000050.1 coordinate 71,631, forward strand.
TATTTCAAGCGCCACCTCTCCCCTGACGACTGGACGCAGTTCCAGGCGACATATGCGAGCGCCGATTATGCGCAGATGTGGCAGGCGCTTTTTCAGATGTGCGACCTGTTTGGTCGTGCGGCGAAGGAAGTCGCGGAGCGGCTCCATTTTACCTACCATCAAGAAGAAGAGGTGAACGTCATTACGTACCTGCATGAGGTGCACGGGCTGTGTGATAATAACAAGTGAACGGTTCACCGAAGCGCCCTTGAATGATGAGAACCTGCAATTTGTACATGAAAACGTGAGGCGGGACGTGGAAATAGAGCGTTTACCTGCATAATGTACATGAAAATTCCCTCATTCCGCTGAGAAACGGAGCGAATTCTCTCATTTCCTTACAATTAGATGTAAGTTTTACAGGTAATCCGCCATTTTTTCGTATTTCCAGCAAATTTGCTGTGCTTTTTGCAGGTGTGGACTGGGGGCGGCACAAGCAGACAAAGAAGAAGCCCAAGCGACCTTCGCTAGGGCTTCTTTCAGCGTACAGCAGGTAATTCCCGAAATGGCTCTATGTCATCCGAACAGGGAGTTACGTGTTCCCATAATAAGCGGCCAGCGCGTGGAACGCTTTTTTCGGCTCCCAAGGGAGGCCGGGATAGGTACGCCCGGTGCCCTCAGGCAGCGAGGCAATGACACTATAGCTGGCGGTGTCCAGGTTGTAGGCGGATTCTTCCGTGTACGGATACAGCGGCATGACGAAGGTGAACCAGAAGGCGCCAGCGACATTTTCCTCATTGAAAATGTCCAGCAGCTCCGTCATGTACGTCACTTGCTCTTCCTCGTCGCGGACGATGCCGCTTTTCAGACGATGAGGCTCGCTCGATTGATCGATGACGGCCCAGCCGTAGCCGCCTTTGTCCGAGGCGCCGTGGTACGTGCAGCAGCCAAATTCCGTCACAACGACGGGCTTGCCGCTGCCGGAGACGATTTTGCGCAATTTGTCCCGGAAGAAGCGGCGGTTGATTTTATCCCGGTAGTAGTCCAAACCGACAAAGTCAAACGGCGTCCAGTCGACGTTCTCCCAACTCCCCGAGGCGTAGGTGAGCGGGCCGTGAACGTGCCTCCGAATCTCGGCCGTCGCCGCCCCGAGGAACGCGTTCAGCCGTTTGTGAAACGAGCCGATTCTGATCGTGCTCATGATGAGCCGCCAAGGCTTGAACATCGTTTGGAGGCGGTCGAGAGCCGTTTCACCGGCGATCAGCCCTTTCATGAACAACGGCAGCTCGCACCCGACGATAAATACGAGGTTCCCATGATCGGCGCACAGTTTTTCGGCGGCTTGGGCGCACTCGCGCAGGTAGGCGAGATTTTCACCGAGTAAAAATGTGCCGAGCTCGCTTCCGTAGGTAAGTGACAAGGAATCGGGTATAATAGAGGAAAAGCCAGGAAGCAGCTTCAAAAAGGAGTTGGTCTGCGATGAACACGTCCAAATACGATAAATATTTTTCGCCCGACGGCTTCTGGGCCAAGCTGGCGAAAGTCGCCAAAACCGCCGGCAGCAAAGTCATCTATACCGGACTACTGCTCTTCTACGCGCTGGACAGCCCCAAAACGCCGCTGCGCGCGAAAGTGCAAATCTACGGGGCGCTCGGATATTTGATCTTCCCGCTGGATGCGATTCCCGACCTGCTGCCGCTTGTCGGCTATGTCGACGACCTGGGCGCGCTCGGTCTCGCCCTCGCCGCCGTCGCCAAAAACATCGACGACGATGTCCGCCAAAAGGCAAAGAACAAGCTGCGCGATCTGCTCGGCGAAGAAGCGGCCAGCTCCAAGGACATTATCGACATTGACGGACAAGTCGTGACGGAGCAAGCGAAAGGCGGCGAGTCTGCGTCGGAAGAGTCGGGCGCCCATAAGCGATAGTCAACGTGCTGCCAGTCGCCGCTAAGCCAAGATCCGAAGATTTTGGAAGAAGTCCATGAAATAATGAACGCTGCCCACACCGATCTGTCCGTACAATGGCAGCAATGACAATACGTGTGGAGAGGTGTGGAGAGGATGGACTTTCATAGCAAGCTGCTACCGGTTCCAAGAAGGGCTGTTTTCAAACTGGAGGGGTATCATACCTGGTGTCCGACTGTGGTTAAAGCTGAAGACGGGCGGTATCATATGCTATTCTCGTGCTGGCCGGAGGAAAGTGGGCATCACGGCTGGGTGTCGAAGTCGATCGTCGGTTATGCGGTCGGAGATGATCCGCTGGGGCCGTTTCAGTTCCAGCATTTCGTGATGGAAGGCAGCGGACAAGGCTGGGACGCCGATGTGATTCATAATCCGACGCTGATTGCTTACGGGGGCAAATATTACTTATACTACATGGCCAACTACGGGAACGGTGAGTATTGGGATCACCGCAATCATCAGCGGATCGGGGTTGCGGAAGCCGATCATCCCGGCGGGCCTTGGCGGCGCAACGAGCAGCCCGTCATTGAGGTAACGCCGGGAGCATGGGATCACCTGGTTGTGACCAATCCGACGGCGACGGTTACGCCGCAGGGGAAGGTATTGATGGTATATAAAGGCGTGGGCGAAGGGCCGCTGCCAAAAGGCGGGGCAGTTGTGTGCGGCGTCGCCGAAGCCGACCACCCGCTGGGGCCGTTCCGCAAGGTGGCCGGGCCGATCATGGTGAACCCCGATAACGACTGGTCGGTGGAGGATCCTTTTATCTGGTCGCAGGGGGATCGTTTCTATGCGTTAGTAAAAGATTTTCAGGGGTATTTTACGCGGACGGGGGTTAGTTCCGTCGCACTTTTCGGGTCACAGGACGGCATCAACTGGGGACCGGCCGACCAGCCGTTGGCGTTTCTGCGCCAGATTGCGTGGGAAGACGGCACCGTTCAGCCTGTCGATGCGCTGGAAAGACCTTCCCTGCTTTTCGAGAATGGCCGGCCGACGGTGCTGTATTGCGCTGTGGGGGTCGATCCGCACAGGGACCTGTCTTTCAACGTCGCGATTCCGCTTCAAGCATAATACGAAAAGCCCTTTCTTTGACTGCCGCCATCAGGTGCAGTACGGGAAAGGGCTTTGTTGTTGGTGCATAAGCGCCATTTACTCGCAGTATGTCAACCAGCCGAACTGATCCGGTCGCGTACCTTCCTGAATGCCGGTGATCTCCAGGTACAAGCGCTCCACAAGCTCGCCGGTCTGTCCGCCGTTGATTTCCATGCGGTTGCCGTTCCAGAGCAGGCTGCCAATTGGGGACACGACGGCGGCCGTACCTGTGCCGTAGGCTTCTTCCAGCGTGCCGTCAGCGTGCGCCTGCACGATTTCGTCGATGGACACTTTGCGCTCGGTGACGGGAATGCCCCAATTGCGCAAAAGATGAATGATACTCGAACGCGTGATGCCGTCGAGGATCGAGCCGCTGAGGCTCGGCGTGACGACTTCGCCGCCAATCTTGAAGAAGACGTTCATCGAGCCGACCTCTTCGAGGTACTTTTTCTCAATGGCGTCGAGCCACAGCACCTGCGCGCAATCATGCTCTTTGGCAAGCGTCTGCGCCTTGAGGCTGCCGGCGTAGTTGCCGGCGACCTTGGCGTTGCCGGTGCCGCCGAGCACGGCGCGCGCGTAGTAGCTTTCAACCAGAATGTTCACCGGGTGCAGCCCTTCTTCATAATAAGCGTCCACTGGCGACATAATGACGATGAACGAGTACTGCGCTGACGGACGAACGCCCAGCATCGCCTCGGTGGCGATGACGAACGGGCGGATGTAGAGGGAGGAGCCTTTTTTCGCCGGTACCCAGATCTTATCCAGGCTGACAAGGGTACGAATTGCTTCCACGACGAACGCTTCGTCGATGGTCGGGATGCTCAGGCGCTCGCTGGAGCGTTGGAGTCTTTTGGCGTTTTGCTCCGGACGGAATAACGCAATTTCCCCGGATACGGTGCGGAAAGCTTTCATCCCCTCGAACACGGCTTGCCCGTAGTGGAAAATCATCGCCGCCGGGTCATGCGAGATCGGACCGTAAGGCACAATGCGCGGATCGTGCCAACCGCGGCCTTCGGTATAATCCATGATAAACATATGGTCGGTAAAATGGCGGCCAAAGCCGAGATTTTGCGCCAGATCGGGCATTGTTTTGCGTTGGGAAGCTTTTTCAATGGAGATGTTGCCGTACATGGGATAACCACCTTTTCGTCGTAATATTCCGAAATTGATTTATCCTTAACTATAAGAAAAACGCATTCATTGATCAATTCCAATTTATCAATTATTATCATAGATAATAACTATGGACGGAGGGAGCGGCTTGGATTATCGATTGTTAGTGTATTTTTTGGCGGTGTGCGATGAGCTGCACTTCACCAAAGCCGCGGAAAAGCTCGGCATCTCCCAGCCGACGCTCAGCCAGCAGATCCGTCTGTTGGAGGATCGGGTGGGCTCACCGCTTTTTCAGCGCATCGGCAAAAAGGTCTATCTCACCGAAGCGGGCGTGGTGCTGCAGAAGCACAGCCGGAATGTTTTTCACGAGCTGGAGCAGGCGCAGACGGCGATGAATGAGCTTCAGGGGATGCAGCGGGGGCGCCTGCGGATCGGCTGCTCCGGCAATCATTTACTGACGTCGACGATTATGTCGTTCCATGCGCAGTATCCGAATATCGAGCTGTCGGTGACGGAGCTGGCGACGGAAGAGACGAAGGAGCGGCTGCTGAACAATCGGCTGGATGTGGGCGTCGTCTTTTTGCCGGAGGAGGATGAGCAGCTGCACTGCATTCCGCTGTATACGGAGCGGTTGGTGCTGGCGGTGTCGGACCGGCATCCTTTTGCGGTACAAGGCGTGAAGGCGATCAAGCTCGAGGAATTGGTCAAGCTGCCGATCGCCATGCTGCCCGGGAAGTTCTATGTGCGGCATATGATCGAAGATTGCTGCAAGCGCGCCGGACTGACATGCAAGCCGATCGTCGAGATGTCGACGCTGGAATCGCTGCTGCAAATGGCGAGGCAGAACGTCTGCGGCGCAATTGTTCCGCAATCGTATGTGACGCGAACGGATGTGAACAGCGGAGCGGAGCAGTGCTGGACGCTCGCGATCACGGATCCGGTGCCGCAGAAGGACGTCGGCATCGTCTATCGGCGGGATCTATTTATCAGCCGCACCTTGGATGCGTTTGTAAGACAGGTGACGCAGGATTTTCAAGATGCGATGACGCGGTATGGCGAGAGTACGAATGAGGGGTAGCGACATGAAGTATGTGTATGTATTTGCCTGCCATGAGGACGAGCAGGCGTTATGTGACATGGAGCTGCGCGCCTTGCTGGGCGCAGATTCGGTGATCGGCGCGCGCTACGCGGTCAGCGCGCGCAAGGTCGAACCGAGCCGCAGCCCGTTCGTGAAGCTGCGGCTGGCGGTGGAGCTGGAGGCCGGCAGCTTGGCGGAGCTGGCCGCTTTGGTCTCGGCGCACCCCGTGACGGGTGCGACGTTCAAGGTTGTGTTCGCGCCGACGGGCGAGCCGGTCCTGTATGACCGGCAGCGCGAGATTGAGCGCGAACTGGGGCGTCATCTCCGCGGGCAGGCGGAGATGCGACGCCCGGCGCAGTGGTTCGCCGTGACCGCGCTGGGCGGCCGCTGGCTGTTCGGCGACTGCGCCCACGGCGAAGCCGTCTGGCTGCAGCATCAGCAGAAGCCGCAGAATTATTCCACCGCCCTCCCTACGCGCATCGCGCGGGCGGTGGTGAATGTGGCCGTGCCCGATGCGGCGGGCACGCTGGTGGACCCGTGCTGCGGCATCGGCACGGTGCTGATTGAGGCGCTGTCGATGGGCATCGACAGCGTTGGGTTTGATTTGAACCCGCTGGCCGTGCGCGGCGCGCGGGTCAATCTGCGCCACTTCGGCTTGCCGGAAGTGGTGGGGGTGTCCGACATGCGGGCGCTCGCGCCGCATGGGGGTTCCGCGTCGGCCGCTTCGTCGAGCGCGCCCGCAGCCACCCCCTACGACGCGCTCGTCCTCGACATGCCGTACAACCTATGCTCCAAGCTGCCGGAGGCCGAGGCCTTGGAGATGCTGGAGGCGGCGCGGCGGCTGGCTCGCCGGGCGGTCATTTTGACGACGGAGGAGATCGATCCGCTTTTAGAGAAGGCCGGGCTACGTATCGTGGATCGCTGTCTCGCGCATAAGGGTCGGTTCTCCCGCCAGGTCATCGTCTGTGAGCGGGCATAGATCGATGGAGGTGCAAGTGGAGGGAGGGCTTGCTGTCTCTTATACAC
>NZ_RXHU01000051.1 GCF_003955665.1 Paenibacillus whitsoniae
GTTTCCGATAGTTATCCCGGTCTTGAAGGCAGGTTGCCTACGTGTTACTCACCCGTCCGCCGCTATCCCCGAAGGGACCGCTCGACTTGCATGTATTAGGCACGCCGCCAGCGTTCGTCCTGAGCCAGGATCAAACTCTCCATAAAAGTAGACAATCACTTGTCCATTTATTTTAAGCTGAATAGCTCATTGACTTGCTAGCGAGATTAATAATCTCATTATGGCTGATTGCTCAACCGTTTTGCTTACTCACTCGTTGTTCAGTTTTCAAAGATCAATGTCTTTCATTTTTGTCCCGCCGTTTAGCGGCGACTTTTATAATATATCACATTCGAACCATTCGATGCAAGCTTTTTTTATTTTAATTTTTTCGTTCAAAACTCGAAAGGCTTGCCCGAACTCGGTTTGGATGTGCGCCGTTTTGAAGCGGCGAGTGTTAATTTATCATAGAATCGCAAACAAAGTCAAGCGATTATTTAAAAGAAAAAAAGAACCGGGTAACATCCCCGATTCTTAATGTATTTGATCACTCATTCACATTGGTGTACCGCAGTTCAATCTCGGAAGCTTGCTCATCAATCAAGACAGCTACTTCTTTAATTAGCCCCTTTTTCACGAGTTTATTCAGTAAAAGCGGAAGATCTCCTTTAATTTCAACTAACTGAGGATGACCTTGCAGCTCGTCAGCGCTAAGCGGCCGTTCACTTTTGCGAAGAATCTGAAAAAGTGCTTCACAGCAGTTTTCCATTTTGGACATCACAGAAAATTCGCATGCCAGCAGCACGAGCTGAACTCTCTGCTTGAGCGTTTCCTTGCTCATCGTCAGTTCCTCATACAGCTTATAAACGCCCGGGTTAATCGCGCGGATTTGCCGCCATACCGTGATTTCAGGGTGATACCCGTCTTCAATAATAACGATACGCGCCCAGTGATGCAGAGCTTCCAAAATGTTGTTATACGCATCCAAAATATGCTCGTCTAAAATATATTCCTTGCTTTGCAAATACTTGCGCAGGAAAAAGGTGAATTCAAAGAGCAGCTTTTGTTCGCGCAGATCAACCGGAAACTCCAGAATACGATGGCGCAGGCCTTCCAAATACGTATTGTGATCCAGAAGTATCTCCCCTTTTAGCAGCCAGTGAAGGATATTGCGGTTGTCACCGTGACGTATCCATTGTTCCATGGAAGCAGGATCGATCCACCTTTCTTGTATCCTCGAATCGTCTCTTATATAATTAGTCGTATGATTGTTCAGTTTCAGATCGTTCGTTACTACAAGTAGTAGCGTATCAAAGCCATCTGTCAGAGAGGGAAGCTGCTTAGGATTGTCAACCGCCATAACACTCGTGACTCTCGGGTCATTGCGGAACTTAAGCAACGCTTGATCTTTATTGATTCCCATGGGTTTTCCAAAGCTCCTGTCTCCATTTTGTTTAGTTTTGTATTCTACAAGGATGCAGAAGTTTCCTGCTGATTTCTGTGACAATTCATCCACAACACACCTTATATGATTGGGAGGAACGAAGCGTGCTTTTAAAATCGAGTAAAGTAAATGAATTCCGCTTATGGGGACTGGCGCTCACGATGGGTGGCATGCTGCTCATGATTGTCGGACTGGCCGGCATCGTATTTGACTGGGGGACGGCGGGACGCGTACTTGCCATTATTTTTATGACATTAGGGATGATCAGCGTGCTGGTCAGTATGGGCATTTATTTCTGGGCCGGCATGCTGTCCACTTCGGCGATTGTCATCGACTGTCCAGAGTGCGGCAGAAGGACGAAAATGCTTGGCAAGACTGACCGTTGTATGTATTGCAAAACAATTTTGAGCGTAGACCCGCAGTATCAACCTGCCGCGCAAAACGAAACGGCCGCAGGGCAAGAGGCTCACTTCGAACCGAGCCGCGAATACGAGCAAAAGCCGCACTGAGCAAAGCGGCACTAAAAAAGCCGAGTCCCTTGAAAGGGATTCGGCTTTTTTGTGCTGACTAGGGCTGCAGACCTTTCTGCAAAATCGGCCAAGTTGCCGGGACCTCAAAGCCGCGGCGCCAGGTCGCTATGCCTGCGAGGTCGTACTTTTTCACGATCTCAAGCCTGGACTTAAGCGAGTCTTCATCCTCGAGCCAAATACGGATCAGCTTATTGCCGTCTTTATACTCGACGTAATTCTGGCCCGTGTCAGGCAAAAAGACAGGCGTCAGCTTTTTATCCTTAATAATGGCCTGCGCGGCTTCCATCGTCAACGTTTTGGAGGTTGCCGTTGTTTTGCCGTTTGCAGTCTCCTCCGTCCATTGACGCGTATAGAAGGGGATGCCCAGGACAAGTTTAGAAGAAGGTACCTTCTCCGTATTCAGCAGCGTCGTAACCGAGCGTTCCGTCCAAGGCAGCGAGGACACGGAGCCAGACTTGGGGCTGGTCGCCCAATACTCGTCGTACGCCATCAGCATCATATAATCGACGACTTGAGACAGCGCGGTGCGGTCATAAAACATCGACCACATTTCATTCGTAGATTTCGGGGTGACGTCGATGGACACGGCAAGCCCCTGTGCGTGCATGAACGGTGTCAATTCGCGCACGAATTGCGTCAAGTTATCTTTATCTTTCAGATAGACATTCTCAAAATCAATGTTGATCCCTTGCAGATGGTAGGTCTGCGCGAAGCTAAGGAGCTGCTTGATAACGTTCATGCGCGAGTCATAAGAAGCAAGAGCTTTAGCCGTGCGGTCGGGATCAAAGCCGTTGCTGAAGAGCGCCCACACTTGATAGTTGCGGCTTTGGGCCCATTTGACATACGAGGCATCCGCCAGATTGTTGATACGGCCTTTCTCATCCGCCAGTGAGAACCATGTCGGGCTGACGACTTGCAGCCCCGGCATCTCACCGAGCTTGGCGGTGTCCGGGTTTTTAGTAATGACATGCTCCCACGTCATATTCAGCTTACCCGGCGGTTTCCAGGGCGCGTAGGAATCCTTGGACTCCTGAACCGGGATCGTTTCGACGTGATCCTCGGTAAGCTCTTTCTTTTTCACATAGCCGATGGGACCACTGGATTGCTGGACTTTGACCCAGTCATTCTCCTCGCCGAGAATCATAACGAGCTCGCCGGGTGGCACATTGGCGATGTACGGTGCTTTAATAGAAGCGGAGGTGCGCAACTGCACGGGCTTTTTGCTCGTGATTTTGCCCCATTTGACGACGTCCCCTTGCTTGAAAAGCAGCACAGCCCCTGTTGCCTCTGACTCTCGCACTTCAAACGGATACAGCTGGCGAAGCGGCTCCAGGGGGACGTAGACGGTCTCTCCTTTTTTCTCAATCGGAAAAGAAAGCGAAATCGGCTTCTCGTTAATGAGCGCCGACAGCTCGGCGGTCTTCATGCGCAGCACTTTGTCCTTCGTCGTGACGATGACGGAATCGCTGCTTTTTTCATAGATGATGTTGGGATCCATCCATTCCTGAATGAGCGCGAGCGGCAGTTTCAGGCTTTCTCTCACGCCTATGGCACTCGTTGTATAATAGTCGCCTTGATAAAAGACAGGCTTATTGAGCTCATGGTAAGAGGCTTCAACTTGCGTTCGATTCGGGGAGAACTGCTGATACAGATAAACGCCCGCTCCCACAGCAAGCATAAAGGTACACAGCAAGAAGGCCAGGATAATTCGACGGAATGATTTCAAGCGTTCACTTCCTTTGGATGAAATAAAAAAACGTGTCCTCTTTCTCTAGACGAGAGAAAGCGCGAACACGTTTAATTATACAACAGATTGGGCATAAATGAGGAATTGTGCCTTTGTTAATGCTTGGTTGACTCCGCACAGGCCGGGCATGTGCCATAGACCTCCATCCGATAACCGCCAACCCGGAATCCGGTCTGTTCAGCTGCCGCTTGCTCCATATCCGATAGCCGCGGGAACTCGAAATCCGATATTTTACCGCACACATCACATACCGCGTGATAATGATCTGTCATATCCGCATCAAAGCGACTCGAGCTATCCCCGTATGTCAGTTCCCGAACGAGTCCCGATTCGATAAACACTTTCAGGTTATTGTAAACAGTCGCTACGCTCATGTTAGGAAACTTCGATTCAAGAGATCTGTAAATATCATCGGCCGTCGGATGAGTCATGGAATCGAGCAAATAGGAAAGAATCGCATGCCGCTGAGGCGTCATCCGTACCCCTGTTGTTTTCAATTTGGCTAATGCTTGCTCTAATTGTGCTGCCATGAAACTCACCACCTAGATGTTCATGATAAAACCTTACATTATATTGTACGTGCGGGAATTGACTTTTGTCAATGTCGGTTCGATGGAAACAGGCGGAAGTTATTTGTTTTTTCGCGTGTCAAGCACGAACATCGCCAGTCCGGCTAGGATAAGCACACACGAGCCGATAAGCGACCCCATCATGTTATATAGGAACGAAAACCAATCCGGCTTCTTACTCACCAGAAAAACCAAACAGCCCGTCACAATCAGCAGAATGCCTAAATTCGTTCCCTTCATCATTCTTTGCAGCGAAGCCGGGTACTCCCCTTCCCAGGCTGTGCCGGCCATTTGAAGGAGCTCGGCATACCGGTTGAGCCGATCCGTCAGCTGCAGCGCATCGAAAAGACTGTAGAAATAAACGACCGGCAGGCATAACGAAAACAACGTGACGGCCGGAGCGCTCGTGTTTTGCTGATTCGCGAGAAACGTAATCATGAAAATGTCCAGCACAACCAGGAGCATGAAAAACAGCCCGCGCTGCATCAGTCCCAAATAAAAATGCCCCAAGCCGGGAACGACCATCGATAATACACCAGTAAGCCATTTGCGTTTGCGAGCTGCCGGTTCGTAAGGCATAAGCGGCGAAAAAGTCGGATCCAGGCGATTGTCGGGGGCGCTGTAACGGTCATTGCGGATGTTCAAAAGTCTCCCTCCTGACAGCGGCTTTACCGCGCTATTTGCTGAATATAATCGGCTAATTGAATAACGCCGTCCTGAATGCGCAGCACATAATGAATAAGGCCCGATTGAATAAAAAGGACGGTGGCCACCAGAGCAATGGCGCCATTTCTCCAACGGCGGTTCGGCGCCGGCGAGCTTGGCTGAACAGTCAGTGACGCATTCCCCGCCCCCGTCATGGAAATCCGCTTCATGATGTGGTTCGTCAAACCGCCGGAGGGCTCCATGACAGGCATGTCATCCAGCAGTCTATTCAGATAACGGTTGAGGAGCTCGTCCTCTTGCAGCTTGTCGCTCATGCGCGTTCACCTCCAGCCATTTGCGTTTCAAAAGCGCCTTGCCTCTATACAGTCTCGTCTCCAATGTCTTGAGGGGGAGCCCGGTCACGGCGCTCATTTCGTGGTAAGACAGCTGCTTATAATGATGCAAATACAGGACAATCCGGTATTTATCCGGCAACTGCGCAAGCAGGTCTTGCATCCGCTGCTGCTCATCCCTGCGCAGCAGGGCCTCTTCCGGCTGTTCGCGCGTCTCGCCGAACCAGCCTTTCATTTTATCCAGCAATGCCACGTAAGGTCTGCGTTTCTGCGCTCGCTTGTAATCCGTGACAAGGTTCATCGTCATGCGGTACAGCCAGGTTGTAAATTTGGCATCTCCCCGAAAATTGGGCAGAGATCGGAACAGCTTAACAAAGACGTCCTGGGTAAGATCCTCAGCGGTTTCCTTGTGCCCCACGATCCGGTATACCAAGGTATAAATATAGCGCTGGTGCCGTTCAATAAGGATCCGGTACGCCTCGGCATAGCCTTGACGGACCTGCACAATCAATTGTTCATCCGTCAACTCTTCCACGGCCGATTCCCCCTTTCTGCTTTCCCACTTGGTTAGACGCCGCCCTCTTCGCGAACCCTTCAAACACTCTTGCTGGTTTCGATGGTGACGTCTGTCACACCGGGCATGCCGTTCGTTTCCTCTAAAATGGCGCCAATGAGAGAAGGTTTTGGAATGGTGACATGGAACGTAATTTGCACGAGATTGGGTTTACCCTCCACGTCGATCTGTTCCAGCTTGATTTGCCGAATATCGACCTTCTTGCTGCCTAACAGCGTAGTGATTAGACCTAACGTTCCCGGTTGATCGACGGCGGTAATTTTGAGAATGCGGATTTTTTTGCCGTTAAAAAAGCGGTGCTCCACTTTATTCAATATCCAAAGCGAGAGCAGCACCATGAAACAAACGAGCGCCGCCGGGAAATAAAAGCCCGCTCCCATAGCCAGACCAATGCCCGCCACGACCCAGAGGGAGGCAGCCGTTGTAAGACCGGTGATGGATCTCCCGTTAAACATAATTGTGCCTGCGCCCAAAAAACCGATGCCGCTGATCACTTGCGCAGCCAACCGGGAAGGGTCAAGGCGCACATTCGTTTCGTTGGCAAAGGCGCCGAAGCCGTAAATCGAAAGAAGCATGACAAGTGCGGAGCCGACACAGACCAGAATGTGTGTTCTCAGTCCTGCCGCATGAGCGCTCATCTCCCGCTCGAACCCAATGAGTCCTCCAAGAAGCAGCGCCCCGACGAGACGAATAGTAATATGTAGCTGATCGATGACCCAAGGGTTACTCATGACCGCACCACTCCTATGTACGATAAGGATTCAGGACAATTCCGAGGTAGCCGGACGCTCGAACGTTGTCAGGCTGACGCCGGGCGGAACGGTAAACACGCGGCGGACGACGAAGCCAAAGCGTTCGTACAGCTCAATCGCCGGCAGATTCGCCGACCCGGTCGAGACGATAAAGCGCGCCGCGCCCAACTGCTCCTGTTCTTCTACTATATGCGCGATCAAGCTGCTAGCAATCCCTTTGCGAAAAAAATCAGGATGCACCATGAGCCGGCAAATGGTTACCACGCAGCTGTCGTGGGAAATGGAAATGGCGCCGGCGAGCGTCGGTTCTTGTTGACCAGGTTCCGTGATCAAATAGCCATAGAACGTTTCGGTCGCCAGCGCTTCACGAATGGATGGAATGCCGTCTTTCAACGGTGGAATGTCGTCAAATCCGATGATTTCAGCTTCTACACGATAAGAAGCAAGTTGCAGTGAAAGGAGCCTGAGGATTTCCTCGTTAGTTTGCAGGTGCAGCCGCTGAATCGCCAATACGCATCTTCCCTTTCACGAAAATTGAAAAAAAAGTGGTGTCCCGACAATGAGGATCACCACTTCTACTCTATCAGTACGTGTTCAAAAAGCAGGCTTTTCAGCACCGAGAAGGTTGCGAGAACCTGAAGAAGGAGGAGCGGAGTGTAGGCAAAACCTACATGAGCACCGCACTTCGAAGGTGAACGCAAGATTCGATGCCGAATTCGCATCCTGAGTCTCTTCGTGATCAAAAGACGGCTTTTTGAACTACCTCTATCACTTGCTTTGCAGACACTCCACAATTAATTTATTGACGAGACCCGGGTTCGCTTTCCCCTTGGTTTCTTTCATCACTTGACCGACAAGGAAGCCGACGGCTTTTTCTTTGCCGGCTTTGTAGTCGGCAACGGATTGCGGGTTGTTGTCGACGATTTGCTCGACAACCGCTTTGATCGCACCCTCGTCGCTGATTTGTACGAGACCTTGCTCTTCCACGATTTGACCTGGAAGCTTGCCGGTTTCGATCATTTCTTTGAAAACGGTTTTGGCGATTTTGTTGGAGATCGTGCCTTTCTCGATCAGGCCGATCATTTCGCCCAAGCCCTGGCCTGTCACTTTCACATCCGAGAATTCCAGATTGTTAAAGTTGAGGTATCCGAGCAGGTCGCCCATGATCCAGTTGGATACCGCTTTGGCATCCTTTGTGTACGCGAGACTTTGCTCAAAGAAATCGGCCAGCTTCATCGAACCGGTGATAACTTCAGCATCGTAGCTCGGAAGGCCAAACTCGCTCGTGTAGCGCGCTTTGCGGGAGTCCGGCAGCTCCGGAATCGTTGCTCTGACGCGCTCTTTCCACGCATCGTCAATGTGAAGCGCCACGAGATCCGGGTCCGGGAAGTAACGGTAGTCGTGCGCATCTTCCTTGCCGCGCATGGAAAGCGTCTTGCCCTGGGCGTCGTCCCAACGGCGCGTTTCTTGCTCAACTTCGCCGCCGCTGCGGAGAATATCCGCTTGGCGAATCTCTTCATATTCCAAACCGCGTTGTACGCCGCGGAAGGAGTTCATGTTCTTCAGCTCGGCGCGGATACCGAATTTTTCCTGGCCGAACGGGCGCAGGGATACGTTGGCATCGCAGCGCATCGAACCTTCCTCCATTTTGACGTCAGACACGTCACAATAGAGCATGATGGCGCGCAGCTTCTCAAGGTAAGCGCGCGCTTCCTCCGGCGAGCGGAGGTCCGGCTCGGAGACGATCTCGATCAGCGGCGTGCCCGCACGGTTAAGGTCGACGAGTGAGGCATAGCCACCGTCTACGTGCGTCAGCTTGCCTGCATCTTCTTCGAGGTGCAAGCGCGTGATGCCGATCCGCTTGGTCTCGCCGTTCACTTCAATATCGATCCAGCCGTTCGCGCCGATCGGTTGATCGTACTGCGATGTCTGGTATGCGTCCGGGGAGTCCGGGTAGAAATAGTTTTTGCGATCGAACTTGCTGTCCGTGGCGATCGTGCAGTTCAGCGCCATCGCCGCTTTCATGGCGTATTCCACCGCCTGCCGGTTCAGCACCGGCAGGACGCCGGGATGCCCTAAGCATACCGGGCATGTATTCGAGTTCGGCTCGGCGCCGAATGAGGTGGCGCAGCTGCAAAATATTTTAGAAGCGGTATGGAGCTCGACGTGAACTTCCAGACCGATCACCGTTTCAAATTGGGTATCTGTTGCCGACAAAATGACTGCCTCCTTCGTAACTCTTGACTGAAAATCCTACAGCTGCGGGCGCTGTTTGTGATGATCCGTGCTTTGCTCGAACGCATGGGCGACGCGCAAAACGGTCGCTTCATCCAGCGCTTTGCCGATGATCTGCAAACCGACCGGCATGTCGTTCACGAATCCGCACGGCACGCTGATCGCAGGAATGCCCGCCAAGCTGACCGGAATCGTCATAATATCGTTCAAATACATCGTCAGCGGGTCGCTGCTTTGCGCACCGATCTTGAAAGCCGGCGTCGGCGCCGTCGGCCCGATGATGACATCGTAGTTGGCGAAAACTTGATCGAAATCTTGTTTGATCAAGGTGCGTACTTGCTGCGCTTTCTTATAGTATGCGTCGTAATAGCCCGAGCTGAGCGCGTAGGTACCCAGCATGATACGACGCTTGACCTCCGGCCCGAAGCCCTCGCTCCGGGACAGGTTGTACACGTCCAGCAGGTTGTTCGCGTTGTCCGAGCGCACGCCGTAACGGATACCGTCGAAGCGAGCGAGGTTGGACGACGCTTCCGAGGAAGCGAGCAGGTAGTACGTCGCCACCGCATATTCGGAATGCGGAAGCGTCACTTCTTCCCAGACGGCGCCTTGGCTTTCGAGCACTTTCAGCGCCTCCAGCACTTTCTCTTTCACAGCCGGGTCGATGCCTTTGCCCAGGTATTCCTTCGGCACGCCGATGCGCAGCCCTTTCACATCGCCGGTCAGCGCGCTCAGGTAGTCCGGCAGCGCGACGTTCGCCGATGTGGAATCCTTCGGATCGTAGCCCGCAATGGCTTGAAGCGCGTATGCCGCGTCTTCAACGTTCTTAGTCAGCGGCCCGATCTGGTCGAGGGAAGACGCGAACGCGACGAGCCCGTATCGGGACACGAGGCCGTACGTCGGCTTCAGGCCGACGATACCGCAGTAAGCGGCCGGCTGGCGAATGGAGCCGCCGGTGTCCGAGCCCAGGGCGAAGTACACTTCGCCTGCTGCGACCGCCGCTGCGGAGCCGCCGCTGGAGCCGCCAGGCACGTAATCCGTGTTCCACGGATTGTGCGTCGGATGGTAGGCGGAGTTCTCGTTCGAGCCGCCCATCGCGAACTCGTCCATGTTCAGCTTGCCGATAGTCACGGTTTGCGCGTCCTTCAGCTTGGACACGACGGTCGCGTCATAGATCGGCATGTAATTGGAAAGGAATTTGCTCGCGCAAGTCGTGCGCAAGCCTTCGGTCACAAGGTTGTCCTTGATGCCGACTGGCAGGCCGAATAGGGCGCCGCGCGCCGCGCCGCCGGATGCGAGCTGCTTGTCCAGCTGCGCTGCAGCTTGCCGTGCATTTTCTTCATCTAAGGTAAGAAAGGCGCGGACTTTATTGTCCACTTGCTGAATTCTTGTGTACGATTGATCCACGAGGTCGGAAACGGAAATTTCCCGGCTCTCCAGCTTCGCCTGGATCTGCTTAAGGTTCTGTTCAAACAAAGACAACGACAGGCACTCCTTTTCGATTGGGGTTTCTTACTCTAAAACGGCCGGCACTTTAAACTGTCCGTCTTCCTGGTCAGGCGCATTGAGGAACACTTTCTCGATCGGCAGCGACGGTTTGGCAACGTCTTCGCGCATGACGTTCACAAGCGGCATCGCATGGCTGGTCGGTGCAACGCCTTCGGTGTTCAATTCGTTCAGCTGCTCCGCATATTTTAAAATGGCATTAAGCTGCTCGGTAAAAAGATCTTTCTCGGAATCGCTCAGCTCGAGGCGCGCCAGCTTGGCTACGTGCTCGACGTTTTCTTTGGTAATGCTCACGTTCGTTACACCCCTTGTATCGGCAATTGCCTGAATTTACACATGTTCGTCATACTGCATAAAATCAGGCGTTAGTCATTCTTTTCATTATATCCCAGAAATATCGCGAACTCAATGCAGGACACTCGGATTCCTTAGGGTTTACACAGTTAATGGTGTATGCCGTTGCGGGTGAGTACGGTGGGAAAGAAGCTGCATTTTGTACATGTAAATGTGGGAGATGAGAGGAAAATAGTTTCGGAAGAATTTGATGTACATCTTACAGGTAAGCCGGTGCAGCGTGTGTGAGAAAAGAGGAAAAGCCGCCCCCAACAAACGGTAGGACCGTCGTCGGAAGCAGCTTATGCATTTATTGAATAAAGCCGGTGTCCATCGCTTTCGCTTTTTCTCGAAGCACGTAGTATTTCAACTTTGCCGCCGCAAGGGTGGTCTCCGTCTGCTGGACTTTGAGCGTGAACTTATTCAAGTCGTGTTTAGCGATGACGCCAAGCTTATAGCGAAGCTGCATATTGCCTTGATCGGCCTGCACGTCGCTCAGGCCCAGCTGCTCGGCGAGAACCGCTTGGTACGCGTTCTCCGCATCGGTATAGGTCGCCTGAATTTTCTTCGTCAATTCCAGGCGGGTTTGCTCGTTCTTTTGCCCGTTGATCGCCAGATTGACGCCTTGGTACGTGTCCCCGTACGTGTTCGACGTCACGGTATGCGTCGTTCCCCACACCGCCTCGTCGATATTGTTGCCGGCGGCTTTCATTTGGTAGGACGCTTTGAGCAGCGTCACGGTATCCGTCTTGGCGATCGGCTCCACGATGATCCCATCGATGTCTTTCAACTGCAGGTTCGGATCGTACGAAATCCCGATGTCCGTCGACAGCTGGACGAGCCCTAGCCGGTAGTTGTTCAGCAATGTGGCTTGATCGTCTTTTTGCTTGCGGATCGCTTTCTGGACGGTCTGCACGTCGTCGTTCGACGCGAGCCCCTGCTGGGCAAACAGCGTGGCTTTGAGCAGGTCTTTATCCATCACATCCAGATACGTCTGCATAAAATCAAGCTGCTTCTTCTGCCCCAGCAGCGTGACGTACTGCGCAATCGTCTGGAGCCGGATGCCGGCGCGTGCCTCGTCCGTCTGCAGCAGCGAATTGCGCTGGTCGGTGCCGAGCTGATGGGCCGCCGTCTTCATTTGCGCGCGCTGCGCGGAGATGATGGTGTTCATGCCACCGGCGAGGGCGCCCATGCCCTGCAGCATCTGGTTCATCGCGGTGTCCTGCATAATCGTCCACGCGATGTCCGTCGGATCTGTCAAGCCCGGCAGCGCCGGATTGCCTGTATTGGTCACTTCTGCCGGCGTACTCGGCAGATGACCAGGGGTAAAGCTCGCCGAGCCCATGTCGTTCATTTGCTGCTCGAGGTCGGCTTTTTTGCTGCCCTGCGCCGCATATTTGAGCGTGAGCATAGCCAGGTTGTGCGAGTCTTTGAGCGCTTTATCGAGCACAAAATCCAGATCTACGGAGGAGACGATTTCCAGTACCTCCGCGTTCACATACACATTTTGATCGGGATCCGTGGTTGTCGTCGAAGTATCGGCCAGCGCCAGCCCCGGCGTGATGCTCGAAATCAGCAGAAGCGCAGCGGACAGCGTGATTATTGTTTTTTTCATAGCAGTGTACATCCTTCCTGTTACATCGTGAGGTTCTGACCGGACAGCAGCGATGCGGGGGCTGGGGTATCGGCTGTTTTCTTTGAGGAGAAAACGACGAACCGGGTCAGCAGCATGGCGATAAAATACGTCAGCGTCCCCGTGAGCAAGAGGGCCAGGCAGTCGTGCCGAATGACGGCAAAATCGTTCGCTTTGACGAACACGTTGCGGATGCCGTCCAGGAAATACGTGAGCGGCAGCAGATGGCCGACGATCTGGAGCGCCCGAGGCATGGCCTCAAAAGGCCAGGTGAAGCCGGATAGCATGAACGACGGCACGGCGATCAGCATCGCGGTTTGCGTCGCGCCAAGTTGGTTCCCGGAGAACAGGGAAACAAGATAGCCGATGCCGCATACCGCATAGGTGAAACAGAGCACGATTGCAAAGCCAACCAACAGGCTGCCCGCCATCGGGGCACCGAACGCGTACAGCGCAATGACCAACGCAATCGCCGTGTTAAACACGTTGATAAGGAAATACGGAGCCGTCTTCGCGTAGGCGATGCGCCACGGATTCTTTTTCCAAGCCTCGAACCGGCTCCACGTACCGCCGTCCTTCTCGCGCGTAATCGTGAGTGCGATCCCCAGGAACAACACTTGCTGCAAAATCGCGCCCACCAGGCCATACAGCATAAAGTCGCTGTAATTGAACGTCGGATTGTACATGATGCGGTAGCGGAACGGAATCGGCGACAAGGTGTTCATCACCTGATCGTCCTGCAGACCTTGCTGGAGTTGGAGCTTTTTCTGCGAATAGCCCATGGAAAACGTCGTGATGACTTCGTTCGCCCCTTTGGTGGCCGAGTTCGAAATCATCATATTGCTGCCGTCGATCAAGGTGAGGAGCGGCAGCGTTTCGCCATGCTTCAGCTTCGCTTCAAAACCGGAAGGAATGATGAGCCCGACCTTTGCTTCCCCGGATTCCAGCGCCTGCTTCACCTCTTCCTCCGAATGATATTCCTTGCGAATCTCAAACGTCTCGCTTTCCTCAAACGCTTGAAGAATTTGACGGCTCAAGGGACTCTGGTCCTCGTCGATCACGACCGTCGCCATGTCCGTCACTTTATGATGCATATAAATCGAACCGAATAAGACCGTGTACATCACCGGGATGAAAAATAACAAGAGGAACAAGCGACGATCCTTGATAATACTCCGCCATTCCTCCGCAATCAGCTTGCCGATGCGAAGCTCCATGTTGCTCATCACCCTTCTTTACCGTTCCACTGCAAGGTCATGCCGGTCGAAGCCGACTCGGGCAGTGCTTGAAGCTCAACCTTGATCCCGAACGAGCGGATATCGGTTTCCCCTGCGGTCTGCGTTGCTTTCTTCACGGCAAAATCCGGTGCGGCTGCGATGGATTTCACAGTGCCGACAACCTTTTCGCCGGTTGCGACCAGCGTCATGGAGATCGTATTGCCAACTTTGAGGTTCGCAATCGCCGTTTCCGGCAGGTAAAACTTCGCCCACGTCGTCGATGTCGACTCCATCGAGAACACCGGGAAGCCGGAGCCAACCAATTCACCCGGCTGTGCAGACTGAGAGAGGATCAAGCCGTCGCTCGGCGCCGTCAGCTCCGTGTAGCTGAGGTACGTTTCCGCCTCAAGCTGAGCGGCCTTCGCCTGCTGCTCGCCGGACTGCGCGGATTGAATCGCGCCCTTCGCCTGCTGCACGGCGGCATCCGCCGCAGCGACGTCGCCCTCGCGCACCGCCACCGTCCCGCGGTTCGCCTCGGCCAGCTTCAGCGCCGCTTGCGCCTGCGCGAGCAGGGCTTCCGCTCCGCGTACTTCCTCCTCGCGCGGGCCTTGGTTCGCCATGCTCAGCTGCTGCTGCGCCAGGTCCCGCTTCGTCTTCGCCTCTTCGTAGCTGACTTTGACTTTGTCCACGTCCGCCTGCGAGACGAGTCCTTGCGCCAGCATGGCGTTCATCCGATTCAGGTTCTGCTCGGCAACCGCTAACACCTCGCTCGCCGCCTGCGCCTGAATCTCCGCCTGCTTCTTCTCTTCCGGTCGCGCGCCGTTATGGAGCGCATCGACCTTCGCCTGCGCCGCAGCCACGGCAGCTTGCGCCTGCGCGACCTGCTGCTCGGCGGTATCCGCCGTCACGGTCACGCCGGCGATGCCTTGCTGCTTCTTCGCCTCGGCCGTCGCCGTCGCCCCTTCCGCTTCGGCGATTTTGCCTTGCGCGAGCAGCACCGCCGCTTTGGCCTGTGCGACCTTCGCCTCGATCTCCGTGCTTTGCAGGCGAGCCAGCACCTGCCCTTTGGTCACCGTGTCGCCTTCTTTGACAAGGATCTCCGTGATCCGACCGCCGACCTTGAAGGAGGCGCTGACTTCATTTTTTTCAATGTAGGCCGTGGGGTGAACTTGGTTCGCCGCATCCGTCTGGCTCGTCGCCCGCCCCGTTGTTAGTAGAAAAGCACTTGTGCCGATGACGACCGCCATCACAGAATAAACCATTGGTCGAATAAACTTCATAAAAAATCCCTCCACAAAGTACTGCAAAAATAAAAAAGGCGTTGCCGAAGGACATGGTGCTGCTTTGAGCCTAGGCTTGCTGCCATGTCCCTCCATTTTTATACCTGCAAAAAGTTCCCGAAATACAGCTGCAGCAGCTCCAGCACGCGCTCATTGCTTAGAGGCTCGTTCTGCTTCTCCCAGTCGAACACGAGCGCCACATACAGCTTCAAAATAAGAAAAGCCGTTAGCTTTGGATCGCACGCCTTCATCGTGCCGGCCGCAATTCCCCGCTCGATATGCTCGCTGATATAGTTCACGACCTCCGTCTCGATGCTGCCCAGCACCTCCGCCGTGATCGGGTTGCCGAACTGCTGCACCTCGTGTGACAGTTGGATGAGCAGCTCATGCTCCTTACGGAAAATGAGAATCGCATACAGCGCCTCATGGATTTTCTCGGAGGACGTCGTCCCCTTCCCGATCGCTTCATCGGCGGCCTTCCTCATTTCCGCGATGATTCCCTGTACGATTTCACGAAGCAGATCCTCTTTATTGGTGAAAAACGAGTAAATCGTCGCCTTGCCGACTGCGGCAATCTTGGCGATATGGTCCATCGTCGTGGCCTTGTAGCCGAATAGGGCAAAAGATTTCTTCGCTGAATCCAGGATCAGCGCTTTTTTAGCGTCCATTCGCATCCTCCGTTCGTCACTAGAACTTAAATACCATTTTAGTTCTGTGTTCGATGAAAACTAATTTACCACCATTTTCTGCATTGCGCAACAAAAAAATGCGCCGATCTTGGATAAGATCGACGCATCAGCGATATTCGTTTAAATCCAGGCTTTCAGCCCGATTTGCTTAATAAAATCCTCCCGGGACTGCACATCTTTCTCCCGTTCTTGCGCTTGCTCGGCCGGCCGCTCCCCGGTCATAACCCACTGAAACAGCTCCGCGTTCTTCGTCTTGAGCGCATAATCGATCAACGCTTCCTTCTCGACGCGTTCCGCTTCCTCGCGAAGCAGCACTTCTTCCAGTTCGATGTCCGATGCAGGCACATAGTAATGCTTGTTATCCTTAGGCGAACGAACAACATAATCAAAAACGTTATCGTTGTTGCGATCATACGCGATAATATATCCATATCCGCCAATCGGCAGATTTTGCTCTAAACAGTCTTCAACAAAAATCACTTTCTGTCCCAGTCGAAACATTCCATCTCCCCCTTACGCGGTCCATCCTCATCATGTTTAATTTTGTTAACTTTCTATGAACATCGTACTAAAAAAACTAGGTTGTGTCCAATCGAAAGAGAGATTTACGCTGCGCTTTTAGAATAATTCCAAAAAATGATATAGTAGAAGAAAGAAATGTACGATAAACGGCATATAGGAGGCATACATGCGTGAGCAACGAGAGAAAAAAGCCCGACCGAACTTGACCGAAGGTCCAATTACGAAAACGTTAATTCTGTTCTCCCTGCCGATCTTGCTGGGGAACGTCCTGCAGTCGCTGAACGGATCGATCAATGCAATCTGGATCGGCAATTATCTTGGCGAAGTTGCGCTGGCGGCGACGTCGAACGCCAATATTATTATGTTTTTTCTGACGAGCTCCATCTTCGGGATCGCCATGGCCGCGGTCATTCTTATCGGTCAGCATATCGGCGGAGGCCGCGTACAAGAAGCGAAAAAGGTGGTCGGCACGAGCACGATCTTCTTCTTCGCGTTGTCGGTGTTGTTGGCGCTGTTCGGGCTTATTTTCTGTTCGACCATTTTGGACTGGATGAGCACGCCGCCGGACGTGAAAGAATTTGCGATGACGTATACGCGGATTATTTTTGCGGGGATTCCATTTACGTTCGGCTACAACCTGATTATGGCCATTCTGCGAGGGTCGGGAGATGCGAAAACGCCGTTCTACTTTTTGCTGCTATCCGCCGTGCTTGATGTGGCTTTGAACCCGCTGCTGATCCAAGGCATGGGGCCTTTTCCGAAAATGGGGATTGCCGGCTCCGCGGTGGCGACGTTTTTCGCCCAGTTGATTAGTCTTGGGCTGCTCGTTATCTATCTCTACCGAAAAAAATATTTCCTGCGCATCACGCGCGAGGATTTACCGCTGCTTCGCATCAACTGGGGGATTATTCGGACACTGATTCAAAAAGGGCTGCCGATGGGCCTGAACATGGTCGTCGTGTCGGTCAGCAACTTGCTGCTCGTTCATCTTGTGAACGGCTATGGCGCGGAGTCGACCGCCGCGTTCGGCGTGGCGATGCAAATCTCGAGCTATGTGCAGCTGCCGGCGATGGCGATCGGCGGTGCGGTCACCTCCATGGCCGCACAAAATATTGGCGCCGACAAATGGAGCCGCGTGAACCGCATCGCGTGGACCGGCGTGGCGGTGAACATCGGGATGACCGGCCTGATCGTCGCTGTGCTGCTGCTCTTCAACCGCGAGGTCGTGTCGTTCTTCCTTCCGCCGGAAGGAAAAGCGATCGGCATCGGCATGCACATCAACAACCTCACGTTGTGGTCGTTTATGATTTTCGGCATTTTCAATGTGATCGGCGGGGTCGTGCGGTCAGCTGGAGCTGTCATGTTCCCGCTGCTCGTCGCGTTCATCGCCCTGCTGCTGGTGCGGATTCCGCTCGCAACCGTGCTGTCGCACCAGTACGGCTTCGACGTGATCTGGTGGAGCTTTCCGGTCTCGTTCTCCGTCGCGGCGACGTTGAATGTGCTCTACTACCAGTTCGGCAAGTGGCGGCAGGCGCGGATGGTGAAGCGGCCGGCCTGAGGGCTGTGGTTGCTTGGATGTCGCAGCAAACATTGGAGAAGAAAAGGCTGTCCCTGGTCACGAGTGACTGTGGGGCGGCTTTTTTTTGGTTGTTGGATTGGAGAGAGATGGGGGGACTCGTTAAACGGTTGGGTGATCGGGCTGAGGTGGCAGGTTGGGTAGGTAACTGGATGCTTGTTAAAGGAGCGCAGAATCATCCGCGGGGGCCTTAAGGCTTGCTATGCGGGGAGTGTCGTGAATGGATGCGTCAAGTGTGGCGGGTAGTTAGTGAGGAGGAATGGTGGGGGCGGGCAAATAGGCAACGTTTATGATTCATTTCGGCGAATTCAGCTCGGCGACAGCCGTTAAGAGGGGCCAAGCCCTGTTAGCACAGCGAAATAAGATAATTTCATCGAATTAGAGAGGGCCAGACCCTCTTAATTACCGCCATTTTGAGCAAAATTGGCTCGGCGGCGACCATTAAGAGGGGCTAGACCCT
>NZ_RXHU01000052.1 GCF_003955665.1 Paenibacillus whitsoniae
GGAGCCGAAGAAGGACGTGGCGAACGACGAAATGCCTCGGGGAGCCGTAAGCAGGCTTTGATCCGGGGATGTCCGAATGGGGGAACCCAGCTGTGGTAATGCGCAGTTACTCATTACTGAATACATAGGTAATGTAGAGGCATACCCAGGGAACTGAAACATCTAAGTACCTGGAGGAAAAGAAAACAAAAGTGATTCCGTCAGTAGCGGCGAGCGAAAGCGGAACAGCCCAAACCAAGGGGCTTGCCCCTTGGGGTTGTAGGACCTCGTTATGGCCCATGTTTGTTAGGCGAAGTGATCTGGAAAGGTCCGGCATAGAAGGTAATAGCCCTGTAGCCCAAAACAAACGCAAGCCTAGAGGGATCCTGAGTACGGCGGGTCACGTGAAACCCCGTCGGAATCCGGCAGGACCATCTGCCAAGGCTAAATACTCCCTAGTGACCGATAGCGAAGCAGTACCGTGAGGGAAAGGTGAAAAGCACCGCGGAAGCGGAGTGAAACAGAACCTGAAACCGTGTGCTTACAAGAAGTCAGAGCACTCTTTATGTGTGATGGCGTGCCTTTTGTAGAATGAACCGGCGAGTTACGTTCCCGTGCGAGGTTAAGTCGAAGAGACGGAGCCGCAGCGAAAGCGAGTCTGAATAGGGCGAATGAGTACGTGGACGTAGACCCGAAACCGTGTGATCTACCCCTGTCCAGGGTGAAGGTGAGGTAACACTCACTGGAGGCCCGAACCCACGAATGTTGAAAAATTCGGGGATGAGGTGGGGGTAGCGGAGAAATTCCAATCGAACTCGGAGATAGCTGGTTCTCCCCGAAATAGCTTTAGGGCTAGCCTCGGAGGTTGAGTTGTGGAGGTAAAGCACTGATTGGGTGCGGGGCCCGCCAAGGGTTACCAAGTCCAGTCAAACTCTGAATGCCACAAACTTTACTCCGGGAGTCAGACAGTGAGTGCTAAGATCCATTGTCAAAAGGGAAACAGCCCAGACCATCAGCTAAGGTCCCCAAGTGTGTGTTAAGTGGGAAAGGATGTGGAGTTGCACAGACAACCAGGATGTTGGCTTAGAAGCAGCCACCATTGAAAGAGTGCGTAATAGCTCACTGGTCGAGTGACTCTGCGCCGAAAATGTAACGGGGCTAAACACGCCACCGAAGCTATGGCTTGCACGTAGTGCATGGGTAGGGGAGCGTTGTATGTACGTTGAAGTCAGACCGTGAGGACTGGTGGAGCGCATACAAGTGAGAATGCCGGTATAAGTAACGAAAAGATCAGTGAGAATCTGATCCGCCGAAAACCTAAGGGTTCCTGAGGAAGGTTCGTCCGCTCAGGGTAAGTCGGGACCTAAGGCGAGGCCGAAAGGCGTAGTCGATGGACAACAGGTGGAAATTCCTGTACCACCGTAGCCGTTATGAGCGATGGAGTGACGCAGAAGGATAGTGACGCGAGCTGATGGATGCTCGTCCAAGCAGTGAGGCTGGTTAGTAGGCAAATCCGCTAACCGTAAGGCTGGGCTGTGATGGGGAGGGAAATCTTTAGTACCGAAGGTCATGATTTCACACTGCCAAGAAAAGCTTCTAGCCAGGCGAAGGTGCCCGTACCGCAAACCGACACAGGTGGGTGAGAAGAGAATTCTAAGGCGCGCGGAAGAACTCTCGTTAAGGAACTCGGCAAAATGACCCCGTAACTTCGGGAGAAGGGGTGCCTCGGTAGGGTGAATAGCCCGAGGGGGCCGCAGTGAAAAGGCCCAAGCGACTGTTTAGCAAAAACACAGGTCTGTGCGAAGCCGCAAGGCGAAGTATACGGGCTGACGCCTGCCCGGTGCTGGAAGGTTAAGAGGAGTGGTTAGGGCGCAACCCGAAGCTATGAATTGAAGCCCCAGTAAACGGCGGCCGTAACTATAACGGTCCTAAGGTAGCGAAATTCCTTGTCAGGTAAATTCTGACCCGCACGAATGGCGTAACGACTTGGGCGCTGTCTCAACGAGAGATCCGGTGAAATTTTAATACCTGTGAAGATGCAGGTTACCCGCGACAAGACGGAAAGACCCCATGGAGCTTTACTGCAGCTTGATATTGGACTTTGGTACGATCTGTACAGGATAGGTGGGAGCCTTTGAAGCGTGAGCGCCAGCTTGCGTGGAGGCGCCGTTGGGATACCACCCTGATCGTATCGGAGTTCTAACCTGGTACCGTGAACCGGTATGGGGACAGTGTCAGGTGGGCAGTTTGACTGGGGCGGTCGCCTCCTAAAATGTAACGGAGGCGTTTAAAGGTTCCCTCAGAATGGTTGGAAATCATTCGAAGAGTGCAAAGGCAAAAGGGAGCTTGACTGCGAGACCAACAAGTCGAGCAGGGACGAAAGTCGGACTTAGTGATCCGGTGGTACCGAATGGAAGGGCCATCGCTCAACGGATAAAAGCTACCCTGGGGATAACAGGCTTATCTCCCCCAAGAGTCCACATCGACGGGGAGGTTTGGCACCTCGATGTCGGCTCATCGCATCCTGGGGCTGAAGTAGGTCCCAAGGGTTGGGCTGTTCGCCCATTAAAGCGGTACGCGAGCTGGGTTCAGAACGTCGTGAGACAGTTCGGTCCCTATCTGTCGCGGGCGTAGGAAATTTGAGAGGAGCTGTCCTTAGTACGAGAGGACCGGGATGGACGTACCGCTGGTGTACCAGTTGTCTCGCCAGAGGCATCGCTGGGTAGCTATGTACGGAGGGGATAAGCGCTGAAAGCATCTAAGCGCGAAGCCCCCCTCAAGATGAGATTTCCCAGTATGTAAGACCCCTTGTAGACGACGAGGTTGATAGGTTCGAGGTGGAAGTGCGG
>NZ_RXHU01000053.1 GCF_003955665.1 Paenibacillus whitsoniae
TTGACCGCCTCGTTCATATTAGATCAATGACATGTTGTTTTCGATACATGTTTTCTAATAAAACATTTAAGATTCGATATTAAGATATAAATAAATTTCTCCATTATTTTTCTTAACGACATTGATTGAACCTAAATCTAGATCTCAAAGATCATGACCCCAGATACCGTATTTGCCGTTTGTTTCATTCCTGTTTTTAAGATTACCTCTCTCCATCATTGGAATTGTTTTAATGCTGGACGTATCTTCTTCTTCTTGATAAATGGTATGATATATTTTACTTATCTGATTTATTAAATCTGATCTTAATAGTAGTCTGGAATTATTTATTTCAAATACTTTGGTTTTTTTTAATGGGTAATCTATGATTATATAAATGTTTTTATAATTTAAAACTACTTCGTCCTTTTTCCTCAATAGTACCAGTTCATCTTCTGATGATTCTATACTGATCCAGGTGATTAGTCCATTAGGGAAAGCCATCAGAATCATGCTCTTTATTCGGAATCGCAGAAAAATTCCTGTGATGAATAAAACTAAAAAAATGACACCCAAAAGATAAGCCCCCTCAAGGCAGTTCAATTAAAAATGATTTATTTTATAAAAAGCACATTCGGACCTTGTCTTCTCAACATATGATGACAAGAATAGGGACACCACTAAAAGGATGTGCGAGCAGCATGAATACTTATCAACGCCCCACAAAAAAGCACGGTCGCGTGAATGTAGGTCAGAAAGGACGATTGGCATCGTCACCCACGATCACCGCTCAAGCAACGGCTAGCCTAGGATCACCAGTATGCGTAATACTCAAGGACGGTTCTGTCTATTATGGCGTTCTGAAAGAAGTGCAGGTTAGTCAAGTTATTCTTCAAGGATTTAAAGGCGACAAGAAGATTCCACGGAATAATGTTAGGTCTAAAGCTCATATATCAAGTTTTCGTGGTTTAGGTAACATGCTCGGGCTTCTTGGTGGCGGAGGACTTGGAGGATTGTTTGGAGGGGCCTCTACAGGTGGATTACTGGGTGGTGGTCAAGGTGCTGCCAAAAATGCAGGCGGGTCAGGCGGTTTGTTTAGCAACATAGGCAGCTTTATGAAACTTGGAATGGGTGCAATTTCATTTATCATGCCGCTAATGAAAGGTTTTTCGATTTAATTATTTATATTTGGATTTTTTTATATATCGTGGATTAGCGAAATCTGCCCGTTACTTCGGAGTGCTTGGTATTTACCAGTTGGGAACCGCAAGGGGGAGTAATAACCATTCTTCACCATATCGGCTATATCCAGTGCATCTTTCAGATCACTTTTGGTGGGTGAATTATCACGATTCTCCTTGTTACTTTTAACGTGATAAGGATTAACGGTCACTACTTCAAAACGTTGTTCTAAAAGCCACCAGGCGAGGTTAAGCCAGTAATGACCTGTTGGCTCCATACCGACAATAACACTGGTCTTGTTATGTTGTATTTGTAACGATTTAACCCAACTTAATAGCTTTTGATAACCCACTTTGTCATTTTTAAACAAGCAGGGCCTGCCTAGCTCGATACCACGGTAAGTTACAGCTCGAGCGACTTGTGTCTCTTTGGCAATGTCGATACCGACAACAATGTGATTACTAGTGATACGTTCTATCCGTTGATTTTGAGCATTCTGTTGTTTAAATTTCATAGCAGTATGTCCTCCTAGATAGTGAATTTTAGGGAAATTAACCCTGTGCATAATTCCATCTTACGAGGGGGCTCCATTTCTTTCAAAGCGAAAAATTAACGCTCTACAGGAATGCTTCGTTACACCTATCCAAGGTGTGGAGACCGATAGCGTTTAGCGGATGGGTCTGTGCCCTTTTGAAGAAAGAACTCGGTCCTCCGTGCTTTCTATGTTTGAAGTCCTGCGAATGAATCAAATTTAAATATCGACTTCTGCTTACTCATATGTTTAATTTGCACATTATTCTCGTGTAATTGCTTAAATACAGGGTTTGTTCCTACTAATGTTAAGGTGGCTAGATACAAATATTTTCGGAGTGTCGAATCTCCTCTTTTAGAGAGTATGATCTGGCTTTTACGCTTTCCAGACATGCTCTCTGATAAATTTAAACCGGCCTTCCGTAGCAACTGACGACCGTGAGCGTACTGCTTCAAATCACCCGCGCTAGCCAGAATAGCTGCAATATATATTGTGCCCAAACCTTTGACGGAGCGAAGTTGGCTAGCAATTGGAATCTCACTAAGTAAAGCCGCGATTTCTTGTTCTATTTCGTTCAATATGCCATCAATACGCTCGTACTCTTCTAGTAAGCGATGCAGATCCTGTTTGGCCTCATTTAGTGCAACAGACTCTCCCACGCTCTGAACCGCCTTAGAGAGTAGTTCGGCTGCCTTTTGAATCCCGTTGAGCCGCCAGCTCGTTTCATATATTTTCGCCAACCTGTAATAACATCTGACGTAGATTGACCTTTTAGATCCAACGGAGACGGGAACTCTTTGAGTGTAGCTATGGAGCGTGGACAGGTCCAATCTTTTAAACACAGAAGCATACTCAGGGAAACGTATATCCAGCCATCGTATGATTCGATTCTGCATCCGACACTATTGGTAACCCAGAATTCTCGATCATTCATCTGGGTCCGTAACCTCTGAAAATGAGTTGCTTGCCGAATGTACTTATAATAATATTCACGGCTAACAACATCCGCAATAACAAGAGCATCTTTCGGGTCACTCTTGGAAGGACAATTATCTCTATTCTCCTTGTTTCGCTTCGTCGTTGCAGGATTCACTAAAACGACATTTAAGCCTTTTTCAACAAGCCAGTTAGCCAAACTGTACCAGTAGTGTCCCGTAGGCTCCATACCAATTATGATGTTCTTTAGTCGGTGTTTTTGTTGCAAGCCTCCCATCCAACGATGTAATTTCTCAAATCCCTGGATCGTATTCTTGAATGAAAGATGCTGGTTTGTAAGGACAATCCCTCGATAATTTGTTGCTTCTACTTGAGTTTCCTTTGCCATATCAATCCCCACAACAAAATGTGAAGTAGTAATTCTTTCAATACGTTGATTTTGTCCGTCTGATTGCTTAAACTTCATAATAAGAGCGCCTCCTTGATGGTGTTGGGTTTCTACCCGTCGACAAACCCATCATACCGAGGCGCTCCTTTTTTGACAAAGCCCATTTCTTAGGCTATACAGGAATGTTTAGCGTAATGTAAAGTTGCTCTGTCTCGCGTTAATACGAATTCTGGAGAAACAGGTTGGTGGTCCTATGCCATTCCTCGTCTTTCCATAAACGGTATTGCGGTTCCGCATAGTTGGAAAGGCTAGTCCCTGCAAACGGAAGCTTAGCAATTAACTTTGCCGCATCTGCGTTATACCTTTTATACCAGTCCCAGCTAACATCAGGATGATCTGGGAAATAACATGGACCAAAGGATTCTGTAATTATCGGGCATAATTCTTTGCCAGAAGCAAGGGTCAAATGCTTCAACGCATTTTCATGATAAGCACGCACGCCTTCCAGCATTTTTCCATAATTCTTTTGACAAGCTGTATCCCAAACTTCCGAATAGCTTTTCAAGTCATATGTGTGTAATTGTAGGAAATTGGAGAAGCGGGAGGCTCCCTTTCCAGTCTGTTCGAAGGCTTCCACGTCGCTATCGTCCATAACCACAGACGGCATATAATGAACATCAACTACGTCGTAAATATCCGTTAATCTGTTGGCATACGGCTCTGCCCCTAATGATGAGTAGCACAATGGGATACCGTCTCGGCGGATTTCTTCCTTGATCGCTTCTCCCATCCAATGGTTGACACGCTGATATGCCTTATCCAATTCCGCATTTTTTTCAAGAATAACCTCGCCTTCAGTTCTAATTCGCTGCTCCAAATCCATAATGGATCTAACTTTTCCACAGCAATAATGAGGTACTTCGTTCATAGGGGCGACCCATACTGTCCGTTCCAATATTCCTTCTTCCCTCATCAAACGTAGAGCCTGTACCCAAGTTTCGGAATAACTCACAAATGTTTTCTCTTCATCCTGCGGTTCGATAATATTGTAGTGTCCGATCATGCTCGCTTTGTCCCATGCATCCAAACCTAACCAGATCCCATTTTTACGGCATAATTCCGCAAGTGTTGAAAGCCGTTCTAGCACGTTGCAGGAAAAGTCGACCATCGTTTGTCCCCATTGAGGCAGTTCCGTCCTCGAATCCCAGTTCTTCTTAAAATTCACAGATTCCTCAAGGATAAGATTTGGAAAGCAATCTACCCGTAAAGTGTTATATCCGCGAATCTTGGCTTCTTCGACACATCTAGCCAAATCCTCGTAGGCACCGCCAGGGTGGTTCGCCTTGAGCCAGGAATAGTCCCACATAGAAATCGTAAGTGGAACTTCTTTATTGATGTACGGAATCATGAGTTCTTCCTCCAATTTGTAAGTCTGTCTTATATTTTTGCGCTCCAATTTTGCATTAGCATTGGATGATCATGATCTTAATTTTACGGTTCTAAACACATTCCAACAATGGCTGGTATTATCATTATTGTATCTGTGATTGATATCTCATTTAACATATCCATTGAATATTTTGTAAAAAATGGATTTATTTCCTTTCAAAAAGACAAAGATATGGTTGCTTCACTGCTACGTTAATCTCCGTCTATGGAGAAACGCTTTGCTCTCAAATACTCTCGTTTTCTCAGCTTTTGACCTTTAAATACTTTTTAGCAGATAACATTCAATGGTATGAAGTTGTAGAGGAAGAAATTTATGGATATGCCGAGGGACAAAAGACTCTCTACATAAACCACCTGTTGTAAAAAACGGATGGTATGGTAATGTATGGTTGCACCTTTGGATCTCCACATAAGCTCATGGTGGTCAACCCTCCCACATCTCGCAGAGTCTACGCTCCCACATTCCTTCATTCAACCTGTCCATGAGGTGGAGGCCAGATATGCTGCCCGACAGGATCCTTCGTCCGTATGTTAACGTTATTCCGACTCATCCGTGCTTCTTGTTATCTTGCTCTGCCTAGGTCATCATCACAAAAAACGATCATTAAGCTG
>NZ_RXHU01000054.1 GCF_003955665.1 Paenibacillus whitsoniae
CAGTGGGATCGAGGGCTCGGAAGATTTGCCCCTCTATGCCAGCAGCCTCATTCGGATCGTGACGCCATGGGGGGATGAGACGCGGGTCATGGATCCGCAGAAATTCGGCTTTCGCAGCGAGCCGCTGCCAGCGCTGAGCCGGGATGAGCAGATTGAACTGATCCGTCGCATCATCGCGGGTGATGAGAGCAGCGAGGTGAAGCGCGAACGGGATCATGTCATTTTCAATGCCGGACTCCGGTTTATGTGGTTTGAGAAAGTCGGCAGCTATGAAGAAGGATTTCAGCTGGCGGAGGCGCTGTTGAAGCGGAAGGAAGCGAATAAAGTGATGCAGCGCTGGGTGGATCGAAGCCAGCATTATGCACGGCAGCAGCAGCCTCCGGATGGCGGAGATGCGTCGGCCAAAATCGGATAAAGATCTTCCTGAACGTCTGCCGAAAGCGGGCTGGGGAAGATCTTTTTTGTTGCTGGATTACTGTTCTAACGCCATTCTGGGCGCTTGTTCAAATCTTGCATATGCCGGAAAGAAACGGCACATAGACACGCTACGCCGCCCTCCCCTACACTTTGAGGTGAGTTTACGATCATGATGCCTCATGGAACGGGGGAGGCGGTCATCGCGACGCATCATTTTGAAAGCGCTTGTCTAAAGCAAGAATCTTGAACACAGAATGGAGGATCCTGATGAAAGCTTCGTGGAAAGTATGGATAGCCTGTTGGATGAGTGTGGTGCTGGCTGTTACCGGTTTATTTCCTGGCTTGGGCAGGCTGCCGGCGGTCAAAGCGGCTTCGAACGTGTATGTCCAAATTAATTACGATGAAAGCGCCATTGCGAAGAATAGCAAGCTGTACAACGGTACGACCTACACAGGGACGATTGGCGGGGCATGGGGCATTTATTCATCGGCTGCAAATACGGATTATGTCATGATGGAAAATGCGCCGGGCCGCAGCGATTACAGCCTCAAAATCGTCTCGAATACAACGAATATCAATACGGGCCGCAACAACCTCGGGGGAAACACGGCGGGCAATACCGGGGTTGGCGGCAAGCTGGTTTTCGAAACGACGGTGTATATGAACAGTACGCAGCATAGGAGGGATATTCAGTTTCGGAGCCTGAATGCGCCTGTTCCCGCTACGGCGACGACCAACGTGTCGGTCATTTCTTTTGACAACGCGGGGAAGATCAAAGATGCAGGCAACCAAACGATCGGGACGTATGAAGCGAATGCTTGGTACCGGTTAAAATTGTTTGTCGATAACGATGCTAGAACCGTCACGTATTTCATCAATGGCGTTTATGCGGGAGAGGCTGCGCTGCCTGCCGCCTGGCTGAATGTACGCCATATTTATTTGTACGAGTACTACAAATCAGGCGTTCAAGGGGAGTGGTATGTCGACGATCTGAAGCTGACGGATTATGTCCCCGTCACAGGTCTTGCGGTTTCGCCGGCAACGCTTTCGCTCGCGGAAACCGAGCAGACGACGATTGCCGCTTCCCCGCTGCCGGACAATGCTTCGGAGGCCCGCTTGACTTGGAGCATTGACGATCCAACGGTCGCGAGTGTCGTCTATGGCGTCGTTCATGCCCTGAAAGCCGGCACAGCGACCGTCACGGTTTCTACATACGGTGGCGGGTATACGCAGAGCGTGCCGCTTACTGTTGTGGCGCCAATCCCGCTGAGCGCCATCACGCTGCCGGGCGAAGTTTCACTGCCGGCGACGACGACGCGTACGCTTCAACCTGCGTTCGTGCCGGTGAATGCGACAAATCGGAAGGTGAACTGGCAATCTTCCAATCCGGCGATTGCGACAGTGGATGCAAACGGTGTAATTACCGGAGTTGCCGCAGGCAGTGCCGACATCACGGCCATCTCCGAAGCGAATCCGGCAATCACCGGCGTGACGAAAGTTACCGTTACGCCTTACATTGATGTCGAGCGAGTCACGATTGAGAATGCCCCGGCACAGCTCATGAAATACGAGACTTTCACGCTTGCGGCAGTGTTGTCGCCTTCTGGGGCTACCGCGCCTGAGCTAACGTGGCAATCCGATCATCCGGGCGTGCTGGCGGTTGACGGCAACGGACGATTGACGGCCGTAGGCGTCGGAACGGCGGCCGTGACAGCCCGCGCGTCAAATGGCCAATCGGACACCGTTACGATTCAGGTGACGACGCCGCAGCCGCAGGATCCACAGGAGTACGACAAGCTGAGAATCCGGTGGGAGCAGACTTTTACGGGAATGGACGCTTTGGATGTCGGCAATGCGGAAGTGAAAGCGATCGTGGATGCTAGCGCCGCACAGGCGCAGTCCTATTGGGATACGCTGCAGCTAAGCGGCAGCGGGGGCACGCTATGGCCCGATTTGCCGGCTTCGACGACGGATTCCACTTTCATTACCGACCACTACACGCGGTTGAAAGCGATGGCCAAATCGTATGCGCTGAGAGGAACTGCGCTCTATCGCAACGCTGCGCTCAAAGCCGACATTATCCAAGCGATGGATTGGATGCTGGCGCATCTGTATACCCCGACCGGCGCAGAATTCGGCAATTGGTGGAACTGGGACATCGGCGCGCCGACGCGTCTCGCGGACATCCTAGTTTTCATGTATGACGATTTGACGCCGCAGCAAATTGCCGCTAACGCGCTCAGCATCGATCATTATATCGGGGATGTGGCTGCGCCTTCTTTTACCCAAGCGGGGGCGAACCGCTCTGACATTATGATGATTGAGACGAGACTGGGCATTGTCGAAAAAAATTACGATCGCCTCATCAAAGCGCGCGACGGTTTGACGCCGCTGTTCGATTACGTCACCTCCGGGGACGGCTTCTATGAAGACGGCTCCTACATTCAACATAACAATATCGCCTATTCCGGAAGTTACGGCGAAGTGTTGATGCAAGGGATGGGCAACCTGCTCCTACTGCTCAATGGCAGCACGTGGCAGCCGGTTGTGCCTGGCGTTGACAATGTATATCGCTGGATCAAGGAAGGCTTTGCGCCGATCTTGTACAAAGGGCAGGCGCTGGATATGACGCGCGGTCGAGCGATTGTACGCGGCAATGCATCGGACGGTTACGCTTCGGCCAAAAGCATTCTGATCGGCATGGCGCGTGTTGCGCAAACGGCACCTCCGGATAAGGCGGAAGCGCTGAAGCGTTTTATCAAGTTTCATATCCCTTATTTGCTCGAACGCGGTATGACCTACTATCAGTTCCCGCTGGACTTGGCCGATATGATCAAAGGCTGGATGGCAGACCCCTCGATTGTGCCGTCGGAACAGCTGCCACAGCATGTTGAGATGAACGCGATGGCACGCAGCATCCATGTTGGCGACGACTATTTGTTCGGTATCAGCAAAAGCTCCAAGCGAATCGCCACCTATGAACTGACGAATGGTGAAAATCCAAAGGGCTGGTATACCGGAGATGGCATGACTTACTTGTATAACAACGATTTGCGTCAGTATACGGATAACTATTGGCAAACGGTGGATTGGTATAAACTGCCGGGAACGACGGTTGTCGACCGTCCGCGCAGCTCGGATCAATACCAATACGGCGATGGCGAAATGGCGCCTTCGAACGCCTGGGCCGGCGGCGCGTCGCTGGGCAGCTACGGTGTTTCCGGCATGAATCTGAAACAAATCGGGACGCAGATGAGCGCGAATAAATCGTGGTTCATGTTCGACGACGAGATCGTAGCTCTGGGATCGGGCATTACAAGCACGGATCATCTTCCGGTGGAAAGCATCGTGGAACAGCGGAAGCTGAAAGCGGACAATTCGAACGCTTTCATCGTGGATGGCGAGGCGAAGAGCGGGGAAATTGCCGAACAAGCGGTAGCGCATCCAAGCTGGATGTATTTGGAAGGCAACGTCCAGGGAGCGGGGATCGGTTATACGTTCCCGGATCATCAAGCGGTTACGATTGCCCGCAAACGGCAGGAAGGCCGGCTCTCCGATGTGGAGCTGAGCGATCCGCCGTCCTCGACACCGCAAACCGATTTACTGAGCAATTATTTTGTGACGATGTGGATCAATCATGGCGCGGATCCGGTGAATCAAAGCTATGCTTATGCGATTTTGCCGAATGCGACTCAGACCAAGACGGCGGCTTACTCCGCTTCGCCGGACTATGACATTGTCTTGAATTCGTCGGATGCGCAGGCGGTGAGGGAGCGCAAATTAGGGGTTACAGGCTACAACTTCTGGAGAGATCAATTGACAACAGCAGGGGACGTTACCTCGAATCGTCAAGCTTCCGTGATGGTAAAGGAAGATCCGTCTGCCGGCCGCTACGAGCTGGCGGTCGCCGATCCGACGCTGGAGAACAGCGGAACGATTGAGCTAGAACTGAACAGATCCGCTGTGGGTGTCATTGCGAAGGATGATGCGATTCAGGTGACACAGCTTGCGCCGACCGTGCGTATTCGAGCGAATGTTAAGGGGACACTGGGCAAATCGCTGCGGCTCACGTTGCAAACGACGCCGGTGCTACCAGAGCAGCCAGAGCAGCCTCAGCTGCCTCAGGGTGTCGAAGAGGACACAAGCGGGGGCGGAAGCACCCCTGTGAGTTCGTCGAGCGTTCCTTATCTGGTGGAAGACGGGAAAGCGTCCATTCGCCTTGGACAGGGTGAAAACACTGCGTCTGTCGCGCTTTCGGAGCTCCCTTCCGTGCCGCTTGAAGTGAGTGTGGACGGCATCTCGGTGACGCTGCCTGCGGCTTCGGTTCAGGCAATCAAGCAAGCGGCAGCAGAGAGCACCAAGCTGAAGCTGGATATCGACGTACGTCAGGCAGCAGATGCTGCTCTATTGTCAGCGCCCGCAGCAGATTCGTCTGCAGTGCTTACGCCCAGTGGGCCGGGTGTAACCGTGGGGCTTCAACTGCGTGCGGAGAATGGCACAGCTTTAGAAGGGGCGGCATGGCCTAACGCTGCGAACGTGACGATTCCCGTAACCGAAGCCAGCTTGGATGCTGAACTGCTGGGCGTGTATCGTTACGATGAGGCAGCGGGGCAGTGGGTGTTTGCCGGCGATGAGGTGGAAATAGCGAATGGCCGAGCGGCCTTTGCGATAGATCGGCCAGGCACTTATGCCGTCATGGCCTATGACAAGTCGTTTGTTGATGTGCCGAGCGGCCATTGGGCGCATCGCGCCTTGCAAGTGCTGGCCGCCAAGCACATCGTAGATGGTGTATCGCAGATGGCGTTCGATCCATCGGGCACATCGACGCGGGCGCAATTTACGGCGATGCTCGTTCGCGCCCTTCATTTGCCAGAGCCGCAGGCGGGAGCGGGCTTTGTCGATGTATCTGCAGAGGCTTGGTATGCTTCTGCTGTTGCGGCCGCTTCCCTCGCCGGGCTTATTTCCGGTGTGACCGAGCAGGCTTTTGCGCCTGATGCGCTGATCACGCGAGAACAGATGGCCGTGCTGCTCGTCAGAGCGTACGCTTATCATGGCGGAAGCGTTCCGGCGGGGCTGGCGGAGAGAAGCGGATACACGGACCGTGCGGACATGTCCGACTGGGCGCAGGAAGCGATTGACGGGGCTTCAGCGCTAGGCCTGCTTTCCGGAACGGCAGCCGATACCTTCTCCCCAAAAGAGGCGCTCGACCGCATTCAAAGCGTTCAGGCCATTTATAACTTGCTGCAGGTGAGCGGAAAGTAGAAGCAAAATTTTAATAGAAAGATTGGCCCTGTTTCGCGGTTAGTCCCCGTGCTGAAGCCGAATTGGCAGAACTTACAGCTAAAACTTAACCACTGGATATGATACCATTTACTAGAATCATGGTTAAGGACATAGACGAAAAAATGGATTGGAGGCCAACATGATGAAGAA
Organism: Paenibacillus whitsoniae; assembly: GCF_003955665.1. Lineage (GTDB taxonomy): Bacteria > Bacillota > Bacilli > Paenibacillales > NBRC-103111 > Paenibacillus_E > Paenibacillus_E whitsoniae. The sequence goes on from NZ_RXHU01000054.1 coordinate 5,851, forward strand.
ACAACTACTTACTTTTGCGCTCATCCCTTCGCTTCTTTTCGGAGCTGTTACCCTACCCCTGCCTCAGTCGGCTTCAGCGGCCACGACAGGTAAAATTGTAAGCAGTGTCAGTTTTCGGACGGCGCCAAGCACCGACGCCTCACGTATTCGCTATTTGAGCAAGGGCGAGCCGTTCGTTCTTTTGGAAAAAGTGAACAGCTACTGGTACCGAGTTCAGGTGACCAATGGACAAATCGGATATATCTCAACGAGTGACCAATACACCAAGCTGGACGCACAGGCTGCCCCTACACCATCGTCAGGGACGGGAACGATCGTCGCCAGCGTCTCCTTCAGAACGGGAACAAATACGGACGCTAGCCGCATTCGATATTTAAAAGCCGGCGAAACGGTAAGAATTCTCGAGAAGGTGAACAGCTATTGGTATAAAGTGCAGGCGTCTGACGGGAAAATCGGCTATGTCAGCACAAGCGAAAAATACATAAAAGTCTCGGGAGGCTCCTCCTCCGGCGGTTCGGGCAGCTCGGGCGGTTCCGGAGGCAGCAATACAGGCGGTAATCCCTCCGCTTCCGAACAAATTCAGAAAGTCATCGCCGCAGGTAAAAAATATTTGGGCACGCCGTACGAATACGGCTCTTCCCGTGATAATACGAGCACGTTCGATTGCTCCGATTTTGTAAGACAAGCGTTCCTTGACGGTATCGGGCTCAAGCTGCCCAGCGATTCGAGAGGGCAGGGCGCGTATGTGAAGTCGCTCGGCCACAACGTGACGACAGACTGGCACAACCTGAAAGTTGGCGACCTTATGTTCTTCATGGACTATAAAGGAACGGCCAAATCGAACTACGCAGGCATCAACAAATCCACAGCGACGATCACGCATGTCGCCATTTATCTCGGAAACGGTCAAATCCTATCGACCTATTCCAAAGAAAGCGGCGGCGTCCGCATCGATTCTATCGAAGGCCGCCATTGGGAGTACCGCTTCTTATACGGCGGCAGCGCGATTTAAGCGCGGACAAGCGAAAGAGCAGAACCCGATCATGGGATTCTGCTCTTTTTTTGCACCGATCCAACACTTAGATTGGCTAGTGCTAAGTGGGGCCGCCTTGTTCGATTGGACTACCGGATAACATTGGGGAGGCAGGTCGGGGCTGGGCGACAGTTGCTTATATAGTTGTTTCCTCTTATACCCGCAGCGGATCCAGCAAAGGATGCCAATGAATCGTCGGTTCACCCGTATCCTCGTCGAAGCCCGCCGAGCCGACCCAAGGATGCGGTGTATCGCCGACGTCGAAATAATGCTGCAGCAAGCTGCGAAAAATAAAAGGAATCTCACGCTCCAGCACCTGCTCGCGCGGTATCCAATAAAGGTCGCCCTCTGAGGTGACGACCCGCGGGTTGACACGGGTGCGCCCGATATAGAAAAATTGCTGGCGAATTTCTTGCCCGTTGAGACGCAGCAGCACATACTGCATGCGCAGCCCCTCGATTTCATCGGCTTCAATGCCCGTTTCCTCATAAATTTCCCTCAGGCAAGCTGTGCGAGGCTGACGGATCTCATTCGGCTCCAAATGCCCGCCGACAGCGGCCCAGAGGCCGGGAGACAAGGTGCGGTGCAAGGACCGCTTCATCATCAGAAGCTCGTCCCGCTCATTCATCAACAAAGCCGTGGACATCATGCGCAGGGTGATCATAGTCGGTTCCTTTCGGGATGTATTCGTTTTCATAGGAATTGTTCATCTCTCAGCTTATCACAACCCTCGAAAGACAGGCAAAGGCGGACAACCTTAAAGCAATTTGCCTATTGCTTCGCAAGGCATGTTTCGATATAATGTCCACTATAGTGAAACAACAGTCTTTTTGGAGAGGACGGTCGTGGAGTGCCGGATAGCAAAGAACTTTACCATTCGATGAAGCACTTCGGTCCTGAACGTTACTACTTAGTCCGTGAGGATATTTTGCCGGAAGGGGTACTCAAAACGGTGCAGGCGAAAGAGCTGCTTGCCCGCGGCGAGGTGAAGACGATTCATGAAGCCGTTGAGCAAGTCGGGCTGAGTCGGAGCGCCTTCTACAAATACAAGGATGGCATCCATCCGCTAAGCAGATTGGAACGAGAACGAATTATTACGATTTCGATGGATTTGGAGCATCGGGCGGGCATTCTGTCCCGGGTGCTGGCGCTGATCGCCAATCTCGAGGGCAATGTGCTGACGATTCACCAGACGATTCCTCTTCAAGGCATGGCGAACGTCGTCATATCCGTTGAAATTTCATCCATGGGCGAAGAGATTCGCCAGTTTTTAGAGCAGCTGCAGTCGCAAGACGGAGTTAAGCGAGCCATGGTCATCGGCCAAGGCAGTTAACGAATACGATCATTCGGGAGGATAAGAACAATGAAGCCAATTAAAGTAGGATTACTCGGACTTGGTACTGTAGGAACAGGCGTCGTCCGCATCGTGGAAGGACATCAGGAGGACTTGCAGCGTCAAACCGGGTCTGCCATTGAAATTGCGAAAATTGTGGTTCAGGATAAAAACAAGTCGCGCAACATCTCTGTTGATCCGGAAAAGCTGACAGAGAACGTCTGGGACGTGATCGGCGATAAAGAGATCGACGTTGTCGTAGAAGTCATGGGTGGCGTGGACGCGACCAAAGGACATATTTTGACAGCGCTGGAGAACGGCAAGCACGTTGTCACCGCGAATAAAGATTTGATGGCGATGCACGGTGCCGAGATTTTGGCCAAGGCCGCTGAAAATAACTGCGACGTTTTCTACGAAGCGAGCGTGGCGGGCGGCATTCCGATCATTCGCACCTTAGTCGAAGGATTTTCTTCGGATCGCATCACGAAGATCATGGGAATCGTTAACGGAACGACTAACTACATTTTGACGAAAATGAGCCAGGAAGGCGCCGCTTATGCGGACGTCCTCAAAGAAGCGCAAGCGCTCGGCTATGCCGAAGCGGACCCGACGTCCGACGTCGAAGGGCTTGATGCAGCGCGTAAAATGACGATTTTGTCCACCCTCGGCTTCCACGCTAACGTTGCGCTGAGCGATGTCGAGGTGAAGGGGATCTCCAAAGTCTCCAAAGAAGATATTCAATATGGGAAAAAACTGGGTTATGAAGTGAAGCTGCTCGGGATCGCCGAAAATCACGACGGCCATATCTCCGTCAGCGTACAACCGACGATGGTGAAAAACTCGCACCCGCTCGCTTCCGTCAACGGCGTGTTCAATGCCGTGTACGTGACCGGTGAAGCGGTCGGTGAGACGATGTTCTACGGCGCAGGCGCAGGCGAGCTGCCGACAGCCACGTCGGTCGTTGCGGATCTTGTTGCCGTTGTCCGCAACTCCAAGCTGGGCGTCAACGGACGCACAGTGCAAGCGCCTTATAAAGAGAAGAAACTCAAATCCGACGAGCAGATTGCGTCGAAAAACTTCATTCTCCTGCACGTAGAGGACAAAGCGGGCGTGCTGGCGCAAATCACACAAATATTTGCGGAGCACGAAGTGAGCTTGGAATCCGTCTTCCAACATCCGAACGCGCACAATCCGAAGGCGGAAATCATTATTATCACGCATGATGCCAACCAAGCGAGCATGAAAAAGGTACTCAAACAATTTGAGTCGATGGACGTTATTCATGCGATTAAAAGCGTATACCGAGTAGAAGGCTAATGCCTTCTCGCGGCCCCGCTTACTTCCAGTGAAATGAGGGCAGTTTCGAAATGAGCGACAGGACAGTACAAAAAGTAAGAGTAAAGGTACCGGCCAGCACGGCGAACTTGGGTCCTGGATTTGACTCGCTGGGGATGGCCTTGAACTTATATGCATGGATCGATATGGCGGTTGCCGACCGCACAACAGTTGAACTCATCGGCGATCAGATGAACGGCATTCCGACGGACAAATCCAACTTGATTTATAAAGTCGCGCAAATGGTATTTGCGGAAGCGGGCGTCTCCATTCCCGAACTTTCCATCTCCATGTACAGTGAAATTCCGCTGACGCGCGGGCTCGGCAGCAGCGCTTCCGCCATCGTGGGCGCGCTGGCTGCGGCCAATGCGCTGATCGGCAGCCGTTTTTCGACGTACGAGCTGTTTCAGATGGCATCGCGTCTGGAAAAGCATCCCGACAACGTCGGAGCGAGCCTGTACGGCGGCATCGTCGTCGCATTCTGGGACGATGAGCGGGCGGAGTCAATCCGGCTTGAACCTGACGGCCGTCTTGACGTGTTGGTCGCCATTCCGGAATTCCAGCTTTCGACGGAGAAAGCGCGCGCTGTGATGCCAACGCAGGTGGCAATGAAGGATGCGGTGTACAATCTCAGCCATTCCTCGCTGCTCGTAGCGGCGCTGGCCACGGGCAAACTGGGTATGATTCGCCATGCGATGAAGGACCGCCTGCATCAACCGTATCGGGCGTCGCTCATCCCCGGTATGCAGACACTGCTGGATGAGAGCGGGAACTACGGCGCACTCGGTGTTGCACTGAGCGGAGCAGGACCGACGATGCTCGCGTTAGTGGATGCGGAAAGCGACCGTAAAACAGAGCTGGAATCGTTCCTGCGAGGTACGTTGGCGAAGGAAGGCATTTCCGCGAAACTGCTTTGGCTGAAGCCGTGTGACGGCGTGACAGCGACCCTCCTTGCTGAGGGGGACGAAGGACTCCGCAGGTTGGTGGAGAAAGAGGTGCTCGCATGAAGCGGATTGCCATTCTCGGGCCCAGCACGTTCTCGGAAGAAGCGACGCGCCACTTTCTTGGCGATGACAAGTTCACGTACGTTTCGTACAAATTGATTTCCGAAGTGTTCAACGCAACGGCTTCGGGAGAAACCGATCTCGGTGTCATCCCGATCGAAAATACGCTGGAAGGCTCCGTGCACCTGCACGTGGATTGGCTTGTGCATGAAGTGGATCTGCCGATTCGCGCGGAATGGGTTTTTCCGATTGATATGAATCTGATCGGATTTCCGCATCCAGAAGGGCAGATTGACGCGGACAATCCGTACAAGCACATCCGAAAGGTGCTTTCCCACCACGTTGTGCCTGCGCAATGCAACCGGTTTATGAAGCGGTATTTGCGGGATGCGGAGTTTGAGCAGGTGAGTTCGACGGCGGAGGGCGTGCGCATCGTATCCCAGATGAAGGATCCTTCGGTTGCGGCCATAGGGACGGCCATTGCGTCCGCCAATTATGGCGTCCCCATGTTGCAGCGGGAAATTCAGGACCATAAAGATAACATGACGCGTTTTCTTTTGGTTGGGAAAGAGGCTTCCGAGCTGGCTTCGTCGGAGCAGATGAAAACGACGATTCTCGTGACCCTGCCGGAAGACTACCCGGGCGCTCTGCACCAAGTGCTGTCGGCTTTCGCCTGGCGGCGGATCAATTTGTCCAAAATTGAGTCGAAACCGACCAAGAAGAAGCTAGGCAATTATTATTTTTACATGGATATTGTCGGAACCCTCGATTCCGTGCTGCTGCCGGCCGCCATTCAAGAAATTGAAGCGATCGGCTGCCAGGTGCGCATATTGGGCTGCTATCCGAGCTATAGCTATCACAGTGAGTAACCACGAATCCCTTCGCTTAGGCGCGAGGGATTTTTTTTATGCGAGAGGGGCAAAAGCCCAGACTTCCGCATAGACTGTACTATCATTGTGTTTAAGCGAATGCTTATGCGGCCACTTCGCTTTCAGATGTTAAAGAGAAGCGATAAAGGAGGTAGGGTTTTGAAAATTCATATTGTCAAAAAAGGCGATACCCTGTATGAGCTCGCAAACAAATACGGAACGACGCTGGAACAGATCATTGCGCTGAATCCGCAAATTGCCGACCCGAATGTGATTGATGTCGGGATGAAAGTGAAGATTCCTTCGGGCCATAAGAAGCCGGAGCCCCCAGCATCGGACTATGTCTACAAGCATGTCGTCCAGCAGGGAGATACCCTGTGGAAGCTCGGAAAAGCTTGGGATGTGCCGCTTGCCGCGATGATCCAAGCCAACAGTCACCTCAAAAACCCGAATGTTCTGATGACGGGGGACGTCGTGTATGTGCCGAAGGCGCACCATGGGCACGGGCATGGACACGGGCAAGGGTCTCACAGCCAAGTACCCGGTCCCGGCTATCACAAGCCGTCGACGGAGCCGTTTCCGCAGGCGCCGGTTCAGCAACAGCCCGAACAAGTGCAGCCTGTCGAGCCGATGCCTGCGGTGCAGGAACCTGCAGTACAGGAACCTGCAGTACAGGAACCTGCAGTGCCTGCGCCTTCGCTAGGCGAATTGAGCGTGCAGCCGGCGATTCCGATGCCGCTGCCAACGATGCCTGCGCAGCCGACGATGCCGCTGCCACCGATGCCGGCCATGCCAGCACCCAACATGGGGATGGCGCCATCCGGCGATGCCACGCTGCAGGAGCCGTATCCGCAAGCCCAGCATCCGTTTGCGCAGTTCCATATTCAAGCGACGGAGGTATTCGCTTATCCAAGTGAAGAGCAGCCGGAGCCGGTTGCCTATCCGGCGTATTCGCCTTATCAGGAATCGCCGTGCGAGCCGATGCCGGTGATGCCAGCAATGCCGGCGATGACGGCCCCAACGGCCATTAAGAATGACTGCGGCTGCGGTGGCCCATCCACGTACGACATGCCTTGGATGAACGTGCCAAGCGGCTATCCGAGCGGCCAACTGAACCAGCCATGGCAAGGCGCGGCGCCGATGATGGCGGACGGACAGGGCATGGCGTCGATGCCGGGGCTGCCGGGCTTTTATCCGCCGGTGATGCCGTACGATCGGCCGCAGTCACCATTCCCTTTTGCCTATCAGAATGATCCTTACGGTATTCCATATGCCGGCGCTAATTATCAGGCGCCTTATGAGTCCGCAATTCTCCCGCAAGTGCATACACACGAACTGACGGAGTCGACGGATACGGATGAAGAACTGGAAATCGACATTCGCAAAGGGAAAAAGGCGTCCGCTAACGCTCGCTCCGCGAAGAAAGCAAGATCGGCCAGCGAATCGCCGCTTGAAGCTTTTCTGCGGCGCCAGCAGCGCATCCCCGAAAAACCGGCGCAAACAAAGCAGGCGATGCCCTGGATCAATGTATAAATAAAAGAGGCTTACCTTGAGGTCATTTGCGATGACTCAGGGTAAGCCTTTTGGTTATATAGCCGATTAGGCAATCATGCCGAGCGTGAAGAACGTCATGAGGCCGATCAGGAAATGCATGCCCCATTTTTTACGGAGAAGTTCGCGGCCCCGGTGCAGCCTTGTCTTGACTGTCGTGATCGGAAGGTTCAGCTTCTCGCTGATTTCTTGTAAGGACAGCTCTTCCATGTAGTAAAGCGTGATGATCGATTTATATTTATCGCCTAATTTATTAATGGCAGTTTGCATATGCTCTTGAACCTCGGTTTGCAGCACCGCGTTCTCCGGCGACTGGTCGGGACTGGCCAGCTTGCTGTAGTAGCTGTAGTCATCGTCCATGTCGTTAAGCTCAGCGTCGAGGGATTGGACAGGCTTCTTCTTGCGAAGCAGGTCGATCGCGACGTTTTTGCCGATGCGGTAAATCCACGTCGAGAAATTTTGCGTCTCGTCAAAATGATTCAGATTCAAATACACGCGAATGAACGTTTCCTGGACAATATCTTCGGAATCAGGCCGATTGTGGAGCATGCGGAAAGCAAGCTTTTGAATTTTACTGCGGTATAACTCGACCAGCTCCACGAAAGCGTTCCGGTCACCTCGTCTGGATAATTGAATTAATTGAAGCTCTGCTACATTCATGCTGTTTCCCTCCTTATAGTCGTCGTTTATCACTCGTAAACAAATGCTTGTAGAGGTTGTTTAAAAAGTCGGTCTTTTGATCACGAAGCGAACATCTTCGTCGGCAAGATTTGGTTTGTCTATCTTTGACTATATCATTTCTGCGGCTACAGTCAAATTCAAATGTAAAGGAGTGTTTATTTTTAACCAATTGTTACCGAAAAGATGGATATTTCGTGACGCTGTCTAGGTAGAAGACGGATTAGTACGGAAAGAAGTTTGGCCAATTGAATGATTTATTTGCAGTTTATGAACTTCATTCCAAATGGCGACACTGCTCCATAATAAAATCACACCGATAATCAGAAGCGTGGTGCGTTTGATCCGTTTCTTTCTGTTCATGCTGTTCCACCGCCGATTCAGGTAGGTTGTCTAACTATCTCATCTCTATGGTAAATCATGTATAGGGTTTTGCGCAATTGGAAACAATATCGAAAAAACCAAGTGAGAAGGGATTACCGTGATTGTACAAAGGTTCTTGAAGCATCTAAAGAAAAGACTGCGTTGGAAACGCAGCTGGTTAGCCCTAGGCATGTTCGTTCTGCTCGGTACGGCATTCTGGATCGGGTATGAGTCACGAGGTGCAGCCCCATTCAATCCGCTGGATCATGCGAAAAAAGCAGTAGCAACCCTTGCTCATATCTCTTCCGCCGAGGATGTACGGCTGGAGAAGGCGATTGAAACGCTTCGGGCCATTCAAGACCAAAGAGAAAGCTATTTGCTCAAATCCTACGTTTGCGGTGAGGAACGCAGTCCGCTCGGCCTTCTGGCCTCACAACCGCTGATCGAGCTTCAAAAGAAACATCCGGATTGGGAGCTCGCGATCGGTCCGAATGGTGACGTAACGTTTATGGAACACATCGAGGACTTGTCACCCGCCTGCAAAGAAAAAGCGGTGTTTGGCATTGACGGTTCCTCCAATTTGTCGCTGTTTAATGGAACGCCGGGACCTGACAATGTCATTCGCACCTTTTTCCAGCTCAATATTCAGCAGCTCGAAACCAGTCTCCCGCCTGAGACGGTCGAACATCTTCGCAAAGGGATTCGAGTCACTGATTTGGAGGAGTATAATAGCGTATTATCGACATTCAGTGATTATGCCATAGAAATAACGGAACGTGCAATGACAATGCCATAAGTCAGGCCAGCTGGAAGAGATAGGTTCGGTTCATCCCGAGTCTATCTCTTTTTTTGCGTTTCTGCTATAATGGGAAATGACTACATATGTTCGCTTTTTTGTGAGAAGATGGGAGAGTTTATAGGTGCGTATTCTAGGGATTGATCCGGGGATCGCGATTGTGGGCTTCGGTTTTATTGATAAAATCGGCTCCAAGCTGGTTCCTGTGCAATACGGCTCGATTCAGACGGAGGCGCATACGGACCCAGGCATACGCCTTAAGGATGTCTATGACGCGACGACGCAATTAATAGAGAAGTATAAGCCGGATGCGCTGGCGATCGAGAAGCTGTTCTTTAACCGCAACGTGACGACAGCGTTCACGGTCGGGCAGGCGCGAGGCGTGATGGTGCTTGCCGGTGTGCAGGCCGGGCTGCCGATTGCGGAATATACCCCGCTGCAGGTGAAGCAATCCGTAGTGGGTTATGGCAAAGCGGAGAAAGCGCAAGTGCAGGAAATGGTCAAAATATTGCTCAAGCTTTCGCAGGTGCCGAAGCCTGACGACGTGGCGGATGCGCTGGCGATTGCGATTTGCCATGCGCATTCCTCGTCCTTGCAAGACAGATTGAACGGGGGATGGAAACGATGATCGATTTTGTAAGAGGTTCGGTTGCGCTGCGCGAGAGCGAATATGTGGTGCTGGATGTAAATGGCGTGGGGTACCGCGTCTTTTGCCCGAACCCGTATGCGCTGGGGCTGAGAGACAACGAGCCGGTTACGCTCTTTACGCATTATCATGTGCGCGAGGATGCGCATTTGTTGTTCGGATTTACGTCCCGGGATGAGCAGGCGTTATTTCGCCTGCTGCTCGATGTGAGCGGTATCGGGCCGAAGGTGGCGCTTGGCATTTTGGCTGCGGGCGGGCGTCCTGACGCTGTTATTCTAGCCATCTCGCAGGAGAATCTATCGTTTTTGACGAAGCTGCCCGGGATCGGCAAGAAAACGGCGCAGCGTATTATTCTGGATCTCAAGGACAAGCTCGGCTCCGTCACCTTCTCGAGTCCGGAAGCCGCTGTCGCGCTAAGCGTCGTTGGCTCCGCACAGCTCACCGAGGGCGGCGAGGGCTGGAGCGAGGCGAAGGAAGCGCTCATGACGCTCGGTTACACCGAGGCGGAGGTCGACCGCGCTTGGCTGCAGGTGAAGGAGAAGGCGAATACATACGATTCCGTGGATGTGCTGATGAAGCACGCGTTGAAGGTTTTATATACGATGTAGGGTGAGGGGGAACACCATGATGGATAATGACCGGATTATCTCGGCTAATCTCATGATGGAGGACAGCGCGGTCGAGTACAGCCTTCGCCCTCGCTATTTAGCTGAATATATCGGGCAGAAGCAGGCGAAGGAGAACCTCAAGATTTATATTGAAGCCGCCAAGCAGCGGAAGGAAGCGCTGGATCACGTGCTGCTGTACGGCCCTCCGGGGCTCGGCAAAACGACCTTATCCAACATTATCGCCAATGAGCTTGGCGTTAATATTCGCACGACGTCCGGCCCTGCGATTGAGCGGCCCGGTGATCTTGCAGCGATTTTGACGAATCTGCAGGAAGGCGATGTGCTGTTCATCGATGAGATTCACCGGCTCCACCGCACGGTGGAAGAAGTGCTGTATCCGGCGATGGAAGATTACGCGCTCGATATTATTATCGGCAAAGGGCCGAGCGCACGCTCGGTGCGGCTTGATTTGCCGGCGTTTACGCTGATTGGCGCCACGACGCGCGTAGGGCTGCTCTCAGCGCCGCTGCGCGATCGGTTCGGCGTCGTCAGCCGGCTTGAGTTTTACACCGTCGATGAGCTTTCCTATATCGTCAGCCGCACGGCGGATATTTTGCAGGTCGGCATCGTCGGCGAAGCGGCCCGCGAGATCGGGATGCGCTCGCGGGGAACCCCGCGTATCGCGAATCGGCTGCTCAAGCGGGTGCGCGATTTTGCCCAGGTGAAAGGCGACGGCATCATCACGATGGAACTCGCGCGGGAATCCCTGCGCCTGCTGCAGGTGGACGATTTGGGTCTCGACGAGATCGATCATAAAATGCTTCGCGCAATTATTTTGAGCTTCCAGGGCGGCCCGGTCGGCCTGGAGACGATTGCGGCGACGATCGGTGAGGAAAGCCAGACGATCGAGGACGTGTACGAGCCGTATTTGCTGCAGATCGGTTTCATGCAGCGTACGCCGAGAGGCCGTATGGTGACACCTCAGGCGTATCACCACCTGGGGCTGCCGCTGCCGGAGCCGAAGTAGGGACGACGTGCAGAAAGAATAACATGTCCAAATTGAAGTAGATATTCGCGCCCCTTCCCTGTTGAGGAGAGGGCGTATTTTGCGTTGACGCATAATTTTATATAAAAGGACACTAAATCTGTTCCTTATTTGACTCCCGGTACGATGGTATGATAAGTGAAATGTAAGGGGAATAAGTTAATCATCTGACATTGTTACATTTGTATCATTTATTATGAAATATGTTCCTTATCTATTCAAAGGCATAGATGGTACTATGAAGCTAGATTATGCTAGTAATTGCCTTAGCCAAGGAGGGTGCGAAATGAAGGGATGGGTATCGGCTTGGTATCCGCAGAAAATCAAATACCGTTTCTTCGTTTCATTTTTATTCTTTATTTTGTTGCCTGCCGCAACCTTCGTCATGTATTACTTCAGGGAGCTTGAAACGACTCTGAAAGATAAGATAAACGCCCAAAGCGCAGCACAGTTGGGCTATGTAAAAGAAAGTATGGAAAATGTCCGAGTCTCGCTTTTTAGAGAGTCTTTGGTATTAAGCAATGATAAAGCACTTCTAGCGGTACTCCGGGATGATTCAAAGGACCCGGATTCACGTCGGTTATTTGTAATGGATAAGTTGCAGGAAGATCGGTTACTTGAGGGGAGGCCCCCTTTACCCACCAATTTGTATTATTCACTGATCGATTATCGTCATCAGGAAGTCAATTCTACGTTTGGAAGCAATATCAGTTATTACGATCTTACAAGCGAAGATTGGTGGAAAAATTCAGAAGGATTAGGAAAGCAGTATGATCAAGTATCAAGAAAAAATCTAAGGGATATGTATACGCTGTCGGTTAATATGATTGGACCGGATGGCAGCATGGATGGTCAAATATTGATTAGTTTTGACTATATAGAGTGGCTAAAAGCCATGTACCGTTTTTTTACAATCAGACAGGATTATTTCATCATGGATCAAACGGGCAACATGATTACCAAGACTAGTCCTGATGAAACTATTTCTATCCCGTCTGTTGAAGTTGTTCGGAGGCAAACGGCAACGGGCAGTTTTTGGACGAATGGTCAGGAACAGATGAGCGCAGTCTATTTGCCTTCCTATCAGTGGTATGTGATTAACAGTTTTCCACTTCATACGTTTTTCGGGGACATCAATCAAGTCAAACAGAGATTGGTGATCATTCTCACGATCTTTATCTTTTTATTCATTGTCATCACTTTTATTATCTCCCATCGAATTACACGTCCGTTGCAGCTTCTTCAGCATCATATGTCAATCGTTGTGAGAAATGAGTTCAGGTCGTCTTTGCCCGAAAAGCTGGGTACAGGCGAGGTTCGTGAATTGGGGACAACGTTCAATCGAATGATTAGCGATATCCGCAGTTTGATACAAAAGTTAAAGGTGGAGGAAAGGGAGAAGGAAGCATCACGGTTCCAAATGTTGCTTGCACAGATGAATCCTCATTTTCTTTTAAACACGTTAAATGCCATTAAATGGACGGCATTGGGACGTAAGGATGCCGAGATTGCGGAGATTTGTGTTTGTCTGGGGGAGCTATTGGAATCCAGCTTGAATGAACAGAAAGATTTGATCCATCTAGACGAGGAATTAACACTAGTGAAAGCGTATGTTCGCATTCAGAATTTCAGATTTGACGGTTATGTCCACGTTCGATACGAATTTGACGAATCGCTCCGTTACGCGCTTGTCCCAAAACTGAGTCTGCAGCCGCTGGTCGAGAATTCTTTCTTTCACGGGTTCAATCAGATGCAGAAAGATGGAAGCATAACGATTAGGGTGGTAAAAGAGCATAATTCTCTGATTATGGAAGTGAAGGACAATGGAATTGGCATGGAGGCTTCCGCCAATCATCAACCACTAAGGAAAAGCAAAGGGATCGGAATCAACAATTTGCGGGAACGGTTGCAGCTGCTTTTTAAATCCGATGGACAACTCGAGGCGGTTTCGAGCGGTCAGGGAACGCTAATCCGTTTGAAATTCCCGCTGCTTCTATCGGAACCATACGGGAAGGGCGGATGATGAATTCGTGTGGAAGGTGCTATTAGTTGAAGATGAAACGCGAGTCAGACGATTAATTAAAGAAATTATAGATTGGGAGAAGTTAGGGTTCGTTATCATTGGCGAGGCTGCTAACGGGATCGAAGCACTGAAGGTGATTCAAGAGGAGTCTCCGCATTTCATATTGTGCGATATTTTGATGCCACTCATGGATGGAATTGAACTTCTCCGGAAGTCACGTGAGCAAGGGTTTGAAGGCCCATTTGTCATGCTGACCTGTATGAACGAATTCGAATTGGCCAGACAAGCAATTGAGTATGGTGCGACGAGCTATATGTTAAAGCTCTCCTTGAATGTGGATACGATACGGGAAATGCTGGATAAAGTAAGCCGGGAATTAAGTAAGGCAGCTATCCCTGCGCGTCAACTGTCTTATCGTGATTTCGAATTATTGTATCGGTTTACATGGCGGCAGATCCACGGTATGGATGACGAAGAGTCGGAGAGAAAAGATCTGCTGGATCGTATCCTCGCAAGCGGTTTCACACATGTAGATCTCTGTGTAGTATTGCATGGCACAAGTGGGATCGATGAAGAGGAGCTGGTTCGCTCTGGGCTGATTCATTCCAAGGAAGCAGCAGTCATTCATAAATTCAGAATGCATGGCTGCACAACTTTTTTTTCATGGGTTCCACGTAACGTGCATTCGGTTGCACATGGTTTAGCCGAAGACAACGCAATAGGATATCCAGCCGTATGTGCCTATTCTGTAGCTTTGTCCGAACTGGAATATACATGGAAAAATATGATTAGAAAAATTGAGGAATCTTGGTATGCATGTAGCAGAAGCAGGATAGCCTATCCAGCAACAGACTTCACCATCCAACAACCTGCGCTATCCTCACAAACGCTTTGGAACATGGAAAGAGAAATATTACAAACGTTTGAGCGTCGGGATAAAATAAGCTGCATTCGCCAGTTGAGTATGATGTTTGAGGAAATGAAAAAGAATCATACAAGCATGACTGTTGTTATGGAAATGGCGGAACGATTGGATAATCGGTTTGGGGCAATTTCCGGCCATGGAAAAGCCCAAATCGATCATTGGTTGTCCGCGGCAAACCATGAGGAGCTTCGACTTGTTCTGGAGAAGAGGATCGATGATTGGTTAACGAAATGGATAAAGTCAACCATCTTGCCATCGGGCCATCCTGAGATCAACAGGATTGTGGATTATATCCAAAACCATTACGATAAGGAAATCACGTTGAAATTGATGGCAGAATACGTTGCCTTGGATGAGCACTATTTGAGCGGTCTATTTAGTAAAAAGATGGGGTGTACATTAATTCATTACTTGCACAAAGTAAGGATTGATCAAGCTCGGTTTTTTTTGCTGCAGTCTACATTAACGGTCGGGGAAATTGCAGAAAGAGTAGGATTTGGAAATGTTGCATATTTCGTAAAAATTTTCAAGCGCTGGACAGAGCAGACGCCCAGTGAATTTAGAAAGTATCACATGTCGAATGGTTAAATTATCGGCCCTTTCCTGTTTGGAGGAAGGGGCTTGTTTATTCTAGCAGCTTAATTTTGTGTAAGAGGTCACTAAATCTGTTTCTTATACGCTTTCAGGTACAATGGTATGATGAAGGTGTGTTACAGAAAGGGAGAGGCATCTACTGCAGGGATTCATCTTCCTTTCTATATTTCCAAGCCTAAATTCGTTTAAGAAGAGAAGGGGATATCGATGCAAAAATATAAAAAGATTGCAGCATCTGCAACCTCGATTGCACTTATAGGTAGTCTGCTTGCAGCCTGTGGAAACGCAACGAATAACACTGGTTCATCCGCCGCTCCAGGAGCATCCGCAGAATCATCGAAGATGGTCAAGCTGAACATTATAGAAAGTGGGTCGGGTCTGCCAGCACCGGAAAAAGATTTCGTCCGGGAGAATTTGAACAAGGCATTAAATGCCGATATCAACTTGACGGCTTATGCTACTGATTATGGCAGTCAGTTGAATGTACGAATGGCAGCAGGTGATTATCCGGATTTGTTTGGCGTTGACAAGGCTTCGTTGAAGCAGTTGTCGGATCAGGGACTTTTACTCGATCTGACGCCCTATTTCGATAAAGAGCTTAAGCCAGTAAAAACCTTCATTGGAGATTCCAGCCTGAAGAAAGGTACGGTTAACGGCAAAATATTTGCAGTTGCCCAAGCGCCGCAAGCTCCTAAGGCTACTTACTGGATCCGTAAGGATTGGCTCGACAAATTGCAATTAAAGACACCTGAAACACTCGATGATTTGTTGACCGTGTCTAAAGCTTTCACGGAGAAAGATCCGGACGGTAACGGAAAGAATGATACTTATGGTTTAACAGGTTTGATGGGGGCGACAGGCCTTAGCTTGTTTTCTGCCTTCTCCCCAGTGTTCGGAGGATATGGTGTCCCCAATCCAGGTGAATTTTTCGTTAAGGACGGAAAGGTCGTCCAATCGTTATATGACCCGGGCATGAAGGATGCACTGACCTTTATTTCCAAATTTGTTGCCAGCGGCTCGGTTGATCCAGATTATATCTTGAATACAGGGACTCAGCCCAGGGACAAAGCCATCAAAGGTCAAGTGGGCATCATTTGGACAGAATGGACGAATTTAACCAATGCTCAGTACGTTGAACAAATAAAGAAAGTAAATCCGAATGCCGAATGGGTACAGCTGCCCGCGCCAAAAGGTCCGGCAGGACAGTTCTCCGGGTCAACGGATATTGGTAAAACAGCCGGATTGATGGCGATCCCGAAGTCACTCGAGAAGGACAAGACAAAGCTGCATAGAGTTTTCGACCTTTTGAATTATATCTCCACAGGTGAAGGATCGAGGCTTGTTCAATATGGTGTAGCAGGTAAACATTATAATCTGGAAAACGGCAAGGTTATCCCGACTCCACTAATGGCCTCGGAAGCCGGATATACGTACCTGTATCAATTTACCGGTCGACCTGACCTTGAATATTTGTCAACCAAGTTTGCAACTCAATTTCCATATATCGATTTTGCGAATAAACAATCCCGTATTCAATCGCTTAACGGATTCCTAAACTATCCGGACGGTTACAGTGATTCCGATGCAGGCCGTTATATTTCGGAAGAGCTCACGAAATTCATTTATGGAAAACGGCCATTGAGCCAGTACGATGATTTCCTGAAAAGTCTTGAAACGACAATGAACTACAAGACATTTCTAAATTCGGCGAATAAGCAGTTAAATGATTTAGGATATGGCAAATAAAGCAATCTGTTTTCTGCGAAGAACCGATTACTCTCTTCTCGGTTCTTCGCTTTTTTGGTAAGGAGGGAAGCTGAAGATGGATGAAGGAATTTTGAAGACAAATAGAAACCAAACGATACAAAGAATCCAAGTGAAACGATTAAGAAAAGTGGTATGGAGCTATCGAGCTTTATATTTCATGCTGCTTCCAGGAATTATTTACTACATTATTTTCAAATATATTCCTATGTATGGTGTAATTATTGCGTTCAAAGATTTTAATTTCTCGGATGGTATCCTGTTCAGTGGATGGGCGGACCCATGGTACAAATATTTCAAAATGTTTTATGATTCGCCTTACTTCACACAGGTTATGTCAAACACGTTTATTATAAGTTTCTATAAAATGGTTTTTGGAATCGTACCTCCGATCCTTTTTGCGGTCCTGCTTAACGAATGCCGGGTCCGTTGGTTTAAGTCTTTCATACAAACGTTAACCTATATGCCTCACTTTTTTTCGTGGGTGATTATTTACGGGATACTCCTTGCGTTTTTGTCCGAAAGTTCGGGCCTGGTAAACCATTGGATTAAAGATTCGGGAGGTACCCCAATCAATTTCCTTACCTCAACCGAAATGTTTCGAAGTGTGCTTGTTAGCTCTGAAATTTGGAAAGACTTGGGCTGGGGCGCAATCATTTATCTGGCTGCAATGACCGGCATTGATCCTACGCTTTACGAAGCCGCTAAGGTCGATGGGGCAGGAAGGTTTCGAATGATATGGCATATTACGTTGCCCGGGATCCGATCCGTTATCGTCATGCTTCTGATTCTGAAGCTTGGGCACATTCTGGATGCGGGATTTGATCAAATTTACATTCTATACAATATTCAGGTATACCCGGTTGCGGATATTTTGGACACATGGGTATTCCGAACGGGGTTGCAGAAATTGAACTTCAGTCTGGCTGCTGCTGCTGGTTTACTCAAATCATTTGTAGGTTTGGTACTCATCCTGCTTTCTAACAAGCTTGCAAAGCGTTGGGGGGAGAGCATATGGTAAAACACTGGAATGATAAGTTATTTGATGGAGCCGTGCTGGTTATATTGGGCTTGGCTGGCTTGGCCGCGATCATTCCGGTCATGTATGTGGTTTCTGTATCGATGACCCCAATCTCCGAAGTACTGAAAAACGGAGGATTCGTACTCATTCCGGGGAAAATTGATCTAACTGCGTACAAAGAACTGTTTACGACAACGGGAATCCCGCGATCGATGTGGGTGACTGCCTTGTTGACCGTTATAGGTACTGCTGTAAATCTGGTTCTAACGCTTCTAATGGCGTATCCGCTTAGCCGCAAGAAGTTGCCTGGCCGCAGTTTCTTTCTTTTTATGGTCGTCTTTACGATGTTGTTCAACGGAGGATTGATTCCCACTTATATTGTCGTGAAGAATATAGGATTACTCAACTCGATCTGGTCTATGATATTACCTAGTGCAATATGGACGTTCAACATTCTCATTATGAAAAGTTTCTTTGAAAACTTGCCGGAGGAATTATTCGAATCCGCTCGGATGGATGGAGCCAAGGAGATGCGTATCTTGACGCAGATTGTCGTACCTTTGTCGGTCCCATCCTTAATGACAATCGGCTTGTTTTATACCGTTGGTCATTGGAATGAATTTTTTCAAGCCATCATGTATATGACGGATAGAAACTGGTTCCCATTGCAAGTGATTGTTAGGGAAATTCTGGTTCAAACGCAGCAACCTTTAGAAAATGCTGAAAACTTGATGCCTACAGAAACTTTGCAGATGGCGTCTGTGATCATGGCATCTTTGCCAATTATTGTCCTGTACCCATTTTTACAGAAGCATTTTACTAAGGGGATGCTATTAGGAGCGATAAAAGGTTGATAAGGGGGAGTTCACATGCAATTGCATACAGACATACTTGTTGCAGGTGGAGGGATTTCTGGCGTAGTAGCTGCATTGGCAGCTGCTCGTAATGGTGCAAAGGTCATCATATGTCAGGATCGGCCTGTATTGGGGGGTAATGCTTCTTCCGAGATTCGCATGCATATCGTTGGGGCGGCAAATTCCAAGCGGAAGCAGGATTTGGAGACGGAAGCGAGAGAAGGCGGCATACTTGAAGAAATTCTGCTTGAATGTGCCATTCGCAATCCACAGCGAAGTGCATCGATGTTCGATCTCATTTTATATGAAAAGTGCAGGGCGGAACCGAACCTGACATTAATGCTCAATACAGCAGTCACTGGAGTGCGGATGGAGGGTAGCCGGATTCTGTCCGTACTGGCTGCAAGGGAAAGCACGGAGCATTATTTCGAAATCTTCGCCAGTATCTTCATGGATTGTACGGGAGATGGACGTCTCGGCAAAGAAGCGGGTGCGTTGTTCAAGACAGGCCGGGAATCCTCTAAACAATATGGGGAGTCCCATGCAGGAGAAGAAGCTGATCCGTACCGACTCGGTTCTTCACTGCTGTTTACAACCCGGAATATGGGCAAACCGATGAAGTTTATCCCACCCGCATGGGCTAAAAAGTACACAGAAGCGGATTTAAAGTTCCGCGACCACGCCACATGGGAATACGGATATTGGTGGGTGGAGTTTGGCGGTTTGCTGGATACGATTGCCGATAACGAAACAATCCGAGATGAACTGCTAGCCATTATGATGGGCGTCTGGGATCATATCAAGAACAGCGGAAACCATCCGGAGTCGGAGAATTGGGCTTTGGATTGGTTCGGCTTTGTCCCCGGTAAACGTGAGTCTCGCCGATTTATGGGCAAACATCTCCTTACGCAATCGGATCTGGAAGAAGCTGTCCATTTTGAGGATGTGATAGCGTATGGCGGGTGGCCGATGGATACGCATCCTCCGCAGGGGATCGAAGCAAAAGACCAGGATCCTTGCAGTCAGCCGGTTACCAATTATATATACGGTATCCCGCTGAGAGCCTTGATTAGCGCCAATGTGGACAATCTGATGTTTGTAGGACGGAATATATCCGCTACACATATTGCTTTTTCAAGTACCCGTGTTATGGCAACATGCGGTGTAATGGGGCAGGGGGCTGGAACGTTCGCAGCGCTTGCAATTTGCAATGGGATCGCACTGGATCAAGCATGGCGTGATCCGGAGTTGGTTCGAAATACACAGCAGTTGCTGATCAAACAGGATGCCTATTTGCCTGGCATTCAGGCGGATCCCAATCTCGCCAGCCAGACTACTGTCCGGGCATCATCTGAACAGCCGGAGGGCGTGGCTTCAAATGTCATTGACGGACATACCCGTTCCCTACATGGAGCCAGAGGAGTAAAACCGAGTCTTGCTGTCCGTGGCACTCACCGCTGGATGGCACAGCCGGAAGATCGGGAGCCTTGGATTGAGCTGGAGTGGAAAGAACCAGTATCTATCCGCGATATCACTATCGTACTTGATACGGGCATGCATCGAAGGCTGACACTGACACATGATGACAACCTTCACCAACAAAACGTATGGGGGCCGCAGCCGGAAACCATTAAGGAGTTTCGGATAAAGGCATATTTTGAGGATTCCTGCGAACAAGGCTTCCTAGTGATGCACGTCCAGGATAATTATCAGCGGCAAGTATCTTGTCAAGTTCAGTTGGACCAGGTGCGTAAGCTTCGGCTGGAGGTTCTGGCTACCAATGGATTGGATCATGCTCGAATCTTTGAAATTCGATGTCATTGAAGGAGAGATATGCAATGAGTCAACGCAAGCCACTTTTTCCGCAATTGAATCGGATGCTGCACGGTGCGGATTATAACCCCGAGCAGTGGATCCATATGCCAGAAGTCTGGGATGAAGATATGCGCCTGATGCGTCTAGCCAAGTGCAACGTCATGACCATGGGCATGTTCTCTTGGTCCAGTCTGGAACCGAAGGAAGGACAGTTCGAATTCGGATGGCTTGACGAAATCATTGATAAGCTGACTCGCAACGGCATTTCTTTCATTCTGGGTACGCCAAGCGGGGCGCGGCCGGCTTGGCTGGCCTCTAAATACCCAGAGGTGCTTCGGGTCAGACCGGAACGAGTGCGCAATTTGTATGGAACCCGGCATAACCATTGTTATACGTCGCCTGTGTATAGGGAGAAAGTCAGGATTATCAATACATTGATGGCGGAACGTTATGGCGGACATCCCGATTTGCTGCTTTGGCACATCTCCAACGAATACAATGGGGAATGCCACTGCGATTTATGCCAGGCGGCATTTCGTGAATGGTTAAAGAAGAAATACAACGATGATTTAGACCGTTTGAACCAGATGTGGTATACGACCTTTTGGAGCCACACCTATACAGACTGGAAAGAAATTGAGTCACCTTCGCCTATTGGGGAACATATGCTGCACGGCTTACAGCTGGATTGGAAACGGTTTGTCACTGATCAGAGCATTGATTTTATGCTTCAAGAGATTGCGCCTCTAAAGCGGCTTACCCCTGATATTCCCGTCACGACGAATTTCTTGGGCGGGTGCAACATCAATTATGAAAAAATGGCCGAGCAAGTGGATATTGTTTCTTGGGATAGCTATCCATATTGGCACAGCAAGGATCCCGACTGGAAGACGGCTTGCCATGCAGCGTTTACCCACGACCGGTATCGTTCGTTCAAGCCCGATAAACCTTTTCTGCTGATGGAATGCACACCGAGCTTGGCAAATTGGCAGGAGGTTGCCAAGCTTAAGCGACCCGGCATGCATGCGCTGTCCTCCATACAAGCTGTGGCTCACGGTTCTGATTCCGTGCAATACTTCCAGTGGCGTAAGAGTAGAGGAAGCTCGGAGAAGTTCCACGGCGCTGTTGTGGACCATAGCGCACACGAGCATACAAGAGTGTTTAGAGAGGTTGCGGAATTAGGTGCTGATCTGGAACGACTACAGCCTGTTAACGGTACGATTATTCGGGCGGAAACCGCACTCATTTACGATACTGAAAATAAATGGGTGGTTGAAGGAGCAGCAGGGCCGCGAAAACCGAATCTTAGCTATGATCAGGAAGTATTCCGCCATTATGAGCCATTCTGGAAGCAAGGCATTCCTGTAGACATTATATCCATGGATCGTTCACTTGAGGGCTACAAGCTCGTGATTGCTCCGATGCTGTACATGTTGAAGCAGGGGACGGCAGAACGATTTGAGACATTTGTCCGCTCAGGGGGTACGCTTGTCCTAACGTACTGGAGCGGCATTGTCGATGAGAATGATCTCTGTTTCCTGGGCGGCTTCCCAGGACCGCTTCGTAAACTAGCTGGGGTATGGTCAGAAGAACTTGATGCGCTGTATCCAGAGGATCACAATGCACTCATTATGAAGGAGAATGCATTGGAAGGCTTATCGGGATCCTATTCAGTATCTTTGATGTGCGATCTGATTCATGTCGAGACGGCGAAAGTTCTTGCAGAATACCAAGAAGATTTCTATCAAGGGTATCCCGCATTGACCCTAAACCGATTTATAGATGGAGAAGTTTACTATATAGCGGCGCGAACCGAGCCATCTTTTCTGGAAGATTTTTATCTCGTATTGGCAGATCGTTACCGGTTAGGCCGTGCACTGCATGCAGATTGGGCGGAAGGCGTCAATGCGCAGGTTCGTACAGATGGCGACCGAGCCTACATCTTTCTTCATAATTTCACGAATAAAGAACAGAACATCCTACTCAAGGAGAGTGTCACCGATCTGGATGGAACTCCCGTCGATCAACATTTGATTCTTCCGGCTTACGGATACCGTGTGTTTATAAGAGACGGAAATGATGGTAGCAATGCCAATGCATAAATTTACTAAAATTTACCAATCAAACTAAGTCCTAATTTTGGGCTTAGTTTTTTTGTTGAAACCAAAACTTCTGACTGTTGCTAGAGTCTAAGTTATTACAGACCTTAACGACAGAAAGGAACGTTACTTGCATGAAATGGAATGGAATCAAGCTTGCTGGGGGAGCCAAGAGCGTCCCTCTGCTTACCGCCGCTGCGTTGGCGCTTGGGATCAGCGGCGTGTTCAGTCCGTCCGCAGGGGCAGCCACGGCGGACGATGTTCGTGTTGCCCTGGTGATCAACTCTAGCAAATATAAAAAGATAGAGCCGGTCGTGACCCTCACCTCGTCGGGAGGGTTTCAGATCAGTGTCGGCAGCGGCGACAAAGCGCCGCTGCCTTGGAAAAGCGAAGCCGCCGGCACGATCCGTGTCTCCCTCGACGGCTACAGCGCGTTGATGCTGGAGACCGCCGATTTCGCGGCGGCGAAGGCCTTGTACACGAAGCTGGCGGCGTTGCCGGAAGATAGCTTCGTGCTGGCCAGAACGAAGCTCGGGAAGCCGAGCTTCCAAGTGTACTACGGCAGCGTAGCGACGCAAGCTGCCGCTGAAGCCGCGGCTGCTGCGGCGATGAAGGACGCTGGCGTCGCCGCGCTCCTTAAATCGGCGCAGCCGCAATTCACCGGGCCGCTGCATCTTGCAGCCGGCACGTATGCATCGGAGGCCGCTGCGCAGGCGCAAGCGGCCGTCTACACGGGGGCCGGCGTCGATGCGGACGCCGTGCTCGTGCAGGACGCGGCGGGCAAAGCCGCGTTCCAGGTGTGGGTCGGCGGCGAGGCGACAGCCGCCGCCTTGGAAACCGTGAAGCAGGCCGCCTTGAAGGCCGTGCCGAACATCCCGCTGCAGGCGGTAGGCGCCGCTGCAGCTCCATACCTGATCCAGCGCGCGGACGTCTCAGGCGCGAGCAGCGCCGCTGCGGCAGTACCGCACTATGTCGCGTCGGCAGGCGCGCAGAAGACGCTGGTGACCGCCGGTACGCAGACCATCACCGTCAAAGAACGGGAGAACCGCAGCTATCGCGGCGGTATGGAAATTTCCTCGTACCAAGGGCGGTTAGCCCTCGTGAACGAGCTGCCGATGGATCAGTATTTGTACAGCGTGGTCGGTTCCGAGTTGAACTCGGAGTGGCCGCTTGAAGCGTTGAAGGCGCAGGCGGTCGCCGCCCGTACGTTTGCTCTGAAGCAGGCCAATAAATATGAGATTGCGCAGGTCACGGATACGACGCTGGACCAGGCGTATTACGGCACGGCCAAAGAATTTGCCGCTGGCCGCCAGGCGGTCGATGCAACGACACATGAGGTATTGAAGGACAGGAGCGGGCTCATTTCACCCGTGTTCTCGTCGAATGCCGGGGGCAAGACGGCGGACCCTTCCGAAGTGTGGGGCAATCCTGCCGCCTATTTGCAAAGCGTTGCAAGCCCTGATGAAGGTGCCGAGAAAGGCAAGGCGGTCTGGTACCGGATACGGCTTACAAGCGGCGTCGAAGGTTACGTCCATAGCATGTATTTGAAGGACAGCGGAACGAAAGACAGCAAAGGCGCACCGATCTATACGTCGACAGAGCAGGATGTGAATGTGAGATCGGCGCCGTACGTGGACAATTCCGGCAACCCGGCGATTGCACAGCTTGCGTTGAAAGAGAAAGTCGTCGTCATCGGACAGGCGAAGGAGTCCAATGCTTTCTCCTGGATTCGCGGACCGTTTACGCCGGAGGATATCAAGCGCATGCTTGCCGCAGGCGGCGTAACCGTAAACGGCACGGTGACCTCGCTGCAAGTGACGAAGCGCGGCCCGTCCGGGCGCGCGACCGAGCTGGCAGTGAACGGGACTCCCGTGAAAGTGGCGTACCCGGATGCGTTTCGCTCGCTGCTCGGCGGTTTGCCGAGCACGCTGTTTGAAATTGAGCAACCGGGCAGTTATACTGGTGGTACCGGTACTACCACTTCGAGTGCGGTCACGCTTGCAACGTCAGCCGGTCAAGTGACAAGCGCATCCGCATCAGCGGACCTCTACGTGCTGTCCGCCGGGCAGCAAGCACCAACAGCACAGAAGGCGACGAGTCTTACGGCTTTAACCGCAGCAGGCGCTTCACAACTATCCTCAACGGGCAGTACGATCGCGCCGCCTCCAGCTTCCACAGGGGCAGCAGGACTCACCTTTACGTTTCGAGGAAACGGCTTCGGCCACGGTCTCGGGATGTCGCAGTGGGGGGCGAAGGGCTTTGCCGAGCAAGGCTACGATTACAAAAAAATACTTCAGACGTATTACACCGGCGTCAACATAACGAAGGAATGAACTTATCGATGGATGTACAAGCATTTGATTTTGAACTGCCAGAAGCGTTGATCGCGCAGACGCCGCTCCAGAACCGGACGGCGTCCCGCCTGCTGACGCTAAATAAAGCCACAGGTGAAACGGCCCACCGCTCCTTTGAAAATCTGATCGATTACCTCGAAGCCGGGGACTTACTCGTGATGAACGATACACGGGTCATTCCAGCACGGCTTTTTGGTACGAAAAAAGAGACCGGCGCCAAGGTCGAACTGCTGCTGCTCAAGCAGCTCGGCGAAGACCGCTGGGAGGCGCTTGTGAAGCCCGGCAAACGCATGCAGCTCGGCGCCGTCGCCGAGTTCGGCAAGGATGACGCCGGACAGCCGCTGCTCACTGCCGAAGTCGTTGAAGTCGGCGACATGGGCGCCCGGGTGCTGCAATTCAGCTACACGGGCATTTTCAACGAAATCCTGGACCGGCTCGGCGAAATGCCCTTGCCTCCTTATATTAAGGAGCAATTGCCGGAAAAAGAGCGATACCAGACCGTCTACGCCAAGCATGAAGGCTCGGCGGCGGCTCCGACCGCGGGGCTGCATTTTACGCAGGAATATTTGGATCGCATTCAAGCCAAAGGCGTCCGCCTCGCTTTTGTCACCTTGCATGTGGGCTTAGGAACGTTTCGCCCTGTCTCCGTCGACAAGATCGAGGATCATCAGATGCATGCGGAATACTACATTTTGTCGCAAGAAACGGCCGACCTGATTAATGAAACGAAACGGAGCGGCAAACGTATTATTGCCGTGGGGACGACGTCGTGCCGGACGTTGGAAACGGCGGCAGGAATTAGCCGCGAGCAGGGCGGGGGCAAGAACGGAGAACCGCTTGCGATTCAACCTTCGCAGGGCTGGACGTCGATTTTTATTTATCCGGGGTACGATTTCGGGATTGTGGATGCGCTTTTGACCAATTTTCACCTGCCGAAGTCCACGCTGTTAATGTTGATCAGCGCCCTGGCTGGGCAAGATTACATTATGCGTGCTTATGAAGAAGCCGTGCGCGAGCAGTACCGCTTTTTCAGCTTTGGCGACGCTATGTTGATTTATTAAGAACAGAAAGTGAAGTGTACGTAATGACAGCAGCAGTAACCTACGAACCTATCAAAACCTGCAAGCAATCCGGCGCGCGCCTAGGCCGTGTGCATACGCCGCATGGCGTGATTGAGACGCCGGCCTTCATGCCCGTCGGGACGCAAGCAACCGTGAAAACGATGAGCCCGGAAGAATTGAAAACGATGGATGCGCAGATTATTCTCAGCAACACGTACCATCTGTTTATCCGTCCGGGGCATGACATCGTGAAGCAGGCAGGGGGCCTCCACAAGTTCATGAACTGGGACCGCCCGATTCTGACCGACAGCGGCGGTTTTCAGGTGTTCAGCTTAAGCAACATGCGCAAGATTACGGAAGAAGGCGTTACGTTCAAATCCCACCTGAACGGTGATAAACTGTTCATCTCCCCGGAAGTCGCGATGGAAATCCAGAATGCGTTGGGTTCTGACATCATGATGGCTTTCGACGAATGTCCGCCGTATCCAGCCGATTACGAGTATGTGAAAAAATCGCTGGAGCGCACGACGCGCTGGGCCGAGCGCTGCCTCCAAAGCCACAGCCGGCCGCAGGATCAAGCTTTGTTCGCCATCATCCAAGGGGGCATGTATGCCGACCTTCGCAAGCTGAGTGCGGAGCAGTTGACTTCCATGGATTTCCCGGGGTATGCTATTGGGGGACTGAGCGTAGGCGAGCCGAAGCACATGATGTACGAGATGCTGGAGCAGACTACGCCGCTTATGCCGGCGAACAAACCGCGCTATTTGATGGGCGTGGGCTCACCGGACGCTTTGATCGAGGGCTCGATCCGTGGCATCGACATGTTTGACTGCGTGCTCCCGACGCGTATCGCGAGAAACGGGACATGCATGACGAGCGAAGGCCGGTTGGTGATTCGCAATGCGAAGTATATGACGGATTTCGGTCCGCTTGACCCCAAATGCTCCTGCTACACCTGCCAGAACTACAGCAGAGCTTACATCCGGCATCTGATCAAAGCCGACGAGACGTTCGGCATCAGATTGACGACGGTTCATAACCTGCACTTTCTCTTACAGCTCATGCGCGATGTGCGGGAAGCGATTATGGAAGATCGCCTGCTCGATTTCCGGGACAGCTTCTTTGCATCTTACGGGCTGAATGATAATGAAAGAGGATTCTAAGAGAGGAGGATACCTATGTTTCTATTAGCGGAAGGAACTGCGGATGCGGGAGCAATCGGATACTTATATACATACGGGCCGCTCGTGCTCATGTTTGTCGTTTTATATTTCCTGCTCATCCGTCCACAGCAGAAGAGGCAAAAAACACGCAATCAAATGCTAGGGTCTTTGAAAAAAGGGGATAAGGTCGTCACGATTGGCGGACTGCATGGAACCATCATGGAAATTACGGATGACATTTGTGTGCTTCGCGTCAACGATGCCACGAAGATGACATTCGATCGTTCAGCGATCAACGCGGTTTCTCAATCGACAGCAGCGAAAGAATAAAATAAAAGCGAGAACCTCTCACAGGCTCTCGCTTTTTTGTTTCACAGCTCGTTATTGTTCATGCGCTTGAGCAGCGCCTTCTCGCCAAGGATGAGGCGGCCTTCGGCCAAGCGAAGACCCATGCGGGAGGCGACTACGCCTAGAATGACGCCGGCGCACATATCGGACAGCCAGTGGATCCCTAGATAGAAGATGGTGAAAATAATAAACGCCGCGGTAGCCGGCACGAAGATTTTCCAAAAGGTGTTCTTGCTCCGCACGGCAATGACCGCCATCGAAATGGAGATAGACGTATGCAGACTCGGGAAGCAGTTGTCCAGGCCTGATAAAGGTCTGTAATCCTGCTCGAAAGTCGGGAACGCATCCAGAATAAGCAGTTTGACGTTCGGATGAAACGACCAGACTTCATTGACCGGAAAAAACAGGTAGAACGGAATCGCAATCATGTAATTGAACATAAGTGCATAAACGACGGCATAGAAGAGCTTGTAATTTTTTTTGTACGTATAAATGGCAATGGAACCGATCATAACAGCCGGAAATACGACGACGTAAAAATAACTGCAAATATACGTGAGAATATCGTTATGAAAAAAATGCTGGATGTTCGCGACGAAGTTACCTTCGATGCTATAGATGGATTTGGTGAAATCGGCACGGTAGTGCATTTTTTTCTCAAAGGTCATTTCGAGCTTGTTAAAAAAGAGAATGGTTAATAGTGCAACAAAGTGAAACAAATATTTGCGCGAAGTGAAAATCTCCTGAACGAAGCTCCCTGCAATCGATAACGGATTTTTTCTCGTTCCAATGATTGCAAAAAGCGCGACCGTTAGTACAATATAAATTGTCGCATGCGACATGGAAGCAAAAGGGCTCATGAAGACGGTTCCCCCTAATTTTTGGAAGTTTGTGCGATATAACTTTGATATTATACCACAACTCAGGGGGAGGTAGTGCATTCTTCACGGAAACGACTTATTTTATCGCTGGGTGTTTACGCCAAGTATACCGCCAAGCGCGCCCGAAGCGAACAAAATGCCAAGCAACTGCAGCGATTGCAGGTTCAGTCCAGCGTCAAAAGCAAGAAAGCCTACTAGAAAAATGAGTATAAAATAAACGATGCCTACCATTCCCCCGTGGTACCAGCCGCGGCTTGCGCCTCTTTTGCCAGAGACCCATCCGCCGATAAACAAAGAAACCGCATGAATAATCGTAGTTAACGTGTGCAAGGAACTTTCTGGGGTGGACGTGAGAAGCAAGAACAGCGAAGTCAGCAGCGTGCCAATCGTCATCATGCAAAAAGCGTACATGAGTCCGGAGAACAGCGGTGAAGTAATTCGTACCTGGCTGACGGACTTCATAGGGTTCATAGGCATCATTCCCTTCTGAAATATCTCATTAACATCATTGTATGGCCAAGCACATAGAATTAGTACAGACTCTACCAGAGAGGTGTGAAGAAACTTGTTGACGGAATTTTCGCAAGGTCCGGTGCTGTGGCAGACTGTCGCCGCGCTTGTTATTTTCGCCGCTGCTTATTTGGCCATTCTCATAGAAAAATGGGACCGGACCTACACCGCGCTTGTCGGTGCCGTTCTGATGATCGCGCTCGGTATCGTGCCGATCCAAAAGGCGCTTTCCGGCTATGCCAATTGGCCGCTCGTGCTTTATATCGCCAGCTTGTTCATCCTGTCGGCTCTGATCGGGCAGACGGGCGTACTCGCTTACGCGGCAAGCGGCATGCTTCGCAAATTCAGACTAAGACCGATTGCGGTGCTGATCAGTGTATCTCTGCTCGCCGCGCTCGTAGCCGCTTGTTTTGACAGCCTCATCGCCGTTGCCCTTTTCGTTCCTTTCCTGCTGAAAACGTCGAAAATGATGAAAATAACACCGGTCCCTTTTATAATTTCGGTACTGATTTCCGTCCATATCGGCGGGGCCGCAACGATCATGGGCAACTTGCCGAACCGGCTGATCGCCGGTGGCGGGCGCATGACGCCAGGTCAGCTTGTCTTGCAGCTGGCGCCGCTCGTACTTCTTTTACTTGCTGTGCTGTACCTCATCATGTGGGGACTGTACCGCAACAAGCTGATCGTTGCGGAAACGTACAAGCGGGAGCTGCTGCGCCTCACACCCAGCTCCTACCTGAACGCCGACCGCAACTTCGTCGTGATCGGCACAACCGTGATCGCGCTGACGCTCATTGCGCTGATGCTGCACCGCCTGCTCGGCATGCAGCCGGCTTATGTCGCAGCGATTGGCGCTGTGCTCGCGCTCGCAGCCAACTATAAAGCCGTCGTTCAGACGGCTGTGAAGAAAGATTATCGCGCACTGTGGCACACATTTCGGGACATGCAAGTGCTCTACTTCCTGGGCTTGTTCATCATGGCAGGGGGGCTGACCTACTCCGGTATTGCAGGATTCTTCGCTTACCGCGGCCTCGAAATGAGCCAAGGCAGCGTTTCCTTCCTGTCGACGCTGCTGCTGTGGCTGACCGGCTTTGGCTCAGCGATGATGGATGAAGTGCCGTATATCACGGCGATGATGCCGATTGTCGACAGTATCCGCGAGGCCCTGGAAGCGTCCGTTCAGCCGATCTGGCTGGCGTTGATCATCGGCAGCGCGATCGGAGGCAGCGCAACGCTGATCAGCTCGGTGACGAACATGGTTGCGGCGTCGCTTTCGGAGCAGGAGGGGGGAGGGCTTACCCAGCGCGGCTATGTGGCCGTAGCGCTGCCGGTCTGCCTGATTTTAATCGGGGTTGCAACGCTTTATTTCCGATTATTCCTCGTGTAAGCTGCCAACAATTGAATACGTAAAAACTGCATGATGAGTAACGTGAGCGGTCAGAATACCAGTGAACTCCGAGAACGAGCAAGAGCTTGAGAACCAGGGAGGCTAACAATGGATATTCTGACCATTTTTTTGCGCACGGTGCTCATCTATTTTGTCGTGTTTCTCATGCTGAGAATCATGGGGAAGCGGGAAATCGGCAAGTTGTCGCTGTTTGATCTCGTGATTTCCATCATGGTTGCCGAGATCGCGGTTTTTGTTCTGGAAGACGCGCACAAGCCGCTTCTCAGCGGACTTGTCCCGATGGCGACTTTGGTGCTCATTCAAGTCCTCATCGCCTACATTACATTGAAAAGCCGTACACTTCGCGTACTGTTTGACGGCAAACCTAGTGTGCTTATTCATAAAGGCAATCTCAACCGCGAGGAAATGAGAAAGCACCGCTACAATTTGGACGATCTCATGCTGCAGCTGCGGCAAAATAAAATTATGAACGTGGCGGACGTGGAGTTTGCCATTTTGGAGCCTTCAGGGAAGCTTAGTGTGGTGGAAAAAGAAATGAAAGAAAGAGCGGCGGATGATGACAAAATGAAAGCAGCCATCCGTTACGAAGGGCTGCCGCTGCCTCTCATTATGGATGGCAAGGTGCAGGACGAGAATTTGGAGAAAATCGGCCAAAATCGCTTCTGGCTTAAAAATCAGCTGCAATCCAAGGGAGCCCGTGATTTCAAGGAAGTGTTCTACTGCTCGATCGATCATCGCGGGCGGATGTTTTTGGACCGAAAACGCTGAGCTTTACAATGGTCGGGGTCAACGGATTATTTTTTTTCCCATATGCATAAGCCGCTGAAGATCTTGCAGACGAATAAGCTTGAAAAGCGTAATAATGAACAGATAAGCGATCATGCCGCTGATCATCGAAGAGACAAAACGCAGCCAAGTGATGTCGATCCAGTTGGTATACATGAAGAGATAGCTGACGCCCCCGGAGACAAGCATCGCGACGCCGATTTTGCCGAACGAACTGCCGTCCATTTTGAATTTCAGCAGCCGGACCACGCTGTTCCAGTGCAGCAGCGTAACCAGAACGATGTTGATGTTGATGGCGAATACAGCGCCTTGAATGCCGAGCTCTGGCCTACTGGCCAGGAAGTAAATGAGCAGCAGTTTGACGACCGACCCGATGAGGGTGTTGACGAGCGCGGCGCCGGGCTTGTTGAGCGCTTGCAGCGCGGCCTGCAACGGCGACTGAAAATAAATAAATATCGCGACAGGCGCCATCATTTTAAGCATTGTGCTGACATCCGGCTGATTATACATATAGGTGCAAATGGGTTCGGCGAGGACGAACATCAGCACGGCAAAAGGTGCTCCGGTCACCAACGCCAGTTTAAGGGACTGATGCAGGCGCATGTGGATCGTTTTCATATCTTTGCGCGCCGCGGCTTCACTTAAAGATGGGATCAAAGAAACCGATAAAGACATGGTGAGGGCACTCGGGAGCAAAATAATCGGGATAATCATCCCTTGAAGCGCGCCGTATTGGGCGGTTGCGAGCTTGGTCGTGATGCCGGCGATGGCCAGACTTTGGGCGATCAGGATCGATTCGAGCAGATAGGAGCTTGCACCGATCAATTTGCTGCCGGTAATCGGGATGGAAATGCGCATGATTTTGCGGAAATTCGTAAATCTTCCGGTCGATTTCTTCGTGCCGATGCTGGCAATGGGCGCCTGGGGTGTTTTTTTCTTGTCCCATTTAAAATGAATATAAAGGACGACGAAGCCGGCAATTTCGCCCGCGAGCACGCCGATCATCGCGCCTGCCGCCGCGTACTCGACCCCGTACGGAACCATCATGTAGGCGCACACCAGCACCATGACGATGCGGATTAACGTCTCCGTCGTTTGGCTCGTGGCGGTCGGAATCATATTCTGCCTGCCCTGGAAGTATCCGCGATAGACGGCCGAAACGCCGATAATCGGGATGAGCGGACTCATGCACAGAAACGTATAGTAAACGCGGTCATCGGTTAACAGGTGCGAGGTGATCCAGGAGGCCCCGAACAGACAGACAAGTGTGAAAAAAGCGCTGAGCGTCGCGGTAATGGCGAGAGAGATCCGCAGAATGGAGCGGATGCGGCTCTCATTGTGCTCGGCCTCGGCTTCCGCAATCAGCTTGGCGATCGCCACCGGGATCCCGCCGGTAATGATCGTTAAGATGACGGACAGAAACGGCCATCCCATATGATAGATACCGATGCCTTCTGCACCGATAACACGCGGCAGCGTCATTCTCGGAATAAAGCCGAGGATGCGGTTCACAATTCCGGCGGCAAGCAGAATGAGCGTGCCTCTAATAAACGATTGCTTGGTCACTCCCAACCCTCTTTTCGGTTCAGTCATACCTAAGAATATGCGGGGGCTGGCCAAGCTCATGCTAACATTTTACGGACAAGGGAGGCGCGGAGGAGGAGAATAACGTTACGATCTCGAATAATTCAAAGATTCAGGTAAATCATACCTTAGGAGGACCTCCCCATGAGCGAAGAAGAACGGATCGTCAGCGAGGAAGAGGACGGCGCCGGCATGACGGATCACGAGTTGAACGAGATTATTGAGGGGCTCTGCGCCAGCAAGGCGGAGGAGTTTGTCCTGCTGGGCTATGATCAGGTGACCGGCAAAGATATATGGGATTGTGTCAACGAGAAATATCGGAAGTCAGGGATGCCTTCACTTCATCAAATTGTCAATGACATCTTGTCGCTGAAGACTACACAGTTCATGAACTGGATGACAATTAGCATGTATAGAGGGACCCAATTCTAACGATTGGGGCTTTTTTTTGCAGCCTCACAAGAGAAATCGACTTAAATTGACTCGTTTTTCAGACCTGAGTATAATAGGCATATTGAGTATCGAAGGGAGACAAGCATGAGATGCTGGATTGGAAAAGAATTTCGTTCTTCTTTCTAACGGTTGTCATTGTTCTCGGCGCAATCGGAGCAACGAGCCCTAGACTAGTTGATCGAATCAAGCTTGGTTTGGATTTGAAGGGCGGTTTTGAAATATTGTACACCGCCGAGCCGCTGACGGCCGGTCAGCCGCTCACGAAGGAAACGCTTACGGAAGCAGCGGAAAGCCTTGCCAAACGTGCCGATTCCCTCGGCGTGGCAGAGCCGGAAGTGTATCCGGAAGGTTCGGACCGAATCCGTGTCCGTCTGGCGGGCGTGGAGAACGAAGAAGAAGTGCGGACGATGATGTCCAAACCGGCTGTCCTGACATTCAGAGGACCGGACGGCACCGTGTACATGAACGGAACGGATTTCGTTGAGAATGCGGCGAAGCTCAGCTACGATCCGAACACGAAACAGCCGATCGTTGAGATTAAAATGAAAAGCCGCGAGAAGTTCAAAGAGGTGACGACGAAGCTGGTGGGCAGCTCCCTTTCCATTTATTTGGACGATCAGCTGCAATCGACGGCGTCGGTCAACTATCCGATTGACAGCGATTCCGCGATTATTACGCAAACGAACGTAACAGAAGCGACGAAAGTAGCCAAAATGATCAACCTTGGCGCGATGCCGCTCAAACTGACGGAAAAATACATACAGCGCGTTGACGCAACGCTGGGGAAAGCTTCCCTGCATGAGACTGCGCGAGCAGGCTTGATCGCTTCGATCTTGATCTTCCTGTTCATGGTGCTATACTACCGTGTGCCAGGTTTGGTGGCGGCGTTCACCCTGATTACTTACATTTGGGTGCTGCTGGCGATTTTTGACTTTATGAATGCGACGCTCACGCTTCCGGGGATTGCCGCGCTTGTGCTCGGTGCCGGGATGGCTGTCGATGCGAACATCATTACCTATGAGCGTATTCGCGAAGAGATTCGCGCAGGCAAGAGCATTCTGTCTTCCTTGAAAGCAGGCACGAAGCATTCCTTCCGTACGATCATGGATGCCAACGTGACCAACTTGATTGCAGGCATCGTGCTGTACTATGTCGGCAATGGGGCGATCCGCGGATTTGCCGTTATTACGATGCTGAGCATCATCATTTCCATCATCACCAACGTTGTGTTCTCGAGATGGCTGCTGCACCTGATTATCCGAGGTAATTTGCTCAAAAAGCCAAGTTATTTCGGTGTGAAGGAGGCAGACATCCGTGGACTCTAAGAAGCGTTTTGATTTTGTAAGAAGCCGCAACAAATTTTTCTTGATTTCTGCGGTGATTCTGCTGGTTGGCTTAATTATGATTTTCGTATCCAGCATGAATTTCGGCGTTGACTTCAAGGCTGGCACCAATATTGACCTCGTGGTTGGCAAGCAATTGGAAAAAGCAAAGGTTGATGAGGTGCTGAAAGGCTTGACGTCCGGCGGCGATTTAAAATCCAGATACGCCGATCCGACGATCGGCGGTACGAACAGCGACCGCGTATCCATTCGTTTTGACGATGTGCTGGACGATGCAACGGTCACGAAGATTCAGAAGGCGTTTGAGACGGCTTACAGCACGACGGTGAGCAAAGAGATCAATACGGTCGACCCGCAGTTGGCCAAAGAGTTGTTGCTCAAAGCGGTGTACGCCGTGGCGATTGCCAGCGTGCTGATCTGCGTCTACGTAAGCATCCGCTTCGAATGGCGCTTCGCCATTGCGGCCATTATCGCGATTTTGCACGATGCGTTTATGGTTATCGCGGTATTCGCGATTTTCCGTCTGGAAGTGAATCTACCGTTCCTGGCAGCGGTGCTGACGACGATCGGTTACTCGATTAACGATAAAATCGTTATCTTCGACCGGATCCGTGAGAATCTGCGCTTTGCAAAGCTGAAAACCGATGAAGATCTGGTTGCGCTGGTGAACGACAGTATTTGGCAAACAATGGCGCGGAACATCAATACGGTTCTCGTCGTTCTCATTGCCGCAGGCTGCTTATACGTCTTCGGCAGCGAATCGATCAAGCTGTTTGCGCTTGCGAAGCTGGTCGGTTTGACGAGCGGGGCGTACTCCTCGATCTTTATCGCATGTTCGCTTTGGTATTTGCTCAAACGTAAATCGTTACGCAGTTCTAAAAAGAAAGTTGCAGCGTAATAACCATAGTAAACGGCCGCGTGAATATTGCGCGGCCTTTGTATCCTTTTAGGGGGAATGACCTGGTGAGTGACGAGCGTTTTCACAAGAATCGCCTTAGGGGAGGCATTATTATCGTTCTCGGTCTTGCGGCGGGTTTTCAGGCCGTCAGCATCGTTCTCGAGAAACAGACGGACAGCGCTTGGTTGTCCAAGACTGGCGCCATTGCGGGATTGCTCGTGGCCTTGCTGGCGATCCGTGCGGGGTTCAGGTATATATGGAGATCGCCGCAGGCGGGGCCTCGCAGTGAGCGCCAGCATGACGAGGCTGCTGATATGCTTGAAGCTGTGCAGCGCATGCACGGCGTGATTACGGTCGACGAGCTGAAAGCGCGTGAGCAGGGGCATTATGTGGTCGTGGATATGCGCGTCAGCGTCAACCCGAGACTTTCGGTATGGGAAGGTCATGAGATTTCAAAACGAATCAAACATCAGCTCATGAAACAGTATCACCATGTGACCGATGTTACCATTCATGTGATTCCTTACGATGCGGGCTATCCATACAAGCCAGGCAATGAGACGGATGTCGGCGAACTGCCGACGGTTATACACTAAATTGAGTGTTCAAAAAGTCGGGTTTTCAGCACCGAGAAGACGACTTTTTGAACTACCTTATTAGAACGCAGGAGGATACACAGTTGTTAGCACCCAAGGCAAGATGGAGCATAGGCCACGCAGATGAAGAACTTGTTCGCATCTTCGTTCAGGAGCTGCAGATTGATCCGCTCGTCGCGAGAATCCTGGTGCTTCGAGATATTCGCACCGTGCCTGCTGCTAAACAATTTCTAAATGGAAGCGCGGACGATTACCACGATCCGTTCGGGCTGGACGGCATGCGCGAGGCGGTTGAGCGCATTCGGAAGGCGCTGGATAACGGAGAATTCATCCGCATATACGGGGATTACGATGCGGACGGCGTCAGCAGCACATCGCTCATGGCCCACCTCCTGGATGGATTGGGAGCCAAGTTCGATACGTATATTCCGCATCGTATTCGCGAAGGGTATGGGCTCAACCGCGGAGCGGTCACGCTTGCCAAGGAGCAGGGCGTACAGCTCCTGATCACGGTTGACACCGGCATCTCCGCAGCCGAAGAGATCGCCTACTGCCGCGAGCTTGGGCTTGATGTGATCGTCACAGACCACCACGAGCCCCCGGAGAGGCTTCCCGAGGCGCTCGCGGTCATTAATCCCAAGAAGCCGGGTTGTCCTTACCCGTACAAGTATTTAGCCGGCGTGGGCGTCGCCTTCAAGCTGGCGCATGCGCTGCTCGGCCGTTTTCCGGACGAGCTGCTGGAATTCGCAGCGCTCGGCACGGTTGCGGATCTGATGCCGTTGACCGGCGAGAACAGGCTCATCGTAAAGCACGGGCTCGAGCGGATGCAGGATTCCGCCTACGCCGGTTTCCGCGCGTTAATTGCCGTGTCGGGAATCGAGCGCAAGGAAGTGACCGCAGGGCATATCGGCTTTTCTTTAGCGCCCAAAATCAATGCCAGCGGGCGGCTTGAAGCGGCCGACATTGCGGTCAAGCTGCTGACCACGCGAAATCTGCAGGAAGCTGAGCAAATTGCCGCCGAATTGGATATGCTGAATAAAGAGCGTCAGCAAATTGTGGAAGACATGGTGAGCGAGGCCTTCGTCATGGCGGAGGCGCAGCGTGAGAAAGGGATGGACAAGGTCATCGTCGTCGCCGCCGAAGGGTGGAATGTCGGCGTTGTCGGCATCGTAGCGTCCAAGATTGTGGAACGCTACTACCGCCCGACCCTGGTCTTAAGCATTGACCCGGCAACCGGGAAAGCGAAAGGCTCGGCGCGCTCCATCGCAGGCTTTGATTTGTATCAGGCGCTCACGGCATGCAAGGAACTGTTCGACCATTACGGCGGGCACCAGGCGGCCGCAGGCATGACCCTGAAACGGAGTCATTTGGATGAATTGACACATAGACTGAATGAAATCGCCGCCTCCCTGTTAACGGAACAGGACTATATCCCGCTGATTAAAGCGGATAGTCAGTGTCATTTGGCGGATGTGCCGATCGCTTGCATCGAGCAGCTTGAGCTGCTGGCGCCGTTCGGCATGGGCAATCCGTCCCCGAGATTTCTGTTTTCCGGCGCTTCACTCAGCGACATTCGCACGATGGGCAAGGAGAAGCAGCATCTGAAGCTGGGAATATCCCAAGCGAAGGATGAGGTCGCCTGTACGGTCGAAGCTGTCGCGTTCGGCAAAGGGCATATTGCCGGGTTGATTACGCCGTCGGCGAGCATAGATGTGGTCGGCGAGCTGTCGATTAACGAATGGAATGGTGTGCGTAAGCCGCAGATTGTGCTGCAGGACATTCGCATCGAACATAAGCAGGTGTTTGATTGGCGGGGTGCCGGCCAGCTGCGCACAAGGCTGAATGGACTGTCAGGGGCCCTCGCAGGCAGTCCTTATCAGATTACGCCGGGGCTCGTGTTGTTTCAAACGTCGGATGAGGCGCTTTATCGGGCCCCCGGCGCCTATCTAGGCGAGGAAGTCCCGTACTGGGTTCTCGAGGACGATCAGACGCTGAGACCTGGCAATCCGCTCGCGGAATCGCTGCGTTTCGATGAAGCGCAGGACGTTGTTTTTTATACGATGCCGGGATCGATAGCAGACTTGACGAATGTGATTCAGCAAGCGGCAGGCATGTTGCGCTGCTACGCCGTTTTTGCCGAGCTTGGCGGGGGAAGCGGAAGTACGATGCCGTCGCGTGAGATGTTTAAAATGCTATATGCTTTTCTGCAAAGAGAAGCTTCCTTGCAGGTTGAAGATACGAGAGTGATGACATCCCTAAGCAAACGCTCGGGCATGTCGCCGGAAATGATCCATTTTATTTTATCCGTATTTGAAGAGTTGTCGTTTGTCCAGAAGAAAGATAAGATAGTAACGATCAACCCTGCGCCGGCCAAAAAAGACCTGGCTTCGTCCCGCCTGTATCAGCAGCGCGCCGGGAGGCAGGAAGTAGAATCCATCGTTATGTATTCCTCAGCGAAAGAATTGGAACAATGGATGGCCCGATATATGAACTGATCACATTATGAATGTTGGAGGCAATTGAACATGAATTTTAAAGATTACATCCGCGTTATCCCCGATTTCCCGCAGCCTGGTATTCGCTTCAAGGACATTACAACGCTTTTGCAAAACGGCGATGTGTACAAAGAAGCGATCGAACAGCTGAAAGCGCTGGTAAAGGATAAAGAAATCGACGTTATCGCAGGCCCGGAGGCGCGCGGTTTTGTGATCGGCGCTCCGCTGGCTATCGC
The DNA here is from genome assembly GCF_003955665.1 of Paenibacillus whitsoniae. Lineage (GTDB taxonomy): Bacteria > Bacillota > Bacilli > Paenibacillales > NBRC-103111 > Paenibacillus_E > Paenibacillus_E whitsoniae. The sequence goes on from NZ_RXHU01000054.1 coordinate 44,323, forward strand.
GCTTGGCGTCGGCTTCGTGCCGATTCGCAAGAGCGGCAAGCTGCCGGGTGAAACGATTAAAGCTGACTACGCATTGGAATACGGCAAGGATAAGCTGGCGATGCACAGCGATGCGATCAAGCCAGGCCAGAAGGTGCTGATCGCCGACGACCTGCTCGCAACCGGCGGAACGATTAAGACTTCGGTGGATCTTGTGAAGCAGCTCGGCGGCGAAGTCATCGGTGCAGCTTTCTTGATCGAGCTTACGTACCTGGACGGCCGCAACAAATTTGAAGGCATCGACGTGGTATCGTTGGTCCAATACTAATCCTGATTGAGGATCGAATACGCTTGTATTCGATTCTCTTTTTAATAGAGAAATGATGCATTTTGTCGAACGCTTGTCAGCCAATCCTTGACGAGGAGCCTGACTTGCAGGCATAATGAATAAAAATCACTAAAAGGAATGGGTAGATGCATGGGTATAGAGCAGCTGCTGGAGAAGGCCGCCACCTATCTGAAGGAGAATGATTTGCAGAGGATTCGGGAGGCCTATGAATTCGCGGATGAAGCCCATCATGGCCAAGTGCGCAAATCGGGTGAGCCCTATATTCTGCATCCGCTCGCCGTTGCAGAGATATTGGTGAACATGCAGATGGACGTCACCTCGGTGATTGCGGCACTTTTGCATGATGTCGTGGAAGATACGACCGTTTCGCTGGAAACGGTTCTTGATAAATTCGGCAAGACGTGTGCGATGCTCGTCGACGGTTTGACGAAGCTAGAGCGAATTAAGTTCAAATCGAAGGAAGAACAGCAGAACGAGAATTATCGCAAAATGTTCGTCGCGATGGCGCAAGATATTCGCGTCATTCTAATCAAGCTGGCGGACCGTCTGCACAATATGCGCACGCTGAAATATCAGTCGGAGGAGAGCCAACGCCGGATCGCGGAGGAGACGCTGGAAATCTTTTGTCCGATTGCGCACAGGCTCGGGATCTCGACGATTAAATGGGAAATGGAGGACATCGCCCTCCGTTATTTGAATCCGCAGCAGTACTACCGGATCGTCAATCTGATGCAGAAGAAGCGAACCGAGCGCGAGCAGTACATCGAGGACGTGATTCACAGCATCAAAGAGAAGCTGGATGAAATGGGGATTCAAGGCGATATCTCCGGAAGACCGAAGCATTTGTACAGCATCTATAAAAAAATGAGTTCCCGCGGCAAGCAGTTCAACGAAATCTACGATTTGATGGCTTTGCGCGTCATTGTGGACAATATCAAAGACTGCTACGCTTCTTTGGGTATTATTCATACGCTGTGGAAGCCGATGCCGGGCAGGTTCAAGGATTATATCGCCATGCCGAAGCCGAACATGTACCAGTCGCTGCATACGACAGTCATCGGCCCGAAAGGCGAGCCGCTGGAAGTGCAGATCCGTACGTGGGAGATGCACCGCACCTCGGAATTCGGGATCGCCGCACACTGGGCGTACAAAGAAGGCGGCTCGATCGTGCCCTCAGGCACTTTTGAGGATAAAATGAGCTGGTTCCGCGAAATTCTGGAGCTGCAGCAGGAGACGCAGGACGCTTCGGAATTTATGGAATCGATGAAGATGGATTTCTTCTCGGATCTTGTCTTTGTCTTTACCCCGAAAGGCGAAGTCATTGAGCTGCCGGCGGGGTCGGTGCCGCTCGATTTTGCGTACCGGATTCATACGGAAGTCGGGAATCGGACGATCGGTGCGAAGGTCAATTCGCGGATCGTTCCGCTTGACCATAAGCTCAAGACCGGCGATATTATTGAAATTTTGACGTCCAAGCACTCTTACGGGCCGAGCCAGGACTGGATAAAAATTGCGCAATCCTCACATGCGCGCAGCAAAATCAAGCAGTGGTTCAAGAAAGAGAAGCGCGAGGAGAACGTGGAGAAGGGCCGCGACTTGATCGAGCGTGAGTTGAAGCGCTTGGCGATCGAGCCGTCCACATTGATGAGCGACGAGAAGATGCTGGAAGCGGCAAAGAAGTTCAATTTTGCCGATATTGAAGATATGCTTTCGGCCGTTGGGTTTGGCGGCATCACGGCGGCGCAAATTTGCACGAAGCTGACGGAGAAGCTGCGCAAGGAGCAGGAAGAAGCGCAGATCATCAAGCTGAGCAGCGAGGTCAAGGAAGTCAAGGCGCCGGCGAGCGACAAGAAGTCGCGGCCGACAAACGGCGTGCGCGTCAAGGGCGTCGATAATTTGCTCGTGCGTTTTGCCCGCTGCTGCAATCCGGTGCCTGGCGACGAAATTATCGGCTATATTACGCGCGGACGCGGCGTATCCGTCCACCGCTCGGACTGCACAAACATTCCGACGGCGATGGGCGAAGAGGAACGCGTCATTGAGGTCGATTGGGCGGATATGGTCGAATCGAACTTCAACGTCGAGATTGAAATTACCGGACACGACCGCCGCGGCTTCCTGAACGAAGTGCTGCAGGCTGTTTCCGAAAGCAAGACGATGATTTCGGCCGTGTCAGGCCGTTCGGATAAAAATAAAATGGCGACGATTCATATGACCATTTTGATCAAAAATTTGGATCATTTACAGTCCGTTGTGGAGAAAATCAAACGCGTGAAAGATGTATATTCGGTTTCGCGGATCATGCAGACGTAAGGCAAGGAGATTGCGATGAGAGTAGTGGTACAGCGATGCAAGCAGGCAGCCGTGTCGGTCGATGGACAAACGGTTGGGGAGATCGGACGAGGGCTGATGCTGCTGGTCGGCATTACGCATGAAGATACAGAGAAGGACGCAAAGTATGTGGCGGAGAAAATCGCCGGGTTGCGCATTTTTGAAGATGAAACCGGGAAGATGAACTTGTCCGTGCAAGAGATTGAGGGGCGTATTTTATCGGTGTCGCAGTTCACCTTATATGGCGATTGCCGGAAAGGGAAGCGACCGAACTTTATGGCGGCGGCAAGACCGGAGCAGGCGGAGCCGCTCTATGATTATTTTAATCGGGAGCTTCGCGCACAGGGCCTGCAGGTGGAGACGGGCGTGTTCGGGGCGATGATGGACGTGTCGTTGACAAACTGGGGGCCGGTTACGCTCATGATTGAGAGCAAGTAGCGCGGGATGGGGTAGAGAAGGCTTGGGTATACTAGCAAGTAGATACCAGCCGGAAGGAGCCGTCTCGTGCGCCAATCAATCAAAGAGAAAATGATGACTTCAGCGGAGCAGCAATGGCAGCATGCGAGCTTTGCGGAACGGATGAGCCAAGCCGCAGCGTTTGCCGATGTAGAGATCAGCCGTGAGTTTACGTCCGCTCAGGAACAGATGAAGAGCATTCCGAAAAAATCATATCGGTAAAAGCCGAAGCCGCGCGTACTGGTTTATCGACAGTGCTCGCGGTTTTTTGTTGATGTTGGTAGTGCCGTGCTCGTCGGGACTTTCTGCCACCACTCCTCCAATGAACTGGAATTTATCCAGTACATTTTCGCATTTTCGCCCAAATCGAGGGGCTGAACTGGAATTCTTCCAGTACATTTGTACGTTTAGCAGCCGCTCCCTGAAAAATATTGAAATGAACTGGAGTTTTTCCAGTTCAGCAGGTGCCGAGGCCGTTTCCAGGCAAAATGAGCTGGAGGTTTTCCAGTTCATGGACGCACAAAGCCCTTACTTGGTGGATGTCGTCTGACTCCCCTGTTGTAGATAAAGATTGAGGTTCGCAACAATGGCAGAACAAGCTCCGAACATGGATTCATGCTAAAGTCGGAAAGGGCTATGTACGAGGTGAAAGTTTCGCATGTACGCCAAGCTTCCTTCATCCCGCATTGCGACAAATTTCTCAACCGACAGCAAATTGTGGTAAACTAACAATTGGCATAATAGTTCCAAATGCGAGAGATAAGGTGGGTGCTTTTATCGTAATGGCTAACAGGAATGGAAACCGATCGACTTCCCGGGCGTGGGTCTGGTGGATGACGATATTGATTGTTTTGACGGTGCTGGCTGCGGCCGCATCGCTGGTGTATCAATATAACCTGCATGTGGACAGCTCGAATAAGCATGCGAAACAGGCGTTGGAAGAAGTGAAGTCTGTAAAGAAAGCAAAAGACAGCTATGACGTCATCGTCGTCGGTACGGACCCTGAGGGCGTGGCTGCGGCCGTTTCTGCGGCGAGGAATGGTCTGAGTACGCTGCTCGTTGATGGGCGTAATCGCGAGATTTTGGGCGGTCTGATGACGCTTGGCTGGATCAATTCCATTGATATGAACTATTCGACAGGGAAGACGCTGCTCGGCAAGGACGATGTGTGGAACAAAGGCTTTTTCTCCGAGTGGTACGCCAAAATTGAAGGCGATTCCTTCGACGTGAATACAGCGGCCAATGTGTTCTATGATTTGGTCAAAAATGAAAAGAACATCGACGTACTTATGGGCACGTCCAAAATCGCGCCGTTGATGGCGGAGGGGAAATCGCTTGTGCAAGGCGCGACCATTACCCTCGCGAACGGCACGACGCAAACCGTGAAAGCGCAGTCGGTCATCGACGCGACGCAGGACGGTGATTTTGCCGCCGCGGCCGGTGTCGGCTTTACGATCGGTCATGAGGATATCGGCGATCCCAATTCGAAAATGGCGGTTACATTGGCGTTCCGTCTTCGCGGCGTAACACCGGAAGTCTGGGACCTGATGGCGAAGCGCCTCAATGGCGACGATGACGTCAACTCCGGCGTTAACGAAGTGAGCGTATACGGCTACAAGGAAATGAGCAATTATCCGGCGATTAATAAAACAAGAGCCAAAATGCGCGGACTGAACATGGGCCGCCAGAACGACAACACGGTGCTGATCAACTCGCTGCAAATTTTCGGCGTCGACACGTTCAATCCGCAATCCGTCAAAGAGGCTTTCGATATCGGCAAGCAGGAGCTGCCGAACGTCGTCGACTACATGAAGAAGACGTTCCCTGAATTTGCAACGCTGGAGCTGGACGGCACGGCGCCTGAGCTGTACGTGAGAGAAACCCGTCACATGCAAGGGGAATACCGCCTCAGCATTGTCGACGTCTGCACGAATGCGGATCAATGGGACCGCATCGGCTTCGGGTCCTACCCGGTAGACATTCAGCGCATCTCGCCGACAGATTCCGGCACCGTCGTATGCAAACCGAAGCAGTACGCGATTCCGTTCCGCAGCCTCGTGCCGCTGAAGGTGGACGGACTGCTCGTCGTCGGTCGCGCGGCGAGCTACGATACGCTGCCGCATGGCAGCGCGCGCGTCATTCCGACCGGCATGGCGGAAGGCGAAGCCGCGGGTGCAGCGGCGGCGCAGGCGAAGCAGGAGAACAAGTCGTTCCGAGAATTATCCGCATCCAAGGAGAGCATTGCCAAGCTGCAAGCGCAGCTGAACAAGCAAGGTATGGTTGTGCAGCCGATCGCAATCAAGCCGCAGCCGTTCATGGAGCATAAGCAATTCGACGCACTTAAGACAGCGCTGACCTTGGGTCTTGCGGCAGGCGCTTACGACAATAACTTCCATCTGGACGATGCCGCCAATCCGAAAAGAATGGTGAACCTCATGCTCGGCGCGCGTAAAATGAAACCGGACGCCTGGAAGGGGGACGCCAGTGCAGCGATCGCGAAGCTGGACTATGCGGATAAAATCCCGCTGACGCTCGAACAAGCGACCTATACCATGACGCAAGCCCTGGGTATAGCGGGCACGCCGGCGGAAGCCCAAGCCAAGCTGGTTGCGAACAAACTGCTGAACGAAGCTTCCTTGTCGCTGATTGCCGACAAACAAAAGCTGACGAACGGCGACACTTATGTGTTGATCAAAGATCTGAAGGTCGGCCTGACGGGCAAACCGTAAAACAAAAAGAGCCTTATTGCCGCAGCGGATGTGGCAGTAAGGCTCTTATGCTTCTAGAAAGTGTTTTGGATGATGGTAATGATGGCGGTTACAAAACCTAGTCCTCTTCAGAGGCTTCTTCGGATTCATCCTCAGCTTCCGCTTCTTCGTCTTCTTCCGCCTCATCATCCTCGCCAGACTCCGCTTCGGCTTCTACTTCCGCGTCGCCAGCCTCTTCTTCTTCGGCTTCCGCTTCTTCGTCTTCCTCAGCCTCATCGGATTCTTCCGATTCGCTGGAGGAGTCTTCGCTTTCCTCGTCGGCTGCTTCTTCAGCTATTTCTTCTTCAACTTCGGCTTCCGATTCGGATTCCTCAGAGAAAAGCACCACGAGATCTTGACGATCTTCTTGAAACTCGTTTTGTAGTGTCATATTTACAGCCTCCAGATGGATTATTCAAGGCCTCTTGCCTTGTTGGTACATGTATATGACAAATTAGCATGAATATACGTAGGGAAAAAATGAAATTGCTGTGAAAATGCGAAGGAGCCTGTGATATAGACGACTCAGGCTTTTTTTCAATAAAAAACCGCCGGGCCGCAAGGCCTGGCGGGTACATTGTATTATAGCAGGGCGTCGATGGCATAATCTCCTCCGCCGATCAAGGCGACGCCAAGGGCTACTGCAATGAGGATCAGCGGATATTCAATACCGCCGGAAGTGACCCAGAAGCCGCTTTTCAAGTGCACGGTGAATATTGCGCCAAGCATAACGAGAATGATAAGTGCTGCGCCGACAGTGGTCCAAAGTCCCGCGGCGAAGAGCAGGCCGCCGCCAAGCTCGGCGAGTCCGACAAGAACCGCCATTAGAACGCCTGGTTTAATGCCGATAGATTCAAAGAATCCGCCTGTACCTTTGGGGCCGTAGCCGCCAAACCAACCAAACACCTTTTGTGTGCCGTGCGCCGCCATCGATAAACCGATGATCAAACGAATAATTAATAGTCCAGTTGCCATTACTAACAACTCCTCTTTAAATAAATTTTGTTTAACAACTTACTTTATGTTAGTATATTATTACGAAGCACTTACTTTTGTCAAGTGACTATGTTAAAATTGTTTTATAGGAACCGTTGCACCGTTTTGTAAAACTCGAAGGAGATGATTTGTATGGAAGACTATCAACTGTGCCCGAAATTCGAGAACGCATTTGAGCTTCTGGGAAAACGTTGGACAGGGTTAATCATCCATGTGCTTTTAACTGGACCCAAGCGGTTTAAAGATATATCCGTGTTGATTCCCAGCATGAGCGACCGTATGCTTTCCGAACGATTCAAGGAATTGGAAGCCGCGGATATTATCGTGCGTCATGTGTATCCCGAAACACCGGTTCGAATCGAGTACGAACTGACGGAGAAGGGCAAAGGCCTTAAGCCGGTGATGGACGAATTGCAGAAATGGGCCGACCATCATTAAATATATAGTAGCCTGTGGCTTGTTTAGCACAAAAATGCAAACAAAAAAGCACATAGACCTCCAACTTCGTTGAGGCTTTATGTGCTTTTTCGCTTTTAGGCATTTCATGGCCGGTCAAAATAGATCGGATTCGTCACGGCCGCCAGCAGGGTGTTCTGCACCTGCTCGAATCGGCGCCACACTTCGACCCTGACAAAATGCCGCCCATCTCGCTCCACGCTAATATCCAGCGTATCTTCGCTGGCAATCCAGCTCCGCTCTTGACCGTTCTCGCTAATGACCCGCAGCTCGTCGCCGGGGAGTAAATGCTCCGCATGCACCGTCACAAGCTCGGGAGCGGCTGCTCCAACAGGCACCGTATCGCCCATTATGGCATCGCCGCAGCGCAGCTCGACGAACGGCCCGTCGGGGGCGAAAGTCGTAAACGTATGGCCGCGGCCGATACCGTCCAGCACACCCGCGGCCGTTCGCGTGTCAGAGAGCACCCACGTGCACGGGTAAGCGTGTTTCACAAACGGGTGAGGCCGATGCGTGTCACTGCCGCCAACGGCGACGAGCCTTCGACCCGCGGCTAATTGCTCTTGCCACCAGCTCAATGCCCTGGCGTTGCGCTCCGTCCAGGGTCCGTTCCATATTTCCACCCAATCATAGTCGGCAGCGAAATCCCAGAGCCATGGGCAATACTCGCAGTGGGGGTGGTTCAACACGATCTTTGAGCCGCGTGTTCTCGCCTCCGCAATGCGGTGGTCGACATCGGCTTGAGAGACGACACGGAAATCGTCCAGCGGGTCGTCTACGCCGAGAAAATTGCTGTGTCCGAAGTTGGTTGTGAATTCCATGCCGGGAATCATAATGACGCCGCTATTCCGTGGATAGGCGCTGTTTTGGCTAATCGCATTGTGATCGGTCATCGCAATAAAATCGCAGCCGAGCGCCTTGATCGCGGCGGCATTCTCCTCCAGCGTGAAAGTGCCGTCGCTGTGGACACTGTGCGTGTGCAGGTCGCCGCGCAGCCAACCCGGCGTGCACAGCTCTATGCGCACGACTGCATGTACCGTGCAGCCCCCCTCCGGCACGCGGTAGGCGCCAAGTACAACGGCCCAGCCGCCGGGCGTCAGTTCACCGGCGATGTAGCCGGGAGTCGCCTGCTCCGGCTCGATGCGAAATTCGCTGCGCGCGCCTCCGCTCCAGCCGCGCAGGCGCCGCTCGTCGCGCACGCCAAGGTCAATGATCGCATTCGCATTGGCGTCATGCGATTCAACCCTATACGAAACAAGCAGCGCGCCGGCACGTTCAGGCATTTCGAAAGGCAGCTCTACGTAGCGGCCTTCCTCGTCTTTGTCGATGCTGCGCGCAAACTCTAGCTTCACTTCGGCTTGATTTGTTTGGTTTGGCATTCGCTTGTCACTCCCTTTCACGAGGCTCGATACGCATCCGCGCCAGCACCGGATAATGGTCCGACGGGTAGCGACCGTCTACGTTGTCGTGAATCACTTGCGCTTCCAGTACGCGCACGCCTGCCGAGGCGAAAATATAATCGATCGGCTGTCCGTCCGAACCGCCCTGGAAGCTGTGTGCGGTTAGGCCGACGGCACCGTCATGCAGCCGAAAAGCGTCGAACAGCTCGCTGCACAGCTGCACGATCGCCGGGTTGCTCGGCCAAGCGTTGAAATCGCCGGTGAGCACGGCCGGAAGCGGTGAATCCACTGCACTCGCATCCGCACCCGCAGCCAGTCCGACATAGCGCTCCATCTGGCTGCGAATCAAAGCAGCTCCCTTCACGCGGGCTTCCTGTCCGATATGGTCCAGATGCGTGTTGTACAGCATCCATTCGAGACCAGGCTCCGCAATCGATTGCAGCCGGGCCCACGTGCAGATGCGCGGCAGGCTACTGTTCCAGCTGACGCTGTTCGGCCGCTCCGGCGTCTCCGACAGCCAGAACTGACCCCATTCCTGCACAGACAGCAAGCTTGTATCGTAAAAAATCGCATTATGTTCGTCCTCATGGCCGCCGCCGCGCCCTTCGCCGACCCAAGCGTAGCCGGGAAGCCGCACCTGCAAATCGTCCAGCATGGACCGAAGTCCTTCCTGCGTCCCGATCGCGGAGGGGCGATAGCGGCGAATGAGATCGGCCGCCTGATCGACCCGGTGCGGCCAGGCGTTGTTTCCGTCTTTCTTTTCGTTGTAGCGCAAATTAAACGTCATGACGGTGAATTCCACAGACGTGCCACTCCCATCGCACAGTTTCTATTCTTTGACGGACCCGAGCATAATGCCGTGAATGAAGTATTTTTGCAGAAACGGATAAATAATGAGAATCGGTGTCATCGACACGACGATTTTGGCGGCATTGAGCGTCTTGTCGGATACTTTCTCGAGCAGCGCCGCCTGCGTCGAATCAAGGTCGATCGTATTCAACTGAACGACGAGCTGTTGAATGTACGTTTGCAGGGGATAGTACTCTACACTCCGCATGAAAATCATACCGTCGAAAAACGAGTTCCAATGGCCGACGATGCTGAACAACGTGACAGTGGCAAGCGATGGAAGGGACAGGGGCAAAAATACTTTCAGCAGCATGAACCACGGCCCGGCCCCGTCCATATAACCCGCCTCGCTAAGCTCCTTCGGCATGTTGCGGAAAAAGTTCATAAGCAGCACGACGTTGAACACCGGCACTGCGCCCGGCAGCACTAAGGCCCACAGCGTGTTGAACATGCCGAGCGTCTTGACGGTCAAATAAAGCGGAATGATGCCGCCGCTGAACAGCATCGTGAACAGCAAAAACCACGTGTACACGCCGCGATACGGAAACTCTTTTTCGCTTTTCGATAGCGGATACGCCATCAAGACAGTCAACACGAAGTTGATCGACCCGCCGAGCAGCACACGCTTGACCGAGACGAAGAACGAGTTAATGAAATGGGGCTCGACGATAATTTTCTGATAAGAAGCGAAATTAAAGCCGACTGGCCACAATTTCACCAGGCCTCCGGCCGCTTTGGCGTTGTCGCTGAACGAAACGGCAATCGTATGCAGCACCGGAGCGAGGGAGAGGAACGAAATCGCGAGCATGGACAGCAGAATGGCCGCATCCGCCAGCCTTGCCGAGAATGTTTTGTTGCGAACCATAGGGCTCACCAGCTTTCACTAGAAGATGCGGTAATTGGCATACCGATAGGCGATGCGGTAGGAGATCACGATCAGGAGGAAGCCGATGACCGATTTCATTAGCCCGACGGCGGTAGCAAAGCCGTACTGGGCTTGCACGAGACCTACCCGATAGACGTACGTGTCGATAATGTCGCCGGAATCGTAGACAAGCGGGTTGTACAGGTTGAAAATCTGATCGAAGCCAGCGTTCAAAATGTTGCCGATACTGAGCGTAGCGAGCAGGATGACAGTAGGAAGCAGGCTCGGCAGCGTAATGTACAGCAATTGCTGGAACCGATTAGCGCCGTCCATCTCCGCGGCTTCGAACAAATTCGGGTTAATGCCGGCCAAGGCGGCCAAATAAATAATCGCGGCAAAGCCGAATTCCTTCCAGATGTCGCTGCCGATAATGATCGCCGGAAACCAGCTGTTGCTGGCAAGGAACATAATCGGCTCGAAGCCGAACGATGCCAGCGCATGGTTCACAACCCCCTGCAGCGACAGCAGGTCGATCACGACGCCCGCCAGGATGACCCAGGATAAAAAGTGGGGCAAATAGACGATCGTCTGCACCCACCGTTTCACGGCCATAATCCTTACTTCGTTCAGCAGGATGGCGAAGAAGAGCGGGATAATGAGATGGGCGATGATTTTGCACAGCGAAATAAACACCGTGTTATAGAAAATAACGCTGCTATCGTGCAGCTGCAGCAAATAAGTAAAATTGTCAAAGCCGATCCAGGGCGATTTCCAGATGCCGAGTCCCAGCTTGAAGTCCTGAAAGGCAATGGCGATGCCGAACATAGGGATGATATGGAAGATGAGCAGCAGGATGACGCCCGGCCACAGCATAAGATGATAGTGCTTGTAATACGATTTGAAGTTCATCGCCGCGTCGCACCTCCGTTTCGATTAACGAAGAGGCACCGCCCGCTTTGAGAAAGGAGGTGCCTCGCCGCCGATTATTTTTTGCTGATTTCGTCTCTGACTTCTTTCGTGATGTCATCACCGCCCTGCGACTTCCAGTCGGTGACGAATTTATCGAACGAATCTAGCGGTTGCTGACCCATGACGATTTTGAAGAACGTTTCGCTTTCCAGCTTTTGCAGATTGGCCCATTTGCGATCCATGGTCTTGGTCGTCGCCGTGAACTCGCTGTAGATGTTGCTGCGCGGCTGCTTGAGCACTTCGGCCGGCTCGGTGTAGCCGTAATACGATTTCCAGACTTTCAGGTCACCGCGCGGGTTGGCTTGATCCTGCTTCGCGTAATCATACAGCACTTTCACTTCCGGCGTCAGCGACTCGGGCTTCGTTTCTCCGGTCAACGCCTTTTTCAGCATGTCGGCTTTGCGCTCGACGGCATCGGCGTAATCGAACGTTGCGTTGCCGATCGGCCAATACGTCGCATCGATCGTGAAGTCCAGCTTCAACGCGTCGGGATCGGTTTTGCGCTGTGCGGCGATGAACGTGTTGGCATAGACCACGGCAGCTTCCGGTGTTTTTACGCCTTTTTTCATGACGAGGAACGTATTGCTGACAGGCACCATCAGGTTGTTCACTTTCCCCTTCGCGTCAGGGAGGAGGAGCGGGATGAAGTTGGCCTTCGGATTGTTGGTGTACGTATCCATCAGCATGCCGCCCGCCCACCAAGGGCCGAGGAAGATACCGGCCTGACCGCTGACGACTGGCGCGTTCAGATCCTTGCGAAGCGCGAATTCCTTATCGATCAGCCCCGCTGCGTACATGTCGCGAAGCTTGGCGAGCGCTTCTTTCGTCTCCGGCTGAATCGAGCCATAAACGACACTGCCGGATTTGTCCTTGATCCAGTTGCTCGGGAAAGCGTTATAGGCTTCAAAGATCGGCTTAAAGTTGTGGAAGCTGGCCTTGCCCGGCATTGACAACGCCGTATCCGAGCCGGTCATGCCGATCGTATCCGCTTTGCCGTTGCCGTCGGGATCTTTCTCGACAAACGCTTTGGCCACGTTCACGAGATCGTCCATCGTTTTCGGCGGCTGCAGGCCGAGCTTGTCGAGCCAATCCTTGCGCACCCACACCATGCTGACGGAGTCGGCTTGCACGCTGATGTTCGGGATCGCCAGCAGCTTGCCGCCATACTTCGCCTTGTCGAGCGCCTTGTTCTGCGTGGAGGCGTACAGTTCTTTCGTGAGGGGAGCGGCGTAGGCGTCGTACACTTTCGTCAAGTCTTCGAGTTGTCCGGCTTCCGCCAGCGACAGGAACGTCTGCTCATCGACCAGCATCATGTCCGGCAAATCGTTGCTGGCCACCGCGAGCTTCAGCTTCTGTGTATAATCCTGTCCGCTCGCATACCATAACAACTTGAAGCTGATGTTCGTTTTGTCCTTGATGTACCGGGTGTACTGGTTATCCTCAACCGTGTCTCCGCTTGGCAGCTTAGCCCCCGGCGTCACGCCTTTGAACGTCGTAATTTCGACCGGGTTCGGCAGCTTATACGGATCTGTCTTTGCGGCTGCAGGTGAAGCCGGCGATGCTGAAGCATTCTGCCCCGTGGACGTACTCTGGGCGGTTTCCTGCGCCCCTTGCTGTGCAGGCTTATCCGAACAAGCCGCTGCGAGCGCCGACACCACCGTCAACGCGATAAGCGCTTTCATTGTTTTCATGCTATCCCCTCCTTATATCGTCGCTACATCCCCATCATAAAGAACAACGCAGCCTCTGGCGTCAGCTTGCGTCCTCGAATCGGGAGCAAACCGTCTCGGGTTTTTCTCGTTTATAAGCGTTTGTAGACGAAAGTGCACTAATTGGAGGATGGTTTGTGACTTTTCTCCATTTTGCGGAACTCACTTGGCAGCACGCCGGTCAGCTCGCGAAACACTTTGCCGAAATATTTCTCGTTCGGATACCCGGATTGCGCAGCCACCCAGCCGATGTTGCGCGACGTCGTCTTCAGCAGCGATTTGGCGCGCTCGACGCGCAGCTCCCGCACATAGTCGTTAAAGGTCTTGCCAACGAGATCGTGAAAGCAGCGGCTGAAGTAGCTCCGGCTCATATTGACGCGGAGCGCCACTTCCGGCAGGTGCAGCTCATCCTGCAGCCCGTCTCGAATGAGTTCGACGGCTCTCTTGATGCTGGCACGCACTTCTGCCGAATATCGCTGTCCGTCGTCTTCCATGGCTTCCTCTGCGGCAAGCTCCGGCTTCGGTGTCATCGCTGCGGATGCTGTCTGTTCCTGCATGCGCTGCACGATGCGCTGCAGCACCTCGTCCATTTGCTCATCCTCGAGCTCGACTTTCGTGATGTAATCGAGCGCCCCGAGCCGCAGCGCCTCTTGAATAAGCTCGAAATCCTGATGGAACGTAAGCACGACCATATGGATGTCCCGCTTCGTCTGCTTCACCTGCTTCATCAGCTCGATGCCCGACATCACCGGCATCGCCAGGTCGGTAATGAGCAAGTCAACGTCTTGCTCCGCGAGAAATTCGAGCGCTTTTCTACCGTTGCCGGCTTCCCCGACGACTTCGAGCCCATACTTGCCCCAGGGCATCATCGAAATAAACCCTCTGCGGACCAGATGGTCGTCATCCACGACCAATACCTTTATCATGACTCACGCCTCCTCATAGTGGATCGGCAGCCGCAGCCGCACCGTCGTTCCCGCGCCTTCCCGGCTTTCGATATGGAACGAAGCGTCCGCTCCGAATTGAAATTTGACCATGCGATATACGTAGTTCAGGCCGATGCCAAGTCCGACCCGCTTGCGATCCCCGTTATCATCGTTGAGCAGCCGCCGGATGTCCGCCTCGGACATGCCTTCGCCGTTATCGGACACACGAATCACGACATGGGTGCCGTGATCATCAGCGATTTCGACTTCAATGACACTGTTCTCGTCCAAACCGTGATACAGTGCGTTCTCCACAAGCGGCTGCAAAATAAAGCGCGGCACTGGCAGCTCAAGCGCCCCTGCGTCGGCGCGAATATTCACGACGAACTGGAAGTTGTAGCGGATGGCTTGCAGCTCGACATACTGTTTGAGCGCATCGAGTTCGTCCTTCATTTTGGCCGGACCGCCTTTACCGAGGTTGTAATGCAGCACCTTGTTCAAGGTGGAGACAAGCTTGTCGATGTCTTTCTGCCCGTTGCCCCGCGCCAGCCAACGAACCGTGTCGAGCGTATTGTAAATAAAATGCGGATTGATCTGGGCCATCAATTTTTCCACTTCCAGCTGGGCCTTGCCTTGCTCCTTGAACGCCACTTCCGAGATCAGCTCATGAATGCGGGTGCGCATGTCGGCGAATTCCTTGTGAATGACGGCAAATTCGAAAATGGGCGAAGAGCGGACCTGGAACGTGTCATTGCCGCTCCGTATGTTGCGGATGTCGTTGTTCAGCTGCGACAGAGGGCGGTACATCGTGCGCCAAATATACCAGGCAATCAAGCAGCTCGCGGCCAAGGTCGCGACGGCAAATAGCGTAAATTCCATTATCCAACGGTTAATTTCTGCGCGGTAGACAGACTTGGGGATAGCCGCCATCACCTTCCAGGACTGGTTGCTGCTCTCTTCGTACGTATAGTAGGAACTGCGCATCTTCGCCGCCGCATATTTCGCCGCATCCGCTCCGATCGGGAACGCGGCCGTATTTTCGCTGTACACGACGGTGTCGTTGTCGTCCACGATCATATGAATCAGATTACCGCCATATTGGTCGTTCTTGATAATGCTTTCGGCGAGGCGAAAATTCGTCTCGATATATACATACACGTCGTCGCGGTCGGGGAGTTCCACCTGGCGGAGGATCGACAGCACGATATGCCCATCGATTGGGTTCAGCGACATATGCGGTCCGAAATAGCGAATCTTGTTGAATTGGAACAAAACGGGAAGACTGCGCAAATTGACAGCGCCGTTTAAGCTGTAAGTTTCGAACAAGGTCGTTTGCTCTTTGCCTAAGTAATAGAACATGAGGCCCAGCGTCGGATTCGTAAAATGAATCAAGCCCAGCTCGCTGCGAATTTCATCGCTTAGCTGCTTTTTCATATAGCCGTCGCCAGCGAGGTAACTTTCAAGGCTTTTGCCGACTCTTCCGTCAAAAGCGAGCTGCTGCGACGTATGATTAAGCTGGCTGAGCGTATCTTCCAGCGAAATGAGCACTTGATGCAGATTGCTTTTGACGCCGGCCTCGGCTTTGTTTTTCAAAATCGCGTACATCGAAAAGTACGAAATGCTCCCCAGAATAATCAGCGGAGCAAGCGAGCTTAGGAATAAGATCAGGATTAGGCGCGAACGCAGCGAATAAGGCTTCTTGGTGAACGGGTACGTGCCACGCCTGGGCTGGGTTCGAGTGAATGTCATGTGCTCAGTCACCTCACTTTTCAGAGTTCTCTGACAGTTCCATAGAGCACATGGCAATTCCTGCCTGTGCTGCTAATCTGACGTTAGTGCCTGGTTTAGCGCTGAACGCTTGACTTTGTTTCTGCCAATGATTACAATATACAATAATATAAATGAATGAAGATCCATTGAAGGGACCAAGTAGTTCGCCCCCACATCTCCAGAGAGGAAGTCCAGGCTGCAAGCTTCCGTTGATGAGCGAATGAACAGACTTCCCGGAGGACTGGTTGGGAACGGTATGTTTCAGACATGCTGAGTAGCAGCTGTGCGAATTGCGGGCGTTAACCGCTTAAGAGCAGACGTTTTGCTGCGTGTTCGAATAGGAACGCCAATCGTCTGAATGCTGGGTGGCACCGCGGGTGAATTTGTGAAAATCAAATCTCTCGTCCCTGACGAAAGTCGGGGATGGGGGATTTTTTATTTTCCAGAAGAGATAAGGGAGGTTGCGATGAAATGAGTATTCAGAAGCCGAAAGGCACACAGGACCTTCTCCCGGGCGAAGTCGAGAAATGGCAGTACCTGGAGAGCAAGGCGAGAGAACTATGCCAGCGATTCAATTATAAAGAAATTCGTTCGCCGATTTTTGAAAGCACGGAGTTGTTTTCACGGGGCGTCGGGGAAACGACGGATATTGTCGAGAAAGAAATGTACACATTCATGGATAAAGGAGATCGCAGCATCTCCCTTCGTCCGGAAGGCACGGCCGGTGTTGTCAGAGCGTTTGTCGAAAACAAGCTGTACGGGATTCCGGATCTAACGAAGCTGTACTATATTGGGCCGATGTTCCGGTATGAGCAGCCGCAGGCGGGTCGTTACCGCCAGTTCCACCAATTCGGCATCGAAGCGTTCGGTTCGGTCGATCCGAGCATTGATGCCGAGGTGATTGCCTTAGGCTATACCTTCTACAAAGAAATCGGGCTTAAAGAAGTGACCGTCGAGATCAACTCGGTCGGCACGCCGTCGGTTCGCACGGCTTATCGCGAGCAGCTGCAGGCGTTCTTTGCGCCGGTGAAGGAGAAGCTGTGCAAAGACTGCCAGTCCCGTTACGACCGTAACCCGATGCGCATTCTCGATTGCAAAATCGATGCGAAATACGGCGAAGGCGCGCCGGATATCCTCGAATTCCTGGATGAAGAGTGCACGACACACTTCAATCAGGTGAAAGAGCACTTAGCGGCGATGGACATTCCGTTCCGCATCAACCCTCGTCTCGTGCGCGGCCTCGACTACTACACGCACACCGCGTTCGAGTATAAAGCGGCAGGGATCGGCGCTATTGATACGATAGGCGGCGGCGGCCGCTACAACGGCCTCGTCGGCCAAATCGGCGGCCACGGAACCGATCAGCCGGGCGTTGGCCTCGGGCTTGGCCTCGAGCGCATTCTGCTCGTGCTGCAGGCGCAAGGCGTCGAGATTCCGAAGCCGGAGCCGCTCGATGTGTATCTGATCGGGCTGGGCGAAGCCGCAGAGAAACAAATCACCAAGCTGCTGCAGCAGCTGCGCGTGCAAGGCTTGAAAGCGGAGAAGGACTATCAGGGCCGCAAAATGAAAGCGCAAATGAAGTCGGCGGACCGCTTTAATGCAACCTACGTTGCGATTCTTGGCGACGACGAGCTGGAGCGCGGCGAAATTACGCTGAAGAAAATGGATACCGGTACACAAGTTACAGTTAGTCTAGCGGATCTTGCTGCAAATGCGGCAAAGACCCTATTCGCATAAACACGCAGCGCCATTATTAACCCATTCGAGGAGGCAGTTCTTATCATGATGCTCAAAACACATCATTGCGGCGAGCTTACGAAAGCTCAGGTTGGTCAAACAGTAACACTTAACGGTTGGGTACAGCGCCGGCGCGACTTAGGCGGCGTCTTGTTCATCGATTTGCGCGACCGCAGCGGTCTCGTTCAAATCGTATTTAACCCTGATTTCTCCGGCGACGCTTTGGCGATCGCCGACCGTGCGCGTAACGAGTACGTGCTGGCGGTAAAAGGAAACGTCGTCGAGCGTGACGCCGAAACCGTGAACAAAAACATCGCGACAGGCGAAATCGAAGTGCGCGTAACGGAAATTGAAATTATGAACGCGGCCAAAACGCCTCCGTTCTTTATTGAAGACGGCGTGGACGTGGACGAAACGGTTCGTTTAAAATACCGCTACCTGGACCTTCGCCGTCCGGAAATGCAGCGCACGCTGATGCTGCGTTCCAAAGCGTCGAACGTATTCCGCAATTTCCTGGATTCGAAGGGCTTTATCGACGTAGAAACGCCGATCTTAACGAAAAGCTCCCCGGAAGGCGCGCGGGATTATCTGGTGCCAAGCCGTGTGCACCCAGGCGAGTTTTTTGCACTCCCGCAATCGCCGCAAATTTACAAGCAATTGTTGATGGTTAGTGGTCTTGAGCGCTACTACCAAATCGCTCGCTGCTTCCGCGATGAGGACCTGCGCGCAGACCGTCAACCGGAATTCACACAAGTCGACATCGAGACGTCGTTCCTGTCCCAGGATCAATTGCTGGACCTGCTCGAAGAGCTTGTCGTGAAATTGATGAAAGAAACGGCGAACGTGGACATTGCTCGTCCGTTCCAACGCATCACCTACGCGGATGCGATGGGGAAATACGGCTCCGACAAGCCGGATCTTCGCTTTGGTATGGAACTGCAAGACGTGTCGGACATCGTGTCCGGATCCGGTGTGCAAGTATTTGCCAACGTTGTGAAGGGCGGCGGCCAAGTCAAAGCGTTGAATGCAAAGGGCTGCGGCACTTGGAGCCGCAAAGAAATCGATGACCTGCTGCCGTTCGCAGCTCGTTACGGCGCGAAGGGCCTCGCGTGGATTCAAGTCAAAGACGGCGAATTCAAGGGGCCGATCGTCAAATTCTTTACCGAAGCGGAAATCGCATCGCTGACCGAGCGACTGGGCGCGGAAGAAGGCGACCTCTTGCTCTTCTCCGCCGACAAGAAGAAAGTCGTTGCTGACGTACTCGGCAACCTGCGTCTGAAAATCGGCCGTCAGCTTGGCCTGATCGACGACTCTGTTTTCAAATATGCATGGGTGGTCGACTTCCCGCTGCTCGGTTGGGACGAAGAGGCGAAGCGCTATGTGGCTGAGCACCATCCGTTCACGCGTCCAAACGAGGATGATCTTCACTTCTTCGATACAGATCCGGGGCAAATCCGTGCGCAAGCGTATGATCTTGTCTTGAACGGCTATGAAGTCGGCGGCGGGTCGCAACGGATCTATCAACGTGAAGTGCAGGAAAAAATGTTCGCCGCACTTGGCTTCTCCAAAGAAGAAGCATATGACAAGTTCGGTTACCTGCTCGAAGCGTTCGAGTATGGCACGCCTCCGCACGGCGGTTTTGCATTCGGTTTCGACCGTTTGGTTATGCTGATTACAGGCAGAACGAATCTTAGAGAAACGATTGCTTTCCCGAAAACGGCAAGCGCAACCGATTTGTTGATGGACGCGCCAGGAGAGGTAGACGACAAGCAGCTTGACCAATTGTCGATTCGCGTAGCGCTGAAGCAGCCTGCGAAAGCCTAGGGCGTGTCTGAACCCAAAGAATTTTTGAAGAGGACGTGTTCCGATGCTTCATCAATTTTCACGAACTGAGCTGGCTATCGGCCCGGAAGGGCTGGAGGTCATGAAAAACAGCACGGTCGCCGTGCTCGGCATCGGCGGCGTGGGCTCCATCGCCGCGGAAGCCTTGGCGCGCACGGGTGTCGGCCGCCTCATCCTGATCGACAAGGATGTCGTGGACATCACGAACATCAACCGCCAGATTCACGCGCTGACGACGACCGTGGGGCAGCCGAAGGCGGACTTGATGCGCGATCGGATCAAGCTGATCAACCCGGAGTGCGACGTCATTTCGCTGCGGATGTTTTACACGGAAGAGACGTATGAGCAGGTGTTCGCTTATCCGATTGACTATGTGCTGGATGCGAGCGACACGATCGAGTACAAAATTCATTTGATTAAGCAATGTCTCGAGCGCAAGATCCCGATCGTCTCCTCTATGGGCGCCGCGAATAAAATGGACCCGTCGAAGTTCCAGGTTGCGGACATTTCCAAGACGAGCATGGACCCGATTGCCCGTGTCGTTCGGCAACGGCTGCGCAAAGAGGGCATTAAAAAAGGCGTGAAGGTCGTCTTCTCGACCGAAGAGCCGATGAAGCCGCGGCAGGATGTGACGGAGCAGATCGTACCGGCCAATGCGCCGGAGATCCGCAAAGCGAAGCAGCCGCCTGCGAGCAACGCGTTTGTGCCGCCTGTGGCAGGACTGATCATGGTGAGTGTCGCCGTGAAGGATCTGCTTGAAACAGGGCTGGCGAAGAAGTAAGAAAGAGATGCTTTTCCGAAATTCGTTTCGGGAGGGCATCTTTTTTTGATTTGTTTTATATATCGGATGAATATATATTGACTCGATATATATCGGTGTGATACTTTATTTTAGAAGGAAAAACGTTCCACTTGGAGGCAAACAAACATGAACAGTCAAGACGTAATCCTGGGCTTGTTAATGAAAGGCGGATTGTCGGGATATGACATCAAGCATCGGCTGGAGTCGATCTTCTCTTATTTTTACAATGCAAGCTATGGAACAATCTATCCGACTCTGAACAAGCTGGAGAAGGAAGGCTTCATTACCAAGATGAGTGTCATTCAAGAAGGCAGACCGAACAAGAATGTGTACACCATTACTGAGGAGGGGAGAGCGCAGTTCAGCACGTATTTGAAAAGCCCGATTGAGCCGAATGAATTTAAATCCGATGTCATGACGCGCATGTTTTTCGGCGAGTTTCTTGAGAAAGACGTGATGCTTGGCATGCTGGAGGATCATTTGCAAAAGGCGCGAGACAATTTGAACCGACTAACGGACATGTATCAGGCATGTATGCCGGGCATGTCGCCGACGCAGGAAATCTGCATCCAGATTGGCATCAGCAACTCTAAAAGTGTCATTGAGACACTATCGCAGGGCATTGAACGATTGAAAAAAACGAATGAGAAGTGAGGGGAAAGCACCAATGGGGAATAAGAAAGCGGGTTTTATTATTTTAGCGATGGCGTTGGGGCTCTTGATGTCGGCCTTGGATAACACGGTGACGTCGGCAGCCATCTCCCATATTATTAGTGATATTAAAGGTTTTGATAAAATCAGTTGGGTGTTTACCGCCTATATGCTGGCTTCCACCAGTACGATGCTCGTCTTCGGCAAGATGTCCGATATGTTCGGCCGCAAGCTGTTTTATCTGATCGGGATTTCGATCTTCCTGATCGGGTCGGCGTTGTGCGGAACGGCGCAGGATATGACGCAGTTGATCATCTACAGAGCGATTCAAGGGATCGGCTCCGGCGCCATTTTTCCGATTTCGTTTACGATTATTTATACCATTTTTGCGGATCCGAAGCAGGCGGCGAAGCTATCCGGCGTATTTGCAGGCATTTTCGGTCTTTCCTCGGTAGCCGGACCACAGATAGGCACACTGCTCGCCGATACGTGGGGCTGGCGTTGGTGCTTCTATGTGAACTTGCCGCTGGGCGTTTTGTCGTTCCTCGTGCTGTTCTTTGCGCTGAAAGAATCCCGTTCCGACCGCAAACCGAAAATTGACTTTATCGGCACGCTGTTCCTTATTATTTCAACAGTTTCACTCATGCTGGCGCTCGAATTCGGCGGGAAAGATTACGCCTGGGGCTCCTGGCAAATCGTCAGCTTGATCGCCGTAGCCGTCGTTGTCGGTTTCCTGTTCATCCAAGTGGAGCGGAGAGCTTCGGAACCGATTCTTCCACTGCCGTTATTCAAAAATCGGATGGTGCTCGGCACTGTCCTCGCCTGCCTCTGCCAAGGCGCCATCATGTTTGCTGCGATTGCTTACTTGCCGATTTTCTCGACCGCGGTGCTTGGGCAAGCGAATTCCAACGGTCTGTTGACGCCGATGATGTTCTCGCTGATGGTAGGCGCCGTCGGGTTCGGCTTCCTGCAGCGGTTCTTCAGCTTTCGTACTGTTTTCGCGTTCAGCATGACGATGGGCATTATCGTCAGCTATTTGCTTAGCGTCGTCAGCCACGATGCCAGCAAACTGTACATGATTTTCTTAATGGTACTGCTCGGCCTTGGTGCGATCGGCCCGCTGATGAGCGTGGCTCAGAATGCGGTTGCTCAAAGCGTCGACCGCAAGTACATCGGTGTCTCCTCCTCCATCGTCGGGTTTTGGCGGAACATCGGGGGTGTGCTAGGCGCGTCGATTATGGCGACGATCGTGAATAACAATTATACGGCTTTGATTAAAGTAGGAGCTGCGTCCCACGGGATTCCAACGGATAAAATCGCATCGATGGGGAATCCGGAGCAGTTGATTCGTGCAGGCAGCTCCCTGCCGCAAGAGGTAGCGGGTTTCCTGCGCGACTCGCTCGGCACGGCGATTAACCATGGGTTTGTTCTCTGCATCGCTTTTGGTGCGCTCGGCCTGTTGGCTGCTGTCATCGCCGGCCCGCTGAAGTTTGCGATGCCGGTGAAGCCGCAGGAAGCAAAGCCGGAGCAGGCGCCGACGCCGTCGGTTTAAGGGAGTGGGCATCTTGGTAGTGCATGCGTAGTGCGTGTGCAGTGCAATGTTGAGGTGCCAATTCACTTGAGGTTCGTCTTCAACTGGAATTTCTCCAGTTCATGTGGTGCAGTTAGCTCCAATAGGGGTGTTTAACAGGAAACCTCCAGTTCATTTCAAATGAATCGGCAGAAATGATCCGATATGTGGGAGATAAGCTGGAGAAATTCCAGTTCATGAGTTCAGCAGATTGCAATTTCGGCTGGCTAGTATGGCTGTGTGGGGATGAGGGCGAAGTTCTGAGATCACGAAGAGGATTTTTGAGGGTGTTTAAGTGACTACCTTGGGAAGCCTCTTCTTCATTTCTGCCGGGAACATGACAGGCTCTGTCCTGCGGAGTATAATGGAGGGATAGGCACTCCCTGCCAGAACCATCATGTCGCCGCGAACAGCATGAATGGGGCGTGGGAAGCGACTTCATTATATCGCAAAGGAAACGACCCATGGATTTATTTACTTTAGCTTCTTCCCAAGATCCGACAGGCAAGCTGTTGGCCGATCGCATGCGGCCGACCACGCTTGATGAATATATCGGCCAGGAGCATATCGTTGGCCGGGGCAAGCTGCTGCGGCGCGCGATCGAAGCCGACCAGGTGACCTCGATCCTGCTCTACGGCCCGCCCGGCACGGGCAAGACGACGCTGGCGAACATCATCGCCAACCGCACGCAGGGCGAGTTCATGAAGCTCAACGCCGTCGATGCGTCGGTGAAAGACGTGCGCGACATCATCGAAGTCGCCAAATCGAATAAAGCGCTGTATGGCCGCAAAACGACGCTGTTTCTGGATGAGGTGCACCGCTTCAACACCTCGCGGCAGGATGCGCTGCTGCCGGCCGTGGAGCAGGGCATCCTCATCTTCATCGGGGCGACGACCGAGAACCCGTTCCACCATGTGAACGGGGCTCTGCTGTCGCGCTCGACGCTGTTTCAGCTCGAGCCCCTCACGGCGGAGCATGCGCTCGTCGCCATGCGCAGAGCGATCGCCGATCCCGTCAAGGGGCTCGGTTTCATGCGCCTCCACGTGGACGAGGAGGCGCTCGAGCACATTGCGCGGATGGCCGTCGGCGACATCCGCCGTTCCCTTAACGCGCTGGAGCTTGCAGCGCTGACGACCTCGCCCGAACCGGACGGTACGGTTCGGATCACGCTGGAGGTGGCGGAGGAGTCCATCCGCCGCCCGATCGTGAAAGCGGACGAGTCGACGCAGTATGACGTTCTGTCCGCTTTTCACAAAAGCGTGCGCGGCTCCAGCGACGCCGCGCTGTTCTGGTTCCTCTATGCCGTCGAGAAGCTCGGCATGGATCCGATGACGTTCCTGCGGCGGCTGATCGTCGCTTGCAGTGAGGACATCGGCCTGGCGAACCCGCAGGCGATGGTGCAAGCGGTCACCGCGATGGACGCGTATCACAAGATCGGGTGGCCGGAATCAAAGTACATCATTTCCCAGGCAATTTTATTTGCCGTGGAGAGTCCAAAATCCAACTCCATTCCACTGGCGATTATGAAAGCGGAGCAGCTCATGGAGCGGGTCAAGTCCGCCAATGTACCTTTGCACCTGCGCGATACACACTACAAAGGCGCGGAGAAGCTTGGGCACAAAGGCTACATGTACCCGCATAACTATCCGGGGCATTACGTGCAGCAGCAATACTTGCCGGATGAAATCAGGCATGAAAACATCTTCGAGGCTTCCGAGCAGGGCACCGAAAGCAAAATCAAACAAAA
Organism: Paenibacillus whitsoniae; assembly: GCF_003955665.1. Lineage (GTDB taxonomy): Bacteria > Bacillota > Bacilli > Paenibacillales > NBRC-103111 > Paenibacillus_E > Paenibacillus_E whitsoniae. The sequence continues at coordinate 68,474 of NZ_RXHU01000054.1, forward strand.
TCAACACAAAAGAAGAGGGATGCCTGCGGATTCATAACATCCGTAGGCTCCCTCTTAAATTTTGCTGCTCCATCAGAATCGCGAAGATGCGCTCTGAAACCGGATCGTAGCGAATCGTAACAATGAGCGGAAACTCTTTGCCTTGATGGCGTGCCCAGAAGCGGAACTGCTGCTGCGCGACACCTGGGGCCACATCTGTTTTGCCGAGATATTTGTAATCGAGCAGCGTATACACTTTGCCGGCCTCCTGAAAAGCAATCCGGCTCCACTTGGCATACCCGGGATCCAAAGTTGGCGCCGGGGGCGGTGATTGACTGATGAAGCCGAATACCGGAGCTTGCAGAGCCGCAGTCTGCGGACTTGTTTTCGCGGTACCCGATGCATCAAAGGCCTGTATAGCTACCATGATCAATATCATTGATAGAGGCATGAACATCCGCCTTTCCACATGAAATTTCTTCAGCTACTAGGTCAAACTTGCTTAACTTCCTGCATAACGTACATCAAAATAGCGGGCGTGAGCTCCTTTAAGCCGAAAATAAGGGGTGGAGTGGAGATTTAACTGTACAAAATGCAGACAACTTCGTTCGATTCCGGCATTTACGCTAAATTAGCTGTAGGAAATGCAGCTTGTCTCTAGCAAAACATGAAGTCTGCATCACCATCGCCAAGAAGACGCGCAGCGCCTCAAGCTTCTATGCGGCTCGACATATCAGGCCAAGAGGGGACGGCAAGGCCGTTCTTCTTTGCTTTAGCCTTTGCGGCAGGGAGGCGAGGCATACGAATGAGCGCCAAGGTAAATCCGCGCAATTCCGGTAAAATCGAACAAGCCCCCGACCGTTCGCAGCGTCTGCTAAGGAACGATTGGGGGCTATCTGGTTAGGGCATGTCTGAAAACCCGCTCAGGGGAATTTTTCACCACCTTTTCGCCCCCTGCTGCGTCACTTTCGCTTGACGTACCCCTGGTACGCCTTCACAAAAGTTCCTTGCATGGAACGAAAGTTCGGCAAAATCTGCGGCACTCGGAGCATTCAGACGCCCTAGGCAGCTCTTTTATTTCAATTTAAAAATCTTCCGCAAATACACATTGGCCGCCTCGCTAAACTGCGCTTCCAGCAGCGCCTTGAGCTGCGACTTCGCCTCCGGCGTAGGCAGCGTATTTGGTGTAATCCCATGCAGCTCCATCCAGTGGGCAGCCGTCATATAGCATGTGCTGTTCCAGCCGTTCTTGGTGCCGCTGGCGTTCAGCCGCTCGCTGATGCCCGAGATCACGATGTCGGTCGTGCTTTGCAGATCGACGAGCGCTCGATCGAATTCATTCTTCGACTCTTTCGCACTCAAGCCGGTCACCGCACGCAGCTGTTTGACATCAATGCCTTCGTGCGCTTCAATCGCATGGTACACGTCAACCGCCGCTTTGGACAGCTCGCCGTCAGCGTAGCGTTCGTCGACGGAATATGGTTCTTCCAGAATGTTCTTCACAAGGGGGAACAAAGAGGCATGAATCAGCATCGGCTTCTTAGCGAAAAAGCGCCCGTAAGCCGCAATCCCGTCACCCGGCAGCCGGTCGCGCCACAGCCACGGATCGGTGACAAGGCCGGTGTGCCACTGCGCAGGCACCGTCACGGATTCCAGTGAGAGATGTTCCGGGATAAAGGAAGAGAGGGGAAGAAGCTTCACCTCTTCCACAATGCGAATAACGTCCTCATAGGTGTCTGCTTTCAGCGAAGTTTCGTTCGGTGCTGCCATAAGCGTATCATCCTCTCCGAATTAGTCCTTGTGGACTTCGTTAATAATGCCGCCGCCAAGACACACATCCCCTTGATAAAAGACGACAGACTGCCCAGGCGTTACCGCTTTCTGCGGCTTGTCAAAGACGACATTGCATGTGCCGTCGGCCTGGAACGTTACGACAACGCCTTGATCCGGCTGGCGGTAACGGAACTTCGCCGTGCAGGTGAACAGCCCTTCGGGCTTCTCCGGCGAAATCCAATTGACGTCCGTAGCCGTCAGCCCTTTAGAGTAAATTCCCGGATAGTTCTCGCCTTGCACAACCAGCAGCTCGTTGCGCTCCAAATTTTTATCGACGACGAACCAAGGCTCGCCTGTGCCGGAACCGCCGATGCCGAGGCCCTGACGCTGTCCGAGCGTGTAGTACATCAAACCGTCATGCCGGCCTTTCACTTCGCCGTTGCGGATGTCGACCATGTTGCCTGGGCGGGCGGGGAGGTACTGGCTGAGGAACGTTTTGAAATCCCGCTCGCCGATAAAGCAAATGCCGGTGCTGTCTTTTTTCTTTGCTGTCGCCAGTCCGGCGCGCTCCGCAATTTCCCGTACTTGCGGCTTCGGCAGATGGCCGATCGGGAACATCGCCTTCGCCAGCTGCTGCTGGTTCAACGCGTTCAGAAAGTAAGTCTGATCCTTGTTCGCATCGTTGCCGCGCAGCAGCACGTACTCGCCATTCTCTTCCTTAACTTGGGCGTAATGGCCCGTCGCCAAATAGTCGCCGCCAAGCTCGACCACCTTTTGCAGCAGCTCGCCGAATTTGATTTCCCGGTTGCACATGACGTCTGGATTCGGGGTGCGGCCTTTTTTATACTCGTCCAGAAAATAAGCGAACACTTTATCGTAATACTGCTTTTCAAAATTGACTGTATAAAAAGGGATGCCGATCTGGTCGCAGACGCGGCGCACATCTTCCGCATCCTCCTCCGCGGTGCAGTGCCCGAACTCGTCGGTATCGTCCCAATTTTTCATGAAAATGCCAATCACTTCGTAGCCTTGCTCCTTCAGCAGCAGCGCAGCAACCGATGAGTCGACGCCCCCGGACATGCCGAGAATAACGCGCGTTTTTCTGGTCATCGTAGAAACCCTCATTTCTTTCATCACAAACGATGTTTATATCTAAATATCATCCTATTATACATCTCTCTGAACAAAATTTAAAATATTTCAAGAGAATGTCATCGTTTTTTTACCACATGTCAAAGGATTTATGATAACATAGATATGATATACGGTTACTTTGGAATGTTTTTGCGAAAAATGGAAACGCTGTTTACCAAGACAGGGACGGCCATCGTGCTTGCTTCGGCGGCATGAGGCGCGGTAAGCATTAGCAAGTTTTAGCGATACGGAACATACTCCTTGATGCCATATAATCTTGAATGAGGTGTACATTTTGAAAATTTCCACTAAAGGCCGCTACGGTTTAACGATCATGATGGAGCTGGCCAATCGAATAGGCGAAGGCCCGACATCTTTGAAAAGCATTGCAGAGAAGCACCAGCTGTCCGAGCACTATCTGGAGCAACTGGTCGCACCTCTTCGCAATGCGGGTTTGGTCAAAAGCATTCGCGGTGCTTATGGCGGCTATATTTTATCCAAAGCTGCCGAGCAGGTGACTGCAGGCGAAGTGATTCGCGTACTGGAGGGCCCGATTTCTCCGGTTGATTTTGAAGAAGAAGACGATCCGGCTAAGCGCGATCTCTGGATTCGCATCCGTGACAGCATTGCGGAAGTACTGGACTCCACGACTTTGGCAAGTTTGATTGCTTTCGAGGACAAAGGCAAGCACGACAATTACATGTTTTATATCTAAGGTGAGCTATGAACCCGATTTATCTCGATCACGCAGCAACAACGCCCGTACATCGCGATGTATGGGAGGCCATGTTGCCTTTCTATACAGAAAATTATGGAAATCCATCTAGCACCCACAGCTTTGGCAGAGCATCCAGAACAGCGCTTAACCGGTTCCGTGACGCAATGGCAAAGTCCTTGGGCTGCCTGCCGGCGGAGCTGATTTATACAAGCGGCGGGACAGAAAGCAACAACATGGCGATTTTCGGGATTGTGCAGGCAGCGGAGGCATCGTCGTCCGGGAAGAAACACATCATCACATCGGCGATTGAACATCATGCTGTTTTGCACCCCTGTGAACGTTTGGAACGGCTCGGCTACGAAGTTACCTATGTGCCGGTCGACGCTTCCGGACGCGTTACTGCCCGCGAGGTAGAGGCGGCTATTCGTCCCGACACCGCACTCATCTCGATGATGTATGTCAATAATGAAATCGGCACGGCTCAGCCAATTGAGGCGATTGGCCAGCTAGCCCGTGAGCGCAGCATTCCGTTTCATGTCGACGCGGTTCAGGCGTTGGGCAAACTGCCGATCCAGCTCAGTGAACTGCCGGTCGATCTCATGAGCTTCTCGGCGCACAAGATTTACGGCCCCAAAGGCATAGGAGCGTTGTATGTGTCTCGCGCTACGAAGCTGCTGCCGTATTTGCTTGGCGGCTCGCAGGAGCGCAAACGCCGTGCTGGCACAGAGAACGTAGGCGCCATCGCCGGATTTGCCAAAGCGGTGGAGCTGCTGCTGCCGCAGCAAGCGCAAGTGAGCGCCCATGCGGCCCAGCTTCGCGGACTGTTGCTTCAGCAATTGGAGCGGCAGTTGGGGGCAGACGGATTCGTCGTCAACGGCGATCCGCAGATGGCCGTCCCGCATATCGTGAACATTAGCTTTCCCGGCGTTTCCACAGAATCATTGCTCATGAATCTAGACTTGGAGGGCGTAGCCGCAGCCAGCGGATCGGCGTGCACATCCGGCTCGCTCGAAATCTCGCACGTGCTGAAGGCGATGAAGCTCCCAGAAAATGTCACACACTCTGCCGTTCGGTTTAGCTTTGGAATGGGGAATTCTAAAGAACAAATCGAAACGGCCGCTCAGAAAATTGCAACCATTGTTGCAAGATTGCGTATTACGTAATACCGGGCGGTTCTAGGAGGAGTGTCACTTGCGCAAAGCGCACGATCTCATCGGACTTCCGGTTTTTACGGTAGACACCGGCAAGCAAATCGGTGAGGTACAAGATTTATTGATTGACCCAACGTGGAACATAAGTGGCATCATACTCGAAGCGAAGATGTGGTTCTCTGCCTTACGATACGTGTCCTGGGAAGGAATCGTCTCCGCGGGGGAGGATGCCATTACCATATCGAACGAGGATGTAATTTGCGAACTCGCGCACATGAATGAGTGCCACCCTTTTTTGGAAGGACGCAGCAGAATTAAAGGACTGCCCGTCATGACAGTCGGCGGCGAAGAATTAGGTATGGTAGAAGATGTTTATTTAAACGGGAATTGGGGAAAACAAATAGTAGGTTACGAATTGTCCGAAGGGTTTATTTCTGATTTAAAAGAAGGGCGTAAGCGGCTTCCGCTGCCGGAAACGGCAACCATCGGGGAAGATGCGATCATTGTGCCCGTACATTGCGCTCAGGAAGTTGAAGAACTCTTCGTATCCAAAGAAGAATAGGGTGAGCAGGATGCGTTGTCCAAACTGTAATTCCAAAGATATTGGAAAGATCGGTTCCCATCAGTTTTACTGCTGGGGTTGCTTCATTGAGCTAAGCGTCAACGGAGAGAAAATGTCCGTCTATCAAGTTGAAGAGGACGGAACGTTAAGTTCTCTGGACGATTTGTTTTTTGAGGAAGACATGACTCAGCTACAGGAGCATGCGAATTAATCGGTTATATCCGTTATGTTGAAAAGCGTTGTTTGCTCGCGAGAAATCGCGGGCGAACAACGCTTTTTTGATCCTGTCAGTTGAGGTTAATCCCCACAACTTTTACATATACTGTATGGGCGAGCCGAATTCGAAGATAGAGGTGAACCCCAGCATGGAGCGTATTTGGCGCAATAAATGGTTTGTCGGACTGGTCTACACGCTACTGGCGTTGGCGGTCTTGTACATGCTGCTCCTGATCAAACCGATTTTGTACGGCCTGTTTGGCTTTATCAAAGCGATTGCGATGCCTTTTTTCATCGCGATCATTCTTTCGTATATTTTGAACCCCGTCGTCACATTGCTGAATAAGCGCAAAGTACCGCGCACGATGGCGGTGTTAATCATTTACGGCGTGTTTCTATCGGGACTGACGGTGGTCGTGATGAATATGACGCCGGTGTTTATCCAGCAGGCGGCGGAGCTCAACGAACATATGCCCCAGATGGCGATGAAGGCGCAATCCCTTGTCGACGGGTTTAATCAGAATCAACTGCTGCCAGACAGCGTGAGAAGCGGCTTTAATAATTCTTTAACCAAATTTGAAAATAAAATCTCAATGGCCATTGCGAACTATGTTAACGGCATCGGCGCGACGATCAACATGCTTTTCATCGCGTTCATCGTGCCGTTCGTGGCGTTCTACATGCTCAAGGATTTCCAGCTCCTAGAGAAAACGGCTTTAACTTTCGTTCCCCGCGAGCATCGGAAGAAGACGGTATCGCTGCTCATGGACATTGACGCGGCGCTCGGCAATTATATTCGCGGCCAACTGCTCGTCTGCCTCATTATCGGCGCCTTGGCTTATGCCGGCTATTGGCTGATTGGTATGCCGTACCCGCTGCTGCTGGCCAGCGTGGTGGCCGTTTTGAACATCATCCCCTACTTAGGCCCGTTCTTTGGCGCTGCGCCGGCCCTGCTCATGGCGGCTACCGTTTCGCTTAAAATGGTGCTGCTGGTCGCCGTCGTGAATCTCGCGGTGCAGATTTTGGAAGGCAACGTCATTTCGCCGCAGGTCGTCGGCCGAACGCTGCATATGCATCCGCTTTTTATCATTTTCGCGCTGCTCGTAGGCGGAGAGGTGGCGGGGGTGGTCGGTCTGATTCTGGCGGTACCGTTCTTCGCGGTCATGAAGGTCATTCTGCAACATGTGTTTCTGCATTATGTCCATAAGCCGTCGACCTAGCCAAGGACCGGCAGACGCACAAAACCCCTCTGTATCATGACTTGCGGGATCATGATACAAAGGGGTTCTGTGCGAGGGTTGAGGATAGGAAGGGTGTGGCCCATGCGAGATCATCAGATGGACGACGGTATTCATGTAAAAAATATAAATGTTGATTTAGTATTCGATAATGAAAATCATTATCACTGAAATGAGTATAACTCAATTGAGAATCATTGTCAACGGTCGAAATCATTTTTTGACAATCCGTTATTGCCAGGATAAAGAGGGGGCAATAAGGCCCAGCAAAGTGAGTGTTGAAACGTCCAAACGTCTACACCTCCGTGAAGTATAAATTCCGATATCGGTTGTATTGTGTGGTAATACGATGCCCAAGCTTGCAAGGTTTCATGATATTGAAAGCGGATTGGCGCAGTTCGAACGCTTGCAAGGTCATACCCTTGTTGACAGGTGTCAGGCGGAAAGTTATAATTTGCCTTAAATGAAAGCGTTGATGAAACTTTAGTAAGCCATAGCCCATCGCCAGAGAGAAGGCTCCGCATAACCGGGAATCCGGTCTATGTCGGCTGTGAGAGCCTTTCGGTGCAAGAATGGCCCAAAGCTCGTTTCGGAGCGTGGACGAACTCCACCGGTTGGACCCGTTACAGATCCGCACAAGGAGATTGGCGCTTCGCCAATAACCAGGGTGGTACCGCGATGATTCGTCCCTGTTTAGCCGCAGGGGCGTTTTTTGTTGTTTTTGCACATTAGACAAAAATATGGAGGCTCACACACATGAAAGCAAGTGAAATTCGTTCCAAGTGGCTGCAATTTTTCGCGAGCAAAGGGCACAAGGTCGAGCCGAGTGCATCGCTCGTTCCGCACAATGACCCATCGCTGCTGTGGATCAATGCGGGGATCGCGCCGCTGAAGCCTTATCTGGACGGTCGTGAAATTCCGGAAAATCCACGGATCACGAACGCACAGAAATGTATCCGTACCAACGACATTGAGAACGTCGGGAAGACGCGCCGCCATCATACGTTTTTCGAAATGCTGGGGAACTTCTCCATCGGCGACTACTTTAAAAAAGAAGTTATTCCATGGGCTTGGGAATTTCTGACCGATCCGCAGTGGATCGGCTTTGATCCGAACCGCATCTCTGTGACCGTCTATGAAGAGGATGAGGAAGCGTATGAGATCTGGAACAAGCAAATCGGGATCCCGGCTGAGCGCATCTACAAACTGAAGGAATCCAACTTCTGGGACATCGGGGAAGGCCCATGTGGACCTTGCACGGAAATTTTCTATGACCGCGGAGATAAATACGGCGATCTAAACGATCCCGAATGCTGGCCTGGCGGCGAGAACGAGCGTTTCCTCGAAGTATGGAATCTTGTGTTCACGCAGTTCAACCATAATTCCGACGGCAGCTACACACCGCTTCCGAACAAAAACATCGATACCGGCGCCGGGCTGGAGCGTTTCGCCTCCATTTTGCAGGATGTGGACTCCAACTTCGATACGGACTTGTTCATCCCTATCATTAACCGCACTTGCGAGTTGACGGGCGTGCACTACCATGTCAATGACGAGCACGATGTTGCGCTCAAGGTCATTGCCGATCACATTCGTACGGTAGCGTTCTCCGTGGGCGACGGCGTGCTTCCTTCCAATGAAGGACGCGGTTATGTCATTCGCCGTTTGCTCCGGCGTGCGGTGCGTTACGGCAAAGTACTGGGCATGGACAAGCCGTTCTTGTACAAGCTGGTGCCGACGGTTGGCGAGATCATGGGCGTGTACTATGCAGAAGTCGTGGACAAAGCCGAATTTATCGAAAAAGTGATCCGCACGGAAGAAGAGCGTTTCCACGAGACACTGCATGACGGTCTGCTCATTTTGGCTGAGATGGTTGAAAAGACGGAGGCAGCGGGCTCTAAACAAATCAGTGGTCCGGATGCGTTCAAGCTGTATGATACGTATGGCTTCCCGTTTGATTTGACGGAAGACTTTGCCGCCGAGAAGGGGCTTACCGTCGACCGTGACGGCTTTGATGCGGCGATGCAGGAGCAGCGCGACCGCGCTAGAGCAGCTAGCCAGAAGGAAGGCGGCATGAAGGTTCAAGGCGGGCCGCTGTCCGACTTTACGACTAAAAGCGAATTTGTTGGTTATAATGAATTGGTAGTTACTGCTAAAATTGAAGCGATTGTGCACGAAAACGAACTCGTGGAGCTTGTCGGCGTTGGCGAGACGTGTCAGGTCATTCTGGACCGTACCCCGTTCTACGCGGAAAGCGGCGGTCAAGTGGGCGACCACGGGGTCATTCGCGGCGAGCAAGTGACGCTCAAGGTGCTGGATGTGAACAAGGCGCCGCATGGTCAACATGTACACAAAGTTATCGTAGAATCCGGCGTATTGCGCCAAGGCGTTACGGTGGAAGCCGTTGTTGCGGCAGCTGAGCGCGCGGATCTCATCAAGAATCACACGGCGACGCATTTGCTCCACAAAGCGCTTAAAGAAGTGCTGGGCACGCATGTTAACCAGGCTGGCTCTTTGGTAGAAGCAGAACGTCTGCGTTTCGACTTCTCGCATTTCGGCAGCATTACCGCCGAAGAACTGCAGGACGTTGAACAGCGCGTTAATCGTCAAATCTGGAACAGCATTCCGGTCGACATTTCCTTGAAGCCGATCAATGAAGCGAAAGCGCTGGGCGCGATGGCGCTCTTCGGCGAGAAATACGGCGACATCGTGCGCGTTGTGCGAGTCGGCGACTATTCCTTAGAGCTTTGCGGCGGCTGCCACGTACAGAACACAAGCCAAATCGGCCTGTTCAAAATTGTCAGCGAATCCGGCATCGGTTCCGGTGTGCGTCGGATTGAAGCCGTCACGGGCCGCAGCGCTTACGAGTATCTGGACGGACAATTGCAACTGCTGAAAGAAGCGGCGGGATTGCTTAAATCGAACATCACGGATGTGCCGAAACGTGTGGACCTGACGCTGCAGCAATTGAAAGAGCTGTCCCGTGAGAACGAATCGTTGCGCGGCAAGCTGAGCCGCATTGAAGCGGGCTCCCTGACGGATCAGGTGAAAAAGGTTGGCGACGTCGCTGTCCTTGCAGTGCAAGTGAACGCTGCCGATATGGATTCCCTGCGCAACATCGTGGATGAGATGAAGACCAAGCTGGGCTCGGCGGTCATCGTACTCGGCGCGGCAGCGGAGGATAAAGTGAATCTGGTCGCAGCCGTTACGCCTGATCTTGTCGCGAAAGGCTTCCACGCCGGCAAAATCATTAAAGAAGTTGCCGGAGCGGTTGGCGGCAGCGGCGGCGGACGTCCGGATATGGCGCAAGCCGGCGGCAAAGACGCATCCAAGCTGCAAGCGGCGCTTGCGAGCGTGGAAGGGCTCGTCTCCCATTTCGCATAATTATTTTTTGCGGGGACAGGAATTTTTGAAACCGTAGAGAATATATCCAGTATACAGCGTTCAATTTTCAATAATTTTACAAATGGCAAGAGGAAATGGGGTGCTCCTGAATGAGTTCCATGGACAAAACGATGAAGTTCAATGTGAAGGCGGAGGAAATCGAAACGTCGCCGAAGGACGTGCTGTTGGCGGTATATGACGCTCTTCAGGAAAAAGGGTATAATCCGATCAATCAAATTGTCGGGTACTTGCTCTCCGGAGATCCGGCATATATTCCGCGTCACAACAACGCACGCAGCCTGATTCGCAAGCGGGAGCGCGATGAGCTGATCGAAGAGCTGGTTCGCGCGTATCTGGTTCAACACAAATAGTTGCGAACTATCTTTATGAAGAAATGAGATCTGTCTAGCATGAGAGTCATGGGTTTGGATTATGGGGATAAAACGATCGGGGTCGCCCTTAGCGATGAGCTCGGATGGACGGCTCAGGGGTTGGAAGTGATTCATCGCGGAAAGCCCGGGGAAGATATCGAGCGTCTGGTTTTGCTCGTACAAATGTACGGCGTGACCGAGGTTGTCGTGGGGTTGCCCAAGAATATGAATAATACGATCGGCCCGCGCGGTGAGCTGGCGATCGCATTTGCGAAACAACTGGAAGAACGACTAAGTATACCGATACGCTTGTGGGATGAACGGCTGACGACGGTTGCGGCGACGCGGACGCTCCTTGAAGCGGATGTAAGCCGAAAGAAACGGAAGCAGGTCATCGATAAGATGGCTGCACAGCTCATCCTGCAAGGGTATATGGATGCTAATATGAAGAGGTGAATGAACATGTCCAAAGAAGAATTGCGTGAAGAAGAACCAGAAATCATTTACATTCCGGACGATGAAGGCAACGAAGAAGAGTTCGAGGTTATCATGAAATTTGAAGTGGACGGTTCAGACAAGAAATACATGATGGTCGTGCCGACGGAAGGCGGAGACGAAGACTCCGACGAAGTGTACGCTTTCCGCTATGAGGAAGACGAAGACGGCGAAGACTTAAAGTTATTCACCATTGAAGACGAAGAGGAATGGAACATTGTCGAGGAGACGTTCAATACGCTCATGGCAGAGTTCGATGAGGAAGAAGAAGGATGAGCACGCAGCCGACCGATGTATTGCGTAAAACTTACGGGGATGCTATCATTTTGTTTGATGAGCAGAACGAGTCAACGGAATATCGTCTCCTGAAAGAATTTGTGTATGAGAACCGTACCTATGCTGTGCTTCAATCCGACGAACTGAAGAAGGACGATGAATTTGACGTTTTTCGGGTCGTGGAGAGTGCAGATGGGGAATACGAGTTAGTAACGATTGAAGATGACGACGAATGGGAAACGGTATCGGAGCTTTATGACGAGATGGTCTTCCCGGATCAGGACGACTTGTAGGACGTTTACAACCGAGCGGAGCGCATCCGCTCGGTTTTGTTGTGCATGGCTGTCCATGCGCATCGTGTGAGCGGGAGGAGGATCGCATTAAGTGACGAGAGATCATGAGCAAGAGGAATGGCGCAAGCCGAGAACAGGCAGGCTGAAACGGGTACTGCTCATCCTGGGCATCGTAGTTGTCCTGCTGTTAGGTCTGGCGGGAGGCGCCGGGCTGTATGTCAGGAACGCGCTCCAGCCCGTAGCGGCGTCTGATCAGCCGGTCAGGCTGTCGATCGCTCCTGGAATGGGAACGGTACAAATATCAAATGCGCTTGAAAGCAAGGGACTTATTAGGAATGCAACGGCCTTTATGTATTATTTAAAATTCAAGAAGCAAGGTTCGCGATTTCAAGCGGGCGAATATGACATGAAGCCGGGCATGACGTTCGACGAGTTGATCGCAAAGCTGAACAGCGGCGATGTTGTCAAGGAAGAGACGATTAAGTTCACGATCCCGGAAGGCTTTACGATTGAGCAGATTGCCGCGAAGCTCGCCGAGCAGACGCCTTGGAAGAAGGATACCTTTCTCCAACTCGTCGACAGCCCTGGCGGGTTCAAAGACGAGACAACGGCCGCCATTCCGGATTCCAAAAACTTAAGGCACCGTTTGGAAGGATACATGTTCCCGGAAACGTATGAGTTCAAGAAAGACACGACGGAACAGGAATTCGTCGAACGCACGCTGCAGGAACTGGACAAGAAGCTGGCCACGCTGCCTGCGGATTGGCAGACCAAGCTGCAGGATCGCGGTCTCACCGTGCATCAAATGCTGACGATCGCGTCCTTGATTGAACGCGAGGTCGTCGTGGACGAGGAGCGCGCCAAGGTGTCCGGTGTTATTCAGAACCGGCTGAAGAAGAACATGCCGCTGCAGATCGACGCGACGGTACAATATTTGTTCGATAAGCCCAAGGATCGGCTGTTGGAGAAGGACTTGCAGATTCAGAGCCCGTACAACACGTATCTGAATGCTGGCTTGCCGCCGGGGCCGATTGCGAGCCCGAGCCTTGCGTCGATGAAAGCGGCGATTTATCCGGAAGAGACGAAGTATTTATTTTATGTGACGAAGAAAGACGGGACGAAGGGGCATCTGTTCGCAGAGACCTTCGAAGAGCATAAGAAGAACATCGAAGAAAGCAAGAAAGCGTCAAAGTAGACAGAAGGTAGGGTTTGCAAGTGAAAAAACCAGAGCTAGTCATCAGCTGCGGATCGCTGCACGATGTAAAAACAATGATTGAAGCCGGCGCGGATGCCGTCATTATCGGAGAATCGCGCTTCGGGATGCGGCTGCCGGGCGACATGAAGCTGCAGGACGTAGCGGCGGCCGTCCAGATTGCGCATGAGCGCGGAGCCAAGGTATACGTCAGCATGAACAATATTATGGTGAACAGCGTGCTTCCTGAGCTGCTTCCTTATTTGACGGAACTGCAGGAGATGGCGGTGGACGGCGTTATTTTCGGGGATCCGAGCATCCTGGTGAACGTCCGTCAGTTGCCGAAGCCGATTCCGCTGCACTGGAATGCGGAAATGACGTCGACGAATTACGCGACCGCCAATTACTGGGGGCGCCAAGGCGCAACTCGCGTCGTGCTGGCGAGGGAGCTTAATATGGAACAGGTGCTGGAATTTAAGGCGAAATGCGATTTGGCCGTTGAAGTTCAGGTGCATGGCATCACCAATATTTATCACTCCAAGCGCGAGCTGCTTCGAAATTATATGGAGCATCAGGGCAATGATGCCGAGGCGCAGGACCGCTCAATTGATCGAGGGTTGTTCCTCATTGAGCACGAACGCCGCGAGCTGCGTTATCCGGTCTATGAAGATGCGAATGGCACGCATATTTTGAGCGCGGACGATTTGTGCATGCTCGAAAATTTACCCGAACTGATGGATGGGCATATCGACAGCTTTAAAATCGAGGGGCTGCTGAAATCGACGGCCTACAATGAAGCCGTTGTTCGAAGCTATCGCGCGGCCATTGATGCGTATGCAGGCGATCCGGAGAACTTCGTTTTCAACGACGCGTGGCTCACCGCAATTACAGAGCTGCAGGACCCTGAGCGCGAGCTGTCTTACGGATTTTTCTATAAAGAGCAGGTTTATTGATTGAGGAAAGAAGGTGCGATCCCACATGATAACAGCAATTGAACGGCGTGCGCGGGGAAAGCGGGTTCGTTTGGACAAGCCGGAGCTGCTTGCGCCGGCTGGCAATTTGGAGAAATTGAAGTTCGCCATCCATTATGGGGCGGATGCGGTGTATATCGGCGGACAGAAGTACGGTCTTCGCTCCAATGCGGATAATTTCTCACTGGAAGAAATGAAGGAAGGCGTGGAGTTCGCTAATCGCTACGGTGCGAAGGTGTTTGTAGCAACGAACATTTACGCCCATAACGAGGATATTGAAGGGCTTGAGGAGTATTTGAGAGGGCTGCAGGAAGCCGGCATCTCGGCTATTATCGCGGCGGATCCGCTCATTATGGAAACGTGCCGCCGTGTGGCGCCAAAGCTGGAGGTGCACGTCAGCACCCAGCAATCCGTCATGAATTGGCAGACGGTCCAGTTCTGGAAAGATCAGGGCATTGAGCGCGTCGTGCTGGCGCGGGAAGCGAGCATGCAGGAGATCGACGAGATCAAGGCGCATGTCGATGTAGAAATCGAGGCTTTCATCCACGGCGCGATGTGCAGCTCGTATTCCGGCCGCTGTGTGTTGTCCAACCATTTTACGGATCGCGATTCGAACCGCGGGGGCTGCTCGCAGTCGTGCCGCTGGAAGTACGACTTGTTCGCGAAGGATCAGCCTCTGTCGGAGCCGATTGCGACGGACGTGCCGATGTTTACCGAGGACGACGATGCGTTCACGATGGGGTCCAAGGACCTCAGTATGATCGAGCATATTGCAGAGATGATCGAGTCGGGCGTGGACAGCTTTAAAATCGAAGGCCGTATGAAGAGCATTCATTACGTCGCGACGGTGGTGAATGCCTATCGCCAGGCAATCGACGCTTATTTTGAAGATCCGGACAATTTCAAGCTGAATCCCCTGTGGCAGGAAGAAATTTATAAAGCGGCGAACCGTCCGCTCAACACAGGGTTCTTCTATGAGGCGCCGGGGCATGAGGATCATATTTATGAGCCGGAGGATAAGGTAGTCGGCTTTGACTTTGTCGGGCTCGTCATGGACTACGATGCTGCGACAGGCACGGCGCTGATTCAGCAGCGCAATCATTTCAAGCCGGGCCAGGAGATTGAATTCTTCGGGCCGGAGGGAACGCATTTTAAACAGACGGTCGGTTCGATTGTGGATGAAGCGGGTGAACCGCTTACGGCAGCGCGCCATCCGCTTCAGCTTGTCAAAATTCAGACAGTTCAACCTGTAAAAAAATGGGATATGATGCGTAAAAAAACAGGCAAATAGTACCATGGAAGCTTTCTCCAGACTCATGTATAGTGGAGAAAGTTTCTTTTTTTTATTAGATTTGTAACGAAATTTAAAGGAAATTGAAAAGCGTTGTCGAAATAAAGGATATGTAAACCTTTTCAACGGCGTCGTGAGCTCGAACGTTGTAAAGTTAAGGCAACGAGAAAGTAGAATGAGAAACTAATGGTGGGTGAACGAGATGAAAAAAGAACAGCAAGGATTTCGAACATTTGTAGACAAAATCGTTCAAGCAACAGGAGGTCTGCGCAAAGGGAATTCTAGAGCAGCGACTGGACAAGCAGGAGGCGGCCAAGGTGGATTTGGCAGCGGCGGTTTAAAATTGGAGAATCCAATCAAATCCGTTGGAATGAAGTTGTTTTTAATGTTTTTTGCCAGCATTCTGGTATTCGTGCTTGCTGTTGGGATTATTTCTTATCAAGTTTCCAAGAGCGTCATTAAGAACAAGGTCGCGGACTCCAGCTTGCAGACCGTCACGCAGGCAGGCAAGAAGCTTGATTTTCTGTATCAAACGTTCGACGATACTTCGCTGCAATTAATGCTGAACACCGATCTCCAAACGCTGCTAGATAAGTATCAGAAGACGGAATCTTCTACATATGAAGCGCTGGATACGATTCGACAAATTACGGATAAGCTGAACGTGGTTACGTTCTCCAATAAGTCGATCAAATCGCTGCATCTCTACCGCCCAGATGGCAAATTAATCGTACTGACAGGCAATGGCGGCGGTGCGATGACAGAAAACGTCAGCAATGAAAGTTGGTTTAAGCTGACGGTTGAAAATTCCGGCAAAGTGGCTTGGCTGGAAAGCAAGCAGAAGGGATATTCATCCTCCTCCAGCAACACCTTTGCGATTTCTCGCTTGATGAAAAATACGGTTTCCAATTCTACGACGGCGGTTCTTGTCATTGAGTATGGTACGGACATCTTGAACAAAGAGCTCGCCGGCATCTCTCTTGGCGAAGATAGTAAAGTTGTGATCACGAGCTCGACCAACAAAAACGTTGCTACTGCCAATCTGGAATCGATTGAGAAAGACGCGGAAGTCCAGTTGACGAAGGAACAGATTGAACAAGGCAATGGCTCATTTACGACAAAAGACGATCACTTGGTTGCCTTCTATACATCACAAGTGTCGGGGTGGAACCTTGTCGGCGACATTCCGGTTAGTGCGCTTGTGAAAGATGCGAAGAAAATTTTCAATTACACGCTTATTATTGCTTTGATTGCTGCGCTTGCTGCCGTATTAATCGGTATTTTCGTAGCGAGAATGATCGGCAGTCCGCTGGTGCACCTTCGCAATTTGATGCAGCAAGGGGCGAAAGGGAAGCTGACGGTTCGCGCGAATTACAAATCGCAGGATGAGATCGGGCAGCTTGGCGCCAGCTTCGACATCATGATGCAGCAGATCACGAATTTGGTGCAGCAGACGAGCGCATCCGCCCAAGCAGTATTCGAGACTGCGCAGGAACTGACGAACTCCTCCCAAGTGACGGCGACTGCTGCGAGAGAAATTGCGGTAGCAACGGATGAGATCTCTAACGGTGCCGGCGGCTTGGCGACAGAGTCGGAACGCGGCAACGAGCTGACGCATCATATCGGGATTCAGATGAAGGAAGTTATTGAAGCGAACCTGGAAATGGGTACAGCTGCCGCCGACGTGCAGTCATCGAGCTCGCTCGGAACGAAGTATATGAATGAGCTTATTGCCAAAACGAATCTGACGGAAGAAATGATTCGTTCCATGGTCGATAAAGTCGATAAGCTGAAAGAAAGCACACGCTCGATTCGTAAAATTTTGGTTCTGCTTAACAATATGACCAAGCAAACGAACATTTTGTCCTTGAACGCGACAATCGAAGCGGCTCGCGCAGGCGCAGCCGGCAAAGGCTTCATGGTCGTTGCGGATGAGATTCGCAAACTGGCCGATCAGTCCAAGCAGTCCATTGAGGTCGTCGGACAAATTACCGAAACGATTCAAGGCGAGATTGATGAGACTGTGAAAGTGTTGTCCACAGCAACACCGATCTTCCAAGAGCAAATCACGGCTGTGAAAGAAGCCGATACGATCTTCAAGCAAGTGACGAACCACATGGGCGGCTTTATCGAAAGATTGAGCACGGTCAGCGATTCAATCTCCACGTTGGAGCAGTCGCAAGTTGTCTTGTCGGACGCGATGACGAATGTCAGCGCGGTTGCGGAAGAATCGCTCGCAACATCCGAAGAGGTGGCGTCCCTCAGCTCCGAGCAGCTCAGCATCAGCGACGGCTTGGTCAAATTGTCGGACAAGCTGGATCAGCTGTCCAAATCGCTCAACGATACGTTATCCAAATTCGAGGTATAAGCCGAAACATCCACTTTCCTGACGGAGAGTGGGTGTTTTTTTATTTTCAGCGGTATGTCGCTTGGTTTGGTTAAGAGACGGAATGCCGATACTGAGTGTATCAGGGGAAAGTCCGAACATATAAAGGGGTCAAGGTTCATGAGGGTAGCCAGGATGTCGCCCGTTCAAAAAAGACGGATTTTTATCGCGCTGCTGTTACTGATGCTTGTGTTTGCAGGGATCGCAGGCAAGCTGTTCTGGATTCAAATTGCGACGGCTGAAAGTTATTCGTCCAGAGACATTAATCTTGTTAAAAATTCGGTCATTCAGCGACAGCGTGCACTTGTGCTCCAAAGCGGCAGAGGGCAAATTTTGGACAGGCATGGGAAGCCGATGACAGGCAAAATGGCGAAAGCGTTAGTCGCTTTTCCCATTCACAGCGATTATCAAATGTCGCGCCAGGATGCTGATCGGCTTGCCCGGATTTTGCAGACCAGTTCGGAGCGTTGGCTGACGTTCTTGCAAAATTTGAAGGAGCCCCAGGTATGGGGAGCGGGGGAGAGCGGTGCATTCGCTCAGTTGTCCGATTCGCAAGCAGGGCAAATTGAAGCGCTCGGCCTCCCGAACATCAAGGTTGTCGATATGGAGGACCGCTATCCGGCGGAGATGACAGCGCGCCAACTGATCGGATTCATCGGGCAAAATCCGGAGCGGGTGCAGGAGCTCTACGGGACCGATGTGGCGAAAGGCAAAATGGCGCTTACAACGAAAATCGGCGGCTCCGGGCTCGAAAAGTCTTTCGATACTTGGCTGCGGGGGCTTGGCGAGACGTCGATCTCGTATTTTACAGACGCCGGCAAAAGACCGCTGGCTGGGTTGGACGCCCGCCTGATTGCGCCGAATAATGCGTATTATCCGGTAAAACTGGTGACGACGCTGGATATGGACATTGAGGCGAAGATTGAGGCTTTGATGGATAAGCTGGGCATCAAGGAAGGCGCGGCCGTCGTGCAGGATGCGGAGCATGGGGATGTCATCGCGATGGCGAGCCGCCCTAATTTCGATCAGAGCGATGTTCGGCTCTCCAGCAACAACTGGATTAATTATGCGGTGAAGGCGACGGCGCCAGGCTCGATCTTCAAAACGGTTGTCGCAGCCGCCGCGCTGGATGAGAAGGTCGTTTCGCCTACGGAAACGTTCAATTGCGAAGGCGCGTTAGGGAAGTACGGGTTTACCTGCTGGCTGAAGGGCGGGCATGGTCCGCTGACGCTGGAACAGGGCTTCGCAGAATCCTGTAACATCGTGTTTGCAAATGTGATGAAGCGGTTGACGGCTCCTCAGCTGGAGCGATACGCGAATAAGCTTGGCGTGCTGAACGATGTGGGGTGGACGGGGAAAACAGACACGATGGAGGCTTTCCGCCAGTTTGAC
This sequence comes from Paenibacillus whitsoniae, assembly GCF_003955665.1. GTDB lineage: Bacteria > Bacillota > Bacilli > Paenibacillales > NBRC-103111 > Paenibacillus_E > Paenibacillus_E whitsoniae. Next base: position 87,296 of record NZ_RXHU01000054.1, read on the forward strand.
AGCGAAGAGCCGGGGCAGCTGTTCGCCTCGCATACCCCCCATGACGACGAGGGGGTGCTTATGCAGACGGCGATCGGGCAGCGCGACGTACGCATGACGCCGCTCGCTGCGTCGAATCTGATCGTTACGCTGCTTCATGATGGGAAGGGGTTTGAGCCGCGCGTGGTTCAGGAGATTCAATATCAAACCGGGCGCGAAATGGAAAAGTTCCCGGTGAAGAAGCTCACTTCGCCCGATGGCGTCATAACTGCGGCAACTAGCCGTACACTGCTCGATTGGATGAGGGAAGTGGTGACAGACGGCACGGGGCAGAGCTTGAAAGGGGCGACCTGGAACTTGGCGGGCAAATCGGGAACAGCGCAGCTGCAAAGCGGCAAGCAGGAAAAAATCAATCAATGGTTCATCGGCTACGGCCCTGTGGAAGCGCCGAAGTATGCCGTATCCGTCGTGGTGAAGAATACGGGACCTGCGGATAAAAACCAATCTATGCCGCTATTCAAGGGGATTATGGATATTTTGGCCGCCTCGGGCACCTCAGACAGCAGGTAATGAGATGGTGAAACAGGTGCCGAGGTTTTCCTGGCTGTGGACATCGATCTGGCCGCCGAAATTTTTGATGATGCGGTAAGAGACCATGAGCCCGAGCCCTGTGCCTTTATTTTTGGTTGAGTAAAAAGGAGTGCCGAGCCGCTGTACCTGCTCTTCGCTCATGCCTACGCCCGTATCTTTAATCTGCAGGATGATGGAGTGATCTTTCCGATAACCGGCGACATGTAAATGACCTCCTTCCGGCATGGCCTCGATGCCATTTTTCGTCAAGTTGATCAGGCATTGCGTCATTTTATCGCTGTTCGCTTTAATTCGCAGGCCAGCCTGAATATCAAACACGATCTCGATGCCTCTCATTGCCGCGTACGGCGTGATCAGGTTGCTGATTTTTTGAGCCAGTGTAGATAAATCGAGCTCCTCCATTTTCTCGGCCTCGGGCTTGGCGAACGATAAATAATCGGAAATGATGCTTTGGGCCCGATCGATTTCTTCGATGACCATGTGCGTGTAGATGCGTTTTTTGTCCTCGGAGACTTGGGACTGGCTGAGCATTTGCATGAAGCCGCGGGCAACGGTCATCGGATTGCGAATTTCGTGGGCCACGGATGCAGCCAGTTCGCTGAGTACGTTCAGCTTCTCCGATTTATGGACTTCATGGCGCAGCGCGATATTTTCCTGGATACGGACGATGAAGTAGCTGAGAATCCCCATGGATGCCGTTTGAACGAGAATGTACAACAGGGTGTAGTAGATGAACGTATGCGGAATGGGTAAATCCATTCTCATCCTGTACAGGACGAGCATGCAGCTGTACGCGAATGCGCTGGCGAGAGCAAGGAGACTGGGAAACATAATTTTCGGCGTGACCTGCTTCCAGTTGCTGAGGGAGATGAAGGATAGGATGAACGGAACGAGCAGCGCAGCCAAAGAAGCGAACCAGAGAAAATGCAAACCGTCCATGACATAGGCATAACCCAAAATAACGAGATAAACGGCAAGACCCGAACGTACACCGCTGTAGAGGAAGGCGACCAGGATAGGAAGGGTGCGGAGATCGAACGCAGTTCCAGATACGATAAATAAGGGGTGGGACATGCAAAATAATGCGCTCACGGAGCAAACGATGCTGATGGCATACGGGGCGGAGCCTTTAAAACGGAAGGAATCCGGCGATTCATGCCAAGTGAGATGATATAACACGATCGGTATGGACAGGACTAAGATGTTGAGCAGAATTTCGTCAAAGACATTCAATCTTCTCGCCTACTTCATAGAAATTTCCATCTTCAATGATTATTTCGACAAAAAAAGTAAATATCCTTTGCCTATCAGGAAAAAAATATTGTTTTTTGTAACGAAATTGGCTTACAATTTGGACGGCAGTACATTATGCACGTTCAGGAGAACTTACATGAAGACAACATCGTTTCCTTCCTCGCTTCTTATTTTGGATCGTTCCGAGGATGTGACCCCTTATCCAGCGCTGTATCCGTTCGCTGTAGAGGAACTGATCTGCCGTTCGATGCATGAGGGAGCGCGTCCGATTCTACATATATGGCGGCATCCCCGCGCGTTTATTATGGGGCTTCGCGACAGCCGTCTGCCGGCGGCCGCGGCGGCGAAGGGCTGGCTGCAAAGTCAAGGCTATGCTACTGCCGTGCGGAATTCCGGCGGTGCGGCGGTGCCGTTGGACAGCGGTGTTGTGAACATCACCCTGATGTATCCGAAGGATGCGGGGGATATGGATCACCGCAAAGATTTTCATCGCATGGTTGCGATGATTCGTGAAGTGCTGGATTCGTTGACGAAATATGTGGAGCAAGGGGAAGTGGCCGGTTCGTTCTGTCCGGGCGAATTCGATCTTGCGATCGGGGGCCGCAAGTTCTGCGGTATCGCGCAGCGCAGGCAGCAGCGAGCGATTGCGGTGCAGGCATTCATCATTACGGAGGGCTTAGGCGTGGAAAAAGCGGCGCTGGCCCGTGGCTTCTACGAGCGGGCGGTGCCGGAGGGGATGTCTGCAGACTATCCGCACGTCTCGCCGGAGAGCATGTCCTCCCTGGCGGAATGTCTGCACATTCCGCTGACATCGCAGCACTTCGTCCAGCAGCTGCTGGACGTGGCGGCGGAAACCGGCATTGCCGTTGCAGGTCCGACCGACATCGCTGACTACCCGTCCGAGGCCGACATCCTGGAGATGGTCCGCCTCATGGAAGAGCGTTACGGCATCCTCCGTGATACCCAATGATGTCAGGTTAAACACAATAGTGTCTAGAGAAATAAGATAACGCCGTTATCCTATTGTGAAGTTTACACTGATCGGTAAGGAGATAAGTTAGGTAAACGAACTTATTTGCGGCAAATGTCGCCGAAATACAATGAAAACCAATAATAAGATAGCGGTGTTATCTTATTGAGGTAAATCACGAGCCGTCCGGGGAAATAAGTTAATAGAAGTAACCTATTTTCTAACGAACCGCAGCATGCGATTGACCAACCGGACATCTGGTGACACCTCGACTCCTTTACCTGCCTCCCTTAAGGACTAACCAAGAAAATAATGCAGGGCGGCAGGGAGTTCTCCCTGCCAGAACCCCCACAAATGTTTGCCGGGCTTCTCGAGATAATGAAGTGCGGCTTTTTTGCTGTTCAGCGCCGCTAACGTTTCACGGTTTTCACGGACAAAATCAAAGGTGCCTCGCTCCGTCTTGACCTCTTCCTCATCGAGTCCGATGAGCATGTACATTTCGAGCCACGACAAGTCTTCCGCAGCTAGAATCTGCTCCCGGGTTGAGGCGAAAAATGCGCCTGACAAGGATATTACTCGGCAAAAAAGGCTAGGATAAGCTAAGGCGAGATGCAGAGACACCGTTCCGCCCAGGGAGTCCCCGGCCAGGATGCGGTCGGAGCGCTCCGCGCGGATCGGGTACCGATTTTCAATATAAGGAAGAAGCTCATCTGCAAAAAAACGGCAGTACGCCGCATGACGATCCCCTTCCGGCGCATACTCCGCTGTGCGGGTGGCGACGTTCACATCGACGCCGACGATGATGGCGGGCTCCATATCCGCATCCAGAATGCAGCGGGTCATCGTGGTCGCGATGCGCCCAAAGTTAAAGAACTGCTCTCCGTCCTGGCAGTAAATGACCGGATAGGAGAGCAGTTCATTGTAGCCCGGGGGCAAATAGATGCGCAGCGAGCGAGTCTCTCCAAGAATAGTGGACGGAAGCTCCTCTCTCAGAATCGTGCGTTGATAGTAGCGGGCGTCGTCGGACATGGAAAAGATCTCCTTTAAGAGGTAGTTTTAAAAGTCGTCTTGTTGAACCCTCACTTTTAAAATAAGGGTAGGTGTATTATAGCAGTTGTTAATTCTTTGTAAACTGTATTATATATTTTCGAGAACTGTACTATACATTTTGAAGAAAAAAGGTCATATACCTTACCATTACTGGTGTACAATTCACCGAAACAGGATTATAATAATACTATAACAGAAGATTAGATTGTAGGCACGCAAATCATATAAGAGGTGAAATGGTATGAGTAAGCCACTTGTCAGCCAAACAAATTATGAAGTGTACACAGAGAAGGTTGAGCCATTGCAGGTTCTTGCTCCGGACGGCACAGTAGTTAACCCGGATAAAATGCCAAAGCTGAGCGATGATCAATTGAAAGAACTTATGAGAAGAATGGTTTTCACTCGCGTGTGGGACGAAAGAGCGGTTAACCTTGGACGTCAAGGTCGTCTTGGTTTTTACGCGCCAGTATCCGGTCAAGAAGCTTCCATGATCGGGAGTGAATTCGCTTTAAATAAAGATGACTTTATTTGCCCGGGCTACCGCGATATGCCGCAATTGGTATGGCACGGTCTTCCGATGTACCAAGCATTCTTGTACTCCCGCGGCCATCAGCACGGCGGTCAAATTCCGCAAGACGTGCATGTCTTGATGCCGCAAATCATCATCGGCGCGCAAATTCTTCACGCAACCGGCGTTGCGATGGCATTCAAAAAGCGCGGTGAGAAACGCGTAGCGATCACGTACACAGGCGACGGCGGAAGCTCCGAGGGCGATTTCTACGAAGGCATGAACTTCGCAGGCTCTTTCAAACTGCCTGTGATTTACTTCGTACAAAACAACGGCTACGCCATTACAACACCTTACGCGAAGCAAACAGGCGCGCTTTCCGTTGCGCACAAATCCGTTGCAGCCGGCATCAAAGGCGTGCAAGTTGACGGGATGGACGTTCTTGCTGTTGTTCAAGCCGTAACAGAAGCTGCTGAAAGAGGCCGCAGAGGCGAAGGCGCTACATTGATTGAGGCGCTTACTTACCGTTTCCGTCCGCACTCCATGGCGGATGACACAACGAAATACCGTACGAAAGACGAAGAGGCGGAGTGGGAACCGAAAGATCCGCTGACGCGCATGCGCATTTTCTTAACGAAGAAAGGCCTGTGGAGCGAAGAAGAAGAAGCGAAAGTGAAAGAAGAAGCGAAAGCAACGGTTGCTGAGCAAATTAAGAAAGCGGAAGAAACGGCGAAAATGACGGTTCCTGGCTTGATTGATTCGATGTTCGAAGTTACGCCGCCTCACCTGGAAGAGCAAAAGAAAGATTACCTGGGCTAATCGGAACAGCCTTTTATATACGAAGACAATTAGGAGGCACAGACAGTCATGGCACAAATGACGATGATTCAAGCGATTAAAGACGCGATGCGCGTTGAATTGGAAAGAGATCCTAACGTAGTGCTGTTCGGTGAAGACGTTGGTCATGTTGGCGGCGTATTCCGGGCGACAGAAGGTTTGCAAAAAGAGTTCGGCGAAGACCGCGTATTCGATACGCCGCTCGCTGAGTCCGCCATCGGCGGTCTTGCCGTCGGTATGGGCGTTCAAGGCTTTCGTCCGATTGCCGAGATTCAATTCGTCGGCTTTATCTATGAAGCACTCGACCAAATCTGCGTGCAAGCTGCGCGTATGCGTTACCGCTCCGGCGGCCGTTACAACTCCCCGATTACGTTCCGTACGCCTTACGGCGGCGGTGTAAAAGCGGCTGAGCTGCACACGGACGCACTTGAAGGTTTGCTTGTTCAAACGCCGGGGATTAAAGTTGTCGTTCCGTCCAACCCTTACGATGCGAAAGGTCTCTTGATCTCCGCAATCCGCGACAATGACCCTGTTTTCTTCATGGAGCATCTGAACTTATACCGCGCATTCCGCGCTGAAGTGCCTGAAGGCGAATATACCGTTGAACTGGGCAAAGCGAACGTTGTTCGTGAAGGCTCCGACGTAACGATCATCACTTATGGTGCAATGGTGCACACATCTGTGAAAGCTGCGGAAGAAATCGAAAAAACGGAAGGTGTCAAAGTCGAAGTTATCGACCTGCGTACGCTGATTCCGCTCGATATTGAGACGATCGTGGCTTCCATCAAGAAAACGAACCGTGCGATCATCGTCCAAGAAGCGCAAAAAACGTCCGGTGTTGCCGCTGAAGTGATTGCCCAAATCAACGAAAAAGCGATTCTGCACCTGGAAGCGCCTGTGCTTCGCGTAGCTCCTCCAGATACGGTTTATCCGTTCGCGCAAATCGAAGATGCTTGGCTCCCGAGCCCAGCTAGCGTCATTGCCGGCATTAAAAAAGTACTTGAATTTTAATTCACAGACGAAGGGTACAGGAGGTCGTACACGTGGCATTGTTTGAATACAAGTTCCCAGAGCTTGGCGAAGGCATACATGAAGGCGAGATCGTGAAATTGTTAGTAAAAGCGGGCGACACCGTCACGGACGAGTCGATCCTGATGGAAGTCCAAAATGATAAAGCGGTTGTAGAAGTTCCTTGCCCGGTTGAGGGCAAGATTGTCTCCGTCGCTGTAAAAGAAGGCCAAGTATGCACGATCGGTCAACTCGTGATGACGATCGACGTCACTGGCGAGATGCCTGCGGAATCGATGCATCACGGTTCCAGCCACGCGGCTACAGCCGTGGCTGCACCTCCGGCTGCCGCACCTGCACCAGCGGCGGCACCGGCTCCTGCAGCAGCGCCAGCGCCTGCTGCGGCAGCACCGGCTGCGCCTAGCGCAAGCGGCGCGGCGCGCGAAGTGCTTGCGACGCCTAGCGTGCGCAAGCTCGCAAGAGAGAAAGGCGTCCTCCTCGCAGAGGTGACGCCGACCGGCAAGCACGGCCGCATTACGCGGGAGGACGTGCTCGGCTTTACTGGAGCCGGCGCAGCGGCTCCGGCGGCATCGGCGCCTGCAGCGGAAGCAGCAGGCGAGGCAGCGGCAGCACCTGCTGCGGCAGCGCAGGTGGTTACTTCCGGCGAGCGCGTCGAAGAGCGCGTGCCGTTCAAAGGCATCCGCAAAGTGATCGCGAATGCGATGGTCAAATCCGTGTACACGGCTCCGCACGTGACCCTGATGGACGAAATCGACGTCACGGCGCTGGTTGCGCTGCGTGAGCGCACGAAGCCGCTCGCAGAGAAAAAAGGCGTGAAATTGACATACCTGCCTTTCATCGTGAAGGCATTGGTTGCAGCTTGCCGTCAATTCCCGGTCATGAACGCGATGATCGATGAAGAGAAGCAAGAAATCGTCTACAAAAAGTACTACAACATCGGTATCGCGACGGATACAGACAACGGCTTGCTGGTACCTGTCATCCATGATGCCGACCGCAAAAACGTATGGTCCATCGCAGCGTCCATCAAAGATTTGGCTGTTCGCGGCCGTGACGGCAAGTTGTCCCCGAATGAAATGAAGGGCGGCACCATTTCCATCACAAACATCGGTTCCGTCGGCGGTATGTTCTTTACACCGGTCATCAACTTCCCTGAAGTTGCGATTCTGGGTGCAGGTCGCATTACAGAAAAACCGGTTGTGAAAAACGGTCAAATCGTACCTGCGTCCGTTATGGCGCTTTCCTTGAGCTTCGACCACCGTATTGTTGACGGTGCGACAGCGCAAAACTTCTTGAACTACATTAAACAGCTTCTGGCAGATCCAGAGCTTCTCGTCTTGGAGGTGTAACAGCATGGTAGTAGGTGATGCTTCTCTCGATATTGACTTGCTCGTCATTGGAGCAGGCCCAGGCGGTTACGTCGCTGCGATTCGCGCAGCTCAGCTCGGCCAAAGCGTTCTGATCGTTGATAAAGAGGCATGGGGCGGCGTGTGCTTGAACCGCGGCTGTATCCCATCCAAAGCGTTGATTTCCGCGGCGCATACGTATGAGCATGCTCAGCATGCAGACAGCATGGGCATTTCGGTTGAGAACGTGAAGGTTGACTTCGCGAAAGTCCAAGCATGGAAAAACAGCATCGTGGCGAAGCAAACAGGCGGCGTCAGCGGGCTGCTCAAAGGCAACAAGGTTCAAATGTTCCAAGGTGAAGCGATGTTTATCAATGAGCACGAAGCACGTGTGTTCAACGATGCGGAAGCGCCGCGTTACCGTTTTAAAAATTGCATCATCGCAACAGGCTCCCGTCCGATCGAGCTGAAGGCATTCCCTTTTGGCGGCAGAATCATTTCGTCCACCGAAGCGCTGAACCTGCCTGAAATTCCGAAAAGCCTGGTCGTCATCGGCGGCGGCTACATCGGCGTTGAGCTTGGTCAAACGTATGCGAAATTCGGCACGAAAGTGACGATTTTGGAAGGTTCCGACCACGTGCTGCCTGGCTTTGAAAAAGAATTCACGAAGCTCGTTGCCCGTAACTTGGATAAAGTCGGCGTTGAGGTGCACACCGAAGCAATGGCGCAATCCTGCACGAAAACGGACAATGACGTTACCGTAACCTTTACGGTGAAAGGCGAAGAAAAACAAGTAACAGCGGATTATGTCCTTGTTACGGTTGGCCGTCGTCCGAATACAGACGGAGAGTTAGGCCTGGATCTGATCGGTCTGAAAATGACGGATCGCGGCTTGATCGAAGTCGACAATCAAGGTCGTACAAGCATTCCGCACATTTTTGCAATTGGCGATATCGTGCCGGGCATGGCGCTTGCGCACAAAGCTTCTTACGAAGCGAAAGTCGCGGCGGAAGTGATCGCGGGTCACAACTCCGTTGTGGATTACAAAGCAATTCCAGCGGTTGTGTTCTCCGATCCGGAAATCGCAGGTGTTGGCCTTAGCGAAACGGAAGCGAAGGAAAAAGGCATCAACGTTGCTGTCGGTAAATTCCCGTATGCAGCGAATGGCCGCGCGAATTCCTTGAACGCAGGTCAAGGCTTTGTGAAGCTCGTTGCCGACAAAGAAACCGGCACGCTGCTTGGCGGTCAAATCGTTGGGCCAGAAGCATCCAACCTGATCGGCGAAATCGCGCTTGGCGTTGAAATGGGCGCAAACCTGGAAGACATCGCGCTGACGATCCATGCGCATCCGACTTTGACGGAAATGATCATGGACGCGGCGGAAGGTGCGCTAGGTCACCCGATTCACGTGCTTGGCGGTAAGTAATATCCTAGGTAGTTAACACCTTTAGATAAAAAGTCCCGAGAGTTTGGCCGTTAGGCCGCTCTACGGGACTGTTTTATTTTTCGGACCCATACGCAAATCCATGAGAACCCGCATAAGATGTAGGTGATATGCGCTTTTTGAGAACGCTTACACAAAAGGGGAGAACGGGATGAAAGGAATCGTGACAACACTGCTGAAATGGCTTTATCCGCTGCTACGCATGCTGCTTTTGGCTGCTTTCCGGGTCAACGTGAAGGGTCGTGAGCGGTTTAGGTTAGCGGAGAACATGGTGCTGATTCCGAATCACGTTTCTTTACTGGATGGGGTGCTGCTTTCGCTCGTGCTGCCGAAGGAAGCGGTGTTTGTGGTGAACACGGGAATGGCAAAGCGGTTCGATTGGCTGTTTCCGATTCGGGAAACGATTGCGGTCGACCCGGCCAATCCCTATGGGGTTCGGAGCATGCTCAAAACGATCCGCAGCGGCAAGCCGTTAGTTATTTTTCCGGAGGGGCGCATTACAACCACGGGGGCGATGATGAAGGTGTACAGTGGGATCGGCTATATGGCGCTGCGGGCGAAGGTAACGCTGGTGCCGGTTGCGATCAATGGGTTGGAGTACGCCAAGTTTTCGTATTTGGCCGGGAAGGTGAAGCAGCGCTGGTTTCCACGGGTGGATTTCAGCTTTGGGGAACCGTTTCAGGTGCCTCCGGGTATGGTGGAGGGTTTATCGCGAAAGGCGCAAAAAGTATGGGCGACCACTTGGATTCGGGATCGAATGCTGGATCATTTGCTCGAGAGCCGGTTAAAGCCCCAGTTGAATTTGTTCCATGAACTGATGGCTGCGAAGGGGCGGCATGGGGCTGGACGTGTGATCTTAGAAGACGTCGTGACGGGGACGACCCTTACTTATCGTCAATTGGCACTGCACAGCTATGTGCTTGCGCTTAAGCTGAAAGGTCTGCTAGGGCAGCTGCCCAGGGGAGCGCGCACGGCGATTGTGCTGCCGAATACGTCGGCGCATGTGATTGTGCTATTTTCGCTGTTTCGGCTAGGGAAGCCTGTCGTGATCCTGAATTATTCGGCAGGCGCGGGGGCGATGCTGGATGCTTGCGAGACGGGGGGCGTGCGGACGATTGTGACGTCAAGAGCTTTTGTGGAAAAGACCGGTCTGCAAGAGTTTGTCTTGCTGGCAAGTGAACGGCATGAGGTGCTGTTCCTCGAAACGATCAGGGCGTCTGTGACGGTGGCGGATCGGCTGCTGGGCTGGCTGCAGGCAAAGCTGCGGATGAAGGGCCCCGTGGCGGGGGCTGGTGCGAATGAAGTTGTGCTCTTCACTTCCGGCAGTGAAAGCAAGCCGAAAGGTGTGGTGCTCTCGCACCGCAATCTATTTGCGAATATGCAGCAGGCGAAGCTGGTGATCGGGTTTAATAGCGGGGATATTGTGCTCGGCACGATGCCGATGTTCCACTCGTTCGGGTTGACGGCGGGCACGCTGCTGCCGCTGCTGACGGGCATGAAGCTGGTTTTGTACCCGAATCCGCTGCATTATAAGGTCATTCCCGAGCTTGTGTATGATAAAAATATTACGATTTTATTCGGTACCTCCACGTTTCTGGCCGCGTATGGACGGATGGCGGAGCCGTATGATTTGGCGCATTCGCTGAGGTATGTCGTCGCCGGTGCGGAAAAGCTCAAGGACGAGGTGCGTGCGCTATGGATGGACAAATTTGGCATCCGCATCTTGGAAGGCTACGGAACGACGGAGACGTCGCCGGTCATTGCGCTGAACACGCCGATGCATGCGAGTCGGGGAAGCGTGGGCCGGCTGCTTCCCGGCATGGAAGCGCGGGTGGAGCCTGTGGACGGTATCACCGAAGGTGGCGAGCTGTTCGTTCGGGGACCGAACGTCATGCAGGGCTACTTGATTCATGGGCAAGGCTTCGTGGCTAGCCCTGATTGGTACCGCACGGGCGATGTGGTCACGATCGACGAGCAGGGATTTATTCGGATTGTGGCCCGGCTGCAATCCTTCGCCAAAATCGGCGGCGAAAAGGTATCGCTGCCGATGGTGGAGGGCTATGTGGCCGCATGCATGCAAGCGTCATCCTTATGCGTGGCGGTTGCTGCGCCCGACCGGCGCAAGGGCGAGCGCATCGTGGTGTATCATACCGACAGCGGACTGACGCCGGGAAGCGTGCGCGAGGCGCTGGCGCAGCGGCAGCTGCCGGGCATCTACATGCCCTCGGAGCTGCGGTATGTGGAGAAGCTGCCCTTGCTGGGCAACGGCAAGGTCGACTATGTGACGCTGCGGGGATGGGCGCAGCGAGAGTGAGCTGGCTTGCCGCATTGGCAGCTGAGAGAGCTCGGGGCGCCGGAAGGGGACCTGGATGTCGCGAGGGAGCGCAGGGCAAATAAGGGGGGTACACCACATCTATTGGCACGAATTTGCCATTCGCAGCGGAAATAAGCGTGGTAAACCGCTGCTATTGCTCGGAGATTAGGCGTTTTCGAGTGAATTTTGGCGGAATAGAAGCGGTTGACCACTTCTATTTGCGGCGTGTGGTGGGAAATGAAGAGAATAAGCGCGGTGGACCGCGCTTATTTGTGTTTAGCGTGTTTGGAGGGAGGAAGGGCGTTGCAGGGTTGGGAGGAAGGTTGTGGTGAAGAGAGGAACTATTGCGAACGGTAAGGAACTTTTGGAGGCAAATTAGCAGGGGCAAGACCTAGCTAATAGCCTCGATTTAGGCGAAAAGCGTGCCGCGATCGAGTGTTAAGAGGGATTGTCCCCTCTTAAATCGCGAAAAATCGCCGCGTGAGGCAAATTAGCAGGGGCAAGGCCTAGTTAATAGCCTCGAATAAGGCGAAAAGCGTGCCACGAGCGAGTGTTAAGAGGTTCTGTCCCCTCTTACATCGCGAAAAATCGCCGCGCGAGGCGAATTAACAGGGCCGAGGCCCTGCTAATGCCTTCTGCTCAGTCGGAACGCTCATAGGCTGCTGCCTTACTTCGTCTTGGCAGCACCCTCCGCGCAGCAAACCCGCAGCGTGCCCGGCAAGACGTGCACATCCAGCGGCGTCGTACCGACGATCTCGCCGTCGGCCTGCAGCAGCAGCGGCTCACCCGCGCTCAGCTTGATCGCGGTGCCTTGGTAAAACGTCACAGCCGGGTGTGTGGTATGCTTCCCTTGATACACGGTCAAAAGCACGGGCAGCAGGCGAAGGCGGCTGCGGCTCTGGATCACGACGACGTCCGCGAGGCCGTCCGTCGGGGAAGCGCTGGGGCAAATCTGAATTGCCCCGCCGTAGTAGGGGATGTTCGCGATGGCGCACAGCCACATATGCGGCAGCTCGTGCACGAGGCCGTCCACTTCGAGCCGGGCGGCCTGCGGTTGATACGTTGCGAACACCCGCAGAATGGAGAGCAAGTACGCCAGCCGGCCGAGGCCGAAGCGGGCCAGCCTCTTTTTGTAACCAGCTTCGTTGGTGACTTTGGCGACCATGCCGTCGAAGCCGGCCCCGAAGCTGTTAACCGCAACCCGTGCGCCGCCGCCCAGCGCCAGCACGTCGATCACGGCCTCGCCCCTGCCATGCAGCGCGAGGTAAAGCGCTTCCAGCGGCTGACGCGGCACGCCGTACGCCTTGGCAAAGTCATTCCCCGTCCCCGCGGGAATGACCCCCAGCCGGAGCTGCTGCTCCGCAGCTCCAGAAAGCAGGAGCCCGTTCGCCGCCTCGTGCACGGTGCCGTCGCCTCCAATGACAAGCAGCAGGTCGAACGCCTGTTCACGGGCATAAGCGGTCGCTTGACGAGAGGCATCGCCGGGCTTCGTCGTCATCGCGAGTTCGTACGAGACCGCACACCGAACGAGCTCGGTTTCGATCTCCCTCCATATGTTAGATCCCCTGCCATTCCCAGAAAGTGGATTCACAATAATGGCGATTCGTTTCATGCTGGACAACCCCTTGTCTTCTATAAATAATGTGGATGCGTTAACGCTGAGAAGGCCGTAAATATGCGAGATGCATACAATTTTCTCTTTACATCGAGAGGGGTGTTTTGTAAAATAAACCACAGGTTAATTAATTTACTATTACGTGAGATTTCTTGACATCTAGCCGGACGGGCCGTCGGAAATACAAAGGAGAGAACAGGAATTTGAACATTAACATGAGCGCAAAGACCAAGTCGACCGGGAGTCGCAATCGTCATCGATTCAACCTGTCCATTCTCCGCCATCTCAAGCTGCGTTTCAAGCTGCTGCTCATGAATGCCATTGCCATTTTGTTTATGCTGATCATCGGTTTCACCGGGTATTACAACATGGATAAGATGTCTAGCAATACTACTAAAATGTACGAGGAAAGCTTATTGTCTGTCAAATGGATAAATCAGCTGGAAGCGAGCTACAATGAATCCAGTTCGAATTTGCTGGAAATGATGCTGTCTACGGACGTCATGTATAAGGGGAAGCTGAAAGAGAACCTCGATAAAAGCCTGACGACGATCCAGGACCTCGATGGGAAAGTCAAAGGGCAGATGCGCGGCAGCGAAGAGTTGAAGGGGTATCAAAGCTTCAACGAGTTAAATGCCAAGTACCTGGAGCTTGTGGGCAAAACGATCACGGCGGCAACGCAAAACAATCAGGTAGCCTACCAGGTGTTCAACAATGAAGTCGCGCCGCAGCGAACGAAAACGATTGAGGCGCTGAATGCACTCGTTCAACTGAAAGAGACGGCAGCCGACAATTCGCAAAAAGACAGCAGCCACGATTCCGCAGTTTCCCATGTGGTGATCATCCTCACGATCGTGGCGGCAATCGTCTTAATGACAGGCATGGCGCTGGTGCTGAACATGATCGTGACCAAGCCGATCCATCACTTGCAGGCGAATATGGTCAAAGCGGCCGAAGGCGACTTGTCTGCACAGGGAGACTACCCGTATCAAGACGAGGTAGGCAGGCTGACCACATCCTTCAACGAGATGACGAAGAGTATCCGCAGCCTTGTCGCGCAAATCGCCGAAAACGCGCTGACGTTGTCCGCGAGCTCCCAAGAGCTGTTGGCCAGCTCGGAGCAAAGTGCGATGGCCGCTCGCCAAGTGGCAGGTTCCTCTCAAAAGCTGTCCGGCGACTTCGAGCGCCAATTTTCAAGCGTTCTTCAGGCGAATGAAGCCGTAGGCCAGATGGTGACGAATACGAAAAGGATCAACGAATCTGCGCAAGAGGTTACGCAGCTGGTCGGACGTGCGACGACTGCGTCTCGCGAAGGTCAGGAATCCATCTCATCCATTGCCCTTCAAATGAATGATATTTCCGATTCCGTACGCGAAGTCGGCGGGGTGATTGACGAATTGGGCCGAAACGCCGATAAAATCGGACAAATTATCCATGCGATCAATGAAATCTCGACGCAGACCAACTTGCTTTCTCTGAACGCTGCGATCGAGGCGGCGCGCGCAGGAGAAGCGGGCCGCGGCTTTGCCGTCGTTGCCGGCGAGGTGCGCAAGCTGGCGGAGCAAACCGCCGCTTCCGCGCGCAATATTACCGGATTGGTGTCAACGATCCAGTCGCAGATTCATCACGCCGTACAAGCGATGCAGACCGGCGCGGGCAAAGTGGAGACCGGGCTTACGATCTCTGAGCAGGCACAGGAATCGTTCGTTCACATTGCCGCTTCCGTCGAGGAAGTTAACGCGAAAGTGGAAGTGGTGAACCTGAACATCCAACAGCTCGTGGCTGCGAACTTGCAAATTGAGCAGGTCATGCGCACGGTCAGCGAAGTGTCCGAGGTGGGCATCTCCGTTTCGCAGGAAACGTCGGCGGCGAGCCAGCAGCAGATGGCGACGACGGAGGAAATCGAGAACTCGGCAAAATCTTTGGCAGGATTGGCCGAAGAGCTGCAAATTTCGTTGCATAAATTTAAAGTATAGAGAGAACCGCAGGCCGCGCTGCCTGCGGTTTTTTTCATACTCTAGCGAGGAGTAAAGCAAAGGAATTTGGGCTATCAGTCCCTATTCAGTCTTATTCCCCCCTCTGAATAGTTGAAACGTCTATCTCAGAGCGATTACCGGCAGACGTATAATGTATCCTAGGGGAGGAGAATGAACATGAATTTTTATTTGAAAGACGGGGAATTGCAAGAAACCGGGAGCTATTTTCAACGTGAGTTTCCCAAGCTTGCCGAAGTTGCAATTGAACATGCAGTTCAAGCTTGCAAAAACCTATTTCGGGTTCCTTTTTCCATGGATACGAACCATTGGATTGATCTCGGTGAACCCGTTAATTGGCTGCACAACCCTTCCAAGGATCTTGAGTTTACTTGGGTACTGAATCGACATTGGTACATGCTCGATTTGGGGCGAGCCTATTTAATGACGCATAACGAAGAGTTTGTCCACACATTTATGAAGCATTTGCGCGGCTGGAGGGAACAGAACCCAGTACCCGTATCGCCGTTGTATGAGGAAGCCGTCTTTTTTCAAAAGCCAGGGCCATGGCGTTTGCTCGAGGTAGGACTTCGGGTGCAGTCATGGATTTCCGCGTATAAATATATGGAAGCCAGCACGACGATGACCGAACTTTTTCGAGCTGAATTTAAAGCGGCTTTGGCGGAGCATGCCCAATACTTAACGAGTTATTTGGGCAATACGGAAATCAACCATGCGATTATGCATATGCAGGGCTTGTTTATGATCGGCGTATTTTATCATGAGCATCCCAGGGCTTCATTTTGGCGGCAGTTCGCAGTGGAGAGACTGTCGCTGTGTATGACGCGTCAAATTGATGCCGACGGCGTGCAGTGTGAACTGACCACCCACTATCACAATGGCAGTATTGAAATGTTTGGGACGCCGTATTGGCTGGGTAAAGTATCCGGACATCCGCTGCCCGAAGCGTACGGCAGCAGACTGCGCAATATGGCCGCCTTCACACATGCGATGATTCGGCCGGATGGAGGCTCTACGGCTGTAGGAGACTCCGATTTAATCGGTTCCAGCGCTGAACGTCTTGCTTTGCTAGGCGCAATTCTGGATGATACTACCTTTATCAAGCTGGGCAAGCTTAGTGCCGAAATTTTATGGCTATTTGGCCGCGAGCGATACGAAAAGTTTAAAGAGCTGCAGCTTGACAGCATTGCGGGGGCTCCGAGTTCCGTGGCCTTTTCTAATACCGGCTACTATTTTATGAAAAGTGAGGAGCACTACCTGTTTTTCGATGCTGCTTCCATGGGAGGAGCTCATGGTCATGCGGACGCCTTGAATATGGAGTGGATGTGGAAGGGCACCCTGCTCTTCCTTGATCCGGGACGATACACTTATGAAGAGGGGGAGTGGCGGCGTTATTTCAAGAGTACCCGGGCGCACAATACGATTACTGTAGACGGGCTGGATCAAACGCCGTATTTGTCCACGCAGGAATGGGACGTTCCGCATGCTGCTTGTACGGTGAATCGCTGGATCTCAGGGGAAGATTATGATTTCATCGATGCATCTCACCAGGGTTATATGAGGTTGGAAGACCCTGTGCTTCATCGCAGGTGGCTGCTGCTGAGCAAAAAGAGCAGTGCGATTATAATTGTGGACTGGCTGGAAGCCAAGGGTACGCATCATTATGAACAGAGATTTCAGCTGCCTACGTCGGCGGCGGTTCAACACTGCGAGGAACGTTCGCCATCTGAAGGTCTGCAATCCGTGATTGCATATCCTTCCAATCTTCACCTGCATATGTATTGGCAGACGAGCGGAGATCAGCCTGCCCCGTTTACTGTTGATTGCGAACAGGGATGGGTTTCTGAAATCTATGGGATCAAAGCCGAGACCTCGACGCTCGTCGGCAAAGGAACGTTTACGGGGGCACGGGGGATTGTTACGTTGTGTATCCCGGAAGACCTCTGCGAGCATAAAGAACGGCCGCAGGTCACCCGATTGGAAATTGACGCAGCGTGTCAAAACGTTCATGTTTCGTTCACCGATTCGACTGGACTGCACCATGTTGATCTCGATCCTACAGAAATCGGATGGAAGGATAGCAAGGAGGAATGAGGAGATGTATCTTTTCAGCTACTTCAAGACGGATGAAGAACAACTATTCGTGAGTTCAAGCCCTGACGGTCTCGTTTGGAACGGGCTCTGTGGAGGCAAGCCTTTATTCGCTTCGAGTGTTGGTACGAAACAGATTCGGGACCCGTTTCTCTTGGAGGATAAGGAAGGCGTGTTTCATCTCGTATGGACAGACGGATGGCGCAGCCGGAGTATTGGTTATGCCCGCTCTCGCGATTTGATCCATTGGCAAGAGGAGCGTTTAATCGGAGTCATGGAGCATCTGCCTGAGACACAGAATTGCTGGGCACCGGAAATTTTCTGGGATACCGTTTGGGAGGCGTATCGCGTTATTTGGTCGTCCACGGTAGGCGAAGGTGAGAGAAATCATCGGATATGGTCTGTTACGACGCAAGACTTTAAGTCTTTCTCGGAGGCTTCATTGTATTTCGATCCCGGTTATAATGTCATCGACGCCAGTATGACAGATAGGGGTGACTCCTATTTGATGCTGTATAAAGATGAACGGGGCATGAATGAAAATGGAACGGCTTTTAAGTCGATACGTTCCTGTCGTATAGCCAAGGAATCCAAGGTCCCCCCATCGGTTAGTGAGATTTCTGAACTTTTAACTCCCGAACTGACGGAGGGACCGACCCTATATGCGTTGGAGGAGGAAGGGAAGCCTTTTTGGATCATGCTGTTTGACGGCTTTCAAGACCAGTACTATGGTGCATGCTGTTCCAGCGATTTGCACAAGTGGGAAGATATCTCAGGACAGCTTCAATTGCCTGCCGGAGCCAGGCATGGCTCCGTTATAAAGCTGAGTGCTTCGAAGGCAGGGTTATTCACGAAATAACCTGGCTAAACACTGGCTAAACCATTGAATAAGCCGTGAGCCGCAGAGATGATTCTTTGCGGCTTTTTCAGCATGGTGGAAAAGAATCTTGGTGTCGACTGAGCTGTCCTAGAAACTGTATCCGGAACACAGTCGATTTGTCCTACGGTCATAGTTGTATTGTCGCTCTCGCCTTCGAAGCGCGGTGTACTATGCTTGAACTACCACATTGAAAAGGAGCAGGTGCACGATGCGTAAGCGGTTATCCGTTCTCAACAGCTATGTATTCATTTTTCCCAGTCTATTTTTAACGATAGCGCTTGGTATTTATCCAATTGTATGGGCGCTTCGCTATATGTTCTATGATTATCAGGGGTTCGGGACTCCAGCATTCATCGGACTTGACAATTTCGCCCGATTATGGCGAGATCGGGAGTTCTGGCATTCGGTATATAACACCTTTATCTATGCAAGCGGCAAAATCATTATCGTTCTGCCGATATCGCTTGTATTGGCCGTTATCCTGAACAAAGGACTGAAAGGCAAGGTGCTTTTGCGGGCGGTCTATTTTATGCCGACGATCATCTCAACGTCCGTGATGTCGATTATCTTTTTTACAATTTTCAACTCGTATAACGGTCTGCTGAATCAATTTCTTCTGAAGTATGGCATCATTGCCAAAGCCATTGACTGGTTGGGGCCGAATTACGCAATGGTAACGGTCATTATTACAGCAATCTGGGGGGCGATCGGCAACTATATGCTGCTGTTCATCGCCGGTCTGCAAGGCATTCCCGATGATTTGTACGAGAGCGCGTCCATTGACGGGGCGAATGCGCTGCACAAGTTTTGGAACATCACAATTCCGATGCTGGGGCCGGTCCTGCAAATGATTGTCATGCTGGCCATTATTACCGCACTGAAAGGGTATGAGAGCATTATGGTTCTGACAGAAGGAGGTCCGTTCGGAAAGACGGATGTCATGTATCTCTATGTGTACAAATTATTTTTTCCGGTATCGGCTGCAACCTCCACGGTACAGCAAATCGGCTACGGCAGCGCAGCCGGGTTCGTGACGGCGCTGATTGTCGGGGCGATTACCGTCGCCTATTTCTACCTATCCAAGCGGCTTAATCAGGATTGAGAGGAGGAGAGCATAATGCGCATTACGAAAAATGGCGTTAACCGAAGCGGATATATCGCCGCTCATACCGTGAAATGGCTCTTTTTGCTGATCATCGCGTTCTTTACACTTTTTCCAATCGTCATGGCGATACTGGGGTCATTTAAAACGAATGCCGAGCTTACGACGGGAGCAACGTTGCTGCCTTCGGTCTGGCAGTTCTCGAACTATGCTACTGCCTGGAAGCAAGCCAATTTTGCTCAGTTCACATGGAACAGCTTGTTTATTTCCACCGTTGTAACCGCGGGCACTCTGTTGGTAGCTTCGATGTCTGCTTACGCGGTCGACCGTTCGTCTTTTCCGGGCAAACGCTTGTACGCTGCGCTGCAGGGCAGCACGATGTTTATTTCGATTGGGGCGGTGGTGCTTCGGCCGCAGTTCGATCTGATGGTCAAGCTTGGGTTGAATAAATCCCTCTGGGGCGTCATTCTTATTCTGATCAGCGCGCATGCGACCGTTTATTTTATGCTAATTGGTTTTTTCAAGGCGATCCCGAAGGATCTCGATGAAGCGGCCTATCTGGACGGTTGCAATTTCTATACGGTATATTGGCGCATTATTCTACCTTTACTGGGGCCGGCTCTTGGCGTCACAGGATTGTTCACGTTCCGAGGGGCCTGGAATGAGTACATTCTTCCACTGGTCTTTACGATGACGAATCCCAAGCTGCAAACGCTGACAGTGGGACTGGCGAATTTACGCTACGGAATCGGCGCAGCTGCAGAGTCGCACCTTATGATGGCGGGCGCATGCCTGTCGTTTCTGCCGATTCTTGTGGTGTATGTACTTGCAAACAAATCGTTTATTCAAGTGACAGCTGGCGGGGTAAAGGGATAAGCGCTTTTGGCGATGCAATAGAAAAGTGGTTTTCCCCTACTAGCTAGAGTTGATTTGTCCTTCACGGTGTTCGCGTTTTTGGAATTATGCTGATAGTAGTTCTACTTTGTTAAAAAAATGGTCTTAAGGTAAACTAAACGAGGAGGGTTTTACACATGAACAAAAAAATGGTGCTGGCCGCGCTGCTTGGAATGACAATGGCGGCATCCCTGGCGGCTTGCGGAGGGCAAACGGAGTCGAATTCGGCGAGCACTTCGCCATCCGGAGCTGCTTCCAGTGGGGCGAAAACAAAGCTGACGTATTGGACTGTCGATCGGCATGATGCTGATTACATGAAAGAAGTGATAAAGAATTTCAATGAAACGAACAAGGATAACATTGAAATTGAAATGACCGTGCTTGCGGACAATTTCAACCAGTCGGTTGATATTGCGTTCGCCAGCAATCAGGCGCCGGATATTTTGAGAACGAACGATTTTACGGGATTTGTCAAGAAAGGTTACCTTGCCCCTCTTAACGATATGATGACGGATGAAATGAAGAATCGCTACAACAGTCTGCTGGTTGAAGAGCTGAATACGATCGACGGCAACATTTACTCGCTGCCGAACACGGGACAGTATTGGAGATTGATTTACAATGTGGATCTCTTTAAGAAAGCCGGTATTGCCGCACCTCCGTCAACGGTGCAAGAAATGGTGGAAGATGCCAAGAAGATTACGGAAGCCGGCAAAGATATTGGTGCTTACGGATTCGCGGAGAACTTTAAAAACCCGGGATCGGCGTTCAGCCGAATTGCCAATCCGATCGCTTCGCTCAGTGGCACTTCTGTGGTGGATGGCTTCAACTATAAGACAGGGCTGTTTGATTACGCCGTATATAAGCCGATCGTTGAAGCGCTTCGTCAAATGAAACAGGACGGCAGTATGTTGCCGGGCGTAGAGTCGCTTGACATCGATCCGCTGCGCGCACAGTTTGCGGCAGGCAAGATTGGCATGTACTTTAATCATTCCGGCGAGCCGGCTGTGTACCAAAGCCAATTCCCGACGAAAATTAACTGGAGCGCTGCGCTTCCGCCAACGATCGATGGCAACAAGCAGGGAACGGTTTCGGTTATCGCGGGGAACTACATTGGGATCAGCAAAAGCACTCCGAATAAAGAAAAAGCCTGGAAGTTCCTGCAATATATTTACAACCTTGACTTCCAGAAAGCTTATCATGAAAAAGGGTACGGTATTTCCATTGTACCGGATGTGAACGCTGTCGCCCAAAAGCCTACGACGCCGGGCATTGAAGGCTTCCTCCCTACGAAATTCGATGCTTTGTATGCACCGACGCCGCTTACGGTGACGGAGGCTAAGGTAGAAGGCGTAAAAGCCGGCAACGCCATTATGAAATACATGCTCGAAGGCGGAGATTTGGATAAGACGCTCAGCGATTTATCCACACGCTACAACGCCGGATTGGATAAAGCGAGAACGTCGGGAGATACGAAGACC
This sequence comes from Paenibacillus whitsoniae, assembly GCF_003955665.1. Taxonomy (GTDB): domain Bacteria; phylum Bacillota; class Bacilli; order Paenibacillales; family NBRC-103111; genus Paenibacillus_E; species Paenibacillus_E whitsoniae. Next base: position 108,675 of record NZ_RXHU01000054.1, read on the forward strand.
AAGGCGAATCCGAGCTTTGATCCGTTCAAGCTCCAGGGCAGTCTCGCCAAGTAAGCACGGGGACAGTAGGATGGATATAGTAAGGGGCGCGCTGCCGAGAGCAGCGCGTCCCTTGGCTATTCGTCCAGAAGGAGGCGGGTTTGTCTGAAAGATCGGTATTATCAGTTATCACTTCGCCAAAGGTTGCGTATTTCGGTGCTGCTGCTCACCATTCTCTCGATTGCACTGACCGGTGGAATGTCATATTGGATTGCTTTCCGCTCGACGGAACAAGGGGCGTTCATTTCTAGTCAGAATACACTGAACAAATCCGCTCGCATTCTGGACGAAAAGCTTCGGCATATTATCGTTACGACGTCATCCATGATGTTAAGCGATGCCTTTAAGCAGACAATGGAGGACGTGGCAGCTCGCGATACGTCGAACTACTATACCCGGTTATCCGCCTTGCAGACGCCGCTTGGTCAAATGAAGTTGATTGAGCCGTCAATTCAATCCGTGCTCATCTCCACACCGATCGGGGAGATGTTCGCAACGAATGATTTGCGGAGCCAAACCCGGCTGCGAGACACAGTGCTGAATCCTTATCTGGACAGTAACGAACGTGTGATGTGGGTAAAAAATCATGAGGACTTACTGTTCTACGGCAGGCAAGAAGTGGTTTCGTTGATCATGAAGCCCGTAACGGAACTGAATATTCGCGATGTAAATATCGTCGTTAATGTGAAAGAAGAAGCGCTTCGACGTGTTGTCACCGATGATCTGCTCGATAACGCCTCCGAGTATTTTCTGATTGCGGGCAGCGGCGAAATCGTACTTCCCATTAACGGTCAGAAGTCTGCTTTCCAAAAGGACCCAAGCTTCTTAAACAGGTTGCAAGTGCAGGATCGCGGATTTTTCAAGTATTCGTTGGAGGACAAAGCCTATCTCGTCAATTTCTCCCGGCTCACCCTGAACAAGCAGTGGACGATGGTCAGCTTGCAGACGCAAGCAGATCTCTTGAGACAGGTGAATCGTATTAAAACGATTACGCTGATCATTATGCTGTGTTGCATCGTACTGGCATTCGTGTTGTCCAATGTCATCGCAAGCGTACTGCTGAAGCCCCTTCACAAGCTACAGGGCCTAATGCGGAAAGTTGAAAACAATCATTTGGATGTGCGGTTTGAAAGCCGATATCAGGATGAAGTCGCTCAAGTCGGACTCAAATTCAATCGGATGCTGGAAGAAATCGCCTCGCTTATTGAGAATGTCAAGGAAGCCGAGTTCGAAAAACGCAAAATGGAAGTGAAGGCGCTTCAAGCGCAGATTGATCCCCATTTTTTATACAATACGCTGAACACCATCCTATGGAAGTCGGAAAGCGCTCAAAACCAGGATGTTACCGAAATGATTACTTCGCTCTCAATGCTGTTTCAACTTGGGCTCAATGGCGGAAACGAGATGACAACATTGAATATGGAAATCGATCATGTTCGGCAGTATCTCATCATCCAGCAAAAATGCTATGAGGATCTGTTTGAGTATACGATTGAGCTAGAGGATGACTCCCTGCTGGAGGAGCCGATTTTGAAAATACTGCTGCAGCCTTTGGTGGAAAACACCATTTTGCACGGATTTCAAGAGATGGAGAGGAAGGGCTTCATAAAGGTGTCGATAGCTCGTTCCCAAGCCCAATTGCGTCTTACGGTTGAGGATAATGGAGCGGGAATGAACGTTCCATCTGTGATGGCAAATATGAAACAGGAGCACGCCGAAGCCAAGAGTTATGCACTCCGCAACGTCTATGGACGATTGCGGCTGCATTACGGTCATGGGGCGGATATTGTGATGCACAGCGAACCCTATATTTCTACTTCGGTTACATTGATTATACCGTTTGGAGGGGAAGGAGGGCCTTATGACTGAAGCAATTAGAATGTGTGTAATTGACGATATCAAAACCGTAGTGGAAGGCATTGCGACCCAAATCGACTGGGAAGCGTACGGTATCCGCATCACGGGGACGGCGAGCAATGGGCAGAAGGGACTTGAACTCATTGATGAAACGGAACCGCATATCGTGCTGACCGATATACGCATGCCGAGATTGAGCGGCTTGGAGATGACAAAACAGGTGCTGCAGAAGCATCCTCGTACCAAAATCGTTTTCATGAGCGGATACACCGATTTCCAATATGCGCAGCAAGCCGTGCAGCTCGGTGCTTTCGACTATATTGTGAAGCCGATCAATCCGAAAAAAATGATCGACGTGGTCCTGAAGGCCCGTCATGCGATTGAAGAAGAGATGGGCGAAACGCAGAGATACCACGAGATGGAGAGGAAGCTGCGTGAAAGCTTGCCCTATTTGCGGCAGGAATATTTCCAATTGCTGCTGCAATTCCGGACAACCCCTGAGCAAGCGGCGAGGCGCTGGGATTTTCTGAACATCGGGCTGTCGCGCGAGCGCTTTGCCGTCATGCTGGCAGAAATCGACCAGTTCATGGAGCAAACGGATATGCTGCCGGTTCAAGAAGTTGAGCTTATTCGGTTTACTGTACACAACATTCTGGAGGAAACCTTGGGCAGGCATACCCAGGCTTTCGTGTTCCGCGACAATACCAACCGGTTCGTCGCGATCTTTAATCCGACCGATTCCTTCGGCTTGGAAGCCATTGCAGAGCAATGTCGCGAGAATGTCGCCAAATTCTCCAGATACACCGTTTCGCTCGGTCTTGGAGAAGAAGTTGCGGCCATTCATCAAATATCCCACGCATATGCGCAGGCGCTCGCGGCGCTGTCATACAGCTTCTACACAGGGGGCAACACGGTGTACAGCTTTCCAAACAAGAGCCCGATGCAGGAGGAATTGCCGCGATATTCTCCGGAGAAGGAGAAGGAGCTGTTTTATTGTTTAAGATCCGGTAATTTGGTAAAAGCTTGTGCCATCGTTGACGAGCTCTTTGAGGAGACGCTGACGGGAGGTACGCCGCCGGCTCCGCAAACAGTGAAAGGGTATGGCGACGATGTTGCGTTCCTCATCAAGCGGGTGTTCTCCGAAAAGCTGACGGACGAAGAAATGAAGGCGATTGAACGCGAGTGGCAGTCTATCAAAAATCTGACCTCCTTCAAACTGACTGAGCTTCGAACCAACATCAAGGAGTTGTGCAGAATCGGCTGCGAGCGAATTCAGAAGCGGCAAACCGAGGAAGCCAATCAGGTAGTAGAACAGGTGATTGCTTACATTCGTCAGCATGTGGATTCAGATATGACTGTTAACGATTACGCCAAGCTCGTTTATTTGAGCGGCAGCTATTTTGCAAATCTATTCAAAAAAGTAACGGGGATGACCGTCGTTCAGTTCGTCACGTCAGAACGAATGGAGCGAGCAAAGGTAATGCTTGTCGAAGGCAAACAGGTGCAGGACATTGCGCAATCGCTGGGTTACGAGGACAGGCCGCACTTCAGTGAGCTGTTCAAGAAACATACGGGCATGACACCGTCTGAATTCAAGCAGTTGTACAGCGGGAAAGAGTAGGATCAACATTCATGCGGTGAGTGTCGTGCCGCGGCAAGCACGCGCCACCGCAATTTTGGCGGTTGACAAACAAATCAATTTCATGTAAAATTGTTGCTATTGATTGAAATGAAACGAATAACACTTCATACAGGGCCTCCATTTACCCCACACGAACGATTCCGCAAGATGAACATAACCCCCTCTTCTTGTCAGTTCTTTTCGAAAAGGCATCCATCACCTTATTTGTATTGGTAACCCGAGGCAGCGAAAGTGTTTCGGCAGCAAGTGTTTGGTTTCGCAATTCTCACTGGCGCGGTCATCGGAGCCGCAAGGATGGAAGAGAGGTAGGGCTTCCGTTGTTTTGTATTTACTTCCGACACGTTAGACTGCGACGAAATAAAGTGTTGTAAATTTCCCTCGCAGCTCCTAATAATTGCACAATTTCATAACGATCAATCCATGAATCGTTGTCGCGGTGTAGAACTGCGGGAACGATTTTTCATTATTCATAGCGCACCTCTTAACCGCTGGTTAAACTTTCACACTTCCTTTACAATGAAGGTGTCAGATTATGGTGGAGGGAGCCCGGCAACGTTCATGAATTTGAATAAAAAAGTATTCCTCGGCTTTTTATTTTTTATTATAATTCCGCTTTTTGTGCTGGGGACGGCCGTCTACTCGGTGTCGCAGCAGCTCATTGAGAAGAAGTACGGCGACCTGACCGAAGTGACGCTGCAGGCGATTTCCCGGAACATTTACTACATGTTCAAGGAAGCGAACTATTTTTCGGATTTCTGGATGGTGAAGGACAGTGTGCAGGAAATTTACCGCACGATGGATCAGGTGAAGGCGAACGAAACGCTGTCGTCCTACGATCAGAATGCGTTCGATACGTTTCTGCGCGGCTCCATTTTGACGTATTCCCCCATTCAATCTGTCATGATTTACAATAATGTCGGCAAGCTGTTCAGTGCCGGACGTACGAGCGCGGGCGCACTGCCTTGGGCGACGCTTAGTCAGAGCACGGCTTTTCAGCAAATTGAAGCCCTCAACGGGAGTCCGCTATGGATCGGCCCTTCGGAGTATAAAGAGTTTGGCACCGCGCGTGGCGAGTTCTATCAGGCCCGGATTGTCAAAGATTTCTGGACGATGGACAACCTCGGCTACATGCTGACCAAATATAAATTCAGTGAGCTCGATCAGATTTTCAAATCGTTCAATACGGAGAATTCGAGCCGCTACCTGCTCGTGAATAAGAACGGTCTTATATTTTACGATAACAAGCAAAATCTGGAGGGCGCGAATATCCTTCAGCTGCTGCAAGGTAAGTTGGAGCTTCAAAAGATCAACTACAGTTTCCAGTCGAATTTTCAGGATGAGAAAAGCCTCGTGTCGCTCTATCATCTGAATTTGAGCCAGATGGGGGTTCAGGACTGGAGTGTCGTCTCGATCACGTCCTGGAAGTACGTAGCCGGCGAGCTGGAGACGATAATGAAGCTGGTGGCGGGGATTACGTTTGTCTCTTTGTTTTTTGCCCTGATGTACAACCTCGTCTTCGTTCGGCGCATCATTCAACTGATCCTGCGCATGTTGTCCTCGATGAAAAAGGTGGAGCGCGGCGATCTGACGACGCGAATGGAAGAGAGCGGGAAGGACGAGACGTCGGCCTTGGCCCGAGGCTTTAACTCGCTGGTGGCACGGGTGGAGGATTTGCTCGATGAGGTGAAGAAGCAGCAGGATCGCAAAAATAAAGCCGAGCTGATGCTGCTCCAGGCGCAGATTAAGCCGCATTTCCTTTTTAATACGCTAGAGTCGATCAATGTGCTTGCGATTCAGAATCAAGGAAAAAAAGTGAGCCAAATGGTCGTCCGGCTCGGCAACTTGCTGCGTATCGGGATGGAAAATCGCGAAGAAATTTCGCTCAAGCAGGAACTCGATCATCTGCGCAGCTATTTGCAAATTCAGGAATACCGCTTCGAGGATCGGTTTCACTATACGATTGAGGCGCCGGAGGAGCTGCTCCATTACGATATTTTGAAGCTGACCTTGCAGCCGCTGGTGGAGAACAGCTTGCAGCATGGCATCGAGCCGATGGAGGCGATGGGGCAGATTACGGTTCACGCCCAGGATGAAGGCGAGAGCATTGGGCTTTACGTCTCCGACAACGGCGTCGGCATCAGCAATGAGAAATTGGCGAAATTTCATTATAAAACGGAGCTGGAAACGCCGCTGCATGAAATTATGGACGGCGAGGAGCGCCGCGGGCTCGGACTCAGCAATGTCGCGGACCGGGTTCGGATTCAGTATGGCGAGCGGTACGGCATGTTTATTTGCTCGCAGGAAGGCGCGGGTACGACGATCAAGGTTGTTATTCCGAAGAAAGGGAGAATCGTAGGATGAGGCTGACGGCGATTTTGGCGGATGATGAACCGAATATTTTGCGCAATTTGCAGGGGGTCATTCCTTGGGACGAGCTGGGGATTGACATTGTCGGTACGGGGAAGAACGGACTGGAAGCCTACGAGCTCTGCGAGCGATTCGTGCCTGATCTCGTCATGAGCGACATTCGGATGCCGCATATGGACGGGATTGCGTTTATCCATAAGCTGCGGGAGATTAACGAGGATTGCAAGGTGCTGATGGTGACGGGCTATCAGGATTTTGAGTATGTGCGCTCGCTGCTGCGGATTGGCGTGAGCGATTATATTTTGAAGCCGATTGATTACGAGGAGCTCGAGAATTCGATTCGCAAGCTGGCGAACGACATTCGCGATCGCAAGCATCAGGCGCAGGAAGAGCAGTTGAAGCTGGGGAAACTGCAAAGTCTGGTCTATGAAAAAGTGCTGCAAGACGTTATCCTGAACGACTTGGATTTCGAGGCGGACGGCTATTTGCCGATCGATCGTGCGGATTTTCAAACAGTCACGTATCTCCTGGCGATACTCGATGTGGATATGTACTCGGAGCATACACTGACGTGGAGCGAGCCGGAGCGAAAAGCCTGGAACCTCGCGGCGCGAAAGGTGCTCCATCATGTACTCGCCGAGGAGCGGGAGGCGGCAACGATTCTGCAGATGCGAGAGGGCGAGTGGGCGCTTCTGCTGCCATGGACGGGCGCGGCGGAGGAATCGCCCGCCAAATTGGAGGCGCTTGCGGCTACGCTGCTGCAAGCGGTGAACCGCGCCGTCGACGTCGGCATCCGCGTCGGCTATTATGTGTCGCCGGTGCCGCTCGGCGAGCTGTCGGCGACGTATAGCAAGCTGCAGCGCGATCTGCAGCTCACCCCGGCAGCGGTGGTGCCTTGCCGCGAAACGCGAGAGACGGCCGATGCCTCCGGCACGCTGTGGGATCTCGTCGCGGAGATCGTCACCGGGCTTAAGCAGGTGAGCCGACCTGCTACATTGGATGCGCTGCAGCGGCTGCAAGCGATGCTCGAGGGGCTGCCCGGCACCTCGATGACACGGGCGTATCAGATGCTGCACTACCTGATTTTGCATGTGCTCCGCGAATTGCGCGAGATGAACGCCATCACGCCCGCGGAGGAAGAGCAGATGTGGGGCCAGCTCGATAAGAGCGAAAGCATCCCGCTTCTGCTGCAGGTGATGACACAGCTTGTGGCGATCGGGCTGGAAGGAACGAACAAGAAGAAAAACAGCGAGCTCTTGATGGCTTCTGCGAAGGAATACATAAGGACACAGTATTCGAACGATTTTGGGATCGAGGATATTGCCGGCAGTCTGGGCATCTCCGCTTCGTATTTCAGCCTGCTGTTCAAGCAGCACTTCGGCGAAACTTTCGTGGAATACCTGACAAAGCATCGCATGGAGATTGCGAAGTCCTTGCTGCTGCACAGCGACAAGAGCATCACGGATATCGGGCGTGCCGTCGGTTATGCGGAGCGGCGCTATTTTACGAAAGTTTTTCAGAAATTTACGGGGCAAATCCCGTCGGAATACCGGGAAAAGCGCACGGATAACAGTTCGCGCGACTAGAGAATTTTGTCCCTCTATTAGGAATTTGTTGGTCTTTAGCACCCGGTGGGGTTCCCTTATACTAAATATATGAGCTAGGGCGTGTCTGAATGCTCCGAGGGCCGCAGATTTTGCCGAATTTTCGTTCCATGCAAGGAACTTTTGTGAAGGCGTACCGGGGGTACGTCAAGCGAAAGTGACGCAGTAGGGGGCGAAAAGGTGGTGAGAGATGCCCCTGAGCGGGTTTTCAGACACGCCCTAAAAGGAGAGTCAGGCGGAACATGAGGAAAAGGGCGTTCGTGTGGGGCGTGGTTGCCCTGAGCAGTACGCTGCTGCTGAGTTCCTGCAGCTTGTTCGGCGGTAATCGATCAAACGATGGAGGTCGCGGCGAAGCAGCAAGCGGGCAGGACGGCAAGCCTGCGCCAATTCAATTGACAATCCGGCATACGCAGGTCAAGGATACGCAGAAGAAACGGCTTGCGATGCTGCAGGATGTCGTGGCTGCGACGGAAGCGAAGGTGCCGGGACTGACCATCACGCTCGATGGGGTGGAGGATAAGGTCAACCGCTTCGAGAAGCTGCGGGCCGAGATGGCGGCGGGCAATCCGCCGGAAATTTTCGATCTGTTCGGCGGCACGGATACGCGGGATTACGTGAAAGCGAATCGCCTGCTCGATTTGACACCGATTCTCCATGAGCTTGGATTAACGGACAAGTTTTACAGCTTCGAGGAATTTACGGTAGGCGGCAAAATCTACGGGATTCCGATGGCTGGGTATGTGGAAGGTTTATATTACAACAAAAAGATGCTAGCCAATCACGGGATTCAACCGCCGCAGACGTGGGATGAGCTTATGGCGGCCGCCGCGAAGCTGAAGTCGCTCAAAATTACGCCGTTTGCGCTCGCTGCCAAGGATTCATGGGTGATCAACATGATGATTAACACGATGTGGGTGCGCACGGCGGGGCCGGGAGCGATCGGCGGGCTGCTCGACGGCAGTCGCAAATGGACGGATCCCGACATGCTGCAGGCGTTCGAGCAGTATCAAACGTTGATTCAAAAAGGCTATTTTCAGGACGGCAGCCTGGCGCTAGCGTACGCCGAGCAGCAGAACACGTTTATCTCGGGCGGCGCCGCCTTTATGTTTGACGGCAGTTGGGCGAATACGCCTCTGCTTGATCCGGAGAAATCGTCCATCGTGAACGATGTCGGTTTCATGAGCCTGCCGGCCATGGGCGGGCCGGGAGACGGCTACATCAATGGCGGCTGGTCCAACGCCTACGGTTTCAGCAAAAAGGTGACGCCGGATCAGCTCATGGCGATTAAAGAATTTATCAGGCAAATGTACAACGAACCGATGCAGCGAAGGCAACTGCTTGAAGAAGGCATGCCGCCGGCGATGAAGCTGTCGGATACGGGGAAGGTGAATCCGCTCATTTCCCAGATCTTGCAGGTGTTTGAAACGAGCAAAGGGACGTTCCCTGCGTTCGATTCCGTCATTCAGACGAAGGTGCGCGAGAGTCTGGAGCGCAGCATGCAGGAGCTGATCGGCGGCAGGACGAATCCGGCGGCCTTGACGGCCGACCTTCAGAAGAAGCAGGAGGCCGCGAATGCGGAGGAATCCCATACCAAATAGCAGGATGATCTATGAATCAATTGGGCAAAAATGCATGGGCTTACGCCTGGTTCACAGCACCGGCCTTGCTGGTGTTCGCGCTGTTTTTTCTAACGCCGATGGGGATGGCACTGCGCTATGGCTTCACGTCATGGAACGGCGTGTCGGCGCCGGTCTATAACGGTCTGGCCAATTTCCGCACGGCGTTTGGGGATCCTTATTTTTGGATCGCCGTGAGAAATAATCTTCTCTTTATTCTGTTTGCCGTAGGGCTCCAAATTCCGCTGATCCTGATCCTTGCCCTGTTAGTCAGCCGGGTGAGACGGTGGATGAGTCTGTACCAGACACTCATCTTTACGCCGACCATCCTGTCCACAGCGGTGATCGGCGTCCTGTGGGGGTTCATCTATCATCCACAGGCGGGCATGTTGAATCATGTATGGGAGGCCGTCGGTCTGCCCAGTTGGAAGCGAGTGTGGCTGGGGAATGAAGCGACGGCGATGCCAGCGGTTCTGATTGCCAACGCTTGGCAGTGGCTCGGCTTCTATGTCATCCTTGTCACCGCTTCGATCCGGGCGATCCCTCGCCCTGTCCTGGAAGCGGCGGAGCTGGACGGTGCCGGCAATTGGCGGCAGGCATGGCATATGATTGTGCCCCTGTTGCGGCCTGTGCTTGTCGTCATGGTGCTGCTCTCGGTGACGGGCGGCATGAAGGCGCTGGACATTGTCGTTGTGATGACTGGAGGAAATCCGTATGGCATTACCGAAGTGATGGGCTCCTATATGCTCAAAAAAGCGTATCGCCTCGGCGAGTACGGGTACGCAAGTTCCATTGCGATCCTGATTCTGCTGTTTACCGGGGTGTTGACCGCCGCGTTAGGGCAGCTCGTGAGGAGGCGGGAGGAGGTGGATTGGTGAGGCGATTTCGGGGTTTTCTGCCACACCTTGTCCTGCTCGTCTACATCGCGGTGATCCTATGCCCACTGGGCTGGGTACTGCTCTCCTCTTTCAAAACGAATAAGGAAATTATTGCCGCCCCATGGGCATTTCCAGCAAATCTTTCCTTGGCCAACTACTGGAACGCCTGGAGTGGTGCGCATGTGGGGCGGTATTTCCTGAATAGTGTGGTCAATTCGGCGGTCTCCGCGCTGGCGGCGCTGGGGCTTGGGACGACTACGGCTTTTGCCCTGACACGCATGAAGTTCCCTCGCATCAGCAGGCTGTTGCGACGCGTTTTTCTTCTTGCCTTGCTGGTGCCGTCGGGCGCCTTGATCGTGCCGCTATACCTGCTGCTTCGAGATTTGCACTTGGTGAATTCGCCGCTGGCGCTCATTCTGCCCTATCTGGTGCTGGAGCTGCCGTGGACGATCTATATGGTAAGCGCATTCATGTCGTCGATTTCCAGCGAGCTGGAGGAGGCCGGCATTATGGACGGATTGTCCATGCACGGACTGCTGTGGCGCATTCTCGTACCGATTGCGATCCCTTCGCTGTTTACGGTTTTTATGCTGAATTTCTTAACGGGCTGGAATGAGTTCATGATGGCGAACGTGTTTCTGACGAAGGAGACGCTGCGCACGTTGCCGGTCAGCATGGTTGCGTTCTACGACCAGCTCAACATGAATTACGGCTCGCTAAGCGCAGCCATTGTGCTTAGCATGCTGCCCGTCATCGCGATGTATTTTTTGATGCACAGACGCATCATGGTTCATATTAAAGCTTAACATTCACTCAAGGAGCGTGTATTCATGGCATCCCCAGCAAACCCTCATTCCCCCCTTTCGTTGCGTCAAAAAGTCGGTCAGCTCTTCATCTGCGGCTTTGATGGAACAACGCCGAACGAAGGAATTACCCGTCTTATTGAAGGGTACGGGCTTGGCGGCGTCATTTATTTTCGGCGCAATGTGCAGGATGCGATCCAGCTTGCGCAGCTGTCGGCCGAGCTTCAGGCCATCTCGCAAAATAGCGGCAATCAGCCGCTCTTCATAGCGGTCGATCAGGAAGGCGGGATGGTCTCCCGGATCGAAAAAGGGGCCACCCTGCTGCCGGGCAATATGGCGCTGGGGGCTGCGTTTTCTCCGGCCGGCGTGTATGCCTGCTCGAAGGTAATGGGGAAAGAGCTGCGGCAGATGGGCGTGAATATGAATTTTGCCCCTTGCCTGGACATCAACAATAACCGGCTGAATCCGGTCATTGGCGTGCGCTCCTACGGCGAAACGGCTGCACTGGTCAGCGATATGGGGACTCACGCGGTCAAAGGCTTGCAGGACATGGGGGTCATTGCGACCGTCAAACATTTCCCCGGGCACGGGGATACGGCGGCGGATTCGCACCATGACTTGCCGGTCGTGCCGCACAGCATGGAGCGGCTGCGCGAGCTGGAGTTGGCGCCGTTCGTCCGGGCCATCGAAGACGGCGTGGATGCGATTATGACGGCGCATGTCGTTTTCGATGCGCTGGCGGACTGCGCGACTGCGACGCCATCGACGCTGTCGTACAAGATTTTGACCGAGCTGCTTCGCCAGGAGCTGCGATTCAGGGGGCTTGTCGTGACCGACTGCCTGGAAATGAAGGCGATCTCCGAGGGGATCGGCGTGGCGGAAGGCGCGGTCCGCGCCATTGAAGCAGGGGCTGACCTGCTGCTGGTCAGCCATCGGCTCGATCGCCAGCTTGCGGCGATCGAGGCAGTGGTTGCGGCCGTCGAGAGCGGCCGCATTCCGGAGTCGCGCATCGACGAGTCCGTGCTGCGGGTGATGACGCACAAGTATAAGCGCGGCATCTTGTTCGAGGCGATGGCCCCGCTGCCGGAGGGGCCGATCTCGACGCCGGAGCATCAGGCGCTGGCGCGGGAGCTGAGTCGTAAGAGCGTTACGAAGGTGAAGGACACGGTCCGGGAAGAACTGCGAGTGGACGACAAGCTGCTCGTGATCTGGACGGAAGTGCAGACCGGCACGGAGATCGACGAGGTCGTCGAGCGGACGGGGACGCTCGGTTGCGCCCTGGCTGAGCTTTCCGGCCAGGAGGTTCGGGAAGTATACGTCGGCTTGCATCCGAGCGACGAGGAAGTTGCACAGTTGGTGGGGCTGTGCGATGGGGTGGAGCAAGCAATCGTCGTCACGTACAACGCGACGTTCTCGTCAGGTCAGACAAAGCTGGTGAAGGCGTTGGCGGCGAAGGAAGGGCTGCGCTTGATCGTAGCGGCCGGACGGAACCCGTACGATCTGCTCGAGTTCCCGGAGGTGCAGACGTACTACGCTTGCTACGAGAATCGCCCGTTGGCGATGCACTCGCTCGCGCACGTGCTGCTCGGCAACGAGAAAGCGGCCGGCCGGCTGCCCGTCACGCTGTCGGAAGCGTATCCGATCGGTTGGCGGCAGGAAGAGTAGGCAGGACGGACGATACGTGTGTATGGGCTGTACGACACGTGAAGCACGTATGCATGACCACATGATTGGTAACCACAAGATCGTCTGAGATGAGGCAGGCTTGTGGTTATTTTGGTCAGAATGTAGTTCTCTTCGGGGGACGAAACGTCGTCGGACGCGTGGCTGCCGCTAACGGGCGCCACAGCGCCTATCTGCCCCAAAATCCGCCATTTCAAGCTGTAGCGGATGTGACAGCGCCTATTACCATGAAATCGGCCCGATTTCACCAAATTTCATCGAAATAAGCGCAATGGCATCCGTTAAGTTTCAAAATGCCCGGTTTTCAGGACAATAAGCGCGCTGACATCCGTTACAGCTTTTTCCCCACAGATTTGCCGTGTGCAGGAAAGGGGAATTTGCGTAAAACGATTGTGCTAGAATAGATGTACTAGACCCGTTACGGAGTGGAGGCGTATGGATGTCGCAGCGAAACAGCTTGATTCTGGATGTTGCCGGGTGTATTGGCTACCAATTTTTCACCGCGCTTTTGGAAGAGGTTGGAGGAGGAAACGGGGACGCCCTACGAAGGGCTGATGTTGTTTAAAAAAGAGATCCGCAGCGAACTATGGAAGGGCGCGATCACAGAAGAAGCGTTTTGGACGCGGCTCTGTACAAGGTTTCCTGTCATTCAAAAAGAGCAGGCCAAGCGCCTGCTCTTGTCGAACATTCAGCCTTTGCCTGCGCTCGAGGATATTTCGGTATGGCATGAGTATGCGGACATTCACCTGCTAAGCAATCATCGCGCAGAATGGATTGAGCCTATTTTAGCGGATGGCAGACGTTTCTAGCGGGTGATGATGGAGCTTGGAGAAGCCGCATTCTGCCGCTAATCTCCGGCCAACGTAGATAAGTAGCCGCGAGCGCAAGGCATCCATTCGGGTTGATTGCACACTTACTGCGCTGAATCTTGGGAAGGCTGCTTATTTGGGCAGCTCGAGCACCATCTTGTATTGACCAGGCTCCGCACGGAAACCAAGCAGTTGGCGATTAATGTGCAGCATCGGCCCATTCAAGGAGTCGTTATGCGTTCTTAAATAAGGAACGCCGTGCCGTCTAGCTGTTTGGATGCCGAGCAGTTTCAAAGCTAGAGCAATGCGGCGGCCGCGATATTCGGGCAGCACGCCTGTGTAGTCGTGATACATCGCTTGGGTTTGTTCATTTTGCTGTAAAGTAACTACGCCCACGTAGCGGTCGCCGTCCTTGGCAATGTGAATCCATGCCGGGCGTGCGCCGGGACGGTCGATATTCCATTTCTTCCATTCTTCGAACCAGGGAAAGCCCTCCGAAAAGCCTGGAATATCTTGATGCGTAACACGATACAGTTCATGCAATTGGCGTTCGCTTTCTTCGCCAGGTTCATCGGCTAATGTTACAAAATGGATCCCGTTGCGTTCCACTTGTGCAATCGTGTCCAAGAGCTGGCCGCCGTCAAACGCATCCAGTTCCAATACAGATTCGAACGTATGTCGTTCTTGCATACAGCCGCGACGTGCGGCAAAAGCTAATGACGTCTCATCCGTCTCCCGCATGAAGCTGATTAGCCGCGATGCCTTCACCTCGGTGGCCCAGGCAAGAAGAGCAGCGAAAATGGCATTGCCGACTCCTTTGCCGCGATGTTTCGGATCGACAATCAGGCTGCAAATTAGCGCTCCAGGATCTGTCCACGGCGCCCGCCAAGCAATGGCATACGCAAGGACATGTCCATCCGCGTCCTCTGCAACCCATTTGGGACGATCCCAGCCTTCAAGCTGGCCGTTTGCATTGTAGTGCAGCTTGCCGGGTGGTATGCTCTCTTCGTCAGTCTTTAATTGTTCGGCGGTTGTCGGTTCCGACCAAATCATATTCAGCAGCGGGGCAATTTCAGTAAAATCGTAAGGCGGCTCCATTCTTCGAATAACAAAGTTTGTCACGGTTTTTAGGCCTCCGTATTTGAAATGCGTTCTTATGGACATTATTGCATGGTGGACGGCTTCGCTTCTTGGTAAAGTCTGGGTATAAAAAGATTCTACCTTAGCAGTATCGGGCATGATCGAGCAGGTGAAGATGAGTGGGATTCTGGAGCGTGATGTATAAAAGTAGCGTTGCGGCAGGCTAGGACTTTTTGGAGTCCGGGTCCGCCGCTTTTTTTGTCGTTGTCGCGCCGAAGATGCTCGCATCTGGTACGAAAGTATACTATCCGCTACCCCTAAAGTAGCACTTGAAAACTACTCCAAAGGGTGAAGGCACAAAATGGATATGAGACTACAATGAGAATGTAAGCAATTGCAGCAAGGCCAAAAGGAGGTCGGCAAGCACAATGATGCGGTTGAAGCGTAAATCGATACTCGTTTCATTAAGCTTATCGACTCTTGTGGCTTCGGGTACGGCTTATGCGTATACCGGGGCAGGCGAAACGCTGCAGCAATGGATGAAATTGCAAGTGCAGCTCCAGCAGCAGGCGATTGAGGGCCAACTGCGGGAAGAGATGAATACAGCAAGAAGTGCGTTAAGCGATACGGAAATGGCGTCACTCGCAAGCGTAGGTGAGCAGCTCGACAAGGAGTCGGCCGCTGCCGCCGAACAGGCTGCTCGACAAATCAATCAAGCGCGCAGCCATTACACGGATGAGTTTGATCGCGCTGCGGCAGAACTCAGCAAGTCAAGTCAGGAGGCGTTTGATGCGTATGTTGCCTCGGCAACCGGCCGTATGCAAACGGAGCTTGAACGCACGGTAACTCAAACGATTCAAGGCTTTGAACCAATAAACTAATTCCAAGGGAGATTGATGAACGATGAAAGCATTGAAAAGCAAATTGGCAGTAGGCGTAATTGCAACCGGATTGGTAGCGGGTATGGGGACAGCTTTTGCGGCGACGGACGCGGGTGTACAACTGCAAAGCTGGTATAACACAGCGACTTCTGCAGCTAAAGCAGCGATTTCAGGGGATTTCGGAAGCTATTACACATCGAAAACAACGGATTTGAACACTACGGTTCAATCCGGCATTGATGCAGCACGGGTGAACATTGCAACGACGGGCAGAGCAGAATTGGCTGATGCGAACGCTGCTATTAAAAGTCAAAAAGATACTTACGCATCGCAAATTACTTCGACTGGCAACGACATTACAAACAGTATCGCTGGTGAATACGATTCGTTCGTAAGCGGTGTGAATATTTCTACGAATGCTAACGTAGCAGCAATCGGCGTACAAGATACGAAAAACATCCAAAATGCAGTTAAAAACCACGAAGGCGTGTACATGAATCGTTTGAATGATGGTGTCGCGAGTACAACAACTACGGCAACTAACGAACTGTCCGCGCAAATTCTGGCGACGAAATCTACGCTGGAAGGTTTAATTGCTACTGAAAAATCAACAGCAACAGCAGAAGTGAAAGCGAATTTGGATTCCCAAATCAGCACTCTGCAAGCTCAGCTTCAACAACTGACGACAGAGCTTCAGCAAGCTGCGCAAGGAAGAATTGCGGATAAAGCAGATCAGTTGACAACGGCTTCCTTGGCTCAGCTCGACAGCATCGTTGGCGCAATCACGACCCCATAAGGCAAATTCCAAAGCCGGAGCCCCGTCTTCGCGGGCTTCGGCTCTTTCTAATCACTCTGAGGAGGTGGCAGCATGAAAAGCAGACAGAAGAACAGTCCATTCACCAAGAAGCGGAAAATCGCAGCTGGAATTGTTTCTTTAACAGCGATCCTTACGGCCTCGGCCGGGATTTCCTATGCAGATCTGGACATTGCAGGTTCGATGGCTTCCTGGTTTTCCAAAAAATCGGAACAAGCGATGCAAAGCCTGGATCAATCGATGAAGTCAGAGACGGAAGCGCAGAAAGAAGCGTTGAAGAAAGAATTGCAGCTTCGACTGGAAGCAGCATCCCACAGTTTGGATGCTTATACCGAAGAGCAGAAGCGGGCACAGCTGGACATTCTCGATCAGTATGCCCAGCGTTTGCTGGATAAAATGGATCTTCGCACGGCACAGGATCGGGAGCAAATTCTGAATAAGCTGCAAGCGATTGTGGCGAGTGCAGAGGCAGGGATGAATGCGCTCGCCGATAGCTACACACCGCCGGCGTTGGTGTATGTTCCTTCTCCAGGGGCAGGTGCACCCGGAGGGGGGCAGCCGCAGCCGCAACCGCAACCGGCGCAACCGCAGCCTGCGCAACCACAGCCGGCTGAGCCGCAGCCAGCTCAGCCGCCGACCGTGACAACGGATGTCTACGGACCGCAAGAAACGCCGGCCACCGTCGTGACGGCAACCTACAATGAATCGTAAGGGGAATCACGCATGGATGAATTGACGCCGGACGTCCCGGCACCAGGAAAAAGTAAGAGCGAAGTATGGGGATGGATTCGATTTCTTTTATTGTTGGCGTTGGTCTTTATTCTGATTAATAACATGATCGGCCTGACTAGGGTGTCCGGCAATTCCATGAATCCATCGCTGCATAACGGAAACGTGCTGCTCATGAATAAGCTTTCGCTTTTCTTCTCCTCGCCGAAATACGGGGATGTGGTTGTACTAAAGGATGAACGTTTGGGTTACAGCATCATTAAACGGGTTATCGGCGTACCGGGCGACCACGTTCTGATTACGGGCGGCGTCATTTATGTAAACGGCAGTCCGCTGGCCGAGCTGTATACCGTTGGAAAATCTGAGGACATGGCTGAACAGATTGTAGCAAACGGTCATTTGTTTGTAGTTGGAGACAATCGGACGCTGGGCGAAAGCAAGGACAGCCGGGACCCCTCCTTGGGGCAGGTGTCCATTCAGGCGCTTAAGGGGTACGCTGCCTTTTCCTTGTTCCCTTTTCACGCTATCCCCAAGCCGCTTGAGCTGAAATAAAAGAAGATCCGCAGGTCGCTACCGGCGGATCTTTGGCATATTAGCGCTGCAGCTCGAATTCGACTAGCCCTTTGGAGAGCGCGTAAAGCGCTGCTTGCGTTCGATCTGTGAGCTCCAGCTTGGCCAGGATTTGGCTGACGTGCTTTTTGACCGTGAACTCCGTAATATACAGATCCCCGGCAATCTCTTTGTTGGAACACCCTTTGCCAAGAGCGCAGAGCACTTCAAGTTCTTTCGGCGTGAGATCGTCAAGGGGGGCTTTAGCCGAGTTTGCCGGTTCTTCCATGAAGGCGTTCATAAGGCTGGCATCGTAATATTTGCGGCCTCGCCCCACGACTTCGACCGCGTAGATCAAATCCTCGGGGAAAGCTTCCTTCAAGCAGATGCCTTCGACCTGCAGCGCCTTGGCTTCTTGCAACTCGCTGCGTGTAATCGAAGAGGTCAGCAGCATGAATTTGCACGCAGACCCGGTTTGACGAGCTTTACGAATCAACTGTAAACCGTTCTCGTTGCCGAGATTGATATCGACGAGAGCCAGATCGGGTTCCAATTGCTGATGAAGCGCCAGCGCCTCAAGGGTCGAGCCAGCTTCTCCGACGACTTGAACGAGCGGGCTGGCGGATACAATCATGCGAATACCTTGCCGGACAAGGGGATGGTCATCAAGAATGATCATGCGAAGCAACGGGATAACCTCCAATAATTAACCATGATATGATATAGTAAATATAGTTCCTAATACCTATGACTTTGAGACTACAACTTCTCTTTTCATTGTAGCTTACTGAAATTGAAATAACCATCAAGATTACATTAAGTTTTCGGGAGTAATTCGACATGATTCTACAGGGACAGAGCCAAGCAAATCTCAATGTATTCGTTGGCTGCAAATGGGTGCTGCTGCTTGCCGGTTTATGGTTGTATGTTGAAAATTACAGCCTGCAGCCCGAACTGCTGCTGTTGGTAATTTTGGCGCAAACGGTATTTACCTTGGCTTACCTTCAGGTTCAAAACAAATGGGGTTGGTTGGCGACAGCGGCCTTGGATTTGACGTGCACGCTTTACCTCCTGAGCCGTACAGGCGGTCTTTCCAGCACACTGTTGGTCTATAGCTTTGCAGGCATCCTGCCTTGGAAAAGGCTGATGGGCTGGAAACAGTACTATGCGATTGTTCTTGTTTACGCAGCGCTGCTGCCGCTGCTCCTGCGTTGGCTGCCCGGCCCGACGGGGGAACTTGAAGCTAGTCGGTATTGGGGGTACGGGTTTCTTGTTTTCATCTTTTGTGTTTTGATCGGCTTATATCAACATAGCAGACTAGCGGTCTATCATACGTACAGGCAGCTTGCGATGATTTACAGGGCGCGTACTTATGCCGCGTCATCGTCTTCCATTGAAAGGATTCCTTATACGGAGGAGCTGCTCAGAAAAGCATTGGATGGCCGCGATGTGCTGCTGATTTTGCCCGTATGGCTGGAGTCGGGGAAAGTTCAGAGCTGGAAGCATACCTATTATGCGAACTATTTGCAGCAAAATCCGCCATCTTTCCCTAAACAATATGCGAATCTCCCCTCCCCAACGGGGGAAAGGGTGCCGTATTATATAAAAACGTTGACGGATCGTCGGGGAAGCCATTACGGTTGGCTGTTGGTGAGGGCAAATAAGCATGAATTAACGACGATACATAAAATGTATATTCAGCTTATGCTGATTCGCCTGGAAGCCGACCATTTCGTGCAAGAAGAGCTGGCTCACTCAGCGGAGGCTGCGGTCTCTCTGGAGCGGGAGACGATTGCTCAGAACATCCATGACGGCATTGCCCAGGAATTGTTTTTCATTTCGATTCAACTTTTTCAACTTAAGCAAGCGCTTCCGCAAGACGCTCGCGAGCAGATGCTTCCGCACGTCTTGGAAGTGGAGAGGAAGGTGAAAGAAAGCCACCGGGATATTCGGCAGTTCATTACCGAGCTCAAAGATGAGAAAAGAAAGATCAATCTCCATCATGCGATTGAAAAGCTGCTGCATCGGGTAACGGAGCATACGAAGGTAAGGCCGGTTTTTGTGAAAAATGGTTGGACGCCGCACGAACAATTGGAGGTGGAAGAAGCCATTTACCACCTTGTTGAGGAAGCGGCCAATAATGTCGTCAAGCACGCGCAGGCCAGTCATTTGTACGTCAATATTGAGGTGACCAGTGTGCAGTGGGAAGTAACCGTCAAGGACGATGGCAGAGGGATGGCAATCCGGGAGGAACTTACGCAGCGGCATTTTGGTCTCGAAGGCATGGAGAACCGGATCAAAGCCTTGAACGGAACGCTTGTTGTTCAATCTGAACCTGGTGCAGGTACGACGGTTACGGCTTGTATTCCGCGAGAAAGGGGTGTCGGATTTGTATAGGGTAGTTGTTGCGGATGATCGAGAAATCGTAAGGGCCGGCTTGCGTATGCTGCTGGAAGGCTGCGGGTCCTACGAGGTGGCGGGGGAAGCGGCGAATGGCGAAGAAGCCCTTTCGCAGGTTATCAAGCTTGCGCCTGACCTGCTGCTGACCGATCTGAAAATGCCGGGCATCCCGATTATTGAAGGGGCGCGCGTTTTGAAAGCGCTCTTTCCGCAATTGAAGATTATGATCGTAACAGCATTCGATGAAAGTGAAGATATATACCGTGCCTTCAACGCGGGTGTGGACGGATATTTGATGAAAGATACGAGCCCGGAGACGATTCTTTCCGCAATGCATGCCGTCATGAACGGAGCTTCCATGTTTCTTGCGAGGGAACGGACTTGAGTTCGCAGACCTAAGGGAGATTGAACAATGAAGTTTTTACAGCGATTAGGGAGTTATCCGATTCATTTGCTTATTATGATCATCATCGGGGGATTGTCGACCCTGTGCGCGGCATGCGGAGCCGTTTACTGGCTAATCACCCGGAATGTCGAATCCCAGCTGTACATGGTGGCCTCTGCGACCGTTGCGCTTTTTGGCTGGGGAATGTATGGCCTCCAATGGAAGCTGCCTACGCACCGCCTCTATGCGCAAAGGCTGGCGCCGACTGTCATTTTTGCGGTGATGGCGCTCATTTCTCTTTACGACCCAATTGGCTTAAAGCTGCTGTGGGTGGCGATCGTTTTCTTTCCGATCATGTTGAGTCTGATGGTGGAACGCAGGGCCTATGCTTATGGCTCCTTGCTGTTTCTGCTGTATTTCATCGCTTTTCACTGGCTAAGCATGGGCTTTAAGGGGAGCGGCAACGCGTTTCCTATCCTCGACATCATTGCGAAAAACGCATATGCGATCGGAAGCGTACTGCTTGGAGCACTCATTCAATTGACGGTTCGCAAAAGCAAACGCGATGCAGAGATCGCCTCTCTTCACAAACAAAAGCAGCAGGTCATCAACATGCTGCAGTCGTTCATTCCGGTCGGCGAGCGCAAAACGCAAACATCACGCAAGGAAATCGGCGAAATGAGCGCGTTGCTCAAGAAGCTGGTTCATGTCTGCGGCGGTGTCTCTGTACAGGAGTGGGAGATTGATTTGCTGTCGCTCATGCATTTTGTGAGCCGGGTGAAGCTGCCGGACTATCTGTTTGAGAAAGAAGGCAAATTGTCCGAGTTCGAATATGAGGTCGTGCACGAGCACTGTTATATGGCACGGGAATTGTGCGAGGGCATCCCGGACTTTCAAGAAGTGGAGCGGACGTTTCTATATCATCATGAGAAAATAGATGGGACCGGCTACCCGTACCGGCTGGTGGGGGCGCAAGTGCCGGCTTTATCTCAAATGCTGGGCATTGTGGAGATGTACTTGGCGATGACGACGCCGCGTTCGTATCGCGAGGAGAACTCCAAGCAGGAAGCGTTCCTGGAGATTCAAAAGCATAGCGGCACATCGTTTCGCGCCGACATCGTCGAGGCATTCGGGAAAGTGATTCGCTAAAATGATAACCGCCACTTGGCACGCGATATCTTCGCTGCCGAGTGGCGGTTTTGTGCTTTTTACAAGAACGGTGTCCCCGCTTCTTTGAATGCATGCTTCATCTCCGGCGTAATGGCCGAGTCGCTGATGATGCCGACGGCTTCCTGGACTTCGCCGATGACGAAGAGGGAGCTGCGCGTGAATTTGGAATGATCCGCTACGAGATACGTCTCCATGGACTGCCTCATCATGCGGCGGTTCGTCTCCGCCTCCAGCTCGTTGTAAATCATCATGCCTCGCGAAAGCGAGACGCCGTCGCAGCCCATGAACGTCTTGCGGATGCTGAGATTGTCAAGCGTCGCGTTCGCCAGAGGGCCTGACAGCTCGAATGTCTGGGTGCGGATCACACCACCGGTGAGTATAAGCTGGAGACCGGGCGTTCCGATCAATTCATAAGCGATGTTGACGGCATTGGTGATGACCGTCAGGTTTTTGAACTGATTGAGCTTCTTGGCAATGAACGTCGTCGTCGTGCCGCCCGTCAGTCCGATAATATCGCCGTCTTCAATAAAGCGCAGCGCTTTGTCGGCGATTTCTTTTTTCTCTTCGGTTAAAAGATCCATTTTGTTGAAGAAAGGAACCTCGACCTTCAAGCTTTCGAGGACGGCACCGCCGAAAGTGCGGATGCACCGTTTTTCACTTTCCAAAATTTCGAGATCCCGCCGTGCCGTCGCTTCGGATACGCCAAATTGCTTCACAATGTCTATGAGGGCAATCGAACCTTTGTCTTTCAGCGCCTGCATAATGGCGTCTCGGCGAATGTCAGTCTTTCCCATAGGACCTCCTAAAGTATTCATTCCGCCTAACATGCTTTTCATTATCTTAACATGGCACGGATGCGGAGTCTACGGGACGGGCAGGCGGGTGTCTCAAAAATGACCTTAAAGCTTGGGCTGTCGGTTAGACCGCAGCACCGGTCAAGTCAAGCCACGCCAACTCTTCGCGCGTAAGCTTGATTTGTGCGCCATCGCGGCAGGAGATCATCTCCGCCTCGCTGCGCGGACCGATCAGCGCGCAGGCCGGGAGCGGCTGGCTGATCACGTAAGCAAGTGCGATCTGAATCATGCTCACGCCTTTCTCGGCTGCGAGCTGCTTCGCACGCTCAAGGCGAAGCCAGTTCTCATCGTTGTAGAACACGCGAACCATATCGGCATTGTCGCGCACATCAGGCGAGAACTTGCCGGTAAAGAAGCCACGCGCTTGCGAAGACCAGGAAAGCAGCGGGAACTGGTTGGCTTCATACCAACGCAGCGCTTCACTGTCCACCGATACGCAGCCCGCCCAGAACGGCTCATTCGGTTTGGCGAGGCTCAGGTTCGGGGAACTGAAGCTGAACCCGATCAGACCGTGCTTCGCCGCATAGTCCGCCGCTTCCTGCAGGCGCTCGTGCGTCCAGTTCGAGCCGCCGAAAGCACGGATGCGGCCGGCTTCGACGTGCTCGTTCAGCGCTTCCAGAATGTGACCGACCGGTACGTTCGGATCGTCGCGGTGCAAGCCGTACAGATCGATGTAGTCGGTGCGCATGCGCTCCAGACTCGTAAACAGGTCGCTGCGAATCGCTTCGCTGTTCACGCGCGGGCCGTCGCCTTTCGGGTGAGCGCCTTTCGTGAAGAGCACCATCGACTCGCGTTTGCCCGTCTCATCGAGCCAGCGGCCGATCGCTTGCTCGCTTTCGCCGCCGCAATAGTTATGGGCGGAATCGATGCAATTGCCCCCGATCGCAAGGTAATGCCCTAGAATTTCGCTGACAACCGGACCGTTCGACAAGTTGAAAAAGTCGGAACCCATGATCAGTTTGGAAACCGGTTTGTTCAGACCTTTAATTTGAATATGCTCCACGTGAGAAGCCTCCTTCATCTATATTAGTGAGATAACACGATGCGAGCGCGCTCTTCCGCCGACTTGAGGCAGGCGTCCAGCACTTTCATGTTGGCAATGGCATCCTGCGGGGCAAAACGCAGCGATTTGCGGCCCCACGCGGCATAAGCCAGATCATCGGCCTGCAGCGCATATTGGTTGAGCAGCGTAACGGACTCTGTGCGCTCGTCGGCGCCGACGATTACTTGGAAATCCGTCGTTTCTTGCGTAGGCGTGACAAACGCGGACGGCAGCACGATGCGGCCCTTCGAGCCGAGAATTTCCAGGCGGTTGCGGAACGCCGCCCACATGCCGCAGTCGAATGTCAGGGCGACATTGCCGCTGAATTCTACAAGGCCGGACATCATCATGTCGACATTGTCATGCTCCGGCGAGAAGAAGGCGTGCGTTGTCACCGCTTCCGGCTCGCGGCCGAGCAGGAGGCGCGCAGCGCTGATCGGGTAGCAGCCGACGTCGTACAGCGAACCGCCGCCCCACTCGCGCTTGTAGCGAACATTGGCGTGATCGTCCGGGTTGCTGAACGTGAAAGTGCCGTGGATACCGCGAATGTCGCCGATTTCGCCGGAGGCGATAATTTCCTGTACGCGCGCATAACGCGGGTGATGACGGTACATGAACGCTTCGGCAAACAGGACGCCGTTCTCCTCGCAAGCGCTTACCATTTCCTCAGTTTCCGCTGCGGTTAAAGCGGCCGGCTTCTCGCAAAGTACATGCTTACCGGCTTGAGCGGCGCGGATCGTCCATGGCTTATGGAGGTGATTCGGGAGCGGAATGTAGACCGCATCGATGTCCGGATCGGCCAGCAATTCCTCGTACGAGCCGTAGGCTTTCGGAATGTTCAGGCTGGCGGCAGCCTCTTGAGATTTCTGAAGGTCGCGGGAAGCGATCGCGGTGACGACTCCCGTTTCCGATTGGGCAATACCTGGAATGCAAGCGCGCATAGCGATTTTGGCACAGCCGAGAATGCCCCAGCGAAGTTTGGTCATGGCGTGTATATCTCCTTTTTGGATGAAAAGTAGTGAAGTTATATTGTTATTATAGATTGTGTTATTTAAAATGAATATAATAATATATTGAATAGACTATCGGGATATTGTCATTAGAGCGAGGGCGAATGCGATGAGGAGACATGTGATGTTGCCGAAGCTGCAGCAGTCGGATTTTTTTATTTTTCCCGAGTCCGTAGGCTGGTATAAGGATTCGCCGAACCATGAAGTCGACCGCCCCGAGGGACTGTGGACGACCTACAGCTTGCACGTCATCATGGCCGGCAAAGGGTATGTGGAGCTGGAAGGCGAGGTACATACACTGCAAAAGGGCGATGCCTTTCTCTTTTTCCCGTATCAAAAACAGTTCTATTACAGCTCGAAGGATGAGCCATGGGATGTGAGATGGGTGCATTTCTATGGGGATCACTTGCGGGAATTCCTTGTAGCCAAAGGATTTCTGCGCAATTTGTGGACGCTTAAGCGGAGCGCCGAGCTAGAGCAATCGCTGCTCGAGCTGTTGGAGGAGGCGGAGCTTCATCAAATTTTGCGGCCGACGCAGCTCAGCACGTTGAATTACCGCATTTTGAGCGAATTTATGAGCTATGCGGCGCCGCTGGCCGTGAACCGGGGCATGGAATCGGTGGAGCGCATTGTGACGCTTCTGCCGGCGATGCAGCAAAAAGCCTGCGAGCCCTTTGTTCTCGAGGAATGGGCGGAGCTCGCAGGCGTGAGCACGTATTATTTTTGCAAATTGTTTCGGAAAGCGACGTCGATGACGCCGCTGTCGTTCATAACGCTGTGCCGCATGCAGTATGCGAAACAGCGACTGATCGAGAAAGAGAATTGGCCGATCAAAGACATCGCCCAGGAAGCGGGCTATACGAGCCCGAGCTATTTTAACCAGCGTTTTCACGAGCATGAAGGGATGACGCCGAGCGAATTTCGGACTTTATACGCGAAAGGGCTATACAGTTAGACGTGAGCGGATCGGCTGGCGATCCCAGACGATTTCGGTCTGTGCTTGCCGAGCTTTGACTTCGGGTTCTTCGAGCAGCAGGAAAAAGTTTTTGGTCGGCAGCTCGCCGAGACCGTGCTTGGCGGAGAGCAGGTCCAGAAAGGGTCGCATGCTGTCATGCTGACCGGACATGTTGCTCTGCCCATCCTGCGCGAAGGCGTAGAGGACGCTGGCGATGGGGGCTCTTTTCACCCTGAAATCCTGAACGGCCCGGAGGAAGAAATCCCAGTCCCAATAGTGGAACATTTCCTCATCAAAGCCGCCGAGCGCTTTAATCAAGGCCGGGCGGAAAAGGCAGCCGGAGGAAAAGAAGGTCGAGAACCGGCGCATCGCCGGAATGTCGAATTCGTAGGCGAATAGGAAGCGGTTCGTGATGATGCGGGCATTATTTTCAAAAGCGTAATTGAAAATTTCCACATCGGGGTAGACGAGGTCGCAGTCCTGAATTTCCGCGAGCATCCGCTCGGTGTGCATCGGCAGCAGCAAATCATCGTCATCGCAAAGCATGATGTAATCGCCTCGCACTTCTTGCAGGCCGCGGTTGCGCGCTGCAACGTGCTTTTGATTGGTCGGCATGTTAACGATTTCGATGTGCAGCTCAGGGTAAAGATCGCAGATAAAGTCGACGGAAGGTCCGCAATCGTTGACGATAATGATTTGCAAATGTTTGTACGTTTGGCGGTATAATGATTCTGCAAGCTCGGCGAGCTCAATTCGGCGGTTGTAGGTAGGGATAATGACGGAAACCAACGGTTGTTCGGACATCATGGCGCACCTCGTTTATCTAATAGAATATGTCTTCTAGCTTACCGCAATTTGCTGAAACGCTCAAATCGGTTGAATAAGAGAGGGGCATACCTGTGCAGGGCGATACGGAACTATGGAAAACGGATATGTATTTGACGGCCATCCAATTAAAAGACATCGATCTGCTTTGCCTGGATATTTTCGATACGCTGTATTTTCGGATGTGCAGTCAACCGGCTGATCTATTTGGCATAGCTGCCGGAAAGGCTCACGCCCGTGGGACGTTAGCTGCGTCGATTGCTCCGGAGGCCTTTCAGGCGATGCGGATGGAGGCGGAGCGGCGGGCAAGGGAGCGCGAGCGGGCTCGTACCGGTTTTGGCGAAGTGACGCTCCCGCTGATTTATGCGGAAATGCCGGAAACCGTCTGCGATCGAGAGGCGCTGATCGACATGGAGCTTGAAACAGAAGCGGAATACGGGTATTTGAACCCGCATATTGTCTCACTGATGAAAGCGTGCAGGGAGCGGGACATCCCGGTTGCGCTTGTATCCGATATGTACTTGCTCGGAGATCAGCTGCGCTATTTACTTGCGTCGAACGGCCTCGATCTGACGTTAATTCATTCGCTTTGGGTCTCTTCGGAGGAGGGGGACGGCAAGTCGTCCGGCTATTTATTTGAAAAAGTAAAAGCGCACTATGCACAGATCGCTTCCGGCCGTATGCTGCATATCGGCGACAACAGGGCCGCCGACGTCGACGGGGCGGCTAAAGCGGGGATTCGCTCTGTATACTACGGCGTCATCCCCGAGTCGTTTGCGAATTTGCACCACTGGGAGCAGGTGCGCCACGGTCAGGTGCTGCCTGCCTGGAAATCTTTGCGCAAGCTGGCAGGGGCCGCTTCCGGAAGAATAGCTGTTCAGCCGGGCAGCGCAGGGCAGTTCTTTTATTCGTTCGGGGCGCAGGTGCTTGGCCCGTTCTTGCAGGCTTTGTGCGAATGGGTGCTGGATCTGTGCGAAGCCGAGGGGATCGGGACGGTGCATCCGCTGATGCGCGAAGCCTATTTGCTGGGGCCGATGCTGGAGCGGGCGGCATCGCTGCGGGGGATGACGCTTGAGGTAAAGCCGGTGTACGTGTCGCGGCAAGCGGTTCTGCTGGCAGGCATGTCGAGCTTTGGAGAACGGGAACGCGATCAGCTGCTCGGCATACACGGTGTAAAAGTACACGAGCTGTGGGAGGTGCTGGAGCTGCCGGAGGAAGCGGCGGTTTTTGCGCCATGGCAGGAGCTGGAGGTTGCGGAGTGCCGCACGGTTCGCCTGGAGAACGGAGAGACGGTCTACGACCGTATTGTGAAAAGACTGAGCAGCGAAAGCGTCGAGCGCCGCATGGCGCAGACGATCGAGGTGCATCGCAGCAGGTTCATAACGTATGTGGAACAGCAATTCGGCGATCCCGCATCGCTTGTGACGCTGGACATCGGCTTTAACGGTACGATGCAGCAGGCGCTTGAACGAATCGTTGCGCTTGCCGGCGGTCAGCCTCGCATGCGCCATTTGCTCGCTGTCGGCGCAGATCGGCTCGATGCACTGCGCATGTCCGGAATGGATGTACGCAGTATGCTCCGTGCCGGAAGCGGAGGCTGCGAGGAGGGAGATCGCATTGCTCGGACGCCGGCTTTCCTGGAGGAGCTGCTGATGGGGAACTTCGGTTCGACACTTCGGTATCGGGAGGAAGAAAACGGTCTTGTAACACCGGTCACGGCGGCTTTGAAAAGATCGGAGGATGAGCTGGCTTTGAAAGCGATTTGCCAGGAGGGCGCATTCGCTTTTCAGAGGTACTATGCCTATTTGTTGGCGCATAAGGGGGCGTGGTTGCCTCGCGCCTCTCGGGAGGCTATCAGTTGGAGCAAGCCGCTCCACCGCGTGCTGGACATGCCGATGCTGCGGGAAGCCCAGGAGCTCGGCGACCTGATTCATCAGGACAATTTTGTCACCGAACACGCGGTGCCGATTTGCGAAGAGCTGGATGAGCGATGGTATGCGGATGGGGCGGAAGCCTTTTTGCTTAGCTGCAATTACGGTCAATCCGTTCTGAATGCCTACTGGCCGCAAGGTTTGGCGACGCGAAGGTTTCCTTCTTACTTATACGGTTTCTATTTGCGGAACGCGGAGCGATTCGGCCGGAAAGTCATGTTGTTCGATGTCATCGAGCGCGTCAAAGCGGCTGGATGTGTGGCTGTCGCACTCTATGGTACAGGCGGATTTGCTGAGGAGGCGATAAAGATGCTGTGGTTTCATGGGTTTTCCACACCGATGTGGATCGATCCGCAGAGGGAGGAAGCGGCCGAGCCGTGGGGAGACTTCAAGTATGCGACGCTGGCGCAGCTCGCTGAGCGGGCGGATCAGGATGGGCGCATCGCCATTGTGATCGCGGAGTTGTCGGAAATGGGGGCGCATCGCAGGCGCGTTGAGCAGGCGCTCCAAGGGCAGGAGGCGACAATTTCCATTTTCGCCGTATAACCGGCCACGGGGTCAAGGTACTACAAAAAGTTAGCACTATGGAGGCCGCTGAAAGTACAGTACGCTTTGGTTAAAAACAAAGGGGCTGTTGCTATGCGAAATCGGATAGGGCGAATGGAGGGACGTGCGGCTGCTGGTGCGGCGATATGGGCGGCGGCGTGGGGACTCTTGGCAGTCAAACCTGCGGACCGAGGAGACTGGGTGCTGGAAAATTTGCTGATTTGGCTCACGGTCGCCGGGCTTATCTTCACCTATTGGCGCTGCAGACTGTCGCTTGGCGCTTACGGGCTGCTCGGCTTGTTTCTCCTGCTGCATGCCGTCGGCGCGCATTATTCCTATGATGTGCCCCTGGTGACGGACTGGTTGAAGCAGGCGGGATTCACGGATCTATCGCGAAGTTCCTACGATCGGGTCGTGCATGCCAGCTTTGGGCTGCTTTGTGTGCTGCCGATCCGGGAAGCGTTGGGTCGCTGGACGGGAATGAAGGCGGGCGTGCAGTCTGCGGCAGCTTGCGTGACGATACTGGCGCTAGGCGCCTTTTACGAGCTGATTGAGATGTGGGTGGCTTTTCTCGTTGCGCCGGAGCTTGGCACGACTTTCGTGGGTGCGCAAGGCGATGCGTGGGATGCGCAGCATGATATGGAGTTGGCGCTGTATGGCGCTTTGTTGGCGGTCGTCCTAAGGGCTTGCTTCTCCCGCATGACGGCAAAGAAGCGTAGACAAGAGGCGGGCTGAAGGCTCATAATGGATAAAAATGAAAAAGGATTTCTCATGATGCGGAGGTTAGGAGCATGGGGTTGTTGAATGAGGCTTATTTTTATGTTGGCGCCTATACGAGTGACTCGGAGCCAACTGGCATTTCGTATTGCCGGCTGAATACGGAAACGGGTGAAATCACGATTGTGGACACGTACCGGGATTTGCCCAATGCCTCGTTCCTGGCGCTGAATGAAGCGCGGACGGTGTTGTATGCCGTCAGTGAAACGGATACCTATGAAGGACGCAAAGGCGGCTCCGTCGCGGCGTATGCCATTGCGCCTGAAACGGGCAAGCTGACGAAGCTGAACCAGCAGCCGACGGACGGCTCGGCGCCTTGTTACGTCAGCTTGGACGGTGAAGGCCGCCGCCTGTATGTCGCGAACTACATGGGCGGCAATGTCACGGTGCTTCCGATCCAAGCGGACGGAAGCTTAGGGGCGCCGGTCCAGCTGCTGCAGCATGCTGGAGCGGTCGGCCCGCGTGCGGACCGGCAGGAAGCGCCGCACGCGCATTCGATTGTCCCGACGCCGGACAATCGGTTTGCGGTTGCAGCCGATCTTGGCCTGGATCGGCTGCTGGTGTATGCGATTGCCGCGGAGAGCGGCGCTCGCGGCGGGCGCTGGCCCGCGGCATTTGGTGTTCAGCGCGGACCTGCGGTACGTGTACGCGGTGAATGAGCTGGACAGCACGGTGACGGTGCTGTCATATGACGCCGCCGCGGGCCGCATGACCGCGGTGCAGAGCTTGTCGACGCTGCCGGCAGGCTTCAGCGGCGAGAGCACTTGCGCGGACATCCATCTGTCGGGGGATGGCCGCTTCTTGTACGCGTCCAACCGCGGCGATGACAGCATCGCGGTTTACGCGGTGGACCGTCAGCGCGGGACGCTGACGGTGGCGGGTTGGGCGTCCACGCAGGGGCGGACGCCGCGGAACTTCGCCCTGTCGCCGGACGGCGGCTTCCTGCTGGCGGCGAACCAGGACGCCTCCACCCTCGTCGTCCTGCGCCGCAGCGCAGAGACAGGGCTCCTGGAGGAGACGGGCATCGCGGCGGCGATCTCGCGGCCGGTGTGCGTGAAGTTCGTGTAGGCACGCGATGCTAGCGTGCTTTGCGGGCCGCCGCACGCCGGAGCGCTCGGCGGCCCGGAACGATTGGGCGGCGTGAATACAATAAGAGCGGTGAACCGCTCTTATTTCGGTGATTCTTCCAGTAGATCTCCCAATAAGCGTGGTAAACCGCTGTTATCAAGCTGCAAACCTCCTTTTGACGGGGCATGAGGGGTAAATAAGAGCGGTTTGCCGCTTCTATTTGCAGACGATAGTGGAAAAGAGAACAAATAAGCGCGGTTTACCGCGCTTATTTGTGTTTGGCGTGTTGGAGGGAGGCAGAAGTTAGCTAGTTGTGCGAAGGGGCGGCGGAATGGGATAGAGTTGAAGGGAGAGTAAGTAGCTGGATAACTAGCTTGCTGCCTTAGGTAACGGCCAGGCTTTTGATTTCGATTTGAGGCAGGGGGAGGGTTTGGCGCAGACTCGGCGGCCCGGAAGGAGGCCAACCGACAAGGAGATTAGCCATTGGAACCACTGGCTAATTCTAGCTTGGCAGCGGATTCACTCAGAATAGCCAATAAATCGATTGGCTATTTCAGTAGATTTCCGCTTTCATTGCAATATTTTCCCAAGTTAAGCAGTGGTAACATGGCCTATTTAAGAGAATGGTTGCGGTGGAGTCCAATTAAGCCATGAAATCATTGGCTATTTACCCCAGCAGGCAGAGAACCGCTCCCCGCTGCGAATACTCAAGAAAATCGTTGCAAACGCAACGATTTTTTCATACACTAAATTAGTGGCAATTGCAACGAATCGGCAGGAAGATGATCTTTTAAGCAGGACGGTCTTATTTTAAGAGGAGGGAGGAAACGGTAATGATGGAAACGAGGAATTCTATTCCGCGGTGGATGTCACTGATTTATCGGATTGGGCAGTCGTACATAGGGGATCGGCTCAAGGTATATGGCATCGGTAAAGGGCAGCATATTTTCCTGAATGCGCTCTATCGGGAAGACGGGCTGACGCAGGAGGAGATCGCGGACTATTTGAAGATTGATAAAGGGACAACGGCGAAAGCGCTCAAGAAACTTGAGGAGCAAGGCTACGTCACCCGCCGGGTGAGCGAGAAGGATAAGCGGTGCAACGAGGTGTTTTTGACGGAGAAGGCGCTTGCGATCAAGGAGGATGTTCGGGGCGTGCTTGCCAGTTGGCGAGTGCTTCTGACGAAGGGACTGACGGACGAGGAGCGCGAAATGGCACTGAACATTTTGGAGAAAATGGGACACAATGCTGCTGAACATTACACAGGGGAGCGACTAGATGTATGAATATGAAGCTTGCAGGCTCGGTTTTTATCGATCGGCATTTTCACGCGCTTACGCATAAAAATTACCGCTACATGTGGTTTGGTCAATGCGTATCGCTCATCGGCACCTGGATGCAAAATATCGGGCAATCCTGGCTGGTGCTGACGCTCACAGGCTCGCCGCTGAAGCTCGGGTTGGTTGCCGCATGCCAGTTTCTGCCGATTTTGCTGTTTTCGTTATTTGCCGGCATTATAGTCGATAAATTTCCGAAGAAGAACATTCTGATCATCACCCAATCGGTCTCGATGATGCTTGCATTCACGCTGGCTGCGCTGGTGCTGACGGACACGGTAAGATATGAATATATTCTGGTGCTCGCTCTGCTGCTCGGGCTGAACAACACGCTGGATATGCCGACAAGGCAATCGTTTAATATTGAAATCGTCGGCAAAGAGGACTTGATGAACGCAATCGCCTTGAATTCGATGACGTTTAATCTGGCGCGTATTGTCGGACCTTCCATCGGCGCGGTGATGATGGCCTGGCTTGGCGCCGGTTGGTGCTTTTTGCTGAACGGGGTCAGCTTTATCGCGGTCTTGTACGGCATTATTCATATTGAAGCGGCTCCGTATGTGCGCAAAACGAGAGCGAAGGAAGGCGTATTGAAAGAAATCAAGGACGGCATCGTCTACATTGCCAAAGATCCGATACTTGCGCCGACCGTGCTGCTGGTTTCGGTGATCGGAACGCTGGCGTTTAATTTTAACATCCTCATTCCGGTATTTACGAAAAATGTGCTGCATATGAGTGAGACGACGTACGGTACCCTCATGTCGTGCCTGGGTGTCGGCTCGTTGACCGGGGCGCTGATGATGTCGTTTCGGAGCAAAATGGGCCCGCGCATAAAAGTCAGCATGGCGGCGAGCATTCTCGTGGCGCTCTGCTTGATCGGCAACGGCTTGTCGGGCTCGGTGTGGACGTGCGGCCTGCTGCTGGCGATGACCGGATTTTTCAACATCATGTTCTCGACGAACAGCAACTCGCTGCTGCAAATGAGCGCCAAAGAGGAATACCGCGCGCGGGTGATGAGTGTGTATTCGCTTGTTTTTGCGGGCTCGACGCCGATCGGCAGTCTGCTTTCAGGCTGGATTGCCGACCGATTCGGGGCGAACGGGGCGTTTATCGTATGCGGTGGGCTAACAGGACTGCTGTGCCTGATCATCATTTTAAAATATCGCGGAACCAAAGGAGCGTCTTCTTCGCCCATGCAGAATGCTGAATAACGGAACATATTCTTAAATTTTCACAAAGAATTTACATGTGGGTTGTCAATCCAGAACGAATCTATTAAAATATGGATAAGTTCACGTGATGGGGAGGAAGCTTTGTTGTTGCTGAAGAAGTTGAAACAGTGGATGCATAAGAAGCCGAAGCAGGAACCTGCTAACACGTTGGATTACAAAACGATGGAAATTGACGTTGTCATTAAATGCTTTGTCTCCGATAAGGATCGGCCGTTCCGGGTCATTTTTAAAGTAGAGAAGCAGGGCTCGTTTTTCACCAAAGACATATTCGTCAAACAAGTGGATGCGAAAACCCCGTATGAGCTTGTGTACAACTATTCCGCACTTGGGATGAACTATGAAGAACTGAAGAAGTATGGAAGCACCGATCATGCTGAATACGCCTTCGCGACTTTGGAAGAAGCGAGAAAGGTCAAAGAAACGACGGTCGAGTACATCCGGTTTTTAATCCGTGAGCATCAGAATGAATCGCTTTCTAAAATCTCATAAAACAGCAAAAGGAGCCTCGAATCTGTGATTCGTCGCTCCTTTGTTTTTGTGCCCGAAGGTTCGGCATCTTGCTCTCAAGGGTTACACTGATCTCTGCAGTTGGACGATTTCTTTCAACCTATGCTGGCGAAGTTTGGTGATCGGCGTATATTTGGCTTCGCTGCCTTTCGTGTCAAAAAATACTTTGCCGTCCTGAATATGTTGAATTTTGCGTGTGTTGACATAACAGTCCGTGTTCACTTTAAAGAAGGACGCATCGCTTGTCATCGCTTGAATCTGATCGGAGCTGAGGCGTTTCTTCACATGATAGTTTTTGCCATGGAACGAGACCAGCCCCTGTTCGCCAACCCGGAAATACATAATATCTTTCTCCAAATTGAAATCCTCATACGTGTTCATAACATCGAGCGCTACATTCATTGTAAAATCCCCCTTCTCAAAATGATAACGCTTTCATTTGTTGTGACGGTTTTATGTTATCACATTTAAAAGCGATTGAAAAGCCTTTTTGGACGCAAAAAAGCCAATGTTCAGCTCGATTTGAATTGAACATTGGTCTATTGAGAGAAACGTGGAAACGGATGACGAAACGTGTCCGATTTCCTCGGAAATCGTTACAACTGCACGTTGCGCGCAACCCAGACACCTGCGGCGCCGGCTTGGGCCAGACCGCGTGTGATGCCTGCGCCGTCGCCGCCGCAGTAGAGACCTTTGATCTCGGTTTCAAAGGTTTCGCTAAGCTTGGGGCGAGCGGAATAGAACTTCGCTTCGACGCCATAGAAGAGTGTATGTTCGGAAGCGATCCCCGGCGTCACTTTTTCAAGGGCGTGGATCATTTCGATCAGGCTCTTCATCGTGTTGTAAGGAAGCACGAGTCCCAGATCTCCAGGCACGGCTTCGGCCAGCGTCGGCTCAAGAAAGCCTTCGCGAATCCGGTCGGCCGTTGAGCGGCGGCCGCGCATGATGTCGCCGAATTTTTGCACGATGACGCCGCCGCTTGACAGATCGTTGGCGCGTTTGCAGATTTCCCGCGCATACTCGTTCGGCTTATCGAACGGCTCGGTGAACTTGTGCGAGACGAGCAGGGCAAAGTTCGTATTGGCGGAGCCGAGCACCGGATCTTTATAGGAATGGCCGTTCGCCGCCATGATGCCGCTGTGATTTTCCACAACAACGTGGCCGGATGGATTGCTGCAAAACGTACGTACGCGCGTCCCGACGGATGTATTGTAAACGAATTTGCCCTCGTAGAGATGCTCGTTGATTTCGCGCATGACAACGTCGGATGTTTCAACGCGTACCCCTACGTCAACTTGGTTGTTGGACATACGAAGGCGACGCTTCTTGAGCACCTGCGTCAGCCAAGCCGAGCCATCGCGGCCTGGGGCGAGCATGACGTTAGCGCTTCGAAGCTCGGTGCCGTCTTTCAGAAGGATGCCTTGGATGACGTGTTTATCGTTATCTTTGACCGTCAGGATGTCCTCGACTTCCGTTTTGAACATCATATCGATACGGGGCGTCAAGTACTCGTAGATCGATTTTAAAATCATCAAGTTTTGCTCGGTGCCGAGATGGCGAACCTGGGCGCGAAGCAATTTCAAGCCCGCTGCATAAGAGCGCTGTTCGATTTGCTTGACGGCTTCGGTCGTCGGATCCGTAATGGATTCGGTCGCTCCGTGCTGCAGGTTGATGCTGTCTACGTATCGAATCAGCTCCATGACCTTGCTTGGCGCAAGATAATCCGTCATCCAGCCGCCGAACTCCGTCGTGATGTTGAATTTGCCATCGCTGTATGCACCGGCACCGCCAAAACCGGACGTAATGGAGCAAGCGGGCAAGCAACCGGCGTAATCTTTTTTCCCGGCAGGCGGCGGACAGAGCTTGATTTTGTTTTCCAAGATGGGACAACTGCGTCTGTAGATGTCGTGACCTTTATCGACAAGCGCAATACGAGCGTTCGGATGCAGCAGCGTCATCTCATAGCAGGCGAAAATACCGGCAGGTCCTGCACCGACAACGATAAAATCATAGGCCTTCATAGCAGCAATCTCCTTCAGTACCTCAAATTTGGACGCAAAAAAACCTAGCCAACCGGGTATGCGAAAGCAAGCACCCGTCGTAGCTAGGAAGTTATGGCTTCCTCTAGAGACCCCCAAGCCAAATTCTCGGGGATATACGAACGATTCTAACGTATGTGGCTGGATCATTCTGCCTTGATTATCATAATACGAACGATAAGTTGTGTCAATCGGAGAATGTTCGTGAAATTTCGGTGACCATTTTGTTTCTTATCAATCTATGGTACGGTTAAGGAAGTTAGAGGGCTGCAGTGTCGTCAAACGCTTTGTCCCCTTAGATTAGTTGGGAATGGGTGAATGAGATGGTAAGCAGAAAAGAGGTCGCAGACCGGGCTGGCGTATCTTCAGCCGTGGTCTCGTATGTTTTGAATGACCGGAAAATTGTTAAGGAAGAAACGCGAAGAAAGGTGCTGCAAGCGATTGAGGAATTGGGCTATCAGCCGAATCTGCTCGCGCGCAGCTTGAAAACGAAAAAAACGAAGCAAATCGCTGTGCTTGTCAATTATCTCGGCAATCCGTTTGAGGCAGGTATCTTGCTGCATCTGGAGCATGAATTGAGAGAGCATGGGTACTTTGTTTTTTTCCATACGTATCGGAAGGAAGAGGAAGATCAACTCAAGAGCGTTTTCATGGGCAGGGTCGATGGCATCCTGCTGCTGGGACAATCCTTGCAAGCATCGACGGTGGCCGATTTTGAATCACGCGAGGTGCCGGTGGTGTCTGTGATGCAGCCCGGCCAGGCGGGGAGCCGCATCGCTTACCGGGATCTGGACTGGGAGGCGGAGCTGCTCAAGCTCATCCGGCATTTGCAGGAGCAGGGGCACACGCGCATCGGTTTTATGAGCGGAGAAATCGCGAGCGCGAGCCATTACGAGGTGCGGTTCGAGGGGTTCCTGCGAGCCTTGGCTGCGGCGGGATTAACGTGGCATCCGGAGGACCAATTGGATGGTGGCGGGCGCTTTGAGGATGCGGAAAGGGCACTGGGCGTGAGGCTCGCGGCAGGGAAGGCGCCCTTTACGGCGCTCGTTGGCGCGAACGATCTGATGGCGGCCGGCTGCCTGTCCGCTTGCCGCGGAGCCGGAGTGCGCGTTCCCGAGGAACTGGCTGTAGCAGGGTGCGAAAATATTTTGATGTCGGCGCAAACGGATCCTCCGCTCACGACGCTACATTATCCTCGTCAGCCGATGGCGACTGAGGCCGTAGGACTTCTTTTGGCGATGATTGATGGCGTGCAGGCGGACATGAAGGCGCTGGATGGCGAGTTGATCGTTCGGGGATCCACGGTTCGGATTCATGGCTAGAGCTTCGGCTTTTGTCGGCAGTGGAAATCAGTTATACTGAAATGGTGAAATCTATCAGAAAAGAGGATGATTGCCATGTTCAAAAAGCTCGCGGCAGATGCGCTCGGACTCAGCGATATTGGAAAAGTCATTAGTCCGGCCGATTTCGATAAGGTCGATTCTGACGATTACGTCATGCATGAGGACGGCGAGAAAGTATTCTTCATTATTAAGTCGAAGAAAGACGAGTACTGCTTTACGAATCTTGCGCTCATTCATCTGGACGGTGATAGTGCGATCAGCAGCAAACGGATGCTGAAACGGTACACGTATCATTCTCACGCCATTTCGGATGTGTATCTGGAGACGGCGGGGACCATTGATTTGGATGTTGAAATCAAATTTACGATCGGTTCCGTCGCTTTTTCGATTGATGTGGACAAAAAACAGATTGAACAGATCAAAGACCTGTACAAAGCGCTTAACAAAATTGCCGAGACGGTCGAGCACAACGACCATTTATACGACTATGCCAAGCAAAGCGTGATGATCGCTAAAGAAGCGACAGGCCGTATTTCGACGGAAGCGACTGCGGTCAGCAGCGAGTTCGACGCGATTAACGCGTCCGTGTACAATTGGCTCAAGACGAAGCATACGGAGCTGAAAATTAAGGATTTTGGATTTATATTTGAGCGTTATATCAATAATTAGTTGAAATGCACGTGGGAAGAATAGCAGTAAAATCGGGGGGCCCTATATAGGGGCCTCTTTGTGCATGGTTAGGCACCTATTGGTGTGGTGGTAGTAAATAAATGGTAAAAGATTTTTAAAAACAGTCATTTTAGTTGCTTAGAAGATCGCCTATTTTTGATTACAATACCCAATATAGGGAGGTGAAAGCGCTTTACGAGGGATTGGAACTCCAACTTGTTTTGCCAATTTCATTTGAGGAGGAATTAGGAGTCATGATCAAAAAAGTGCTTGCGGCTGTTTCCGTTGTAAGTTTGGCAATCAGTTTATTGCCTGTGTTCTCCGGCATTTCCAAAGCTGCCTCGATCAGCGACGCAAACACCACGATGTTCGGGCCGAATGTGTATGTATTCGACCCGACGATGCCGGCTGCCGATATCGAGAGTCTGGCGGGCACCATTTTCACCACACAGGAGAAGAATCAGTTTGGCTCTCAGCGGTACGCGCTGCTCTTCAAGCCCGGCACATACAATGTCAATATTCGGGAAGGCTTCTATACGCATATTGCCGGATTAGGGCAAAATCCCGGGGATGTGAGTATTACCGGAGGACTGAATGTCGACGCCAAATGGGCGAATGGCAACGCGACGCAGAACTTTTGGCGTTCCATTGAGAATCTGACGATAGCGCCGTCGAGCGGCAAAATGAGATGGGCTGTCTCGCAGGCTGCGCCGATGCGTCGCGTTCACGTCAAAGGCAATTTGGAATTGTTCGACTTCGATGCCAACTTCAATGCCGGCTGGGCCAGCGGCGGTTATTTGGCGGATTCCGTTGTAGACAATAAAGTCACACCAGCCTCGCAGCAGCAGTGGTTCAATCGTAACAACCAATATGCGTCTTGGGGAGGCTCTGTCTGGAACACAGTGATGGTTGGAGATGCTTTACCGCCTGCGGCGACGTTCCCGGATCCGCCCTACACGATTGTCGCCAATACCCCTGTCGTGCGTGAAAAGCCGTATCTGTACGTCAACAGCAACGGGCAATATAACGTCTTCGTTCCTGCGCTGCAAACGAATACCAAAGGCGTCAGCTGGGCCAACGGCCCAACGCCGGGTTCCTCGCTCTCCATCGATCAGTTCTATATTGCCCGCCCGGAAACGGCGACAGCCGCGAGCATTAATGCTGCGCTGAATCAAGGGAAGCATCTGCTGTTTACACCGGGCATCTTCCATCTAAATGATACGATTCGTATCAACAATGCGAATACGGTTATCTTGGGTATCGGCTTGCCGACTCTCATTCCGGATAACGGGAAAATTGCGATGTCGGTGGCCGATGTCGACGGTGTGAAAATTTCGGGCCTTCTCTTCGATGCCGGCCCGTCCATGTCACCGTCGCTGCTGGAAGTCGGACCGACGGGCAGCTCGCTTAGCCATAGCTCAAATCCGACGATTCTACAGGATCTGTACTTCCGGGTTGGCGGCGCAGGTCCAGGCCTCGCCGACATCGACTTGAAGATCAACAGTAGCAATGTGGTTGGGGATCACTTCTGGATCTGGCGAGCCGATCACGGCACCGGCAGCGGTTGGGGCGTGAACGACTCCAATTACGGGCTGATTGTGAATGGCAATGACGTGACCATCTACGGCTTGTTCAATGAGCATCACAACAAGTACCAGACGCTGTGGAACGGCAATGGCGGACGCACCTATTTCTACCAATCGGAAATTCCGTACGATGTCCCGAACCAGTCGTCCTGGATGAGCAAGAATGGTATGGAGAACGGTTATCCCTCCTATAAAGTCGCGGATGGCGTCACCACGCATGAAGCCTGGGGGCTTGGCGTGTATTCGTTCTTCCGAGATGCGGCAGTCAAGCTCGACAGCGCCATTGAGGTACCGGATGTCACCGGCGTCAAGGTGCACCACATGACGACGATTTGGCTCTCGGGAACAGCGGGCAGCGAGATTACGCATGTGATCAATAACAATGGTGGCCGCGTCTATGCGAATTCGCCAAGCACTGCGATGAGGCAGACCGTTGCTGAATTCCAGGGCGTCGGCACAGGCACCCCCACGGCGTTGGACCGCACAGGCTGGACGGCGACGACCTCGCCGGTGAACAGCACGCCAAGCAATATGCTGGACGGCAATATGTCCACCCGCTGGACGACGGGGACGGATATGGTGCCTGGCCAATATTTCATTGTCGATATGAAAGCGGCCAAAACTTTCAATCAATTGACCATGGACTGCACCGGCAACAGCAAGGACTATGCTCGCGGATACCAGGTATTTGTGTCCAACGACGGCACCAATTGGGGCAGCGAGGTCGCCAGCGGAACCGGTACGGCCCCGCTCATTAGGATTAATTTTGCCTCGAAAACAGCACGTTACATTAAGGTGGTCCAGACCGCTACGGCAACCAACTGGTGGTCTGTTAGAGAGTTTAACGTCTACAACTGACGATTCATGAAAGCGAGGTAGATACCATTTGAACAAACGAAGGTGGTTCATCATCTTATTGTTATTAACAGTTGGCCTGATGCCGGTACATTCCGCGTACTCGGCACCGAGCGACAACTGGCAGCTGGTGTGGTCGGATGAGTTTAACGGAACGAATGGCTCGGCCCCGGATTCCACCAAATGGAGTCTTATCGATCAAGGGGGCGGGTTCGGCAACAGCGAGCTCCAGTACTATACTAGCCGTAGAGACAATTCGTATCAGGAAAACGGCTCGCTGGTCATTAATGCCAAGAAAGAGAGCTATAGCGGGCAGTCTTATACGTCGGCCAAACTTATTTCCAAAAATAAAGGCGATTGGAAGTACGGTCGTTTCGAGATACGCGCCAAGCTCCCGCAGGGGAGAGGCATGTGGCCGGCCATTTGGATGCTGTCCACAGATGGTGTGTACGGCGGCTGGCCGAAGAGCGGCGAGATCGATATTATGGAAAATCGCGGGGATGTCACCGATAAAGTTTCCGGTACGATTCACTACGGCAACGATTGGCCGAACAACTCCTCGTCGGGAGGCAGCTACTTCTTGCCAAGCGGACAAACATTTGCGGATGCGTATCATACGTTTGCTGTTGAATGGGAAGAAAATGCCATCCGCTGGTATGTGGACGATGTGCTCTATTCCACGAAAACGGGATGGTTTACACCTTCCGCTGCTTATCCGGCACCGTTTGACCAGAAGTTCTATCTCATCCTGAACTTGGCGATTGGCGGGCCAAACACACCGTTTACCGGGAAAACGAGTCCTGATGATTCAGCATTGCCGCAGAAAATGTATGTGGACTATGTGCGCGCGTATACGAAAGCGGCCAGCGGCTCAGCACTCGACCGCACAGGCTGGACGGCGACGACCTCACCGGTGAACAGCACACCAAGCAATATGCTGGACGGCAATATGTCCACCCGCTGGACGACGGGGACGGATATGGTGCCTGGCCAATATTTCATTGTCGACATGAAAGCGGCCAAAACTTTCAATCAATTGACCATCGACTGCACCGGCAACAGCAAGGACTATGCGCGCGGATACCAGGTATTTGTGTCCAGCGACGGCACGAATTGGGGCAGCGAGGTCGCCAGTGGAACCGGTACGGATCCATTGATTACAATTAATTTTGCACCGAAAACCGCGCGTTATCTGAAGGTCGTGCAGACAGGTACGGGAACGAACTGGTGGTCCGTTAGAGAGTTTAACGTCTACAATTAGTCAAGTATGCGGCGCAGCTTTTGGAAGATTCGAAGCTGCGCTTTTTCCGCTGCGGGTTCCGAGCGGGATAGTAGTCAAATATTTTGAAGAATAGTCAAATCTGTAACTTTTTTTTTGCCTCGTAAAACAGTTTAATAAGACTATCGTTAGCGCAGAAGCGAGACAGCTATTTTAACAAGAACACAGAGGTGAGACATCGTGCTGAAAACTGAAACAAAACCGGCCTTCTCTCTTCGTAAGATGAAAGGCGAAAAAAAGGAGAATCTGGCGGGCTACATCCTTGTGGGGCCGATGCTGATTGGTTTGATTATTTTTACCATTATTCCTACGTTGCTCTCGCTGATTCTCAGTTTTACCGACTGGAGCTTCATTGCAGGATTGGACAAAATGAAATTTACCGGATTTAAAAATTACTCTTTGCTGATGGATGATCAAGTGTTTCTGAAATCGTTCCGCAACAATCTGGTGCTGCTGCTTGTCGTGCCGATACAGCTTATTCTCGCGTTAATTCTAGCGGTGCTCATAGATAAGTATGTGTACATGAAAAGTTTGTTTAAAGTGATTTTCTTCATGCCCTACATCTCCAGCATTGTGGCGGTGGCGATTGTTTTCCAATTGCTGTTCCATCCTTCCTATGGACCGATCAATCAAGCGCTTAAGGCACTTGGAGTTGCCGATCCGCCCAAATGGCTGGCTGACATGCACTACGCGCTCCCCTCCGTGATGTTCATTCTGGTTTGGATCGGCATCGGCTTCTGCATGATTGTGTATATGGCGGCGCTGCAGGCGATTCCGAAGGATCTGTATGAATCGGCGGATATGGATGGGGCAGGGCTTTGGACCCGATTTCTGCGAATCACGATGCCGCTGGTATCGCCGACGACCTTCTTTCTGCTCGTTACGGGATTAATCAGCTCGTTCAAATCCTTCGATATTATTAAAGTGCTGACGAATGGTGGCCCCTCTTACTCCACATCGGTGATTACGTACTATTTATATACGACGGCCTTCGAAAATTTGAAGACGGGCTATGCCTCATCCATGGCATGGATTTTGTTCGGCTGCGTGCTGCTCATTACCGTTATTCAGCTTTACGGACAGAAAAAATGGGTCAATTACTAGGTGTGGAGGCAGGTTTATGGAAACAACAGGGAAACTTGGGAGGATCATCGTCACGATTCTTCTGCTGATCGTGGGAGTAGCGTTCCTGCTTCCTTTCGTATGGATGGTGTCGGCTTCGATGAAACCGGAAATCGATGTGTTCAAATATCCGATCGAATGGATTCCGAAGCATTGGCAAGCCTATCAAAATTATCATGAGGTCTGGTCCGGCGAGCATCCATTTATG
The DNA here is from genome assembly GCF_003955665.1 of Paenibacillus whitsoniae. Lineage (GTDB taxonomy): Bacteria > Bacillota > Bacilli > Paenibacillales > NBRC-103111 > Paenibacillus_E > Paenibacillus_E whitsoniae. The sequence goes on from NZ_RXHU01000054.1 coordinate 151,166, forward strand.
CGGTATTACTGGAATTCGATTAAAGTTAGCGTATTGACGACGCTGATTTCCATGGTCGTATCCAGCATGGCCGCTTACGCCTTCTCCCACGTTGATTTTAAGGGGAAGCAAATCTGGTTCGCGGTCGTTCTGATGACGTTTATGATTCCGAGCTCATCCATTATCATTCCGCAGTTTATGATCTTTAAATGGCTTCACTTGTTCGACACGCATCTTGGACTTATTCTGATCGGTTCCTTCAGTGCGCTGGGGACGTTTATGCTTCGGCAGTTTTTCCTCGGCATTCACAGAGAATACTTGGATGCCGGGCGCATCGACGGGGCAGGTCAGTTTGTCATTTTCACTCGAATTGCCCTGCCGCTTGTGCAGCCTGCCATCGCCACTTACGGCATTCTGCGCTTTATTTGGACCTGGAACGACTATCAGAATCCATTGATTTTCCTGCGAAGCGATGTTCTCGCGACCGTTCAAATCGGCATCCAAAAGTTCTCTTCCGAAAGCGGGGCGTATTATTCGCTCATCATGGCCGGTACGGTTTCGGCGATCATTCCGCTGCTCGTCATTTTCGTTATCGGGCAAAAACAGGTGATTGCAGGCATTGCCCTCGGAGGCGTCAAAGGGTAAAAAAAATAGCGAAGAAGTAAAGATACAAACTTTGAAAACGAAATGGCAACTGCTAAGGTTATGTGGTAGAGAACACAAGCTTGTCTATCTAAGGGAGGTATATAATCATGAAAAGAAAATGGTTGTCTGTTTCTGCGTCTTCCATCGTTATCGCAAGCCTGCTCGCAGGCTGCGGCGGCGAAACCGGTTCCAAGGCTGAACCCACCAAAGGGGCTGATCCCGTCGCCTCCACTTCGGCCAGTCCGGCCAAGCCGGTTACGATAAAATTTTTAAACTGGGAGAAAGCCTCGGTGTACCAGCCTGCGATTGACGCTTTTGAGAAGAAGTACCCGAACATTAAAGTTCAATACATGCCGCTTGTGGAGAATGATTCCAATGAAACGCAGAAAAAGATCGATATTATGTATGCATCCGGTGAAGACTTTGACGTATTCTCGCTGAATTCCACTCCGGATTTCAGTAAACGAGCAACCAGTGGTATGCTTGAACCGCTTGACGATTATTTGAACAAAGAAAACGTGAAATATAGCGACGAATATAAAGCCGAGCAAATGAAAGTTGATGGGAAACGGTACTCACTGCCGGGCAAATTTGGGCCATGGTTTATCTTGCTGAACAAGGCGCAGCTCGATGCAGCGGGACTTGCCGTTCCGAAGAGCTGGACGTGGGATGACTTCCGCGATTATGCCAAGAAACTTACGAAGGGCGACGGTCCGACGAAGCAGTATGGTGCGTTCATGCACACCTGGAAAGATTATTTCTTGCTTAAAAAATACAGCTTGCCGAAAAATCAAGGCATTATGACAGACGATGGCACGGCGCTTGATGCGGATAATCCCATGATGAAAGCTTCGCTTGAGCTGCGTTACAATATGGAGCGGACGGACGGCAGTGTCCGACCTTACCAAGACGTCGTCACACAAAAAATTCCTTATCGCGACGAATATTTCCAAGGCAAAGCAAGCATGCTGCCGACAGGCCCATGGATGATTGCCGAAGCGGGAGGCACCGATAAAATCCCGGCTACGTTCGTATCCGCCTTTGCTCCTTGGCCGACTAACAACAAAGGAGATGAGAATTATTCGTTCGGCGGAGCGGACTCGCTGGTGATCTCCTCGAAGTCGAAGCATAAGCAGGAGGCGTATCAATTCATCCGTTTCCTGTCTACGGAAGGAATGGGGCTCACGAAGCAGCTGTCGGCCTGGAAAAAGGCGGATGTTAACAAAGAGCTGGATCAAATTATTTCCGCAACGAAGACCCCGGATAAGATTGATAAAGCTTCGCTGATTAATACGTTGACCGTATCGAAGCTTCCCGATCCTCCGATTGCCGTCTCCTATTTTGCTGATATTGAGAAAGCGTACATCGCCGAGGCTGAGAAATATTTGCTCGGTACGACCGACATTGATACGACCATGAAAAATATTAAAACCAATTTGCAAAAAATTATTGACGCCAACAAGAAATAACATGAGGTGGAAGAAAGAGGGTGCCCATACGGCATCCCTTTTTTCGTGAAGTATATCTGAATCGGTACGGATGTGATACACTCCAGATAGACAAGCCTCTGTTTAACTATGTTACAGAAGGAAGGGGGAGCACCGGATGAACAGGCCTTCCTTTAGTTGGCGTCAGAAGCTGATCACCATCTCGTTGTTGTGTTTGGTGATCCCGTCCATTATGACGCTTGCGCTCACGGGGCTGTATACCAAAAACGAACTGACGACCAAAGCGTCCGTTAAAGCCGAGCAATCGCTGGAAGTGGCCGACTTGTACATTTCCAATATTGTCAGGGATATGCTGAATGCCTTTAACATGCTCCAATATGACAGCGAATTCATTACCAATCTGAGGCTCGCGTCGAACAGCTACGACAACAGTAAAGGCAGTCAAGTTGACTTCTTTGCCTACAAGCCCGTGGCGGAGAAGCTGGAACAGCTCACTTTTTTTGGTGGGAAAACGTATGTCACCATTGTGCTGCCGAACGGCTTGTACTTTTCCAACTATTCTACCTACCAGAACGATTTGTCGTCGTTATACAAAGAAGCGTGGCTGCAGCAGATGGCGGGCGACCCGGTCAACACGACCAATTGGATCGGCGTTCAAAACAATTATGTGCGTTCCGATAGCGAGCGGTTTCCGCAGCTGATTACCGTTGTTCGGACCATTCGGCTGTATGCCAATGCATCCAATGCCTATATCATTATCAGCAAGCCGGAGCAGCAAATTCATGAGATCTTTAGCAAGTATGCGGAAGATCAGACCATGATGCTGCTGGATGGGTCGGGGACGATTGTTTCCCATGCCAATGTTCATATGATCGGCACCAAGGTTCCTTCAGCAATGCTTACTACCGGCTTGACGGAGAAAATGGCATGGAACGGCGGGGAGTATATTGCCTATAATCATCCGCTTTCTTTTGCCGAGTGGAGCTTGCAAAGCTTGACGCCGTACTGGGTTGTAACCGGCAACATCGGCAATTTTCTAAACGATATTTTTGTATTTCAAGCGTTGTTTTTCGTCTTGTTTTCTTTCGTCCTGCTCTACCTGCTGCGTCAGCTGACCAAACCGATCGTGCAGTTGGTCAAGACGGCTGTGCGCGTTGAACTCGGGAATCTGGATCAGCGTTCGTTGGTTACCGGACAGGATGAAATCGGACGTCTGGGCTCGTCATTCGATCGTATGCTGGACAAGATTGAGGACATGATCCGTCAAATTGAATGGGAGCAGGGGCGGAAGCGAATGGCGGAATTGGAGGCGCTTCAAGCACAAATTAATCCCCATTTTTTATTCAATACGCTCAACTCCATTCGGCTTCAAGTCAGGATGAAGGGCGAGGTGGAAATCGCAGAAATTATCAGCTCTTTGTCCACGGTTCTTCGGATGACGATTAATCGAAATAATGAATACATTACGCTGCACGAGGAATCGAATACCATTCAGCAGTATATGAAGCTCATGAATTTCCGGCATTTGGAGAATGTTGAGCTGTCCATTTCCCTGGCTTCGGATACGCTGCTTGCGATGATTCCCCGATTTACGCTGCAGCCGTTGATTGAAAACGCCTATCTGCACGGCTTAAAGCAGAAGCACGGGCATATTTACTTAAGCTCTTGGAAGCAAGGACATATCTTGTATATTCGCGTAGAAGATAACGGCATCGGAATGACAGGGGAGCAGTTGGCCGATGTTACTTCGATGCTCACAGAAACCGGACAGCCGGGAGACGATAAGAGAGAGCGATCATCTCGCATTAATGGCATCGGATTAAGAAATGTGCATGAGCGTTTACGCATTATTTATGGGGACGTCTATCATATGGAAATAGAAAGCTCACCGGGTCAAGGAGTCAGGCTGACGCTCCGGCTGCCGATCACATTCCACAAGGAGGCAAATGAACATGCATAGCGTCTTGTTGGTTGATGACGATGTAGCGGTTTTGCAGTTTTTACGAATGATGATTGTTTGGGAAGATCATCAACTGCAGCTCGCAGGCACCTGTACAAACGCACAGGACGCGCTGCAAATTTGCCGGACGTCCATGCCGGATTTGATCGTAACCGATATTGGCATGCCGGGCATGGATGGCATCGAATTTATTAAAGCTGTTAAAGCCATAAGTGCAAGGCCACGGTTTGTTATTTTATCCTGTCATGATGATTTTCGGTATGCGCAGCAGGCAGTTCAAATCGGTGTTGAGGATTATGTTCTGAAGGAGACGCTGGAGCCTCAGCATTTGATTGAACTACTTGCCAAAGCGAAGTCCAAAATGGAGAAAGAAGATGAGCGACAATTCGAAGTGCGCAATCTTCATCTGCAAGTGAACCGGAACAAGTCTGCGGCCAAGGAGAAATGGCTGCGCGATCTTCTCTCCACGCCGGTATTAGAGGATCCCACCTGGATCGAGCGTTTGGAGGATTTTGGCTTGCATCCGGTTCTGCCTTATTTCATTCCGGTTGTCTGTCGGCTGCATCGGTTCCGCCATGCGCTCCAACGCTATGAAAGCGAAGACACGGTCAAGTTTATCGTCGAGAATGCGGTCGAAGAGCTGATGGCCGCCGATAAGGATAAGGTTGTTTTCAGCTATTCTGCCAAAGAGTTCTGTCTCTTGTTCAACATTCGGAAAGATTTGCGAATCAATCCTTACGACCGCATCGCAGCGCTGTGCAAAGATGTTCAGCACAAGCTGACGCAAGTTCTCAAGCTTCCTGTCTCCATGGTACTGGGGGAAATGGTGGGCGATCCATCGAGCATCAAGAGGCAGTATGTTCACTTATTGCAAGAATCAGAGGGGTTGTTCTATGCTCGGGAGCCGGAGTTTGTGAAAAGCAGCGAGAACAGCTATTCGTTAGCGCTCGAGGAAGATCCGCTTGCGTATTATTATGTGTACGCCGATCAGTTAAACCGCTTTGTGCTTGACGGGAATGCTGATCCTTCCACGGTTGTAGCGCCGTTTATCCTATTCGTGACCCAGCATCGTTATCCGCCCAAATCCGTTAAGCAATTCGTATTCAAGCTGGTACTCGATATGATGTTGAAGCTTCGGTTCAATCAGCAATATACGAATGAGAAGCTGCAGAGAGATTTGGATCAATTGGCGAGCATCGGCGAGCTTGAGGAATGGTTGACGCGGTTTGTCCAAGATGCAGCTGGGCTGATGGAGCAGATCGCTCAGCAAAGCAAAAAGGTGGAAATCATTGACGCCCAAAAATATATTCAGCGCCATCTGGGGCGGAAGATTACACTGGAGGAAGTGGCAGACCATCTGCACTTGAATCCTAGTTATTTTAGCCGCTTATTTAAGAAGGAAACCGGGGAAACGTTCATCGAATATGTAACGCGCATCAAGATGGAGCGGGCCAAGGAGCTACTGAACGGGTCGGATAAAACATTGGAAACGATCGCTCATATGTTGGGATACGAGAGCAAAGGGTATTTTGTCAAAGTGTTCAAGCAGCATTACGGCGTTGTGCCGAGCCGATTTGTGTAAAACGTGTGGAAAAGAAGTCAGTCGCTTTGTTGGGGCTGGCTTTTTTCTGTCGTGAGAGAAAAGAAGTCAAATTATTGCGCAAAGTAGTCAAACTAGCGACTTCGCGCTCCTATTATCGAATGGTAGTATAGTGTGAAAGCGCTATATTCAACTGTAGACAACAAGATATTGGAGGGAAAAGCATGTTTAAAAGGAAACTGTCAGCCATGCTCGCGAGTGCGCAGTTGCTGAGCCTGCTCATGGGTTCGACCGGAGCTTTGGCATCCGCGCCAGACGACCCATCAAACGGAGGCGCAGGAGCGTCGGTCACATCCGCGGTATATGCCGCAAACTCGACATCAAGCTCCATTACATTGGCGTGGCCGGCTGTTCCTGGGGCGGCGGGATATAACCTATACCGTTCGCTTACCAGCAGTGGGACTTTTACCAAAGTGAACGGTGCCCCAGTTGCTGCTACGACTTATTTGGACTCGGGCTTAACAGCCAATGTCCGATACTTCTATAAGGTTACATCGATCAGCGGAGGCTTGGAATCGGATGTGGACCAGGCTTCGATTTTGACACAGCCTGATTTTGGCCCGAATGTGTACATTTTTGATTCGCTGACGCCTCCTGCAGATATTCAAAGGACGAGCGATAATCTGTTTGCAATTCAGGAGCAAAATCAATTCGGTCAAGAGCGCTATGCGATGCTTTTCAAACAGGGCTCGTACACGACCAATATTCGATTGGGCTTTTACACCCAAGTCGCCGGCTTAGGGATGCTGCCCGACGATGTTAACTTTACTGGCGGCGTTTCAGTCGACGCCAACTGGCTGCCGCCGCACAACGCGACCCAGAACTTCTGGCGCTCGGTTGAGAACTTTGCCGAGACGCCGTCCGGGGGCAACATGCTGTGGGCCGTTTCGCAAGCGGCATCCATGCGGCGTGTGCATGTAAAGGGCGGTCTGACCCTCCACGATCAGGGAGGCTGGGCGAGCGGAGGCTATTTGGCCGATTCCGTGGTCGACGGCAACGTCGTCCCTGGCTCGCAGCAGCAGTGGTTCTCCAGAAACAGCCAATGGGCCAGCTGGAACGGTTCCGTGTGGAATACAACACTGCTTGGCAATGTCAATCCGCCAGTGGAGAATTGGCCGACCAACGCGTATACCGTCATCAACCAGACGCCGGTTGTTCGGGAGAAGCCTTTCCTGACCTGGGATCAAGCGGCCATGCAATATAACGTGTTTGTCCCTGATGTGAGGATGAATGCCAACGGGACAAGCTGGGGGAGCGGGACTCCGGCGGGGACGGCGATCTCCATCGAGAATTTCTTTATTGCGAATCCGGCCATGTCCGTCGACTCCATCAACGCCGCCCTTGCGCAAGGCAAGCATCTGCTGCTGACGCCAGGGGTCTATCATACGAGCAAGCCGATTGAAGTGACGAATCCGAATACCGTTGTGCTCGGTCTGGGACTTGCCACGCTGCATGCTGACAGCGGCAATGTTGCTCTGAAGGTAGCGGATGTGGACGGCGTAAAGATCGCCGGTCTTCTCTTTGAAGCCGGGGCGACAAATTCACCCGTTCTCTTGCAAGTCGGAGCGAAAGGCAGCACAGCCAATCACGCCGCCAATCCGACCTCTCTGCAGGACTTGTATTTCCGCGTTGGCGGAGATGCGCTAGCTTTAGCCGATGTTTGTGTCGAGATCAACAGCAATAACGTGATCGGCGATCATTTCTGGGTATGGAGGGCGGATCATGGAACGGGGGCCGGCTGGGACTCGAACTTAACGACCAACGGCATGATTGTAAACGGCAATGATGTCGTGTTTTACGGGTTGTTCGTCGAACATTTCCATCAGTATCAGACGGTATGGAACGGCGAGCGCGGAAAAATGTACTTCTACCAGACTGAAATCCCGTATGATGTCCCAAATCAGGAGCGATGGATGAGCAGTGGTGGCACAGTCAACGGATATGCTTCCTATAAAGTGGCCGATACGGTGACTTCCCATGAGGCTTACGGCCTCGGATTGTACTCGTTTTTCCGAGATGCTGAGGTTAAACTGGATCGCGCTATCGAGATTCCAGATGTACCAGGTGTAAAAATTCATCATGCTACAACTGTCTTTTTGGGCGGTATGGGCGAGATTACGCATGTAGCCAATGCTGCGGGCACGCCTGTTAAAAAAGGCACAATGCGGACGACATTAAACGACTATGTCCCGAGAACTACAAGCGGCATTCAACCTGTTGTGGCCGATACGTATGCAGGCAAGGCGCCGTTCTTGCCGGAAACGGTAACGCAGCAGTTCTCGGACGCATCTTCCAAGCTTGCGCGTGTGACCTGGCATTCAATCACGCCGATGCAATTTGCAGCTCCGGGAACGTTCACGGTTCAAGGCGTTGTGGAGGGAACTACGGTGCCGGCGCAAGCCACCGTTACGGTGTATCCTGCGCCGAATGCTCCCGTTACCGGGATTATGGTTGGAGGAGCCGGAAATGCGACAACGATAACCGCCAAGCACGGCACGCTGCAAATGCTCGCAGCAGTATCTCCGGCGGGTGCCGACAATTCGTCGGTGACTTGGAGAGTATTCGACACCTATGGCCAACCGACGAGCAAAGCTTCCATCGATGCGAATGGATTGTTAACCGCCGCCGATAACGGTACGGTGAAGGTCGTCGCATCGGCGAACGATCACAGCGGCGTCAAAGGCGAGGCATGGATTACCATCACAGGGCAGGTTATCAAGGCTTCGGGCATTACCGTCACAGGGGCGGGCAACACTTCGCTTGTGGCGCTCAAAGGCGGCACTCTGCAAATGAGTGCGGCAGTCGCGCCGGATAACGCAGATGATCCGTCTGTGACCTGGTCGGTCGTCAATCCGGACGATTCGGCCACGACGAATGCGAGCATCAGTACGACCGGGCTGCTTACCGCCAAAGGCAACGGCGCAGTCAAAGTGGTTGCTAAGGCGAACGATGGCTCGAATGTTACCGGAAGCATGCTCGTTACCCTGATTGGCCAATCGGTCAATCTCGACAGCAGATGGAGTTGGGTCAGGGAGAGCGCAGGCTCTTGGGCGCTTGATCCAAAGAATGGAAATGTGATGAAGCTGTCGACCCAGGAAGGAACCTGGGGCTCTTCGAGCAATTATCCGAAGGGCGTTCTCTTGACGGACCCTGGCACAGCAGGGGATTTCACGATCACCACGAAGCTTAAATTTGATGCCAGCAAAAGTTTTGAGTGGGCAGGGCTTATTGTCTACAAGGACGACAAAAATTTAATTTCGTTTGGACGCTCCGCTGTGAATCAGCTGCGTTTCTCGCAGGTGAGCAACGGCGCGCAAACGGAACCTAATATAGCCGATCCGCTGATCGGCAGCGACATCTATTTGAAAATCCAGAAAGTTGGCACGACGTATACGGCTTATTACAGCGCCGATGGCCAGACTTGGACCCAGCATGCAAATACGTTTACGATAAATCTGAGCAACGCGAAGGTCGGTATTTTTACAAGAAAACTGAATACCGCCATCGCTTCTAAAACGGCAGAATTTACGGACTTCAGAATTAACGGAGTGACCGTTCCTTATTGGAATCCCGTCTCTTCCGTTAGCGTGGCATCGGCAGGGGGATTGACCGAGATTACGGCAAAAGGCGGTACGCTCCAGATGGCGGCTGATGTACAGCCTTCGACTGCAGCGAATAAGACGGTTTTCTGGTCGGTGTATAACCCGGACGGCGCGGTGCTGACAAGAGCGACCATCAATGCGAGCGGCTTGCTTGTCGCGCAAGGGAACGGCTCGATTCAAGTCGTCGCTACGGCTGCGGACGGTTCGGCGGCTCAAGGCAGCATGGCCCTCCAAATCTCCGGGCAAACATCGGTTTCGGCCATTGCCGTAGCGGGAACTGGTGGACGAGATGCGATTCAGACCAAGAGCGGAACGCTTCAAATGGTAGCGGACGTTGCTCCATCCGATGCTGCGATCCGGACGGTTACGTGGTCGGTTTATAATCCGGACGGGACCGAGACGGATCGGGCGTCTATCGATGTGAACGGTGTATTGACCGCGTTGAAGAACGGTCAAGTGAAGGTCGTTGCGACTGCAGACGACGGTTCGGGCGTGAAAGGTGAGGCCGTAATTGCGATTAGCGGTCAGGAGCTTGTTTCGCCGCCAGATCCAATAACGCCGAGTTCTCCGGCGGACACTTCGCCAGTCGGTTCGGTTCCTTCCGTGACATCAAGTCCGATGGAGATGCATGACGGCAAAGCGGTGGTTACGTTAACGAATGGAAGCAAGGAAGCGATATTAACGGCGCCATCTCTGCAACTAGCAGGCGATCGTCCGGTAGAAGTTAGAAATGGCGGAATTGCCGTATCCATTCCATCAGCGGTTATGCAGCAGTTGGTAGGCCAGGTTAACGGAGACGCCAATCTGTCGGTGAAAGTGCGGATCGACGCCGTACCGGCGGCGGATTCCAAGTCAGAAAATGCGACTCTCAAATTTGGCGGACACGTCTATGATTTATCTTTGACTGTCACCGATGGCAGCGGCAAGGAAACGAAGCTCGCTTCGTTTAAAGAGCCGGTTCAAGTAGTGATTCCTTATGGCAACAGCCAGTTCGATGAAGAGTTGATTGCCGCGTATCTCTATGATGAACAGTCAAACAAATGGCAATACATCGGTGGTCACAAGGATACGATCGGCAAAACCATTACGTTTGATACACCTCATTTCAGCAAATATGCCGTGATGGAATACAACAAATCGTTCAACGATGTTCCAAAAAATCATTGGGCGTATCGCACGCTGCAAGTACTCTCCGCTCAGCAGATCGTAACGGGCATAACCGACACCGAGTTTAGACCTGAGGGTACTACAACCCGTGCGGAGTTTGTGACCTTGCTGGTGAAGGCGCTTGGCCTCAAGGGAAGCAGCGCAGGGGTACAGTTCGAGGATGTTTCTGCGAATGAATGGTATGCTTCGGATATTCAGACAGCTTATCGTGCCGGACTGATTTCGGGTATCTCTGCTCATGAGTTTGCTCCGAATGCACCGATAACCCGGGAACAAATGGCATCACTGATTGTGCGAGCTTATGAGCATATCCATGGGGTTCAGGATGTTTCCTCGGACCATGTGACAGCTCTGACGGATAGCGGCCAAGTATCGTCATGGGCGACGGTGGATGTCAACAAAGCGATCGGGATCGGTTTGATGCAAGGTCAGGGTCAAGACATTTTCGCAGCTCAATCCCATGCGGTTCGTGCGGAAACGGCTCAAGCCATTCTCAATATGCTGAAAAAGCTGAAAACATGGTGATTGCTCCTGCACAAGGCAAAGCCCCATCATCCTCGGATGATGGGGTTTTCTCGTTAGTTGGCTGCCCATTGGCGGCAACGCTAATTTTTCAAGGGGTTAATGGAAAAAAATGGATGTACATTCGTCGCCGTCGGTCTTAGCTTTTTAGGTTCCATTTTTTTGCATAAAAACGCATTAAATTAAGAAACCTAGAGGAGAGACAGCATTGGGAAGGATTTCCTCGGAAGGAAAGTAGTTCATGATTAGAAAACTCAAAAGACTTGTGCAGAAAAAGGTTGAAAAGGAACATCAGGGATCCTCACTCCCTAGTGAGCAGCACCCGTTGTTTCCAGATCTGAGCGACAACCTGCAAGTATTTCAGTCGATTTATTCGAAATGTGCCGACGTTATATTCCGAACTTTTGTCATGAGTGATGACTCCCAAATGGCACTTATTTACATCGCCGGCTTGGTGAATTCAAGCGGTATCGAAGAAATGGTAATAGCCCCCCTTATGCGGCTTGGCGAATCTGAAAGGGTTACGATCAAGCAGATCGAGGAGAATAAAATTTTTGTAGCCCAGACCAGCCCTGTCGTGACGTTCGAGCAGTGTTTGGATGCCATATCGACCGGGCTTCCAATTTTGCTTTGCCATAACGAAGCAGCCGGACTATCCCTAGGGTTAAATAAATGGGAGCAACGGGCCATTGAGGATCCGATTACTGAGGTCACAATCCGTGGTTCGCGAGAAAGCTTTACCGAAACGCTGGTAACGAATCTATCGCAAATCCGGCGTATCATTAAAAGTCCACGGCTCAAGATTGAAATGCTACAAATTGGAGAGTATACCAAGACAAAGGTGGCGATCTCCTATATTGAAGACCTCACTGACGAAGCTCTTATTCAGGAGGTTAACGATCGACTGTCTCGCATTCAGATCGACGGAATCTTGGAGAGCGGGTATATTGAGGAATTGATTGAGGACAATCCGTATTCCCCTTTTCCGCAGCTGCTTTCAACAGAACGCCCGGACGTTACCTGTGCAGCCTTGCTCGAAGGGCGTGTTGCGATTTTTACGGAGGGATCCCCATTTGTATTGATCGCACCTACAACGTTTCCTGCCTTACTGCAATCGGCGGAGGATTACTATCAACGGTTTTGGAGCGGGACTGCAATTCGCTGGCTCCGTTATACCTTTTTTTTGATTTCGCTATTTCTTCCGTCCTTGTATGTCGCTGTGCTTACCTATCATCAGGAGATGATCCCCGGCAATTTGATCTACAGTATGTCGAGCTCCCGGGAATCGGTTCCTTTCCCTGCATTCGTTGAGGCGCTGATCATGGAAGTCACGTTCGAAGCGCTGCGTGAGGCTGGGATACGGCTTCCCAAACAAGTGGGCGCAGCAGTCAGCATCGTCGGAGCGCTCGTCATCGGTCAAGCTGCAGTTCAGGCCGGGCTTGTCTCTGCACCCATGGTCATCGTCGTAGCGATAACCGGTATTGCATCTTTTATTATCCCAAGGTACGCCTTGGGCATTTCCATTCGGCTATTGCGATTCCCAATGATCTTTCTGGGAGGGACTTTAGGCTTGCTTGGTGTTATGCTCGGATGTATTGCCATGTTGATCCATTTGAGCAGCCTTCGTTCCTTCGGAGCCTCGTATCTATCTGCCATTTCGGCGGCCAATTCCGATGAGCTTAAGGATGTTTTAATTCGCGCACCGTGGTGGAAAATGGATATCCGGCCTCACTTTACAGGTGAGTATAATAAGTTTCGCAGTGCAAGTGATCTAAAACCGGGTCCCGAGCAGGATGACAGTCGCAATCCATAGATGAGGAGGCCATTCATGTTAAAGGCTGAGAAAATTTCCCCTTTCCAAATAGCGCTAATCATGCACCCGGTTATTCTGGCTACAGGCTTTCTGGCCTTACCGACGATAACGGCACAGTATGCCAAGAATGACTTGTGGATGACTAGCATTATCGCCTTTATTCCTGGAATGGTTGCGATTTTATTGGCATTAGCGCTTCATAAGCTTTATCCAAAGATGACGATTTCTCAATATAGCGAACAGATTGTTGGTATTTGGCCCGCTAAATTGATCAGCTTCATCTATTTTCTATATTTCATGTCTAGTACAGGCATGATTCTGCGACAATATGCTGAGTTTGTATCCGGCAACTTTCTGTTTAACACACCATTAGCTGTCATTATAGGGACGATCTTGCTGCTTTCTGCTTTTGCGATAAGGGGTGGAGTGGAAGTGATCGCTAGATGCGCCGTTATTTGCACGTATCTTTTTATTTTGCCTTTGTTCTTTTTAGTTTTCCTTGCGCCCGACCTGGATTTCAGAAACATATACCCCATTCTCAGTCACGGGGCAGTTCCCATATTAAAAGGTTCATTAACGCCTCAAGGTTGGCTTTCTGAATTTTTTATCATTTCTTATTTTCTGCCTAGTGCAAGCCAGCCGGATAAAGTAAAGAAATGGAGTATCATCTCACTTATTGTGGTGGTGATCAGTATGACTTACGTCAATCTGATAACCTTATTTTTGCTTGGACCTGATCTTCCCAAAAAAGTTTACCCCATATTAATTGCAATGCGGTATATTAGCCTCGCCGATTTTTTCGAAAATTTAGAGTCTGTGTTACTTGCAATGTGGGTATTAGGCAACTTTGTGAAAATTTCAGTCTTTTTTTATGCAGGAGTGATCTCCTACACGCAGATGTGTAAGTCGTCGGATTTTCGACCTACCGTTTTTCCATTAGCTATTTTGGTTTTTTTGTTCTGCTACTGGGATATCCCCAATTTTCCTACATTAGCGAATCATAATAAACTTGTGGCTCCTTTTGAGCTTTTCGTCGTATTTTTGGCGATACCGTTTGTCCTGATGAGCATTGCCTTCCTTCGTAAAGGCAGGAGGAGGGGCTTGCCAAATGAGTAAGCGACTGGTGAACGGCCTGCTCCTCTTCATTCTTACCCTCTCGCTTACCGGATGCTGGGACCGAACTGAACTTAACGATTTAGCCATTATCACGGCGATGGCCATCGATTCAGAAGAGGACAAGCAAGTTAAAATAACGATTCAGTTCATTATTCCGCAAAATCAAGTAGGAAGTATGTCAATAAGCGGTGGTAGTGGAGGAGGCAAACGTACAACTGTGCGTATGGCGAAAGGCGTCGACATCGCGAACACACTAGCAAATCTTCAACAGATTCTTCCGCGTAGGCTGTTTTGGGGGCAATGCAAAACCATTATTTTCAGCGATTCACTAGCAAAAGCGGGTCTTAAGGAACACGCCGATTATCTGGTGCGACAGCCGCAGATCAGAGAGCGCGCTTATGTATTTGTTGCGAAAGGGAAAGCTTCCGAAGCGCTGCGTTTGATTCCGCCGTTGGAAAGAAATTCGTCAGAGGTTGTTCGTGAGCTGGCGAAAATGCCAATCAGCTATGCCGTTACCGTCGAGCAGTTTAGCATCATGCTAAACTCAAGGACCAAGGCACTAGCGCTTCCGCTTATCTATATTTTACCTCCAGTCGATCCTAAGGAGCCGACTCAAACGATTCCCTACATCAAGGGAACCGCTATCTTCAAGAACAATAAAATGATCGGTGAAATATCGGAAATAGAAACCCGCGGTCTCTTGTGGATAAAAAATCTAATTGAAAAATATACGATTACGTTCAAACTTCAAAATACCGACACACTGATCTCTCTTACGCCTGTAAAAGCCCATGTGAATCTTCTCCCCTCCTTACATAACGGTCAATGGAAAATGACAGTGAAAGTAAAAACAAGCGGGGATATCGTTCAAAACGGGTCCATGCTGAATCCGACGGATCTGGCTTTTTTGACAGAGTTAAACCACCAGTTCGAGGAGGAAGTCAAAGGCCGGATCGAATTCTCGGTACAGGAGGTTCAGAAGAAATTCAAAACGGACATCTTCGATTTCGCCACTGTTTTTTATCGAAAATACCCGAAACAATGGGAAGAAGTAAAGGAAGAATGGAATGAGATTTTTGCTCATATCGAAGTGAATGCTGAGGTCGACGCACATATTAACAGACCGGGTCTCGTCAATTGGCCTAGCGGAGTTTCAAATGAGGAGGTTCAAAAACAATGAAATGGTCCGTTTTCATACCTGTTGCCGCGGCTTCGCTCTGCATCATCTTGTTGGAATGGCCGAAGTTGAAGCAAAAACCGATGAAGGATAAAATCGCTTTTACCGCAATCCTGTTAGCGGTCTTGCTGCTGTCCATGTTCGACTTGCCTAAGACACCTGGTCCTATAAGTTTCTTGAATGCGGTTTTTGCGCCATTTAAGCCGCTCGTTGAATAATAGCTTGGACGCGTAGTCAAATCATTTTTGCACTAGCTTATTAAAGGTAAGTTCATCCGTACAGGCACTTCTAGGCACCTACCCACATACACTAATAGTAATCTCAAAGCGGAGGCTTCCGAATCAGCTAAGATCCGCAAACACTCAAGGGGGTGCTGGAATGCCTGGATTTTTTAGTGCTATCGCTGTATTGATCAAGCAACTCACATTGCTTGTGTCTTATGTGAAAAATAATGCGTTTCCACAACCTTTAACGGAACAAGAAGAGGAAACACATCTTAGACTGATGGCTGAAGGGAATGAGAATTCTAGAAATAAGCTGATTGAACATAATTTAAGACTTGTTGCCCATATCGTCAAAAAATTCGACAATACGGGGGAAGATCTTGAGGATTTGATCTCGATCGGGACCATCGGATTAATCAAAGCGATCGAGTCGTTTTCGCCGAACAAAGGGACCAAGCTCGCCACATTCGCGGCGCGCTGTATCGAGAACGAGATCTTGATGCATTTGCGTTCGCTGAAAAAGACACGGAAAGACGTGTCTCTGCATGACCCGATCGGAACGGATAAAGAGGGGAACGAAATAACACTTATCGACATTCTCGGCAGCGAAGCGGATGATGTGGTGGATGCGGTGCAGTTGAAGATCGAGAAGAGCAAGATCTATAAGAATTTGGATATTCTGGACGACCGGGAGAAAGAAGTCGTGGTTGGCCGGTTCGGGCTCGAGCTCGGCGGAGAGGAGCGAACGCAGCGGGAGATTGCGAAGGAGTTGGGGATCTCGCGGAGCTATGTGTCGCGGATTGAGAAGCGAGCGCTCATGAAGTTGTATCATGAGTTTTATAAGGCGAAGCGATAGTGTGAATTTTCAATGAAAAATGTGTTTCTCAATTTAAACTATGAAGATCGCCCTTTCCGGTAGCAAAGTAGGATGGTTGGCTATCTTCTTAACTTCTCTCCTGATTGTTCGGGGGGCTTTCTTAGAATAGGTAGTACAACACAAACGATACAGTTGGTAAAAAAGGGGTTTGTATTTTTCTGACGTTTCTTTACTGCTAAGATGTACGTACACTTATGTAACAATATTGTTACCACTTAGGTCCCCTCGCCCAGGGGATCTTTTTGTTTTTCCTGACCATAGAAGGGATTCAAGCATACCCATCGGTAAATAGTAGATAAACCCAATTGGGGATGTGAAGAGATGGAATTCAGCAAGGAATAAGTAGACCAAATTTGTAAAGGCGATTCGAGAGCTCTAGCTACTTCCATACACTCCTCGAGTACAGCCGAACTCTAGGGAACAGAACCGTGTTCTTACCGAACAAATCCAACAACTCCAAGCCGTCTTTGCCTCTCAAGCTGAACACATCGTTAAGCTCGAAAAACGTGTGCATGAGCTGGAAAGACAATTAGGAAAAAATAGTAATAATAGCAGCAGTTCGTGGTTTATTCCCCTCATGCTTGTCAGTCTTATCACGCAATTTCAAGGCTTTTCTGAGCATGATAAGAGCCAGTGGGCGAAGGAGATGAAAGAACTGTTGCAAGAGGGGGGATGTGACTTTCACTGCCTGGAAAGAGGCAAGGCTACAGCTCGAATTCATGATCGCAGAATTCGAGCAACGATGACATTCTGCTACGCGACGAAGCCAAATGGAAGCAAGGGTTTATTCCCAAGGAAAAAGGCACGTGTGGCAGATATGCAAAGGGAAGTCAGAGAATTTAGCGGGTCAGCAGTACAAAACCGCCATTCATGCCATTCTTCGAGATGTCCAAATTCCGTTTTACAATAATCAGGCAGAACGCGATATTCGGATGGTCAAGGTGAAAATAAAAGTTTTCGTCGCCTTCCGTACAACGTTAGGTGCAGATCAGTATGCACGCATTCGCTCCATCGTCTCCACGCTCCTCTAACAACTTTTCCGTCCTCAAATCCCTCACTCTCGCCATTCAGGGGCATCTCTAGTTCTAACCTCACCTATGTAGCCAGCCATGTCGCTGCGCGGCACCCCAAAGGATGAAAGTTCATGGCTGGTGACCGAACGACAGTGAGCTATTTCCAGGGTAGTAACAAAACAAGATATTGTGATTTTCATAAATCATTGACTTTTATATTATGTGGAATTATTTTTGTTTTGGAATTAATTTATGAGTCATGGTAACCATGTTCATTACATTGGCATTGACTAGATTTAAAGTGAATATACAATTCAGTTAAAGGAAAACTATAGCAACACCAGTGAAGGCAGTCGGTCATTTTTGGCTCGATTGCCTTTCCTTATGTTAATTGCAGGGGAATCTTACCACGGATAATCAATGTATGGAAAATTGTATTAAGGTGAAGTATGCGTATTGGTAATCGAGGATTTCGATGATTCCTGCTTAGAGAGAATTTTCCCAAACATTAGATGATATGACCCTTAATCATTGTCCATTGCACTTGGAATTGTTCATTTAACAAGACAAGATCAGCGTCAAAGCCCGTGGAGATTCTGCCTCGGGTATCAAGGCGTAATATTCGTGCAGGTGTGGTTGAAGCCATTTGAACCGCGTCTTTTAAAGAAATGCCGGTTTCTACGGTTAGACGAAGTGCATCATTCATCGTAACCGTACTGGAGGCTAAAGTCCCATCCTCTAGTCGAGCTACACCGTCGGAAACCGTAACATGATGTCCACTGAATCGGACGCATGCCATTGAAACAATGCGTAACGTGACTCGCTCCGGCTTCAAAGGCTTGCTTTGCTTCCTCGTATGTGGCATCCGAATGCGCCACCGCGATTATGATGCCATTTTCTTTCAGAAAAGAGATGAGCTCCATCCCGCCAGGTAATTCTGGGGCTATTGTAACCATCTTAATCAGTCCATCTGCTTCGTTAAAAATTTCTTTCATTTCAGTAAGATTCGGATGTCGTAAAAATCGTTCATTTTGCATACCTTTACGCTTCGGATTCAGGTAAGGACCCTCTAGATGAAGCCCGGCAATTTTGGCCCCAACTTCACGCCCAATTATACGTTTCACACTACGAATCATGGCTAGTAATTCTTCAATTGTAGAGCTAACGGAGGTAACCAAAAACGAGGTGCAGCCTGTTTCAGCACAAGCCCGCGAAACCTCCTGAATACTCTCCTCACTGCCATCCATCATATCGAACCCGTTAGCACCATGGATATGCACATCGATCATACCAGGTATCAGTAAATGTCCATGTCCATCCAAAAGTTCATACTCGCCCTCCGGAAGAGAAGAAAGACCACTTTCTATCTTTTCAATAATTCCGTTTCTTATCCAAAGTGTGGCAGGTAGAACAAGGTCGTCTGGTTGGATCACGTTTACGTTGTGCAAAATTTTAAGACTCATCTTTGTTATCCTCCTCGTATTTGTCTTTCTCTTCACATTGAATAATCGCTATATTTTTATTATGGAGTACTTCTATTATTTCGTTAGGCACTTCATGATCGGTAATAGTAATTTCCCTATTTCATTTGGCCAATTGATAGGCTTAATTTGTAAATGCCGTAGATTAAAAGCTCTTCGAACAAAGCATTCAATTCTATGGCTGTTGTGACACTTACCATGATCCAGTTGTAGCCTTCTTCGCTTACGCGGTGCGCTTCAATGACATTATTGTTTTGTTGAACAAACGATTGAAAAGATTGTGTTACTGTATTTGTGAGTTGGATAAACTCGCAGTATTTTGACCTTATGAAAATATTACGTTTAAACGCCATTACCTAAATTTCTAGATAACAAATAAAATGGAAAGAGCAGTTTGTAGGTTGTCTTTTACAACTGCTTTTTTATTCGTCACTGGTAGTATGAAGTCCATAATTCTATCTATCATTATCTCTTTTATTGTCCGTTATTCAAAAATTGTAATCCTTTTCTTAAAGTGTTAATTGAGAAAAGAGGCTGTATTTAATATAATGTCAACGACTATATTCTATAATTGGTATGTGCTGTATAATGCTTTAACTGATAATGTACAGGTCATAGGGGGGATTAGATGAAGAAGAAATACTGGCTGCAGCGTTTGCTTTTATCCTATCTGCCTTTATTCAGTACTTTTATGATCACATTGATTATCATATTCTTTCTTGCGTCGGCTGAAGCTTCAAAGAAACAGACGATCCGTGCCAATCAATTGTTCACGGAGCAGGCATCACAGACGGTTGATTACACTCTTCGTGCTATCGATCAATTTGTAACTGGCGATCTAAGTACGAAGGAAATATGGGAGCCTTTTTTTAAAAAAAATGGTTCCAATAAATACTTGGAGGAATTTGAGGTTTCACAAAAGCTGACTCAGATGAAGACTTCGTATCCGTGGATTGACTCGTTATATTTGGTTCGTCTGGGGGATCAAACTGTTCTGGGAAATCAGGCGATGTCTCCGCTAAGTGATTATATGGACAGAGAGTTTGTTCAACAGGTTCAAAATAATCCAAGCAAGATGAGCTATTGGACCGATCCAAGGCTGTGGAACAGCTTCAATCAAGAACCGCGAAGGGTTCTCTCGCTTGTTCGGCAGTATCCGCTTCTCTCCGGAGAGCTTGGCATGATGGTGGTGAATGTTAGAGTCGATTCGATTCGTGAAGATTTGACGCGTATGGCAGGCTCTGGAGTGAGCTTTCTCGGCCTCTATGGCCGTAATGGACAGGCCATTATGGGAACAGATAATAACAAGAATGATTCAATTGATAACCAAGGTACGAGCAAGCTGTTATCCACAGTCAAATCCAACTATACAGGCTGGGAAATGCGAAGTGGACTTTACGGCAATGGCTTTGGAGAATATCTAGCTTCCCTCTCTTATAATTGGATAGCGTTAATCTTAGTGGCATTTATGGCTGGGATTGCAATGATTGTATATGTTTCCCGTAGAATGTATAAACCGATTGAGACGATTATTAAGAGAATTCATGATTCATCACCCGAAAAAAGCCAAATATGGGCGTTACCCTTGAAAGCTAATGAATTTATTTTCATTGAAACGGCCTTTGAAGATCTAATCAAGCAGTCCAACGAGGATTCCTTTTATCGAAAACGGCACTTCTTCTATGAGATAACCGAGGGTAACCGTTCCATCGGTATCGAAGAGTGGGAACACGAAACGCTTAAATTTGGGTTAAATCATAAGTTTGAAATCATGTGCACCGGAATCGCTGAAATTGACCGGTATACGGATTTTTGCAAAGAATACAACATAAGGGATCAAGGCCTATTTCGATTTGCGGTTGCCAACGTAATCGGGGAGCTGGCTCAAAACTTGAACTTGACAATTTGGACGGAATGGATCTCGAATCAGCGAATAGGGTTCATTATTTATGGTCTGGAGAAGGAATTCGAAACTCACCTTCAAGCCATGGGAAACAAGTTCATAGAGTGGATACGGGGCAACCTGCGCTTTACGCTAACGGTAAGCTTTGGTATTGCAGTAGATCAATTGGAGGATATCTACCACTCCTATCAAGAAGCTTTAGAGGGGATGCAGTATAAATCAATACTTGGTAATAATCGCGTCATTACACGCTTCGATATTTCTACGCAGCCTAAAGGCGAAGTCTATGATCAGCTGCCTTCTATTCGTTCCATCGTCAAAGCCTATCGATTGGGTGAAGAAGACTGGAAGTCACAATTGGAAAACTTGTTTGACGAATTGGGTTTCGGTTATTTTTCTCGGGACGACATTATTGGCTTGGCAAATTATATTTATTACCATTTATATCGTGAAATGGTCGAATTGCCCATTGAGATTCGGAAGCTGTGGGAGGATGAGGCGATGCCCGAGCTGAAGGAAGCCATCGAACGTTTCGAAACGCTCGTAGAGTTCCGGGTAGAATTTGTACAGATACTTTCCGATTATTATGAACGAATAAGTCGAATACGGTTGAGCCGCAGCAAGCATCCCATTATTCAGGAGGTGCGTAAATATATAGAAGAGCAATTCGCAGACCCTGACCTCTCTCTTTCTTATATTGGCGATCAGTTTCATATCACAACAAGCTATTTAAGCCGACAGTTTAAACAAGAGATCGGTGAAAATTTTATTGACTATTTAGCAAGAGTTCGGATAGAAAAGGCGATGCATCTGTTGAAGGAGACGACTATGCCCATTCAGGATATAGCTGCCGCGGTAGGTTATACGTATTATATTTCCTTTAATCGAGTATTTAAAAAACTAACGGGCATTACACCAGGGGACTATCGAAAATAAGATGCCGGCTTATCGAAAGAGCTGCAATCTTCATCGTCAATAATAGCTGCTGTCAATGGGACAACGGCTATTTTTTTTTGTACATCCTGTTCATTTCTTACCGGGTAAGTGCTGCTACTGCTGCTTTTTCCCTATATCAAAATCTGTTATAGCGGTTTTAAAGTGTTAGTTGTCGGTACCCGGCATGAAGAAGTAGTATACAGAGGCCGAGCAAATCAATTTTAAAAATAAGGAGGATGCACCCATGACTGCAAGAAGTCAAGCAATAGAGAAGCCTGGGTGGAGTGATATACCTACGGACAAGAAAGCACTATGGCTTCAGAGAAAAAAGAGATTCAATCAAAATAAACCGCTATTACTAATGTTTATACCGATTGCGGTGTATTTCATACTTTTTAAGTATATTCCCATGTTCGGGCTTGTCATCGCTTTCAAGGATTATAATTTCGCAGAGGGGATTTGGGGTAGTCCTTGGGTGGGGCTGGAAAACTACAGTTATCTATTTACGAACCCGCAAATGACGCAAATCATTCGTAATACCATTATGCTCAGCGCATTAACCGTGCTGGTAGGATTTCCATTTCCCATCATACTGGCCATATTGTTAAACGAAGTGAGAAAGATGTGGTTTAAGAAATCTGTTCAAACGCTAGTGTATCTTCCCTACTTTCTGAATTGGATTATTGTCGGTGGATTGGTGACAATGATATTTGCTCAGCAAAGCGGTATTGTCAATATACTAATCAAGAAAACAACGGGTGAGGCTTATCCGTTTTTGTTTAAAGAATTCTCATGGATCGCTATATTCGTTGGGTCAAGTATCTGGAAGAACGCAGGGTGGTCGGCAATCATCTATCTTGCGGCATTAACAGGTATTGATCCAAGTTTATATGAAGCAGCAAGTATGGACGGTGCAAATAAGTGGAGGAAAATTTGGCATATTACACTACCCGGCATCCGTTCAACGATTGTTCTTATGTTCATCCTATCTATCGGCCATGTGATGGACATAGGGTTCGATCAAGTTTATGTTTTGCAAAACCCGGTGGTTAAGAATATTTCCGAGGTAATTAGTACCTGGAATTATAAAGTGGGTCTAGGCAGCGGGGAATACAGCCACGGCGCTGCACTCGGTTTATTCGAATCCATAATCGGATTAACTATGGTACTGACAGCAAACGGCATTGCCAAAAAGTTTAATCAAGGTTTGTGGTAGGAGGCAAAAGGAATGAAGCCCACATGGGGTGAACGCATTTTTCTGAAAATCAACCATATAGTTTTGTTTCTGGCGGGATTAAGCTGTCTCTTGCCGATCGTTCATATCGCGTCATTGTCTATGAGCAGCGGGCATGCCATCCTTTCGGGGGATGTAGGCTTATGGCCTGTTGAACCAACATGGATTGCTTATAAGAATTTGGTGAATGGAACACCTATCGTTAACTCACTTAAGAATAGTATCATCATAACTGTTGTAGGCACGTCACTGAATATGTTGTTTACCATATTCGCCGCATATCCGCTCTCCAGAAAACACTTCTATGCAAAAAAGTTCTTTACACTCGCTATCGTTTTCACAATGCTGTTCTCTGCCGGACTGATTCCCAATTTTTTACTGGTTAAATCACTTGGGCTTGTCGGCAATTATGGAGCAATATGGATACCAGGACTAATCAGTGTGTATAACTTGCTTGTATTACGGTCATTCTTCGAGAATATACCAGATGAATTGGAAGAAGCGGCGCGTATGGACGGCTGCAGCGAGTGGAGGCTTATAATCCAAATCGTACTTCCATTATCCAAGCCGGTTTTGGCAACGTTAGCTTTGTTCTACGGCGTAAACCACTGGAACTCCTTCTTTAATTTACTGATTTATATTAATGACTCCAATAAATTCAACCTCTCGGTGCTTGTTCAGAATATGGTCCGCAGCCAGTCGATCATTGCGGAGCTGGCGCAGTTAAATCCGGAGGATCTCGCGAAGATTACACCAGAATCAGTTATATCTGCAGGAATTATGGTCATGATTCTGCCAATTATTGCTGTTTACCCATTTTTGCAAAAATATTTCGTCAACGGAGTCATGATTGGAGCTATTAAAGGATAGCGAACAAAGTAATTGGAAGGGAGTGATGCCGGAGATTGGGATGTCAGCCTGATTTAAGGCAGAAATGATTTCAGTAGGCAAGAGAAACCTAAAAAAACAAGGAGGGCTTTAAACAAATGAAAAACCTGAATAAAAGTATTATCAGTACTGCCGTAATAGCTGTGACATTAAGTGGTGTGCTGTCCGCCTGCAGTACGAAAAAGGAGGACATCGCGGATAAGTCTGCTGATGCCACGAAAGCGCCAGAGAAGCGCGGAAAGATCACCGCAACGATCTATGATCGCGCTCAAATACCGGCCGAGGAAGGAACATACACGGATAATCGTTGGACGAAGTGGATTAATCAGAATGGTCCAGTGGATGTAAAGTTTGTTTCCATCCCCAGATTCGAGTCTCAACAGAAGTTAAGCACGTTATTTGCTGCGGCCGATGCGCCAGACCTGATTCTGGAATATGACAACGCTTTCCGTAATCAGCTGTGGAGTCAGAAGCAACTGATGCCTTTAGACGATTTAATTGAAAAGTACAGTACAGAATATAAGAAACTGCTTGCGAAATTCCCTGAATTGAAGAAGCTGGGAAGCAAATCAGACGGTAAGATGTATGACTTTGGTATCGTGAGTAAGCCACAAGTGCTGTCTTCTCTAGTAATACGTAAGGACTGGTTGGATAAACTAGGCTTAAAAGTGCCTACTACTGTAGATGAGCTGTATGCTGTTGCAAACGCCTTCGCAAATAATGACCCGGACGGAAACAACAAGAAGGATACATTTGGATTCAATTTTAGCCAATTTAGTCAATATTATATTGACGGAATGTTTGGAAACGAGATGTTCATCATTAAGAACGGCGAGCTGGTTCGTCAATTCGACCGGATCAAACCTGCAACCGAGTTTAAGAAAAAGATGTTCGATAACGGCATCGTAGACAAGGACTTCCTGACAGACAAGAATGGGCAAAAGGCACAGCAGGATTTTGCCAATGGCAAGCTTGGTATTTTCGCAGGATACAAATCCGATGTGAAGAAAAATTATGAAACACTTAAGAAAAACGATCCGAAAGCGGAAATCATTCCAATCGCATTCCCAGCCTCACCATACGGTTCCTTCGGACCTGACATCAGCTCGCCGCTTCAGATGGTAGGTTCCATTAATGCCAATGCAAAGGACCCGGCTGCTGTGATCCAATATATTGATTTCATGAATAAACCAAGTACAGTGGAGCATTTCGAATATGGCGTTGAGGGTGAACATTATAAGAATGACGCCACTGGCTGTCCGCAACCAATCAGTGCTGATAAGAATAAGAAGGAAAAAGACTATAACGGCGATTTCAAGATGCTCATGACCAAATATTACCTGAAGCCTTGTGTGGTAGATGGCGTAGGCATTAATTCCACTAATGCGTTCGATCAGGAATGGATCAAGATTTCGAAGGAAATGGATAAGCTGTATCTGGATCCGAACCATATGAAGGAAGGCTTTACACATCCCAATACAAGACCGTCATTGGATAAGGAACTGAATGCAACGTTTAACGATGGATATAATCAAATGAACGATTTCATGGTTAAAGCCGTTGTCAGCGGAGATTCGTATACCATCGATCAAGCCTTTAAGGACGTGCAGAATGCATGGGATAAGACGGGCGGCAAGAAGCTCGAGGATTGGTACAAAAACTGGTATAAAGAGAATAAGGATAAATGGGTGTTTAATAGTGATATCTACAAGATGAAGGTAGAATAATCAGCAATGATAACTCGGACTGCATTTAACTTACTTACAAAATAAAATTCGATTAAACTAGCATCAATCTATTTGGAAAAAGCCGAATTGTATTCATTGCCTATCAATTCGGCTCGTTTTTCCTTATAGATAATTTCTGGAGGTGACCTTTATTTATGAGAATAATGTCAAAATTTAAAAGACACGTTTCTATACTGCTGATTGCAGCCCTGATGATACCCTCTATATCGATTATTGATGGAAGTAAAGCTGCTGCAGATTCGGCTATACCGACAGATCATCTTGACCTTTGGTTGAAAGCTGATAGCGGGTTAACCGTTGATGCGAACAACCGAGTATCCATATGGAAGGACCAGTCGGGGAATGGAAATGACCTTTCCGTCGTAGATTCGAACAAAAAGCCGTTGCTCGTCACGGATGCTGTTTACGGAAGACCATCGGTCAGATTTAACGACACAACCTCAGGCACTATACTGAGAAAGCAATTGCCTGCATCTTATACCGGTGATAGTACAGTAATTATGGTCGTTAAACCATTGGTTGAGGGGGAGGCTGGAGCAAAAGGCATATTCGCAACCAATTACGGTACGGACACCCCAGGCACATTTTCCATTATGCTAAGCAATAACGTCCCTGGAAGGTTTATTACTTTGGGCACCTATAATAATCCTGAAAGTCTGAACAGCGGGTATGCGGTAAATATAAGCAAAGCAGATCTTACAACGAATTTCTATCGAATAGGCGCGACGTTCGAACCTACTTTTGACACGGCGGCGAACAAGGGAAGAATAACCACCTATGAGAATAATGTCGTGACTCAGCAGCTTGCAACAGGCAATGCGAGAATTTATAAAACGTACACGGATTATGTGCTAGGAAGCAGTTATATAACATCACGTAACATGAAAGCGGAGGTAGCGGAGGTCCTGGTGTATCGGAAGGTGCTATCAAGCAGTGAACGTGCAACCATTGACAACTATCTGGTTCAAAAGTATTTTACACCGCCGGTTTCAAAGGTGAAATCGAACTATGTCTCTGGAAATGTACTTGCGGGGACACAGATTGATTTATCAACGGAAACTGCGGGAGCTTCCGTTTATTACACGACGGATGGGAGTGATCCGACGACTTCAACTACAAAGCAGCTGTTCAATGGAAATAAAGTAACGATAAGCCAGAATACGACGATTAAGACCTATGCCGTAAAAATAGGGATGAACGACAGCCCGGTATCTACTTTTGACTATAAATTGGCAGTTGTCCCGCCGGTTGCGGCCAATGCACTGTCAGGGGTTCTATTTCCGGGGTCTTCCATTACGCTGTCAGCCAACTTGACAATTTCAGACACGAATGGTTTGCAAGCGGTTTCATCCAATGTTTACTATACAACGGATGGAAGCGATCCACGGACCTCGGCTGCAAGAATGAATTATACACAGCCAATATCAATCAATCAGAACACCACGATACGTGCATATGGAGTCCTGGATGGAGCAATTGCAAGCAGCCCAGTAACTTTTGAATATACGATGACAGCGCCATCATCTAATATTATTTCGAACCTTCCGGACAATTTTTATAACCGGCAGGGTCTGGAGAACATGCCTAGAATCGATTATAGCTCGATGACGGTTGCGAACGTGAGAGATTTTGGGGCAACTGGTGACGGCATAACGGACGATATGGCTGCCTTCGACCAAGCTGTTAATGCGCTTAATGCCTATGGCGGCGGCGTGTTATACATGCCTGCAGGCACCTACTTTTTCAAACCCACAGCCCCCTCAGTCAGTCGGGTTTTCTGGGGGAAATCTGATTTGAAAAATATACATTTCGTCGGTGATGGGGAATCCACGGTGATTCGCTTCAAGATGCCCGGCGTTGCAGCACTAGCTCCAGGGCAAGTCCCCACACGCTGGCTAGCGTACGATAAGTCACCTTATGGCTGGGCACTGGGCGGGGAAAACATCTCCCTGAGGGATTTCAGCACCACATGGAGCCCGAGAATGGATGTGAGAGGTTTCGGATCTCCTTATAACATTGGGATAACCGGTAAAGACATTCAAGCGATTAATGTCAATGCGGATCAAGGCGCGATCGGTCTCGTATTTTGGTCGGGAACGAGCAACGTGTGGGCCGTTGACAATAAAGTGAGGAACACCGCTGCGGACAGCATCCATTTTGCCAATAATGTCAATGTCACAGCTGCGTATAATCTAGTTGATAACGGGAATGATGACGGACTTGCCATCGTTTCGGATGTAAGCCCGATATATCCCGTATCCCAAAACAACAAACTGATCAACAACACGGTGCTGAATGCGAACTGGGGCAGATCGATCAGCGCCGGCGGACTTCAACATCTCATTCAAGGCAATTGGCTAGAAAGCGGATTACTTGCAGCCATATTTCTGAACTCGTTAGGCCAAACCGGAACAAGCAACGGTTTCAACTATAATGATATCACGGTCAAAGACAACACCATTGTCCGCGCCAATCTGAACAATCGTCCCGACAATTCGGTGTCCGGACATCAATATGGCGGAAGCATCGCACTTGCCCAACAAGGCTCCAACATTTTGCTGGAAGGCAACAAGGTTTACGGTTCGGAAGGGAATGGGATCGTAACGGGGGGGACCGGCTTATTCAAGGGGAAAGACCTCATTTTCCGAAATAACGAGATTGTCGGTTCAACTAAATATGGCCTTTCATTCACAAATACCAATTCCCAGATCGAAAACTTGACAATTGATAATAATAAGCTATTGAATAACGATCAGGGCAGCGTCTATTTCGGTGCATCCCCGATTACTGGAACAACCAATTACACCGGAAACTTGGTCACGCAACCGACGAATCCGGCTAAGACTGGCTTCACGGTTACGAGTGAGCAGTTTGCGTATCATAACGTTTTTGAAGGTATTATGCGAGAGCCAAATCAGAGCGCATGGGCGGAAGCCCCAACGATTCAGCTTCCGCAATCGCAAATTAACGTGAAGGATTACGGCGCGACAGGCAACGGTTCCGCAAATGATACGCCGGCGTTCCAGGAAGCCATCGCTCACTTGCCAACGGAAGGCGGGCGCTTGTATATCCCGGCGGGAACTTATCTGCTTGACCCTGTGGCCGGTCAGGATGCGGTTGCCGATAGCGCAATCAAGCACCATTTACTTATCGCAGGCAAAACCAATGTGCATATCATCGGAGAGGGAGATTCGTCTATTCTTCGCTTTACAAGCAGCGATCACCAGGGAATCCGTTTATTGGGCGTAACGAATGCCTCTGTGCAGGATATTGCGATTGAACTTCGCAACCAGCCGCTCCTGAGACATAATCGTGCGCTAATTGATGTAGCCGGATCGCATGACGTTACGATTCAAAACGTGTCCCTCCGCAACTCAGGCGGAGCAGGCATTCAAATCGATTCCTCCACGAGTGTCTCGGTGAAGGATAACCATATCGATCACGTGAATATGAATGGTATCGCGGTACTTGCCAGCCGACAAGTCTTTGTTGAGGGCAATCACATCACGAACAGCAGGGACAATGCGATCATGGTCAACAAGCTCGGCGCGACGGCCCGCGAGCCCCAGTATATTTTAGTTCACCGTAACGTGATTGACGGGGTTACGGATCAAAGCGGGATTGGCATTGCCAGCGGAACACAAGTGAAGGTCGCTGAGAATACGATAGCCAACACCCATATGGCAGGCATCTTGTTGTATTACACGAGTGAAGCTTTTAATACCAATCGTGTCGAAGTAACACAAAACACGCTCCGCAACACCAATACAGGAGAGCTTACTTATCAGTACGGAGCTATTTCGATTTACAATTCATTACGCGGGGACTTCCTGATATCTGGGAATGTCATCGAAAATACGCCATACGCCGGTATTTGGGCAGACGGCGCGACCTTGCAGAAGCTGCAGTTAGAGTGGAATTCCTTCAGCGGAGTAGGAACGAGCAACATCCAGATCAGTGCCGCACAGTTGGCCAAAATCGGCATTTATATCAACAATGTGGATGTGACGGCACCGGTGACAACGGCGGTTGTAACGCCATCTGAGCCGGATGGACTGGAAGGATGGTACGTACATCCGGTCACGGTAAGCCTTAGCGCAACTGATGATTTGTCAGGTGTATCGAAGACGGAATACAGTCTGGATGGTGGGACCACATGGCTCAACTATGCGGAAGCGATAACCATCGATCAAGATGGTCAATATACGTTGAGCTATCGTTCGACTGATATAGCCGGGAACGTGGAAACGTTGAAAATAGTCCCTATTCAACTGGCTATGACGGGACCGACAACAACGGCAGTTATGGCGCCATCCGAGCCGGATGGTTTGAACGGATGGTATACGGTGCCTGTTACGATGACATTGTCGGCCTCCGGGAAAGCGGAATATAGTCTGAATGGCGGGGATACATGGCAGTCCTATACTTCGCCGATTAGCTTGGAGCAAGATGGCGTTCATGTGATACATTACCGTTCGACTAACGACGCCGGAAATATCGGGGCCGTCCAAACGGTCACGGTAAACATCGATAAGACGGCTCCGGCAGATGCAGTCTTTGCTGCGGACATCACAGCACCGACCAACACCGATGTCACCTTAACGATCAACTATCCCAATGATGCAGCAGTCAAAGAATTTAAAGTAGGCGCAAGCGGCACTTGGACTGCGTACGGGGCACCAGTGGTTGTTTCAGCTAACGACACGGTGTATGCAAGAGGAATGGATGCTGCAGGCAATGTATCGAATGCAACCAATTATGTAGTAAGCAATATCGATCATATAGCTCCGGTTAATGCAACATTAGCTGTAGATCATACAGAACCGACGAATACGGGTGTTACCGTCACGATCAGCTATCCGGCCGACGCAGCGGTGAAAGAATACAAAGTGGGTGAAAGCGGCACATGGACTCCGTATACGGACCCAGTCGTTGTTTCAGACAATGACACCGTGTATGCAAGAGGAACGGATGCGGTAGGCAATGTATCGAATGTAACCAGCCTTGTAGTAAGCAACATCAATAAGATTGCCCCTGTAACAGTCGCAACGTTAAGCCCGGCTGCGCCTAACGGCAGCAATAGCTGGTATACGACGGATGTTTCGATCAGCTTATCCGTAAGCGCCAATGTATACGGAGGGGCCGTGACAACCGAATACCAAGTGAATGACGGGGCCTGGATTACCTATACTGGCGCCATTCCTGCCTTCAGCGAAGGGACGTATAAGTTTAGTTACCGCAGCAAGGATCAAGCAGGCAATGTAGAAGAGCTCAAAACCGTCGAGTTTAAAGTAGACAAAACGGTGCCAGCGCTATCCGTCCAGTTGGATAAGACGTCGATTTGGCCAGCGAACCATCAAATGGCGACGATTAATGCCACGCTGAATTCGAGTGATGCTACATCGGGCGTTGAATCCGTGGTGTTAACTTCCATCACGAGCAATGGGCCGGATACAGGTCAAGGCGATATACAGGCTAACACTGGTACAGCTGCCACTTCATTTCGTTTACGTGCTGAAAAAGGGCGTACCTATACAATCACCTACACGGCAACCGACAAGGCGGGCAACAAAAAGGTTACTACTGTAATTGTCACAGTGCCTCATGATCAATCAGGAAAGTAATAACGGGTATCACCAATCTGTAATTTTAATCAACTTAGAGCCCTCAAAATTGCTCCTAGAAAGCAGGCTTGGAGGGCTCTAACCACTAAAATATTCATATGATGCGAGGTGGGATATATTATGGGAAGAATTATGGGAATGGGGACTCAAATCACAAAATTATTGAATTTAGCGTTAGTAACGGCGGTTCTATTTGTTATGATGTTTGGTATTTTACCGTATTCAAATGTTGCTCATGCGTCTGAGACAGTAGTCGACAATACTTCGGCGGAGTTGACCGGTACATGGACGACAGCAACAGCGAATGCGAATTACTACGGCGCAAATTATAGCTACAGTAATTCAGGAACGGGTACTGATAAAATAAGGTGGCGTCCAACCATCACAGCAGTAGGCGATTATTCGGTTTATGTCAGGCTGCCGAACGGTGATACGAGCCGCGCGACGAATGCGCCATTTACCATTTATTACAATGGCGGTTCTCAGACCTACTACATAAATGAACAGTCTATATGGGGAGGACAGTGGGTTTTACTGGGGACACACAATTTTGCAGCAGGAACTTCCGGTTACGTAGAGCTTACCGATAATGCCAACGGGACATATGTAATTGCTGATGCAATCAAGTTTACCCAGGATGTTTCGGTGCAATCACCTGGCGCTACGATACCTTGGACGACTTTTGAGGCTGAAGATGGTTCAACAAATGGCACCGTCCTGTCCAGTGTAACGCTCGGCAACCTGGCCTATGAGGCATCGGGAAGAAAAGCTGTAACCCTTGATGCTGTAGGCAAGTACGTCCAAATAACAAGCAACAGATCTGCCGACAGGTTGACTATACGATACAGTATTCCCAAAGACACCAGCGGTACACTTAGCCTCTATATAAACGGTGTTCATAAACAAGACTTGTCCCTGAATTCAGCGCGGACATGGAGAACTCAAACTGCGGTGACCGGAGGGTATTTCAGGTTCTATGACGAGATCATCGTCACCGAAACCATAAGCAGCGGTGACGTAATCAAACTCCAGAAGGACAGTGGAGATACGGTATCCTCCTATACAATAGATTTCTTCGAACTTGAAACAAGACCAGCAGCATTAACCGTGCCCGATGGATCATGGCTTTCCATAACCGACTACGGTGCAACCGGAACTGACACGTCGGATGATTATACGGCCATAACCAATACGATCACCGCTGCAAACAGCGGGAACAAGAAGGTCTGGATTCCGGCAGGTACTTATTATATAAGTGATCAGATTACCGTACCAGCGGGAATCACGATCGCAGGCGCTGGAATGTGGTATTCGGTAATAAACAAAAACATCCCCGCAACTTCAGTTAAAAAAGCGTTCTCATTAGGCGATTCAGATACGATAAAGAACATCAAGATATCTGATATTCAGGGAAATAACAGAATCAACGGGCACGAAGGCATAAGATTGGCCTCCAACTCTACCGTAGACGGTGTATGGCTGGAAAACACCTTTGGGGCAGGTATTATCGGCTTCAGCACTCCGAATGTCATCATCAAGAACAATCGAGTTAGAGGTACCTTTGCTGATGCGATCCATTTGGCCAGAAACACGCAATTTGCCTTGGCAGAAAACAACACGGTACGGAACGCAGGCGACGATGGAATGGCTATGGTTCCTTATGACGAACTATATAACTACAATAATACTTACAAGTACAACACAGTGGAGAACAACTATTGGGGTCGTGGAATGACTATTATAGGCGGTAACGCAAATACACTTGAATATAATGTAATTAAAGACTCCGCATGGTCCGCAGGTATAATGCTTGGTGTAGAAAACTATCTCAATCAGCCCGTTGATCACAATACGAATTTCCTGGTACAGTACAATGATGTCATTCGGAGCGGACAAACAAACAACAATTCTTATTCAGCGATTTGGGTATACGGGGGGATCGACAAGCCTCTTGCAGGTAATATCCAGTACAATCATGTTATTGATGAAGTGAAACACGGCATCACCTTACAAGGATACGCTGGAAATAGCGTAAATGTTAAATATAACACGTTTGAAGCTCCAGGTCCTGGCGGGCTTTATATAATTACGGGCTTGCAACCAGGCTATACACCTGTAGTATTAGATAATATATTAAAGTAAGAGACACACTGCCAATTTCAATTTGAGGTTACAAATTGTGAGGTCATTATCGGATGACGAATTATTAGATATTTTTAAATAATGCAACGCTGATCGACATCCTCGGCAGCGAAGCGGACGATGTCGTGGATGCGGTGCAGCTCAAGATAGAGAAGAGCAAGATTTATAAGAACTCGGATATATTGGATGATCGCGAGAAGAGGAGATCGTCGTCGGCCGGTTCGGGCTCGAGCTCAGCGGTGAGGAGCTGACGCAGCGGGAGATTGCGAAGGAACTGGGGATCTCGCGCTCGTATGTGTCGCGGATTGAGAAAAGGGCGCTCATGAAGCTGTATCATGAGTTTTATAAGGCGAAGCGGTGAGGGATAGAAGAGAACGTTAGCAAACAATCAAGTCTGCTCGTGGTAACTCAGGGGCAGACTTTAATTTTGGCTAAAAGATGGCTTTCATAGTTCAGGACTGAAAGACTTATTAATTTTGTGGGTACGTCCATAATTCATAGTCTGATTAAGCTGCAAATGCCCTGTAAGAGGACACATTCTAGAAGTGTCCCCTTATGGGACATAATCATTTAGATAAGATCTTGTCCACGATCGCTTTCTGTATAGATAGATATAA
Source organism: Paenibacillus whitsoniae (assembly GCF_003955665.1). Classification (GTDB taxonomy): domain Bacteria; phylum Bacillota; class Bacilli; order Paenibacillales; family NBRC-103111; genus Paenibacillus_E; species Paenibacillus_E whitsoniae. Next base: position 184,882 of record NZ_RXHU01000054.1, read on the forward strand.
GCACGATAGCCGTATCTTCCCCGATATTTCTGACTACATGGGGGGTACATGCGTTCCAACTGAACGAATCTCCCTCGCCAAATTCAGCCGCATCCTCGCCTTGCTCTGCGTATATTCTTCCTTTAATGACAACATGAACCTCTTCACCTTCATGAGCATGAGGTACATCCCCCGTTGAAGTCCCGGGAGGGAACTCGACAAGCATCATTTTTACATTCTTTGTAGAACTCAGATGCTCAACCTTCAGATTTTCGGAACCGCTTGTTGTTATTCTTCGTTCATTCTTTCGAATAATATTCATTCGATCTTCTTTCTTCAGGAGCAAATAAGCTAATGGCACCTTCAAAGACTGCGCTATATTTTCCAATGTGGATATGGATGGGGAGGTTTTATTCGTTTCAACCTGACTAATGAAGCCCTGGGATAAGCCAGTTTCTTCGCAAATTTGAGCGATGGTGATATTTTTCCTCTTTCGAATCGCTCTTATCGTGGAGCCGATGTCCATCCTCATGCACCTCTAAAATATTAGTAATAAGAAACATAATTTTATATTATCAATTTTCATATTGACAAGTCAATGTGTGTTACGATAAATTAGTCATATAAAATTAAAGTATCTATTACTAATATTCTGAGTGAGGCAATAGAAGTCGACCGTTATATTATGAACAATTGCGGCGCATAACTTACTATTCAGGAGGATTTTTCATGAAACCAATTTATCAATATGACGTTCAATTACCAGCTCAAATGGACCCGGACAAGAAATATCCGGTCGTTTTTACCCTGCATGGCAAAGGCTCTAATGAAAAGAATATGTTCGGTTTGGTCGCTCCTTTGGCGGAGGATTTCATCATAATCGGTATTCGCGGCAACTTACCTCTTGGAGCGGGTTACCAGTATTACGATTTGAAGAGTCTGGGCAATCCTATCCGCGAGATGTTTGACGAAGCGGTTAAACAACTAGAAGCATTCATAAACGATGCGACGGAGAAGTATCCAATCGATCCAGATAAAAGGTATGTGCTTGGCTTTAGCCAAGGTGCAATTTTATCGATGACACTTGCGCTTACGATGGGAGATGAATTGAAGGGGATCGTTGCGCTGAACGGGTACGTTCCTGACTTTGTGAAGGCGGAGTATTCACTGCGAAGTGTGAAAGAAGTATCGGTATTTATTTCCCATGGCGAGTATGATTCCATTTTCCCGGTTCGGATCGGTCATGAGACGGGGGCGTATTTCAAGGAGCAGACGTCGCGTCTAACATTTAAACTATATCCTACTGACCACGGCGTATCCGAAGAGAACCAGTTTGATTTTCTGAATTGGCTAAAGCAGAATGCTGGTTTGACAATAATTAAGGAGTGAAAAGCGATATGATGCCTGCCTATTTTTTCGCGCATGGCGCGCCGTCGATCGTGATTGAGGATAACGACTACACACAACTGTTAAAGAATTTTAAGGACCATACACCTAGACCGAAAGCAATCGTGCTCTTTAGCGCTCACTGGGAAGAGTCGGTACAGACGGTCAGCGCTGCTGAAACGTATGAAACCATTTATGATTTTGGCGGGTTTCAGGATGAGCTTTACAAGATGACCTATCCGGCCAAGAGCGATCGTTCTCTAAGTGAACATGTTCGAGCGCTGTTTGAAAAGCAAGGCATACAGAGCGTTCTGGATGAGCGTAGAGGACTTGACCACGGGGCTTGGGCGGTTTTGAAGCTGCTTTATCCGGACGCAGATATCCCGGTTGTCGCTCTGTCCGTGAATCGTCATCTAAGTAACGAACAGCAATATGAAATTGGCAAAGCGTTGGCTGAACTGAGGGAACAGGATATGCTCATTATCGGAAGCGGAGGAACCGTCCACAATTTAAGAAAATTGAAGTGGCAGTCGGAAGGAAACGACGAGTGGGCTGAGCAGTTCGATAACTGGCTGCAGAAAAAGCTTGAGTCATGGGATACAGAGGCGCTATTTCAATATCATGAACAGGCTCCATATGCTCAAGAGGCCGTGCCGACGAATGAACATTTTATACCGTTGCTTCTCGCAATGGGAGCTGGTGACGCTAATCGTCAGGCAAAGCTGCTTCACCGCAGCTATCAATACGGTAATTTAAGTTTAAGCTGTTGGCAATTTAACTAATGAAGATAAATGAAAGAGGGCGGATCGGATGAAATCCGCTGGTAAAGCGGCAATGGATAGGATAATCATATTCTCCATTGCTGCAGTTTATATTGTACAGCAGCTGACGCATCTGGAGATGCTTAAGCTTGTGGTGGGATGCCTTGTCCTTGTGGCAATCGTTTTATTGTTGCCGAATCTTAAGGGGGTAACCTTCTGGCTTACTGTATCCTTTATGGTTGCTGGGACTATCCTCATGTTCATTCAAAAAGTGGAGGCGTCCTTATGGTTCGAGTCTGCAGGAATAAATGTAACGATCGTAACGCTATTTATATTCGCGCCACTGTTCGGGATTCCGGTTAGGATTCCCGAGTATGTTGAGGCTCAGCGTTATTCATAGGAACACAATTTCTTACACAAATGATGGGTGTGTTTATCAACGTCGGTTCGATCCCTGTAGTACATCAAATGGTTTTTGTAAAGCCACAACCCGGTATGTCGCGGCTGCTTGCCAATGCGTTAAACAGGGGATTTGCGGGGGCGATCCTATGGTCGCCGTATTTCGCCGCGATGACACTGGTGACCTCGTCGCTTAAATTGCCTTGGTCGTCCGTTCTTCCTTATATGCTCGGATTAGCTGTCCTAAGCCTTATCCTGAGTTTGGCGGTTGATTTCCAAGAAATGCGGGGAGTTGAAAAGATTCAAACACAACAGGAGCCGACTAAGAATCAGGGAAGTTTGGTTTTTCCGATAGGGCTTGGCCTATATTTATTATCTGCAATAATCGCTATATTCGTATTGGAGCGTTTGGTCGAGCTGCCGATGGTGCTGTTAATTTGTATAGCTGCAGTAGTATTCCCGCTAATTTGGTGTATGGTTAAGGGAGCGATGGCCGTATACAGGCAAGGGTTGAAAAATCATGTTGCCGTCACGTTACCAGCCTTGCAGAAGGAAATCACATTGTTCTTAGCTGCCGGTTTCTTTAGTGGTTCTATTGGCGCAACCAAGTTTGGATCTTTGATTCCGGCAATGCTGGAGCAAATACCGTTCTCGATCTCCTTAACATTCTCGTTATTCACGGTGATGCTTATTGTGGGATCATCGATAATTGGCCTTCATCCGATCGTGCCGGTAACCATTCTTGCGGGCGGAATAGATCCATCGAGCGTGCAGATTAGTCCGTTGTATTTCGCAGTTCTGCTGTTAGGAAGCTGGAGCTCTTCCAATCCCATATCACCAGCCTCTGCTGTGAACAATTTGCTGGCGGGCCTGTTTAAGATGCGGGTGTTTGAGGTGGCCGTATCGAATTATAAATTCGCCGGTTGTATGGCGATCGTTCTGATTATTTATTTAAGGCTTGTTTTGTCTTGAAATTAAGTAGTTATGGAACATTAATACTGCAAATTCGAAGATTTTTTACCTTACTTCGTGTTCACAACGTCAAAAAATTCGATAATACCGGCGAAGATCTTGAGGATTTGATCTCAATCGGGACAATCGGACTGATTAAAGCGATTGAATCATTTTCCCCGAACAAAGGGACGAAGCTGGCGACGTTCGCGGCGCGCTGTATCGAGAATGAGATCTTGATGCATTTGCGTTCGCTGAAAAAGACACGGAAAGACGTGTCTCTGCATGACCCGATCGGAACGGACAAAGAGGGGAACGAAATAACACTTATCGACATTCTCGGCAGCGAAGCGGATGATGTGGTGGATGCGGTGCAGTTGAAGATCGAGAAGAGCAAGATCTATAAGAATTTGGATATTCTGGACGACCGGGAGAAAGAAGTCGTGGTTGGCCGGTTCGGGCTCGAACTCGGCGGCGAGGAGCGGACGCAGCGGGAGATTGCGAAGGAGTTGGGGATCTCGCGGAGCTATGTGTCGCGGATTGAGAAAAGGGCGCTTATGAAGTTGTATCATGAGTTTTATAAGGCGAAGAGGTAAAGTGTAATGTCGCCACTTTGGCGACATTTTTTCTTGCGTAGAGCTGTCCCCTAGAACTGTCCTTCTTTCGGCAGACCTCCTTATCGTAATATATATGCTTACATCCCCCTCCGGTTTTGCTGGAGGGGCCATTCGCTTTTGTGTTCAAAGCATTTATCCATGGTCATTTTATAGGTGAAATCGAAAAAATCATAAAAATGACCATGTAGAAACGTACAAATGCCCCGTTGATATAAAAAAATTAATCAATTATATTTTTTTGTAAGCGAATACAAAGTGTACTGTTTACCATCCAGGGACAAGCAAGAATATATAAATTATCCACTTTTTACAAAAGATATAGCAGTAGCGCCGCTACTTCTAGGCATGTACAATAGCGAGAAAAGACGTAGTAAAGGAAGCGCCAAATATGATGGGAAAAGGTTGGAAAAGAAGGGCATTATTCATGATAAGGAACATGAAGTTTCAAAACAAACTGATGGTTGGCTACCTTCTAGCTTGTCTTATTCCGCTGCTAAGTGTAAGCGCCATTATCTTTCACCAATCAGCAGCAAGTCTTGAGGACTCCTCGCAAGAATTCGCTGCTTTGTACACGTCTCAAATAAAAACTTCTTTGAATGATTTCGAAAAAGAATATGATAAGGTCACGAAGTCTGTTCTGGTTGACAACCAATTGATTTACAGCCTTGGTGATAAACAAGATTTATCTATGAACGAGTTGATTAATCAAAGTGTTGCTGTTCAGAGCATGCTTATGAGGGTTGCCTTGCTCAAATCCGAAATCAGTACTGTGATGCTAGTAAGCCGCGACAACAGCTTTTATCAATATTCGACGGCAACGAGTAGCAGAGTAAATGGGGAGTCACTTTTATCTAGGGAGTGGTTCAAGGACCTCAGTAGTTCCCCTGAGCCGTTTTTTATAACCGGTTTGCATGATCGATCCTACTATGAGGATAAAGGAGCAGGAGCCGTCGTGACGGTAGGAAGGGTGTTGTTCAGCTCAGGAGGAGCATATGCGGGCCTCCTTCTCATTGATTTGGATCCCTACACATTGCTGCAGCTTGATCATGAATTCGTCTTGGCACGGGATAAATATGGGATGAGTGTCATCATAAGTAATCGTCAAGAAGAAATTGTTTATCATTCTGATGCTGCCAGTGGCCGGCTGTCATGGAAGCAGGTACTCGAATCCCGTTTTGACTACTTAAAGGATAATGGGAACGAAGATCGGATTACGTTATCGGGAAATACCGAGCAAGGGAATTTGTATATCAAAACCGAGATACCGCGCTCTAAGTTGCTGCAGAAAATTAATCAAATCAAAGGAATGACAGTAATCGTAATCTTGTTGAGCAGTCTAATCATAGCGCTTATCTCGTTTGGATTAAGTATTACGATTACTAAGCCTATCAAGGCGCTCCGCAGAAGTATGAAGCAGGCTGAAGCAGGCCAGTATGTGCCCATAGAGAAAGAGCAGGCTGGCGACGAGATTGGAAGTTTGGTACACAGTTACAATAATATGATTTTAACGATCCGTTCTTTGATCAAAGATGTGTATATTGGGGAGATCAAGCGGCGCCAAGCCAAGTTTATTGCGCTTCAGAATCAGATCAATCCACACATGCTTTACAATACGCTTGAGTCGATTCGCATGAAAGCACTGGTCAATGATGACGAGGAAGCAAGCGATATGATAGCAATTTTGGCACGCATGTTTCGGCTTGCTTTAGGCAAGGAAGGCAGTCATCATTCGTTCAAGAATGAATTGGAGTATACGGAACTTTATTTAGAGCTTCAAAATATTCGATTTGACAATATGTTTCAACTAACTATTAGTTTTCCTGAAGAGATGCTTCATTGTAAGATAATCCCTCTCGTAATTCAGCCAATCGTAGAGAACAGTATCAATCATGGATTCCAGGACCACAGTCAGACTATGCATATACAGATTGAAGGAATCTGGACGGATGAAGGAAATATCTTGATTCGAATTACGGACGATGGTGTCGGTATGACTTTAGAGAAACAAGTTGAATTGCTTACTATTTTAGAGGATGCTGGATCGGACAAGTACAAGTTTGGAGAGATTGAAGAGTCCAAAAGTCAAGGGTTGGGTCTTAAAAATATTGCAGAACGTATCAAACTTCAATATGGAGATCAGTATTGTTTGACGATTCATGTTGGAGCAATACGTGGAACGATGGTTGAGATTTTAATCCCCAAGCTTTGTTAGATGTGAATACAGAAATGAGGTGTTTAGGAATGAAATTGATCTTGGTAGATGATGAGAAAGGTATTATTAAAGGTCTCCAAAAAATGATTAGCCGTTCTATTCCTGAATGCGAGATTATTGGTGAGGCTTATAACGGTGTAGAAGGGGCCCAATTAATTCAAAAGCTGCAGCCTGACATTGTCATTACGGATATTCGAATGCCAAAGGCAGATGGGCTTGACATGATCAAAATACTGAAAGATGATGGCAGCCAGACTAAATTCATTCTTTTAAGCGGATACGCTGATTTTGAGTACGCGCGAAGAGGTATGCACCTTGGAGTGCAATTTTACATCAATAAACCCGTAGATGAGAAGCAGCTTCGTGACTGTGTTCATCAGGTTATGGAGTTGATTGGTAAGGAGAGGGCGAAACTTCGGGAGGTTGACGATTTAAAGCAAGAGGTTCACAGCCGCATACAAGAGGACGTCTTGCGAGAGATCCTTGATTTAGGAAGCGATCAAACGGACCTAGTGGAAGAGCTTTTTAGGATAGCCCAGATTCAAACAGAAGGAACAAGTTTCGCTTGTGTCCTGCTTGAATTTGACGGTAATTTCGATACCTTGAAGGAATTTGGACTGCAATCCGTCTATTATCAAATAGACAATGCTTTGGGGCAGTACCAGAGTGTTTACCGCTTTCGGTATACAGGAGCACAGGTAGCTGTGGTGGTTTCCCATGTGGGATCAATCAAGTATGAAGAGTTAGTAGGGACCATTTATTTTATGAAGGAGGAGGTATACCGGGAGCTAGGACTGTCCATGACTGTTGGAATAGGGGGGCTTAAGAAGCAGGCCATTGAAATCGGCCAATCCTTTGAAGAAGCCCGTAACGCATTAAGCTATAAAATTGTTAAGGGAGCCGGTGCTGTGATTCGGTTTCCAGAGATTGTTAATTTGACTAGGCAGAGTCACTTAGTTACTGATGAGATGCTAGCCAAGCTGGAGACAAGTCTCGAAAACATGGACGAAGTGGGTTGCGTGGACATCATTCGAGAAGTTTTTCGTGGGATGGAAGCGCAGGCAGGCGTAAGCCCTGCAGATCTCCAACTGCATTGCTTGAACATCCTTTTATCGAGTGTGCGCAAGATGTCTTTTCAGCAGTTACAGCAAAACGATTTTCTTAGCCGCCATATCCTGTCATTGGAAAGCATTTCACGGTTTCGGACGCTAGAACAATTGGAGGAATGGATGGTTGAGGTTATCCGGGGAATTATTTCGTTCAAATTGAAACATAATATTCCTAAGAAGAAAGTAATCATTGAGGAAATTAAGGATTATGTTTCAACTCACTACAATGAGCCAATTAGTCTTGCCGATTTAGCAGCGCGTTTTTTCATCAGTCCCCATTATTTAAGTCAGTTTTTCAAACAAAAAACGGGGGATACTTATGTTAATTATTTGGCGAGAATCCGAATCGAGAAAGCAAAAGAATTGCTTGAGAATACGGATTCGAAAGTGTACGAGATCAGCCAGATGGTAGGTTATATCGATTCACAGCATTTTACAAGATTGTTTGAACGCTTAACAGGGTGTAAGCCAAGCGAATACCGAAAAAATCTCCCCAAAATATAAATGTATTTAGCCTAGGAGTTTCAAGTTGTCAGACTGTTGAGTGCATCTCAATCGTCTGGCTTTTTATTTTACCTCGCCTTTATTTTCTGGATAATCCTGCGGTGGGTGGGTTGAAAGACGATCCCAAAGTAATGTTTTTTTAAATGCACCTTAAAAATGGCCTGTTTTTACACAGAAATGCCCCGTTGAGAGCGCTTCCGCCAGATTGTATAGTTACTGTGTAAGAGAATACAGCAACTAGATATGGGGGGAACAAGGTTGAAGTCAGTTGCTTTTCAGCGAATGAAGGTTTATTGGCCGCTATATGTCATGGCAATTCCGGGAGTGATTTTTCTCTTTATTTTCAAATACATTCCCTTGGCCGGTGCCGTTATTGCCTTTAAAGATTATTCGGTTTTCAAAGGCTTTATTGATAGTCCTTGGGTAGGGCTCAAGCATTTTAAAACCCTAATTCAACATCCTGACTTCGTTAAGGTATTTGGCAACACATTGATGCTGGGATTTCTCAAAATCGTTGTAGTCTTCCCAGTGCCCGTTCTGTTGGCGCTAATGATTAATGAAATTAGAAAATCTGCTCTGAAGAAAGGTATTCAAACAGCACTATATATTCCGCACTTTTTGTCTTGGGTTATTGTGTCAGGCATCGTATTTGATATCTTTTCTACTAACGGATTGTTCAACATTGTCATGGGGTGGTTTGGTGTCGATCCTGTGCTTGCCATGCAGGAAAGCGCATACTTCCGGCCTATTTACGTGATTACATCCATATGGAGAGATGCAGGTTGGGGCACCGTGGTATATATGGCCGCGATCAGTTCTATCGACCCTCAGCTCTACGAATCCGCTATGATTGACGGCGCGTCTAAGTTTAAGCAGATTCGACACGTTACGTTTCCGCTCCTGCTGCCTACCGTGCTGGTTCTATTCCTATTGGAAATCGGTAACTTCATGGATCTAGGCTTCGATCAAGTGTTTAATCTTTTAACACCGATGACTTACAACGTTGGAGATATCATCGATACGTATGTGTTCCGAACAGGCATTCAGCAGGCGCAGTACAGCTTCGCTACCGCAGTAGGCTTGTTTCAATCAGTGATCGGTTTTATTCTGGTATTCATCTTTAATAAGTTATCGAAGAAGTTTTCGGATGGGGGGCTCTGGTAGACATGTTTGAATCTAGAGGGGAAAAAGCTTTCGGCGCAGCCATTACAATTATTCTCATTCTGATGTCAATCGTAGCGCTCGTACCGCTCCTGTCCGTGATATCCACATCGTTTAGCTCGAAAAGCGCTGTTGATATGAACCTTGTAACGATCTGGCCAAAGCAATTTACGGTAGCTTCTTGGGGACATATGATTGATCGTCCTGATTTATGGAAATCATTCTTCTTAACACTGGGTTCGACGGTAATTGGCACAGTGCTCGCTTTGTTGATGACCGCCTTGCTCGCATACCCGCTATCGAAGACGGAGTTCCGCTTGGGACCTGTTATTATGGTGGGAGTGGTCATCGCAATGATTTTCAAGGCGCCAATTGTGCCTTACTTTCTGACGGTCCGTGGCATCGGGCTTTATAACAACCCGTTAGTTCTAATTATCCCGCATATATTGAATCCGTTTAATTTGATCATCATGAGAACCTTCTTTAAGCAATTTCCGAAGGACTTAGAGGAGGCTGCCTTCCTTGAGGGTAGTGGATATTTCCGAATGCTATTCCAATTTGTTCTTCCACTGTCCAAAGCGGTACTGGCAACACTCGCGCTATTTTACGGTGTTGTGTTGTGGAATCAGTTCCAACATCCGCTTCTTTTCCTGCAAAATCCGGATTGGTTCCCACTTCAAATCAAGATCCGACAGTTCATTACAGATGATAATGTGATAATGGCCGGTCCTGTTACAATAGGGGATCAAAATTTTAACGAGCGTACATTGAGAGCTACCACCGTTATCTTTGCAATTATTCCTATCGTTTTGGTATATCCTTTCTTGCAGAAGTATTTTGTCAAAGGTGCCATGCTTGGTTCTGTGAAGGGGTAATACTCATAATTGGTTTGTAGGCATCAGCCTTAAACATATCGAATTAATAAAAGGGGGATAAACCATGAAGTTTAAAAAGTTGGGCTTATTATCGATGGTAGGTGTCCTAGCAATTACTGCAGCCGGCTGTAGTTGGAATGCAAGCCCATCAGGAAGTCCGTCATCTTCCGTTCAAAACCAAGCGACTGGTGGAGATGATGTTGATATTGAATTTTGGGGAACCAATATCGGCTACAAACCCATTGCCAAAGGTAGCAAGACCTATGATTTTATTAAGCAGAAGCTAGGCGTCGGTGTGATTAGTCCGTATGTGGAATGGGGTGGAGGTACCAACTACTTAAACCAGTTGAACCTGAAGATCGCAGCTGGCGAAATGCCTGATATATTTGGGCCCTATGCCGGCAATGAAGATACGTTGGCTAAAAACGGCGCTATCGCAGATCTGACCGACTTGCTGCCGAAATATGCGCCGAATCTATGGAGTAGTATCCCGCAGGAAGTTTGGGATATTGTCAAAGCAAACGACCCCACCGGTAAGGGCAGAATCTATTCTATTCCTACGGTCGTAGACTACGGAAGATACGCCGGCATGATTCGCCAGGATTGGTTGGATAAGCTGGGCTTACAGATGCCAAAGACACAAGAGGAATATGTAAAAGTACTTGAGGCTTTCCGGGATAAAGATCCTAATGGAAACGGACAGAAGGATGAAGTTCCTACTGGGGGGCGTCAAGAGGCGCGCTGGATGGACCATCTTTTTGCAATGTACGGTGTGGCTATGTTCGAAGGCTACCCGGATTGGGACCTGTACGACGGCAAGCTGACTTATTCCGCAGTAACGCCGAATATGAAAGCTGCTTTGGAATTTGCTGCAAAATTATATAAAGACGGGTTATTGGATAAAGAATCCCTTTTGAACGACAAGGCAAAATGGGAGGGCAAAGTCACCTCTAATAAGGGTGGAAACTATTTCCAATGGGTAGAACAACTCAATCTTATTTTGGATCCTACCTTCAAGAATACGGGTGTGAAGGCTCAGTTTGCGATACTGCCTCCTCCAGAGGTTCCTGGATATAAGGGGTTCTATACATCAAAAAGGAGAATAGCCCCGCAATTTGTTCTCAAGAATAACAAGGACGAGAAGAAGCTAATGGCATCTTTGAAACTGCTTAACAATATGTACGACAAAAAGAATTGGAAGGACCTGTACCTTGGTGTAGAAGGCATGCACTATACGATGAAGGATGGCAAAGCCGTCAAACTTCCAGATGACAAGAGCACCCAGGAGAATATTGGACTATTTAACACAGCTTCAAATCTGGCCACGCTTGATTTTACAATGGACCTCATTAAGAGTACAGCATCGGCAGATACCATGTGGGAAGCAGATCAAACTGTCCAAAATATGAAGGAAGCTCAGAAATATGTCAAGAACATTGCCGGCGACGGCATGCCGACCAGCGTCTACGACAGCTTCCCAGACATCAACAATCGTACTTTGTATATCGAATATGCAAGCAAAATTATTACTGGGCAGTACCCTATAAGCAAATTCGATGAATTTGTGGAAAAATGGAATAAATCGGGTGGGGAAGAAGTAACGAAGCGTGCTAGAGATTGGTATGCGAAGCTAAAAAAATAATAGCTTAATTAAAAATATCCGCCTAGCTTCTTTTAGAAGACGGGCGGATATTTCAATAACGGGGGGCTAACATGAGTAAGCGACTTAAAGAAGTACTTGAGGGTCAAGAACATAATTATATCCTTCCATTTTTATGGCAACATGGGGAGGAGGAGTCGGCAATTAGAGAAGAGATTGCTAGAGTTCATGAATCTGGAATCGGCGCCGTTTGCATCGAGGCGCGGCCACATCCGGATTTCCTTGGTTCGAAATGGTGGACAGATATGGACATTATTATGGACGAAGCTCGAAAACGCGGCATGAAAGTATGGCTGTTGGATGATGACCATTTTCCAACAGGACATGCTGCTGGGAAGGTGAAAGATGCTCCGGAAGAGCTTCATCGCAAGTTTTTAGCTGATCGCTATATCGATACGCTCGGTCCTGCCAAGGGTACCTCTCTGCTGCTGGATACCTTGCTCATGCGGGGACTTCGTCCGACGATCTCACATCCAGAGCGGGCAACTGGTAGAAATAAACTGATTTCTGTTGTCGCAGTTCGCCGAGATCCTTCTAACGGAGAATTACTCGATGAATCAATCGACATCACGGATTTTGCACAAGACGGTATCTTGTACTGGGATATCCCAGAAGGCTATTGGCGCGTATTTATTATTACCGAAAATAAGGATGGCGGCAGCCTGCAGCAGGAAGATTATTTGAATCCGATAGACCGGGATTCTGTACGTATTCTTCTCGACACCGTATATGAGACTGTATATGAAAGATACAAGGACGACTTCGGCAAGACGTTTGCCGGTTTTTTCTCGGATGAACCAGGATTTTACAATGACAAGACAACGTTTGACTTCCAATCGAGACCAGGCAAAAAAGGCGTGCCGCTTCCTTGGAGCAGCGAAATGTCGGCCATGCTTGAGCAGGCCTTAGGTGCAGATTACCGCAAAAACCTTCATCTTCTCTTTCATGAAGCGGGAGAACAAGCACATAACGTGCGGTACGCCTATATGAATTCAGTAAGCAAGCTCTATGCGGACAACTTTTGCAGCCAGATCGGTGAGTGGTGCAGAGCCCGTGGAGTTGAATATATTGGACATGTTCTTGAAGATAACAATGTGCATGCAAGGCTTGGTTCAGGAGCTGGACATTTCTTCCGTTCCATGTGGGGGCAGGACATGTCTGGCCTCGATGTGGTGCTTTGGCAGATCGTTCCTGGCTTTGACAAATTGTCCTTCAGCAAGCCAGGCGGAGATACGGATAGTGAGTTTTTCCACTATGGGCTAGCCAAGCTTGGGGTATCGCTGGGACACCTCGATCCGAAGAAGCAAGGCCGTACGATGTGTGAAGTGTACGGGGCGTACGGCTGGGCAGAAGGATTGAAGCTGATGAAATGGCTTACCGACCATATGCTTGTCCGCGGCGTCAATTATTTTGTCCCGCATGCCTTTACCCAGAAGGATCCGGATCCAGATTGCCCACCGCATATGTATGCGGGCGGGAAAAATCCGCAGTACCGCTACTACAAACATTTAAATCACTACATGAATCGAATCAGTCACCTAATTTCAGATGGGCGGCATGTAGCCACTGCGGCCGTCGTGTATCACGCGGAAGCAGAGTGGTCAGGCGAAGCGATGCTTTTCCAGAAGCCTGTAAGGCAATTGATGCAGCATCAGATTGACTGCGAGATCGTACCGATCGATATCCTTCTGGATGCAGCATGCGTGAAGAACAGTAAGCTGCATGTTCATAATGAGACCTTCGAGTGCCTCGTTATTCCTTATGCAGAAGCACTTCCAGCCGCGATGATTCGCCTATTGATAAAATTTGCCAAGCAAGGATTAGCTGTACGTTTTGTCGACGGGTTGCCAACGCGCTCGAGCGAAGGCAGTGACGTTTCCACTGATCTTGCTGGGCTTGCCGGTCACAATAATTTGAAGGTTATCGCACTAGACGATCTTACGCAAACACTTTTCGCAGATGGACATTATGAGATTCAAGTCGATGGCTATGAACCTTATCTTCGCAATTACCACTACTCGCATGATGGTTTGGACGTGTTTATGTTCTTTAACGAACATCCGCATCAAACCATCCGCAGGAAGATTGTTTTGCCAGTCCAAGGTGATGTATATGCCTATGATGCCTTTATGAATCGATTGAAAAAGCTCCATGTAGAATTGGAGAGTAAAACGAACGAAGCGGTGAAGATTGAACTTCATCCTTATGAATCCATTGTGCTTATTCATGGTACTGATCTGGAAGGCATTGAAGTTCCTGAGGAAGTGGATCGATCATCGCAGAATGAGGTTCGTTTGGAAATGGAGATAAACAGCGAATGGACGGTATCCTTAGCCACGGCTGAGGCGTATCCTCATTTTGAGGAATGGGGAAAACAGAGGACATTAATAAATATGAGCGAAGCAGAATGCTTGCCTCGATTTACGGGAACCTTCCGTTATGAAACGGAATTTGAATGGCATACTGCAGCGAATCAAGGACTTAAATTAGATTTGGGTGAAGTTTATGAAATTGCGCAAGTATGGATTAACGGTGAAGAAGCAGGTGTCTGTATTTGTCCTCCTTACTCTTTAGTCGTCGATGGCCTTATTCAAAAGGGTCAAAATAAAATAATCATAGAAGTTACGAATACGATGGTGAAAGAAATCCCCGACTTCTTATCGGCCTTTGCGCAGCAAGAACCAAGCGGACTTATTGGGCCTGTTCGGGTGATTAAATCGTGATGGGACAAATCCACTCAATCACTGTGAATGGCATTTGGCGCATTGATCCGGTTAAAAGCGACAGTGAATCGGAAAAAATTTCAATTTGTTTATGCGTTTAATGAAGCTGATAGCATGCGAATTTTGATTATTTTGTTTATGAAGAATGGAATGAATATTGAATAAGGGGTAAGTATGATGATCAATGACAAACTACCGAAAATCTGGTATGGCGGAGACTATAACCCTGAGCAATGGGATGAGGCTTTTTGGTCCGAGGATGTTAGGATGTTTAAGCTGGCCGGGATTAATGTTGCTACATTGAATGTGTTTTCATGGGCGCTGAATCAGCCTGACGAGAATACATATAACTTTGAATGGCTTGACGAGCAGATGGATCGTCTTTACCGGAATGGTATCTATATCTGTCTTGCGACGAGCACTGGGGCACATCCGGCATGGATGGCTAAGCGGCACCCTGATGTGTTACGAGTTGACTTTTACGGGAGAAAGAGGGCGTTTGGGGGGAGGCACAACTCATGCCCGAACAGTCCAGCGTACCGTAAATATTCATCAAGGATGGCAGATAAGCTGGCTGAACGCTACAAGGATCATCCTGGGTTGCTCATTTGGCATGTTTCAAATGAATACGGCGGATACTGCTATTGTGAAAGTTGTGCGGAGAGCTTTCGTCGCTGGCTTCAAAGCCGATACGGCAGTCTAGACAAGCTTAACAAAGCATGGAATACGCGATTTTGGGGTCACACCTTCTACGACTGGGATGAAATCGTTCCACCTAACGATCTTAGCGAGGAGCGGGAAGGCAACCGAACTTATTTCCAGGGAATTTCACTCGACTATCGTCGCTTTCAGTCAGCGAGTTTGCTCGAATGCTATAAACTCGAGCATGACCAGATCAAGAAGCATACGCCAACTATTCCGGTGACGACTAACCTGATGGGGACATATCCGGAATTGGATTATTTTGCTTGGGCGAAAGAGATGGATGTCGTGTCGTGGGACAATTACCCACGCTTAAATACACCTGTTAGTTATACAGCTATGGTGCACGATTTAATGCGCGGGCTGAAGAGTGGCCAACCTTTCATACTGATGGAGCAAACACCGAGTCAGCAAAACTGGCAACCTTATAATTCATTGAAGCGGCCAGGTGTAATGCGGCTGTGGAGCTATCAGGCGGTCGCACGCGGTGCAGATACGGTCATGTTTTTTCAGCTTAGACGTTCTATCGGTGCATGCGAAAAATATCATGGCGCAGTCATTGAACACGTTGGTCACGAACACACTCGGGTATTCCGAGAATGTGCCGAGTTGGGAATTGAGTTAGAACAGTTATCCGACAAGCTGCTAGACTCCCGAGTTGAGTCTAAAGTAGCCATCATGTTCGATTGGGAAAATCGTTGGGCGGTTGAGTTATCCAGTGGCCCGACAGTTTCGCTCAATTATGTTGACGAAGTACACAAATATTATGACGCATTATATCAATTGAATATACAAGCAGACATGATTTGTGTAGAAGAAGAACTGAGCAAGTACGATGTCGTTATCGCACCTGTGTTATATATGATTAAACCTGGATTTGCCGAGAAGATGGAGGCATTCGTTCGAGGCGGAGGTACCTTTATTACAACGTTCTTTAGCGGAATCGTGAATGAGCATGATTTGGTTACGCTCGGCGGTTATCCTGGGAAGTTGCGTTCACTGCTAGGTATTTGGGCCGAAGAAATTGATGCACTTTATCCAGATCAAAAGAATGAAATTGTACTGACCCAGCCATGGGGCTCGCTGCATGGAACCTACGCATGCCAAATTTTGTGTGATCTCATACATTCAGAAGGCGCCGAAATTAAGGCTGTATATGGATCGGATTTTTACAAAGGAATGCCAGCTATAACAGTAAATCGTTTTGGTTCAGGAGAGGCTTGGTATGTTGCTACAAGTCCAGATTCAGCTTTCCTTGCAGGATTTATGTCTAACATTTGCGAGTCGAAGGGGATAAAGCCATTGTTGCCTTATCAGAAAGGCGTGGAAGTTTCAAAACGGATAAAAGAGGATATATCTTATTATTTCGTATTGAATCATAATCAAGAGCCGACGGAAGTTGGCTTGGGGAATGAGCAGTTTATTAACGAACTTTCCGGAGAGGTTGTAGAGAATACGGTAATTGTACCTGCAAATGGCGTGTCGATACTTTCAAATAAGAAGAGCTAGTATGTATTGGTGCAGGTGGAAAGCTGTTGCTAGGTATGCCTGAGTGAAAAACATATTAGCAGTTTATTAAAGGGAGGCGTTAGCCTCTCTTTTTGAAGTTTAACAACGACTTATGAAACGTTTAATTTTTGAACAAAAAAATCCGTTTTTAGCCTGTGAGATGGGCTTAAACGGATTTTTTGTATTTTATTTGACTTCACAGACATAAATCGACTGTCTTCCGAAAAAACGTAAGTTTTTCAATGGCCTGCAGATAAAGCGGATTTATTTGTAATTTTAAGTGGAGTAATCCTTGTTAGAGAAGCCTACGAACTAAATTCAGTTGATAAAGCGGATTCTAATAACGGGCTATGACTAGACGGGCAGCTAGCGTAAAGCCTGTCCAAGCAATGGTAACGGAAATCTGTTTAATGATCAGAAATTAGTTTGTTGTACCATTCGAGATACTCCCCGTATAGTGTGGTTAATCACCTGAACCAGTAGGCGCAATCCAAAATATATGATTGTGGCAGTAAAGGGTTAATTTAGGGTCAGTTGCCATCGGTTAATTCCTCGGTTCTTTCGAGGTGTAACATACATGTACATCACAAACAAATGTGAAGGGGATTTAGAAGATGAAGTTTTCGCAACGTAAATGGTTTGGGGCTTCAACGACAGTTATCGTATTAGCAGGTTTGCTTTCAGCTTGTTCGAGTTCAACGAAGGATGCTTCTCCAAGCACAGCTACAGGAGCTGCTGCAACAACGGCGGTAAGTAAAGATCCCGTTACGCTGAAAGTGGAGGTGTTCGACCGGGGGAATGCGCCAGCAGGTGCAGGTCCAGTCGACAACAACTTCTGGACACAGTGGATTCAGAAGAATTTCGGTGATCCGAACAATATTAAGATGCAGTTCATTCCGGTTCCCCGCAACCAAGAGATAGATAAGCTTAATATTCTCATGGCATCTGGGGATGCCCCTGATCTTGTGTTTACGTATGACACAACGACGATTAACAACTTTGTGAAAAGCGGCGGTTTGACAGACCTTAGTACCTTGATCGATGCCAATGGTCCCAATCTGAAGAAGTTTCTTGGCCAGGATGTTCTCTCCTACGGAATCTTCAGCGGCAAGCAATATGCTATCCCTGCAAAGAGACCTCTGCAATATACCCAGTCCTCCTATATTCGAAAAGACTGGTTGGATAAGCTAGGTATGCCGGTTCCGAAGACGACAGATGAATTCTACAAGACAATGAAAGCCTTTAAGGAGAAAGATCCAGGCCAGACAGGCGGCAAAGTGATTCCTTACGACTTCAGCACAATGGATGGTACGGCGATTACAACACCAGTCGTATTAATCTCTTCATTCATTAAGAAATTGTCAGAAGAAGACAACTATGCCTTATCGACGTCAAACTTTACCCAAGAAATAACGAAACCGGGTTATAAAGAGGGCGTTCAGTTCTTGAATAAAATGAATCAAGAAGGCCTAATTAATCCGGACTTCTCGCTGGACAAGGACGGGAAAACGTTAGAAAAAGATGTGGCCAACGGTCTTGTAGGCGCCTTCACCGCGAATGCTGCTCATCCAAACTTAATGGGAAATGGCAACGTATTCGATACACTAAAAAAGAACATTCCAGGTGCCGAATATGTCGCCATGGATCCCTTTACGAACGAAGAGGGCAAATCAGTAAAAGCTATCTCTGATCCAATCGGCGCGTTTCTTTTGATTCCTAAAGCGAGCAAGCATGCGGCGGAAGTGGTCAAATATCTAGATTGGATGTCAAAGCCAGACGTTCTGTTCACACTGCAGAATGGTCTCGAAGGTCAGCACTATACATTAGAGAATGGCTTCCCGAAAGCAATCACAACGGATGAATCGAAGAAAACATTCTACAATAACACCGATATTGCGATGGTGATTAACGGTAAAGATTTCGGATCCCAAGAAAAAAATATTGAAGCGATTTCTCTTGGGTTCCCGAATTATAAAGATCTAGCGAAACAAACGATTATAAACGGACTTAAAGATGGGTATACAATCCCTCGATTCGATCGTCCAATTGATTCCGAGATTAAATACGGAAAGACGCTCAAGGATAAGGCAAATGAAACTGTCGTGAAAAGTATTATGGCAAAGCAGGGCGATTTTGAAAAAACATATGATGCAGGTGTTCAAGAATATCTGAAAATTGGCGGTCAGGCTGTAATCGATGAACGCAGAGCTGCTTACAAGGATATGAAAAAGAAATAAATGGTTTGACTACCCCCCATGCTGTTTATGGGGGTTCAATTTTTAAAAGAAAAAGAAAATGAAGAACAGTGAATGAAAGGATGCCGACAAGAGTATGGGAAATCAGATAATTGAACAATTAGTTTTAAAAGGACAGGTACACATACAAATCCCTGAAATACAGTTTTCGTCGGTTGAACATGCCTTGAGGATGTTGGTTAGAGATTTCGAAACAGTGTTGGGTGCCAGGCCAAAACTAGTAACGGGAGCATATGAAGAAGCGGAACTATGCATTCGAATTGCCCAGGAAAAAGATGATATTCCGAACCGTCCTGAGGCGTTTGGATTTCGTTTCAATTTGAGCGGGAAGTTTCCCCGGATGGAGATTATAGGACATGATGACTTAGGAATCGT
This sequence comes from Paenibacillus whitsoniae, assembly GCF_003955665.1. GTDB lineage: Bacteria > Bacillota > Bacilli > Paenibacillales > NBRC-103111 > Paenibacillus_E > Paenibacillus_E whitsoniae. Next base: position 204,060 of record NZ_RXHU01000054.1, read on the forward strand.
TTATGGAATCCTAGCCTTTAGTAAGAAATATTTAGGCATGCAACCATTCTGGTTTTGGGCAGACCAGTCCATTGCGAAGCTCTCCGAGATCGAAATTCCATGTCATCATTATGACGCCCCAGTGCCTAAGGTTCGTTACCGCGGCTGGTTTGTTAATGACGAAGTATGTTTAATTGGCTGGAAAGAGCCGTATCCACCATCAAGGGAAGTATGGGAACCTGTGTTCGAAGCATTGCTGCGTAGCGGTGGTAATATGGTTATTCCAGGTACAGACTTGCCAAGAGACGGTATCCACTACAAGCTAGCCGTAGAAATGGGGCTATGGGTGACGCATCATCATGCTGAGCCGTTAGGTGCAGAAATGTTCTTACGCGCTTTTCCAGGCAGGAATGCCAGTTATCGGGAAGCCCCCGAGTTGTTTGAAAGTTTGTGGGCGGAAGCGATTGAAGAGCAAAAGGATATGAAGGTTCTATGGGTACTTTCCTTCAGAGGTCAAGGAGACGCACCATTTTGGCATAATGATCCTTCTTTCGATACGTCAGAAAAGCGCGGCGCAATGATTAGTAAGGTCATCCGAAAACAATACGACATGATTGGAAGTGCCGTCCAGAATCCAGTTTATTGCGTAGCTTTATACGGGGAGATCGCTGAATTGTATAAAGGCGGCTATGTGGATCTGCCTGAAGATGTGATCAAAATATGGGCGGATAATGGTTACGGGAAAATGGTTTCCCGAAGACATAATAACCAGAATCTTCGCGTAGTCTCACTCCCAGCAGCCAATGATGGAGGTAAAGATGGTTTGTATTACCACGTGACGTTCCATGATTTACAAGCTTCCAATCATTTGACGATGTTCCCTGGCTCGTCTAATTTTCTAAAACAGGAGATCGAGACGGCATTTGATGCTGGAGCAGATGATTATTTGCTAATTAATTGTGGAAATATCAGACCCCATGTTTATTCCCTAGACATTCTTCGTGTACTATGGAGTGATGGTTCAATTGACGTAAATGAGCATATAAAAGAATTCGTAAGTAGCTATTATGCTAGTCACCATGAAGAGTTGGAGGAACTGTATCTCAGCTACACGGAAGCAGCTATTCAGTATGGACCACATGCAGATGACTTGGCTGGAGATGAATATTATCATCATCCTGCCAGACAAATGATTGGACATTGGTTGCAAGGAAAGGGCGTGCAGCCAGATGCAAGATTGTTCTGGGCTGTAGGAGATGTTCCATTCAATCAGCAAGTGAAGAATTTCGAAGATCGTTTAGAACAAGGAATTAAGAATTGGGAAGCTTGGCTTCAAAAATGTGATGAAGTCCTGGGGAAATTAGTAGCTGACGACTTAAGAAGGGCAACCGATCTGCTGCGTTTCCATGGAGCTTTACATTTGTCCGGATGTGAAGGATTTTACTGGCTGTGTCGTTCGTACAGGGAATACCGTGAACAGAATTACCCACAGGCCTTCGTGTACGCTTCCGAATCGATGTGGTCTTACAAAAAAGGGCTAGACATATTAAAAGAGGCTGAGCATGGGAAGTGGGATCGATTCTATCAAGCAGATTGGCTTACGAATATTAAAAGTACAATATATAATGTAGACACTTTAAGGCGGTTTCTGCGCATACACGGCGACAGTCCTGATTTTTTCTTGTGGTACAAGGAATTTTTGATGCCAGAGACGGAAAAATATATTTATTTGGAAAATACACACCGTAATCCATTGTCCGACGATGAATTGGCGCATCGTTTAAAGCGATTTTTTTCTTCACATGGGGGATTATAAAATTGAGAGAAACGTTTTTTATGAAGCTTGATGTCAGGAATGCACATGAGATGGTTCGTGTATGGATCAATGATATAGAAATTGGAGTTCGTATGTGGAAACCGTATGTGTTCAATATTACACATGCCGCGAGACAAGGCTGGAATGATATACGCGTAGAAGTGACTAATACATTAGCCAATCGTATTGATGGTCAGTCGCAACCATCTGGTTTAATTGGTCCAGTAATTGTAAAGGTTTGTTAAATAATATTTAAACAGGTGGTGATAGCTTTGGTGAAACAAACAATTTATTTGGCAGGGGATTCGACGATGGCGAATTACTCAATAGAATCGTCTCCTATGCAGGGGTGGGGGAATAAGCTCCATTTATTTATTCCGCATTCTGTTTTGGTTGTTAATAAAGCAACCAACGGGAGAAGTTCAAAGAGTTTTATAGACGAAGGACGTCTGGAAGAAATTCTGGGGATAATTAAAAACGGTGACTACTTATTTATCCAATTCGGTCACAACGATAGTAAGGTAGATACCGAAAGGCATACTAGCCCATGGGGTACGTTTCACCAATATTTGCTGAAATATATCGATGGAGCGAGAGCGAAAGGGGCACATCCTGTGCTTATCTCGCCACTTTGTCGTAGACAGTTTGACGTGGATGGATTATTGCTCAACACGCATGGTGATTATCCTCGGTCAATGGAAGCATTAGCAGTTCAAGAAAAAGTGCCATTCATAGATTTATGCGGAAGAAGTGCAGTTGCATTCAAGGAAATGGGAAATACTAAATCTAAAGAGTGGTTTACTTGGCTACGAGCTGGTGAACATCCGAATTACCCAGAAGGCATTGAAGACAACACACATCTAAACGAACAAGGTGCGGAGGAGGTAGCAAGATTGGTAGGCGATGCGATTATCAAACTTAAATTGGAAATTGGTTGATGGACGGGGAAGCCACTTCATTCTTTTGGTCGTCTCTTTTAACAACTGATGCGAAACTAGCAAGTGAAGGTTCGGGCTATTGTTCTTGCACAATTATCAGGCTCATGTTAGGGGTTAAACTAATATCTTTCGAGACATCTGAAATCAGATTCTTTGGGGAAATCAAATAAGTGTGGTGACAATTTTATAATGGATTTGAATTCAACAACCAGTAATCTCGAAGGTCAAAATGAAGTAGACCTTATCATGTTTATGGGACAGTCAAACATGGCTGGTCGAGGGACGGCGGCGCAAGCACCCGCTGTGGCACCGGGTACAGCATATGAGTTCCGTGCCATCTCGGATCCGAAACAGCTATATCCGCTGTCAGAGCCATTCGGTGAGAACGAGAATAACCCTTCAGGAATTACAGAGCCAGGCGCAAAGACAGGATCAATGGTGTCGGCTTTTGTTAACGCCTACTTTGGGGTTGTCGGCCGCAAGGTGGTTGCGGTATCCGCATCAAAAGGTGGGTCATCTATCAATCTCTGGCAGCCCGGGAGTGCGTATCTTAACGACTCCATTGCTCGATACAACGCCGCTAAAAACTGGCTGACTTCTAATGGATATACCATTAAAAATAAGTTCATGGTATGGTGCCAAGGTGAAACTGACGGGGATAACGCCATGGATGGCGCGACTTACACCATAAATATTACTGCTATGATAGAGGCCATGATCGCAGTAGGCATCGAAAACTGTTATATCGTCCGCATCGGTAACCATCGGGACAATGCAACCTTATATCATTCAATCATCACCGCTCAAACTGATCTGTGCAGAACATATAGTAATACGATACTGGTTTCTACGAAATTTGCAGCTATGGCTGAAGCCGGGCTCATGAAAGATCAGTTCCATTATACGCAAGATGGTTACAACGCCATTGGAGCTGATGCAGGCATTAATACTGCTTTTCATATCATGACAAAGAAAGAGCCATACATGTATGACTTAGTGAACGCCACAATGTATTTCTCACAAAAGTGACATTAGGCAGAAACCAATGAAGTCGCGGCCTATTGCAGATGCCTAGTAGGAGTACGGCGGACCTAGCCGAGAAGATCCCCCCGTTGAGGAAACGGAGGGGATTTTTTGCGAGTTGCCAACGTAGTCGGAAAAAAGTTAGGTGTCGGAAATTAGTTTGTTGAAGCTTTTCACTGGCAAGCCGTATAGTAGGGGGTATTAA